>CAYZXY010000001.1:0-233519 GCA_964482555.1 uncultured Pirellulales bacterium
GAAAAACCTTAACGCTCACCAAAAAATGCGAAACTAAGGTTCAGAATACCCATAAAAAAAGGACGGACCGGAAAGGTCCATCCTTTAATGTGTTTGTGATACCCAGGCCGACGGCGCCGGCACAGGACTGCCGCTGTCGGGGTATGATCTATTTTTTCTTCTGGTCTTCCTTTGACTGCAAGACCGTCAACAGCGGCGAAGCGATACCGATAGAAGAATAGGTACCGACCAGTACACCGATAATCAGCACATAGTTAAAGCTACGCAGGCCTTCGCCGCCCCAGATGAACATAATCACCAGAACGAGCAAGGTCGTCACCGAGGTCAGTATCGTCCGAGAGAAGGTCTGGTTGATACTCGTATTGAGCACATCCAGCGAAAGCGTGGCCATCTTGCCCCGGTTCTCACGGATTCGGTCGAATACGACAATGGTGTCATTCAAAGAGTACCCGATCACGGTCAGGAACGCGGCGATCAACGGCAGATCGATGTGAAATTCACTGATCAGCGGGATGCCAGAACGACCGATATAACCGGTCAGAGCCACCAGCCCCAGGGCGATACTGACATCATGGAAAAGGGCGGCAACCGCTGCCACGCCAAAATTCCAGTTACCAAACCGGATCCAGATATACGCGACAATCGCCAGCAGTGAAACCACAATCGCGATGCCGGCCTTGTTCATACTCTTGAGCCCGATGGACGGATCGATCTGTGTTATACGCGGCAGCGAGGTGTGCCATTCAAAGATACTCAAAAAACGAGCCTTTTCATTTTCGACGAACTGGTTCCATTCATCCTGACCGCTTTCGCCATAGGTAATGTTCGGCGAAACCACAGCTACTTCGACAGAATCCAGCTCCGTATCCGCCGGGATACCATCATTCTCTTCCGCGACCAGCGGTCTTACCGTGCCGTTATACTGGCCGTATAGTTTGAAGTCATTGTTACCGTAGTTTTCCAGAAATTCGCTCTTGTTCTGGCTTTCCTGGCGACGATATACGATGCGTTCGGCGCTTTCGTTTATACCATCGCCAAAATCGATCGAAAGAAGCACTCCCCCGCGAAATTCCGCCAGATAGGGTTTGCCGGCGATTAATTCATCGTTAATCGGCTGCGCTTCCCGCAACGCGGGTTTCAAGTCGGTCAAGACATCCAGCTTGCCCGCGAGTGCTTCCAGGACGGCGTTGGTCACTATCGGATTCGTCGTTGTCAAAATATCGAGCCGAGTCTTGAACGTCACCGCGGCACTGGGCAGCAGTTCCTCGTCGTTGATAAGCCGCTCGATGGTCGCCTGGTTGGTGTATTGGGTCGTCAGTTCAAAGGCGCCGCCTTCGCCTTCCTTGACGGTGGCCCTTTCCAACAGCGACAAGCCCTGGTTCCGGGCAACACGATGCAATGCCTTTTCGAATTCGGCGGCGGTTTTCAGTCTGGCCGCATCGCCCGGTTCGATCGTCACCGTTACCGGCAGCGCTTTGGCGATCGCTTCCTGTACTTTATTGATATTGGTCTGATGGGTCGTAACCAGAAACCGGCCGGGGTCGTCCAGCGGCTGCACCGCGGCTTCTTCCATCCGGTTGTCACCCAGATCATACGCGGCTTCGCGAATCAGTTTCTGAATTTCGGCGGCGTCCCTGCCGGTGTTCTCGCCCAGAACAATGGTCGCTTCCACCACATTGGTTTCGGTGGTGACGATTTCAAAAGTTCGATCTTCCATTTTTCCGATGCGCTGCACCCGGGCCTGGGCGATCAGCGAATTGTTCATCTTTTCGCCGACGTTGTGAACAACATTTTCCACTTTTTCCCGCAACGACGTGCCGGCGATGCTGTTATCCTGGAGCAGCTCTTCGGCGCCGTCTTCCGTCAAAACGGCATGAATACTCGTCCCGCCGATAAATTCAATGGAAAGAATCTTTTCACCGCGAGAAAAGACCAGGCCCCAGCCGACAATCACCAGAATGACCGAAAACAACCAGAAAACCATCCGTTTGCCCATCCAGTCCACCGACAACTGGCCGAAAAACTGGTTCATCTTCAGGCGGTCTTTGAGTATTTTTTGGTCCAGCAGGAGATCGAAGACCATCCGTGTCACAAACAACGCCGTGAACATACTGCTGACAATACCGATCATGAGAATCAGGGCGAAACCTTTGATCTCTTCCGAGGCGAGCCAGTAAAGAATCAAAGCCACCGCAAAGGTCGTTAAATTAGCGTCCAGAATCGTACGGAACGCCCGGTCATAACCGTTTTTGATCGCCATACGCAGCGTCGAGCCGCGCGCCTGTTCTTCCCGCAGACGCTCGAAAATAAGGACATTCGCGTCCACCGCCATACCGATTGTCAAAATCAAACCCGCGATACCCGGCATGGTGAAGGTCGCCTGCATGAACGCCATCACACCGATGATCAGCAGCAGGTTCATCATCAGAGCGACATCGGCCAGAACCCCGGCAATCAGATAATACGCCAGCATAAAGGCTACCACTGCCATCAGGCCCCATATCGCGGCCTGCATGCCCGCCCGAAGGTTTTCCTTACCCTGAGTCGGTCCAATTAAATTGACGCTGAGAGGCTGATCGCCCAGGCGGGCTGGCAGCGAACCGGCATTGAGCTTATCGACCAGGTCCTGGGCTTCCCGCTGGGTAAACTGACCGGTAATCTGACCGCTGTTGCTGATGGCGGATTGGATATTCGGTGCGGAAATCACCTGATCGTCGAGCACCACGGCCAGGGGATTGCCGATATTCTCCTTCGTCAGTTCCCAGAACTTACCGGCGCCTATGGCGTTGAAGCCAAAGCCAATAGCCCATTTACCGATGTTATCCGTTGTCAGCCGGGCGTTCTGCAACTGCCAGGTATCCTCGCCGCTGGCATGCAGCATGGTTTCTCCCGGCTGATTGGAACAGAGAACGTATTCTTCACCGCCCACGTCTATCCGGTAGCAATCGGTCCGCTCAAACGCGTCCGGCTCCATGATCTTCAGCCAGACATATTGATCGTCACTGGCCTTCCTGGGCCCCAGTTCCACAAGCCGTTCTGTATAACGGCTGATTTCACCCTGCGTTGGCGTCGGATCGCCCGGTTGCGGCAGAATGCGGAATTCCAATACGCCCGAACCCCGCAGCTTTTCGATCAGGTCTTCCGGATCGTCCAGCCGGCCGGCGTTTTTGATATATTCATCATATGCCATAACCAGTTCATCGATTTTGCTCGCCACGGAGGGGTATTCATTTTTCAACTCAACGATCTGTTCGTCACGATTAACCCGGGAACCCAGAATCTTCTGTAGCCGGTTTTCGTTGATATTCGTGCGTTCGATTTCGTTGATGATTTCTTCGCGTTTGAACAGCAGGCCGGTATCCGGATCGTTGATCTGGTTCCGGACCACGCGCAGTTCTGAACGCGTCTGGATATAATCCCGCAGCGTTTGCTGAACATCCGGTTTTTCCGGCGCGATGCGTTCCAGGCGGATCGTCCGGTTTGGATCATCCAGCGTTTCCCACTGGTCGTAAAGGTTACGGTAAACGGTTTCCCTGATCTCTGCTTCGGCGAGTTTCTCTTCCACTTCGACCAGTTCCTGCAAGGTTTCGTCACGGGCGGCACCAGCCTCCAGCAGTTCATCCTGAACCGCTGCCAGTTCGTTGAGAATTTGCTGGTGCTTTTCGGATTCGCCGAACAGATCGGTAAAACGCGCATCCCGACGCACCCGGTACGCTTCCATCGTCTCATCAGGCAGTTTAGCCATTGCCTGCTGGATTTTCCGGATACTGAGATTCTGGTCAAGTACTTCCTCAAGAAGATTCTGGAATTTTTCGCGCATTTCACGTGTACGCTGCGTCGCCAGCGGCATCTGGATCTCGATACGGTCATTGCCGTGCGGACGCCAGACCAGGTTCATCTGGTTTGCCGGATCGATACGTTGCTGCAAGATACGAATCATGTCCTGCGCCACGGTGCGTTTTTGATAATCGGGCATGTTCCCTGTATTAATCTGATAAACAACCGTCGCTCCGCCGGCCAGATCGATGCCGGGCTTGAGTTTGCTTTCGGGCGGCCAGACGCTGAAAATGCAGATGGCTACCAAAAACAGGACCAGGATTAACTTCCAGTAATTTTCCTTGTTCATAAACTCGCCTTTATTACCTGAAATACTTGGTTAACGAAAATAAGTAATATGAAATCCGTGTTTCATGCATTACGATCGCAGTACCTCTTTGTCTGTCATATCTGCTTATTTCATAATCGTTTACGGATAACATCGCCGAAAACGCTTTCGATCAGCGTTCAAGAATATTTATACGCGTTCCGATTGAAATGTCCCGTTTTGTCGGAACATAATTATGTGCGGATAAAAAGCTTACGCCCGGCCCGGAGCTTTCTAGCCGACTGGGTATAAGGAGAAGATGGGGCCTTGCCCGCTTCTTTGAAACCTCCTCCATGATTGCGATTCTCATCCGGACACAAACCATCCGCCTTTTTCACAAACCGTGAAATCTACGATTGTAATGATAACCTACTCATAGTAAACAGTTTTTTTTGTTTTAAGAGGGGTTTTTGCAAAAAGGTCAGCCCTGTTTTAGGGGTTCGCCCTTGTTTTCCGACGTAATGACACGGGCAATCGCACTGCGGGCAATGTGCAATTTGGTATTATTGGACTCATCTATCTTGATAACGACTTCATTTTCGTCTTTGACATCGATCACAGTTCCGATAATTCCGCCGATGGTTTGCACCCTGTCATTTTTCGTGAGCGATTCCATCAGCTTTTTGCGCTCTTCCTCCCGCTTTTTCTGGGGGCGCATCATCACAAAGTAAATCACCGCAAACATCAGCAGAATTAGAACTACCATGCTCCAGGGATTACCTGGTTCCTGCGGTTGCTGGTTATCGGCAGGATCACCGGCAGGGGGACTGCCGTCCTGGCCGGTGGTGGTCGAGTTTTCATTCGCCGGAGCAACGGGGGTTTCGGCCGGGGCGTCGGTTCCATCGGTCTGTGCCATCAGGCTGTAGAATGTTTCAATCATGCATAAGTCCTTTCATTTTCGGTTTCAGATTGATTGGATAGTCCATATTCGGCCCATTGGCGGGACCATTCCAGAAAGTTATTCTCGCGGATAGCCTGCCGGGTCTGTTTCATAAGCCATTGATAAAAAGTGATGTTATGAAGTGATACGAGAATCGGGCCCAGCAGTTCCGGGTTTTTCCGCTCCACCATAAAAAGATGGCGAATATATCCCCGGGAAAAATGCCGGCAGGCGTAACAATCGCAATTCTCATCCAGCGGGCCTTTGTCGAGCTTGTACTGTTCGTTTTTCAGTTTGATCGGACCTTCGCGGGTGAAGGCGGTGGCATGCCGGGCGTTTCGCGTGGGCATAACGCAGTCGAACATGTCAATGCCGGCGGCAATCGCGGCGATGAGATCGCGCGGTGTCCCCACACCCATCAGATAACGCGGTTTCTCTATCGGCAGTAACTGCGTTGTGAAATCAACCGTTTCGATCATCTCATCATGGCTTTCGCCCACGCTCAGGCCGCCAATAGCGTAGCCGGGAAAATCCATGGCGATCAGCTTTTCACTGCAATAATGCCGCAGTTCCTGGTCGGTGCCGCCCTGCACGATGCCGAACAGCCATTGATCATCTCGACGGTGGGCCTCCTGAGACATCGCGGCCCAGCGCAGCGTCCGTTCCACGGCCAGTTCCATGCGCTCGCGGGTGCAGGGCAATTCGACACATTCATCGAACACCATAATGATATCGGCTCCGAGCTGATTCTGAACTTGCATGGAGATTCCCGGGCTCAGTATGCAGCGGGCACCGTCGATATGCGAATTAAAAATGATCTCATCATCCGTCGGTCCCATTTTTTTAAGGGAATGGAGCGAGCTGAGCGAGAAGACTTGAAAACCACCACTGTCGGTGAGGATCGGTCCGTCCCAGCTCATAAACCCATGCAAACCGCCGAACGCTTCCACGACATCCGGCCCCGGCCGCAGGAGCAGATGGTAGGTGTTGGCGAGAATGATCTGTGAACCGGCCTGACGAACCTGTTCGGGCAGCAGCCCCTTGATGGCCCCGCGCGTACCGACGGGCATGAAGGCCGGCGTCTCCACCATCCCGTGCGGGGTCTGGAGCGACCCGAGACGAGCCCGGGTATTAGAACAGCTTGTCGTTAATGAATATGAAAACATGATCCTGCCGCCACGGCGTTAATAGGCTCGCAGCAGAACTGAATCCGGATAGTAATGTTGCAGGATATCGATACAGTCGAAGCCCTGATCGGCCATACTTTGGCAGCCGTACTGGCAAAGCCCGACACCGTGCCCCCAGCCATGTCCGTTTTCGAAACGCCAGCTATCGCCGGCATCCCGTAACTCGAACCAACTGCTGAGAACAGGAGTTTCGCTTGTGGTCACCGCCAGCCGGAGATCTTCGCCGCGGATGCGGCTGACCTTGCCGTTGACGCCGACCAGTTCAACCTTCTCGATACGTCCGTAATCGCTTCGCTGAACGATGTTGATAGCTGCAATTTTCTTCAATGGTTTCAGTTCCGCAAACCGTTCCATGAGTAAACTATTTACCTGATTTTTATCGATAGAGACGCTGGCCCAGCGATACCGCCCGGCCGGCGCCGTTGTTCTGCAATAGTCACAGTTACAGCCACGCAGCGGCGGGAGCTGCTTACCGAAAACCGGGGCGGCGTTCTGGGTATGACCGCCGCAGATCGCGCTGTAGTATGCCGGTATGATCTTTTCACCTCCAGCCAGGCCGTAGGTGATAACGATGCCCCGCGTTTCCCGCACCAGTTGGCGCAGGCGGTCAGTTTCGCGAGTGACGCCGCCGTAAACCTGACTGGCCTGGGTACTGCCGATGTCCCAGAGATATTTGCTGCGCCGGATGTGCACATTGTACAGGGCGTAGGTGCGGGCGGCGATACACTGAGCCCGCAGAGCGGCGCTGGGCCAGTGGTTGGGCATCTCCGAGCCCAGAACGCCAGCCAGATAACCTTCCAGATCGACGTCGTTGACCACGGCGAACTCGCCGTCATCCTGACTGTAACAACGCAATGTGCCGCGATAATGGATCATCGAGCTCTGGCCGGTCGCCAGAATACCGGGTGACCGGGTATGAAACTCAAGAATCGGATACGAAAAAACCTGACCGTTCCATAGAGACTTACCCTGTTTGTCGTGCAGTTGCCAGGTATTGTTCGATCTGACCAGTCGGTATTCGCGACGTTGGAGTAAACGGATCAGCTCGCGTTGCGAAGCGGCATCGACCAGAGAAAAATCCGCCTCGGAACAACTGAACCAGCCCTCCCGGTCTTTGTACAATAACACGTTGATGGGAACCCGTCGTGTGGGGGCGGCAGCCGCCAGCGGTTCGGCAAACGTTATTGCGCCCGGTTCGGACGCCGCGGGCTGACGGTCACAGCCGACGACCCCGCAAAAAATCATCCATAAAAGCAATCCTGCATCATAAGTTTTACGAATGCTTTCAGAGGGCATGATTCATCTCTCGCATTGGTTTACTCGTTCTGATTGAAATCTTCCGGTTTGCCCTGACCAGGATAAACCGGTTTGCCCGTCGCTATCGCTAATCATCCAGTCGCCGCAAATTGAGATTGTGTTTCTCCAGGCTCTGTTTGATTTCGGTCAGGCTGGTCATGCCGAAATTCTTGCAGCCCAGCAGTTCGGCTTCCGTACATTTGGTTAATTCGCCGACGGTATTGATGTTCAATCTCTCCAGGCATTTCCGCGAACGGACCGACATCTCCAGTTCTGACACCGACAGGTTCAGCACGGCATTTTCTTCACTGGCCGGTTTTTCCGGATTGTTGCGTTTTTTATTGTTGTTCTTATGCTCTTCGAGCATCTGACCCAACCGCAGGCCTTTCGTGTTCAGGATCGTCTTGATTTCATGCAGGCTGGTTTCGCCGAAATTCTTATACGCCAGCAGTTCCGATTCGGTAACTCTGAGCAGATCACCTAGCGTTCTGATGTTCATCTTCTTAAGACAGTTCCGCGACCGGACCGACAGTTCAAAATCAGAAATCGGAATCTCCAGCACCTTGTTCCGGCGATCCAACCGGCGCTCCTGGTCTTCATCATAGTACATGATCATGCTGGCCTGAATATCTTTGAGGAACATGCGGGCCCGTTCATGATTAGGATAGCAGGCCAGAACCTGCTTAACACACTTTTCCGCCAGACCATAATCTTCATGATCCTCATAGAGCACCGCTAGGTTCAGCATGGCGCTCACCGGAGCGTTGCCGCATTCAATGCAGCGATTGTAAAACTGTATCGCTTCCTGGTCGTCGCCGTAGAGATCGGTGATGTAAGCCAGCTGGAACTGGGCTTCGGCATGTTGCGGATCGAGACTGACCGCCTGTTCGAACTCGGCGAGAGCTTCTTCATGTCTGCCGGTATCCTGCATAAGCCGGCCCAGTTGATAATGATATTCCGCACGGATGTCGCCCATGCGGGATACACTTTTTAATTTTTCCTCCGCTTCTTCCAGTCGGCGGGCGCGACGCAGGCAATCGACAATCTTGACAGTAATATCGAAACTGTCACTGCCTTTTTCTTCCGCTTTCGCGAAGGCCGAAATAGCGTCATCATAGCGACCAAGACTGCGACAGGCCAATCCCCGCAGATAGAACTGCTGAGGTCCTTCGCCCGATTTATCCAGCCAGGTAATCGCCGCGGCGTAATCATGAAGACCATAACAAGCCTGGGCCGTTTTAAACGCCATGACGGCATCGCCGGCCAGCTCCGAATCCCGCTGTGACAGCGTCTCCTGAAAGTAGTTCCGGAATTTCTCACGCTCCAGAGCGGATTGATTCAGCCGGGCTAACAGTTCTTTAAAACGTTCCTGCGATAAGGGTTCCGCATTATCCAATAGGGACAGAGTGTCCGAGGTCGCGGTTTGCATAATGGGCCATCTCCCTTTTTTACTAAATGTTACTTGTTCGGAAAATATACTTTCAATATCATGTTAAGTACAAACAGAGTATTATAATGCTGAAATGAAATCTTGCAACCTAAAAAACCGCAATCACAGGACTTCAAAGTGTATTTAACGTTACCTGAGGATTATGAAACACCGTTTCTCTTTTGTGAATCTCCTTTTATAAAAGTTGGAAACAACTGCTTATTTTATCATCTATAAATATTATAATATTTTGTTACTTAATATACATACATTAGAATTATTTAAATTTTATTTAATGCGACATATACAGGGAATCAGCGTTAACGTTTTATTTTATGCTCGTTCTGGTTGAAAATACCCCTTTTGTCGGAACGTAATTATATGCGAACAAAAAGCTTACGCCCGGCCCTGCCCGGTGCTTTCTACCCGTTGGGGTATAAAACAGTTACGGAGTTAAAGGGTGAAGCCCTTATATACATTTGTCATTAATCCCAAATCAGGTTCCCGCTCCGATGCCGCATCTGTCCGGCAGTTGAAAAATTACCTGATCGGCCGGGATTGCCGGGTTAAGATTTATCAGACGCAGTCTCTCGAACATGCGGCCGAACTGGCCCGCAAAGCTGTGGAAGATAATGCGGAAATGGTTATTGCCGCCGGTGGAGACGGGACAATCCGGCATGTGGCTGAGGGGCTCGCAGATTCAAATATTCCTATTCTGATTGTACCTACGGGAACAGAAAATCTGCTCGCCCGGGAAATCAATCTGGACGGCACAGTCGATCAGGAGCTTAACGCTTTGACACACGGTCACTTACGTAATCTTGATCTGGGGATGGTTAATGGCCGCTGTTTCATTTCCGTGGTGGGGGTGGGCTTTGATGCCGAAACCGTCCGGCGGGTTCACGGGAAAAGGCGGTCCCATATTACACACATGAGCTATGTCTGGCCAATTTGCCGGACATTCTGGGAGTACCAGATTGAGCATGTACGGGTAGAGGCTGATGGCCGTTTGCTGTGCGACGAGCCGGCGCTGGTGTTTGTGAGTAATAATCCGCGTTATGCCGTCGGGCTGCAGCTGACACCGGATGCCGACACCAGCGATGGATTGCTGGATTTATGTATTTATAAGTGTGCGAATCGCTGGGAGCTGATCTGGCATTCAATTCTGACGCTGTTTCGACTGTCGCAGAAATTTCCCCGGCGGGTTATCCGGACGCGCTGCCGGCAGGTGCATATTTCCAGCGATGTCGCCCGAATGCTTTCGCAGGTGGATGGCGACCCTGGACCGCCGCTGCCGTTGAAGATTGAGGTAATGCCGGCCCGGGCCCGGCTGTTGGCCCCGCCGGAGCAGGGAAAAGATTACTATTACCGTCCCCGGCGTATGTATCATCTGCGGCGCTGGCTGTTTCGGTGAAAGAGTTGAGAAGTTAATAAGTAGATGAGGAAGCATAAAGTAACGGACGATTTATTTTGTAACGTTGTATAAAGAGTGGATGACTTTTGCCGGTTCGGGATTATCAAAAATATAACTGCCGGCTACGAGCGTATCAGCGCCAGCGTTAACGATTTCTGGTGCGGTTTCGAGGTTGATGCCGCCGTCCACTTCCAGCCGCTGATCGTCACGCAGCATGGCGCGGAGTTCGCGGGCGCGATCAAGACTCTCGGGGATGAAAGACTGGCCGCCGAAACCCGGCTCGACGGTCATCAGCAATACCATATCCACCTCGGCAATAATATCCCGCAAGGCCGCAACGGGTGTCGCCGGTTTTATGGAGAGACCGACGGCAACGTCTTTCTCCCGCAGCAGCCGGATGACTTCGCGCGGATCGTCGTTGGCCTCCAGATGAAAGGTGATGCCGTCCGCGCCGGCGGCGATGAACATCGGGCCGATATGCAGCGGATCGGTCACCATGATATGCACATCAAAATAAAGCCCGCTCACCCGCCGAATCTTGCGAACGACCGGCGGCCCGATCGTCAGGTTCGGTACAAAATGCCCATCCATCACATCCAGATGCAGCATCCGCACTTCCGGCTCGACCGCGGCGATATGCTCACCCAGCCGCGCGAAATCAGCGCTCAGAATCGACGGGGCTACTTCCACCGTACCCGCCGGAGGTAATGTGCGTTTCATGTTTGCACCTGCCTTTTCCAACATACTCATAACTCGTTCTTGTTTAGATGCATTATTCTAATGCTTCTGATAAATGCCGCAAGAATTATTTATGCGTAAACGCATCGCCCTTAGTCGGTTGTCCGGGCGAATTCGTCGATGAGGGCGACGATGTTGCTGTGGCCGTTGTTGGCGGCGAAGTCGCGGGCGGTATCACCGTCCACGTCGACGATGCGCCAGTCGGCAGAGTTCTCCAGCAGCAGGCGTACGTTGGCGGAGTGCCCTTCGGTGGCCGCGAACATCAGTGCGGTAAAGCCTTCGCTTTTTTCGACGATGTTCACCTCGGCCCCGCCGGCCAGCAGAACTTTGATGGTATCATAAAATGGGCCGCTCGCGGCGAACATCAGCGCCGTCTGTCCCATGCTGTTCTTATGATTGACATCAGCTCCGCGTTCGAGGAGGATTTCGACCAGGGCGGTATGGCCATTATAGGCGGCCAGCATCAGGGCGGTATTGTTTATCTCACCGACGGCATTCACATCTACCCCCTCGTTGAGCAGCCGGCGGACCGTTCGCAAGTCGCCTTGCAACGCCGCTCTGAAAAAGGCTTCTCCGGCCGGTTGAACAGATTCCGATGTTTCAGCCGTCTTCCGCGTTTGTTCCGGAATTGGTTCCGGTTTCACTTCCGGTTCCGGGGCGGCAGCCGTCCCAGAGCTGTTTTCGGTTGCGGCCTGCGGCGCCGATTGCACCGGCGGCTTTTCGGGCGGAGCGGGCGGCTGCTTTGAATCACAACCGCATATATACAAAAGACCTGAGATGAAAAGACAAAACGTCATTTGATAAGTTGTTTGCCACATAGTTCTACCTTATCCGGTAAGACCGGAATGTCGATGGATCATGTTTAATTCTTAGCCTTTACCCTCGTTCCGTCGGTTGAGGCTAGACCGTTGCATCGCGGCTGATACTCTTCCGCTTTAAGCCTGGACGCCTCTTCATGAAACCGCCTTCAAGACATGCTCAGCCACAAACACCGGCATACTGTTCACCACACCCAGAGCGATCGCATCGCTCGGCCGTGAATCCACCTCGATCAGATCCTTTCCCCGACGGATCAGCAGCCGGGCATAAAACGTATGGTCCCGCAAATCGTTAATCACGATTTTCTCAAGCTGACCTTCCAGATCGACAATCACATTAAACAAAAGGTCATGCGTCATCGGCCGGGCAGGCAGTTCCCCCCTCAATCGCCGGTTGATCGCCAGCGCTTCGGAAATCCCGATTACAATCGGGAAAGAGCGATCGCCGAATTTCTCCTTCAACACGATAATCTGCTGTTCCGAGTTCTCCTGTATAATAATCTGGGACAGCTCCATTTCCACTTCCATAGTCTTACCTCGTTAATTAATTTTATTATAATGGGATGTTATTCCAGATCCGCTAGATTCTTCTTCACGCTCGCCAACTGCTCCTTGAGCTGGGCCAGCCGTTCCCGCTCCCGCTCGACCACTTCCGGTTTCGCCCGGCTGATAAAATTCTCATTTGCCAGTTTCTTCTCGCTCCCGGCAATGCCTTTAGTCAACTCTTCCTGCTGCTTCTCCAATCGTTTCTTCTCCGCTGCCGGATCGATAACATCATCGACATAGATTTCCATCTCCTCGCTGACCGCCGTTGCCGCCCGCAAAGGCTTCTCGCAATTCGGACCAGCGACAAACGCGCTCGATGCCGTCATATTGCATATCACATGCTGCTGCTCGTTCAGCAGACTCGCCAGTGACTCATGGGTTCTTACCGACACATTCAGCTTCTTCTTCGGCGGAACCTGGTATTGAGTCCGGACGTCGCGAATCGCGCGAATCGTCGCCTGCAGGATGCCCATCTGCTGTTCCGCTTCTGCGTCGTAAAACTCCGACAGACGCTTCGGCCACTCCGCCGTAATCAACAACTCCGAACTCTCCAGTTTCGCCAGATTGCCCAGCCCGCGACCCGAACACATCTTATGCAGCTGTTGATAAATCCCTTCCGTAATAAACGGCAGGAAAGGATGCAGCAGCCGCAGACAATTATCCAGTACAAACGCCAGCAACCGCTGAGCCGTCGGCTTCAACTCCTCGTCCCGCATCCGCGGCTTGATCAGTTCCAGATACCAGTCGCACAACTCATTCCAGAAAAAACGATAAAGCTGGTTGATCGGTTCACTGAATTTGAATTCCTCCAATTGCGTCGTAACCTTGTCAATTGTATCCGCCAGCCGTGACAAAATCCACTGGTCTTCCAGGGTCATGTGCGATGGCTCGAAAGGTCCGGTTGGCGGATCTTCCAGATTTCCCAATGCAAACCGCGATGCATTCCAAAGCTTGTTACAAAAATTCCGCCCGATGTCGAACTTGGGACTCGTATTCACCACCCGCCCGTCCGGCAGCGCCATTTCCTCCACCGGCATCCGCACATCCTGCGTCTGCGTCGTCATGCTCGCCAGCGCAAAACGCATCGCGTCCGCCCCGTGGCTGTCGATCGCCACCAGCGGATCGATCCCGTTGCCCAGGCTCTTGCTCATCTTGCGTCCCTGCCCGTCCTGAATCATCGCATGAATAAACACATCCTTAAACGGAATATCCCCCGCGCAATACTGCCCCATCATCACCATCCGCGACACCCACAGCGTGATAATCTCCCGTGCCGTACACAGCACGCTGCCCGGATAATAATGCTTCATCAACGCCTCGCCGTCAACCCCTTCTTCCGGCCAGCCCAACGTACTGAACGGCCACAACGCCGATGAAAACCACGTATCCAATACATCCGAATCCCGCTGCCAGCCGTCCGCCTCCAATTTCTGCTCAATATCAATATGTTCCTTGCCCACACACACAAAGGTCTTAGCACCTTCATCGGTGTCTATGCTAAAAGATTTGACATGGTCGCCATATTCAGAAAAAACATATCCGCTCCCCGCCTTCGACCACACCGGAATCTGATGCCCCCACCACAACTGACGACTGATCGGCCAGTCCCGCAGATTCTCCAGCCACGTCTGATACGTCTTCGCGTACCGCTCCGGAATGAACCGCAACCGCCCGTCCAGCAGCGGCTTCAGAGCCAGGCCCGCCAGCGAATTCACCGGCACATCCGTCCCCTCGATCGTACCGCCGCCGATGGTCTCCGCCAGATGCTCGATCGGCTTTTTCACCGCGATATACCACTGATCCGACAAATACGGCTCAATCGGTACATGACTGCGATAGCTATGCCCCACATCATGGGTATAATCTCGCACCTTCTCCAGCAAATCCTCCTGCCGGAACCACTCAACAATCGCTTCACGGGCCTCAAACCGGTCCATCCCCAGAAAGGCCTCCGCCTCACTATCTTCGCCCCTGGCGTCCTCCCAGCCATATTTGTCGCTGATCGAGCCATCCGGAGCCATCACATTAATCACCGGCAAACCATGCCGCAGCCCGATTGCCCAGTCATCCGGATCGTGCGCCGGGGTGACTTTCAAAAATCCCGTCGAATATTTCGCCTTCTCCTCCGAACTCTCCGGGTCCGGCAGTACCACATGCTCATCCGCGATAATCGGAATCAACCGCCCTACGATCGGCAGCCGTACCATCTTGCCCACCAGCGCCCCCGCCCGCGGATCGCGCGGGTTCATCGCCACCGCCGTATCACCCAGCATCGTCTCCGGCCGCGTCGTCGCTACAGTTACGTGTGTTATTGTATCGCAGGCATCTTGCCCCCCCCATAATTCATCCCGGTCAAAACAACCTATCCATTCCCATTCCTTCAATCCCGCTTTTTCCGGATTCTCCAATACATAAGCTACTTGATTCTCAAAATCTGATTCATCACATATCAAATGATCATGATATTCAACCATCCAAAGATTACCGGTACGATTCAATACTTTATTTATCTCATCAGCTGAAAAAGACTTCCAGGAATGGACTATTTCACTAAGTTCATTATCTCCCAACGGCCGAACGACAACATGAACATGATTAGGCATAATAACCCAAGCAACCAATTCATACCGGTTCCCATGAAAATACAATAATGCATCTTGCACGATTTTCGCTGCTTTTGAATCTTTTAAAACACACTCGCCATGACCTGCATTTAAATAAGACTCAATTTTATCTGAGAACAAATGCTTCAATTCCATCACTTCATGAATTGTTAGTTCTCGATTTTGCTGTTTCGCTCTATCAATAATATCCTTACGTTCCTGCTGCCATTGTTCTGACACATCAGCCGGCACAGAATCCCCTAAGCGAAAAGTAACTGCATAAGTCGCACCTTCCCTAATCCAATGCGGAATATACGCCCCTCTCCGTTTGGATATCCTCTGTACCACGGGCAT
The DNA here is from genome assembly GCA_964482555.1 of uncultured Pirellulales bacterium. Taxonomy (GTDB): domain Bacteria; phylum Planctomycetota; class Phycisphaerae; order Sedimentisphaerales; family SM23-30; genus CAYZXY01. Next base: position 15,410 of record CAYZXY010000001.1, read on the forward strand.
CTTGCCCATGTTTTCTCTTTCCTCATTATTTTCCACGGGCTGGAAGCCCGTGTTACACTCCACCGCCTCCACCAGCGGATACTTCATGTACCAGAAATGACCTTGCACCGTCTCGTATTCCACTTCATCATCCGCCAGCACCGTCTGTGTCGCCGGATCCCAGTTCACCAGCCGCTTGCCCCGATAAATCAATCCATCCCGAAACAGATTGAAAAAATTCGCCCGCACAGCCTTTGCGCACACTTCATCCATCGTGAACCGCACTCGCTCCCAGTCGCACGAACATCCCATTTTCTTAAGCTGCTCGATAATCTTTGCCTCATACTCATCCTTCCACGCCTGTACCCGTTCCACAAACTCATCCCGCTCGAAATCCGTTCGTCGCTTGCCTTCTTCCGCCAATATCCGCTTCTCCACGACCGTCTGCGTCGCAATCCCCGCATGGTCCGTCCCCGGCATCCACAGCGTGTGATACCCCTGCATCCGCCGCCAGCGTATCAGAATATCCTGCAATGTATTGTTCAGCGCATGACCCAGATGCAGCGCCGCCGTCACATTCGGCGGAGGGATAACAATGGTATAGGTCGGACCAGAATCCGCCCCATCGGGAATGCCGGCATGGAAAGCATTCGCCCGGTTCCATATCTCATTGGCGTTTTCTTCGATCTCTTGCGGTGCGTATAACTTGGGCATCTCATCCAGCATATGCGGTATTACTTTCTTAAGTGTTTTGTTTACATGCGATTATAATCGTCATGATTTAATGTACCCGTTTTGACCAAACGTAATTATTTGCGGATAAAACACTTACGATTGGCACTGACGGGCATCCACAGAAAACCTTAATTATAAGTGACTGATACCCCTTGTCAAGCAACCGCTTTCCCGTCCACCATGGGCAGTATGCACATCCCGCCTTATCAGACGTCATGGTCCACTTACAGTTTTTTCTATGTCAGAACCCTTAACACTTGGCCCGGATAAACTGAAAATCCGAAATAGAAGATGTTCTCTGGTGTTATGATGATTTACAGTGAAATGCTTTATGGACGTCATGCCTGATATGCGGAAACAACCCTCCGAGGCATCATTTTCGCCAGTACTCATTTTTATTGATTTAGCATTTTTCTGTAAGCGTTTTGGCGTTCCGCAGGGTCTGTTAAGCCTTTTCCTGAAATGTTATACTCGTTCCGATGGATAATTCCCGTTTTGCCCAAACGTAAATATATGCGGGAAAATCTTTAACGTCTGGCCCTGGCGGGAACTCTTATACCTTTTGGGTATATCACAATAAAAAGTGCGAACTCGCACACTCATAAGTGATTCAAAATAAAGAACGCCCTTTTCGAGAGCCACCATTGTCTCGATCAGGGCGCTATGTCTAGGCGATATATTTAAAAGCGTTACTGCTTCAACGTTTTCTTCCGAAAAGAAAAATACTCGATCCCAGCAGGATCATGCTGAACGTCGCTGGTTCCGGAACGTAAATCTGATCGAATGTCTGCGAAATATTTTCCAGTTTGACCGTGCCGTCATCAGCGGCAAAAATAATATCTTTCTCCACCAGGATATTCTTTTCCGCCGTTTCTTCACCATTGACACTGAAAATCACAGAACTATTCAGATTCTCAGATAATGCACCATTAACCATACCTGCGAAAACACCAAAATCAGCGATCGGATCTAATTTGAAATTCGGCTCGCCATCTATAATCGGATGGATGTTTTCCGAAATACCGATGGTACCGTTTTGCACATTGGCAAAACTGTACGCCACCAGACTCATGTTGGCGCCGGAGATAAAATAATCGGGATATGCATTCAGAATTTTAACGGAAAAAGAAATCTGAGCGTCAAGCGTTGCGCCAGATACTGCCCAGTCATCGGGAAATTGAATATCAATGCCGGGAGCTGCTCCCGGAATCGGCACAATGATGAATTGCTCCAGATCGCTGGATAAGCTTTCGCTGCTTACCACAAAATCATAAAAGAGCTTGTCTTCGATTTCAATCCCGCCGGCGTCATTGATCGCCGCCATGGTCATAGATTCTTCCAGCGACTCACTATCGGCAATGGATCCATATGCCGGAATTCCCTGTAACCCCCATATCAAAAAACCTGCAAACAAACAAGCAAATATAAACGTCTTCATATCTCTCTCCCAACTAATCAGGTTTATCTGCCCCTGTTAAAACTAAAACAAGGTTTTTAGTCTGGATTACTGATGACGCTGTCGGCGTAAACCTAACACGCCGCCCAGTCCCAGCAACGCCAGACTAAACGGTTCGGGAATGACGAACTGATGAAAAGTCTGTCCTATGCCGCTCAGATGGGTAAAGCCGCCGTCACCGGAAAGCAGAATGTCCTTTTCGACATATATCGATTTCGTCAGCACCATCTCATCGTCAGCATAAAAGGAGGCTTCGTCGTAGGTGGATTGTGTCTTCTTACCGTCATCGACCCCGGCAAAAACGCCTAAAGTCGCAATAGGATCTTCCGAAAACGGGTTTCCTTCATCATCACTACGATGAATGTTTTCCGAAATGGCAATAGCCCCGTTTTCCACATTCGTGAAACTGTAGTTCTTCTGTTTCAGACTGGCGCCGACAATGAAGTTGTCCACGTATTCATCCAGCACCGTAACATTGAAAGAAATCTGTGCATCTTCATCACCTTCACCCAGAATAAACCATGGCATCAGGAACTGGATGCCATGACTGCCGTCGATGCTGAAATCCGTAACGCTGACATTATCGGACAATCCTGTTGCCAGGACGACAAAATCCGTATAGATTTTATCACCGACAATCAGACCTCCATTGGCATTAATCTCCTCAATCGAATAGACATCGTCTTGAGAAGATGGACCTGCCGACAACGCACCGCCTGCCTGACCAACAGCCATGCACAACACGATCAATAAACTGCTTACTTCCCTGAGATTCTTCATAATGACTCTCTCTCCCATTCTAAATATTAAAAAACTAACCCTGGACACTCGTTTCTAATTGAGATCGAATAAAAAAATTAATCTCTTTCTTCCTGAAGCTTATGCTTGACGCCCCCGGCGACGCAGTCCCAGCAACCCGCTTCCCATCAGGATAAGAAGCGATGCCGGTTCCGGTATAGCCGCCTGAGAATGCATCACGGGTACGACCGGATCGGAACTATACGGATTAACCAGAATCTCAGCCCCCTGATCGGCTCCAAGAATGTTTACTTCACTGGCATATTCGATATTAATAGTTTCTTCCAATCCTGGAATGGTTTTAAATTTATATTTGAAATCGATATCTTTAAAATCAATAAAAAATTGATTACCCCCCAGCATAATATTTTTGAAATCCCTTTTGGAAATGGCCTTAACGGTTTCTCCGTCAACCTCGATCGTTTCATTCTCATTACCGATGGACTTAATTGACTGCTTGCTGATACCTTTAGTTTTTACCTTAACCAGCCCTTTCTTGTTAGCGGCCAGAAAGATCAACCCGCGGGCAAGCTTCTTTTCAATAGTCTTGGATTTGGTTCCGGCTTTATTCGTTTTCTCGAATTCCCGGTTGACTACGATATCCAGCATGGCGGTTACGCCCTGCAGATTACCGCCGGCCAGAGCAAAGGTCGTATCGAGATCGATGCCGTTCTGTACCAGGATTCTCTTATTACCGGTGCTGTTTTCGTCAAAATAAAGCGTCTTTCGTGTACCGGTAACATTGTGGGTTTCATATTGATTATCAATTCCCGGCAAGTTAAAAGCAAAGACGTGCTGAGTAACTTTGGAATCGGTTGATGATGAACCGCTGTGAGCGATGGATTTGTTAAGATAGACATCCTCAATATATTTGTAAGATGTATCTTCGGGTTTGGTGGAAGGAAGCGGTTGATTCAGGGACGTCATATTCCGTTCGATGAAGTTGTTAGAAGGGCTCCACGGAACCGGATTGACGTTAATCACCTGAGCCTGCAAACTCACCGTCAGCAGCATGGACAATGCGGCAACGCTGATCGCTAACTTAGTACTACCTCTTTTCGATGTAAACATATCTCTCTCTCCCAAATTGAAACAAATACACTACCTGCAGCATGGACAATGCACACATGCGCATACATTCCATCTGCCTTTATTAGATGTGTTTACAAAGAGGCTTACCGATTTGAAAAACGACAGATTCAACAACCCTCTCTCCAGTGGTTGCCAATTCTTTCTTTCGTCGGTTTTCAATCTTGGGAGGTCTCTCTCTCTCCCTCCCAGGCTTGCTCTCAAGGCAAACACGGTCACGCTTACCACCAGCATTTATGTATGCACACAAATACTCTCTACTGCGTAAATATAAGCTTCCGTGCTAAGTCGGGATTGGGTGTTGACAAAATAAATTCCTTTTTGGAATCTAATTCACAGGAGGGTAGCTCACTCTCTCTGCCCTCTGCACCCTAAATACTTCCATGCTAAATCTATGCTCTCTCAATAAATCGGTTTTAAAATTTCTATACCGATTACTCTTAAGAATTATAGCAAATTATATTCCCTGTTCAAGAAAAAAAATATAAAGTATAAATCTATTTATAAGTTACTGTAAAATAACAATTTACAAAACCTCCTCAGCAGCGGTTTTTTTTGAAACGGCCAAAAAATTCTGCCGGGTGTTATAAAAACCAACGCATCAAAACGCTAATATTTTGTAAGAGATTGTTATATATGCAGTTATGTGTTGTTTCGCAAAAGCATCGTTTGTGGCGAATTTGATTCATTTTTAAGACGTAAAATGTCATTTTTATGATATTATACCCCCTGAAATGACTAATAATATATAAGAAATGGTTAGAATTTAAACAGGAATTTAAAGCAATAATGGCATCAAGTTTAAATTTCCAGTTCAAAGCCGGTGGAAAAACTGGTATTCCCAGACAGATAGATCTGGGCGGCCAGACCTATCAAAGAGAAAAAGTCTTTAAACATGACTTTTTTGCCGGAACTGCCCTATATATAAAGGATAGTGATGCGAAGGGTGGGCCCGATAAAATTATCCTCAAACTTGGGCGTACAGGGGATTTTCTGGGCGTTCCTCTGTCCTGGGCCGGCAGAATGCTGATAGAACATGAATACAACCTGTTAATGATGTTGCAGGGAATAAAAAATGTGCCGCAACTGATTGGAAAATATGGCCGGTCCGGTTTTGTCTATGAATATATTCAAGGTTGTTCGCTGGACGAAAAGCCGGATTTATCGGACGAGTTTTTTTTCAGGCTGAACGAGATAGTAAGTGCCATTCATCAAAAAAACATTGCTTATATCGATTTGAACAAAAGAGGTAATATCTTACTGGGCATGGACGGACAGCCCTATCTGATAGATTTCCAAGTTTCACAATATATCGAATGGCCAAAACCTTTTGCCGGATTTGGGCGTTTTATACTTAAATGTTTACAAGAAGAGGACAGTTATCATATTAATAAGCACAAACGTCACCTGGCCCGCCATCTCATGAGCGATGCGGAAATTACTGCATCCCGTCAGAAATCCAGCTTAGTCAAGCTGCATCGGTTCCTCTTTAGACCACTGATTGTTGGGCGCCGCTGTATTTTGGCCTACCTCTTTCAGCAGGGGCATTTGCGAACGGATGACGTGGAGCATGAAGTGCCGGAAAATGATCCGGGCAGGTGGATCAAAAAGAGAAAGAGACACATAAAAAAAACAGGATGAGCTTTCAGTCGCCCATCCTGTTTAACGTGCTTAAATTGAATCCAATATGATGTTACAGCCCCTTGGCGAGCATGTAATACATTTCGTTCCAGCGAAGCTGGTTTTTAAAGTCGCGAATATTGGTGTTTTCGTCGATCACGACGCATTCAATGTCGGCGATGCTGGCGTAATCTTCCAGGCATTCTGTCGTGATGGCCTGCGTAAAGCTGGTATGATGAGCGCCGCCAGCATGAATCCAGGCAGCCGCGCCGATCTTCAGATCTGGCTTGGGCACCCAGACGACACGTGCGACCGGCAGTTTGGGGAAGGCCGCTTCGGGGGCCAGGGCATCTACTTCATTAATGATCAGGCGGAAACGGTTGCCCATGTCCACCAGTGACGCGTTAAGCCCGGGGCCGGAGGTCGTATTAAAGACCAGGCGAACCGGATCTTCTTTGCCGCCGATACCCAGCGGGTGCACTTCCAGCGAGGGCGAGTTTTCCGCGATCGTCGGGCAGACTTCCAACATGTGGGCGCCGAGTACTCTCATCCCTGACGGATCGAGGTGATAGGTATAGTCTTCCATGAACGAGGTACCGCCCTTGAGACCCTGCGACATGACTTTCATTGAGCGAACCAGGGCCGCGGTTTTCCAGTCGCCCTCAGCACCGAAGCCGTAACCATCCGCCATCAGTCTCTGTACCGCCATCCCCGGCAACTGGGCCAGACCATGGAGATCTTCGAACGTGGTGGTAAAGCCCTGGAAGCCGCCATTTTCCAGAAAAGCTCGCATTCCGAGTTCAATACGGGCAGACTCTTTCAGGGAAACGCGATGCGATCCCCCTTCTTTGACGTTATCTGCCAGAGAGTAAATACCTTCATATTCTTTGACCAGCTTATCGACATTGGCATCAGCAATACTGTTAACGCATTCTACCAGATCGCCGACGCCGTACCCGTCAACCGAGTATCCCAGTTTCATCTGAGCTTCGACCTTGTCGCCTTCGGTAACGGCTACATTACGCATGTTGTCGCCGAAACGGGCGATTCTGCCCCCCTGGGCGTCATGCCAGGCGGCCGCGGCTCTTGACCAGGTTCCCAGCTGGTTCTGGACGTCATCCTCCTGCCAGTGGCCGACAACGACTTTACGGTCGCGCCGCATACGGGTCAGCATGAATCCATATTCTCGTCCGCCGTGGGCCGACTGGTTCAGGTTCATGAAGTCCATATCGATGGATTCGTAAGGGAGATCGCGGTTGTATTGCGTATGCAGGTGCACGATCGGTTTTTGCAGGCATTTCAGACCGGCAATCCACATCTTGGCCGGCGAGAAGGTATGCATCCAGGTAATCAGCCCGATGCAGTTGGGAGCCGTGTTGGCTTCCATACAAAGTTTCGTAATGGCATCCGGCGTCGTCAGGACCGGCTTGAAAACGATTTTAACCGGGATATTTGCCGAATTTGAGAGGGCATCGGCGATTTCCTGTGAATGTTTGGCAACCTGCTTGAGGGTTTCTTCGCCATACAAGTGCTGGCTGCCGGTGACAAACCAGGCTTCGAGCTGTTTCAGATCGGGCATCATAGTAGTCATCTCCTTATTCCGTAGTTCTTTAAACGGTTTACCTGTATAAACTCAAACCCTGTCGGTTCGGGCAATCCCGATAAAAGTCGGGACGAGCTATAAATAATTATAGGAAGCTACCATGTTCACCGCTGAAAGTCAAAAGATTCGTGCGGAATTCAGTTAATTTGTGATGAATTATGGTCGATGTTGGACAGGAGAAGCTGGAGAGAAAGCATTGCGGTAAATATTACCGGAACAAATACTTCGACAGGATATCTCATGGAAAAATGCGTAACCCGACTGCTGACCGAACATTTCTATAAGACCTTGTTGGACAGTATTTTCGATGCCGTCTATGTCGTCGATAATCTGGGCCGGGTGATGTACTGGAATGACTGCTGTGCCCGAATCACCGGCTACATGCCAGAAGAAATGGTGGGCAAGCATTATACAGAAACTCCATTTGTGGGTATGGAGAAAGCGGAAAATGTCAATTGCAGTCAGCACGGCGGAATTGCGATTGCACTGGATGCCGGGATGCCGGGAACATGGAAAGGAAATGTGCAGCGTAAAAACGGCCAGTTGCTGCCAATCGAGTCGCATGTTTCCGAAATTCGGGATGAGAAAGGGAATATCGTCGGGGCGGTTGAGGTTTTTCGCGACATTTCGGCATACGTGTCGCTCGAGCAAGCACACCGTGAACTCTTGCAGCTATCGCGCAAGGACCAGCTGACCAGTATGAATAATCGGGCGGCTATTACCGATTTTCTTAAAGCAGAGATTGAACGGGCGCATCGCTATCGAACGCCTTTGTCAGTAGTTATGGTGGATATCGATCATTTCAAGCGGATCAATGACCGGTATGGCCACGAGGCCGGTGACAAGGTTCTGGCTAAGATAGGTAGTATTTTGCAATATAATATTCGTAAGCCCGATATGGTCGGCCGGTGGGGCGGCGAGGAATTTTTGATTATCACTCCCAACAGCACCGCAACGAACGCCGGCAAGCTGGCCGAACGTATCCGATTGTTAATAAAGGAGATACCGGATGGCGACCTGCCCGAGACCATTACAGCGAGCTTCGGAGTGGCAGAATTTTCCCATGAAGCCGGTATGGATAAAATGCTGTATCATGCGGATATGGCGATGTACAACGCCAAAGAGGGCGGCCGCGATCGGGTGGAAATCGCCGGTGTGCATAAAGCCGAAAAAAATTGAGAGCTTCTAAGTGCCTGCTATACGAGCTCCGTTGAAGTCCCCCTGTTTTCTCCAATCATTTTTTATATATGGGTGTATGCCTATACGATTCAATCGGCATCGATTCATGCCTGCCGTGTTTGAGCCAGGCTTGCCTCTTCCACGTTCTGCGTCTTACGTCCCACCTGGCACATTCGCCTGGCTCTGCCAGGAGCTTTTTACCCGATTGGGTATATAACTCAACAAGCCCAAACAAACGCCTCAATGCAACATCGCATTATCGCCTCACCCTTTCCGGTTGATCAGCATACCTGCCAGGTGGCGGAGTGGGACGGCGGCATCGCCGAGGGCGTCGATGATGGTGATCGCTTCGTTCAAGAGGCGGTCGGCATGTTGACGAGATTCCTCGATGCCGACAACGGAGGGGTAGGTCAGTTTGCCGGCCTGTTCGTCTTTACGGGTGGCCTTGCCGGTTTCTTCCTGGGTGCCGGTCAGATCAAGCAGATCGTCCACGATCTGGAACGCCAGGCCCAGTTTCAAGCCGTAGTCGCCCAGTTTGTCCACGATTTTCTGCGCCGCCCCGCCGCAAAGCGCGCCCATACGCATCGCCGCCCGGAACATCATTGCCGTTTTATGGGTGTGAATATACTTGACTGTGTCCAGATCGCCGGGCGTGTTTTCCCAGGTCAGATCGCGCACCTGGCCGCCGATCATGCCCGCGGAGCCCGAGGCGTTGGCCAGTTCCAGAATCAGCTGCCGAACGAGCTTATCTTCACGCACGTGATGCGCAAGCACCTTGAAGGCGTAGGTCAGCAGGGCATCGCCGGCGAGAATCGCAACACCTTCGCCATAAACTTTATGGTTAGTCAGTTTGCCCCGGCGGTAGTCGTCGTTGTCCATCGCCGGAAGGTCGTCGTGAATGAGTGAATAGGTATGCACCATTTCGATCGCCGTAGCCGCAGGCATGGCCATGACCTCTTCGCCGCCGCACACTTCACATGCCAGCAGCACCATCACCGGCCGCAGCCTTTTACCACCCGACTGCAGGCTGTACATCATAGATTCAAGCAGAATCTCCGGCACACCGGGGTCATGAGAAAGATACCCTTCCAGTGTGTTTTCAATGGCCAGGACAATGTTGTCATATCTGCTCTTGAACGTTGCGTCGATATTCCATACTTGTATCATAACATACTGCCTTAATTGCCTGAGTTAAATAGTAGGATCGGTATTCTAACTTTATTCCCGCCTGTTTTCAAATCTAACCCGGGCAATCTTGCAAAAAACTGTTGGCGACCGGATGGTTATGTCTCTGGAATTTCATCCGGATTCGGCAGCAACAGGTGCTTATGACTTAAATCTCACACAAAAAGGACAAGAAAATTCAGAATGACGAAACCAGAATGATGAATCAATGACGAAAAAACAATGCAACGGAGGGTTGTTTCCGCGTATCGGCCAAGACAGCTACAATGGTATTGCCGGATAAATCTCTATGGTACAAAGAGTTGCGACGATATACCTTTCAGGGTTCGTCATGGGGACGTTATTTCGTCATTAGAATTTCTTAAGGGTGCCTCTAATAATGGCTTTTGAGGCGAAAGCGAAGATTTTTTTGTCTGACAAGAAATGCAAAACCGGGCATATGGGTGACTATTCACGGTTTTTCATGACGAAGGCCAGAGGAAAAAAAGATCGCTTGCAGCCCAAAATGAATTTTTAGCGGTGCCCTTAATTCGAAATTCCGGTTCATCCGGGTCAGGCATTATATGACACAAAGTTAGGTCAATCGCCGCTTTTTTTGTTTTTGGAGGATTTTTTGCCGAAAACAGCCTGATCTATGGAAATCCTGCCCGGTCCGCTGATGACGATCGCCAGCGCCATTAACAGCAATGCCAGCGGAAATTCGATGCCGCCATCTTTAGCAGCAAAGGTATCGATACCGTGAACGACAAAGATCGCGACCAGCATCACGACGACGTGCCCCAAACCCCAGATACGGCTCAAAAACCCGACCAATATTAAGGCCCCGCCCACAAATTCTGAAATCGCGGCCAGCCAGCCCAGCACTTCAGGCATGGGAGCCCCTTTGTCTGCCATCATTTTAGCAATGTTGGCATGACCGCCCTGGAACATCTTGCTGTACCCGTGGAACATAAAGATGACACCCAGGCCGATACGAATAAGAAATGGGCCAATGTCTCTTATAGAAACTTTATTCTCGCCTGTCATGATTTTTCCCTCTATATTTTGTTAGAAAATAACTTAAAACTGATGAATTATAGTCCTCTCACGAGGAAAAATCATCCCCGCGGGAAAAAAATTCTCCCCGGAGAGACGGCCTAACTTATTGATTAGCAAAGGGATAAATATTTATGAAAGTATGGTTTGCGAAAATTAAGGCGCTGCTGCAGATGATTCGTTTTTCGCATTCGGTATTTGCGCTGCCTTTTGCACTTCTGGCGACGTTTCTGGCAGGCCGGAACGGCGAGCCGGGATTTTGCGGCTGGGAAAAACTTTTTCTGATTGTCTGGTGCATGGTGTGGGCCCGGAGTGCGGCGATGACCTTTAACCGGATTGTCGATGCGAAACTGGATACGAAGAATCCGCGGACAGCCGAGCGGGCGATACCGGCGGGCAAAATTTCGATGAGACAGGCGTGGCTTTTCTGGGGGGCATGCGCAAGTCTTTTTATATTAGGTGCTTATGTATTTTGGCGGCCGATTTTAGGGATCGGGGGGTTTGGAAATGTTATGCCGATTATGCTGGTTATCCCGGTTTTAGCGTTTATTTGCGTGTATAGTTATACAAAGCGTTTTACCTGGATGGCCCATTTTTGGCTGGGGGCATCGCTGATGCTGGCGCCGGTTAGCGCGTGGATAGCTGTCAGCCCGCCAGCCGGGCCAGTGATATCTGTAGAAGTAGTGGTTTTAGGGGCGGCGGTGCTGCTGTGGACTGCCGGATTCGACATTATTTACGCCTGCCAGGATATTGAAGTGGACCGGCGGGACGGCTTGTATTCCGTGCCGTCACGGTTGGGCGTGAACCGGGCGTTATGGCTCAGCAGGATTTGCCATACATTGACGGTAGCGGCATTTATCGCATTGGGTAGCTTTGCAGATATGGGGACTATTTATTATGCTGCGTTGGGTGCGGTGGTAGTGTTGATCTGTATCGAACACATCCTGGTTGCCGGCGGTAAGATGGCTCACATCAAAATCGCCTTCGCAACGCTAAACGGCATCATCAGCATCCTGCTTTGCACGGCGTCGATATTGGATATATTGGTGTAACTATTTCCTGCCACGAAAACACACAGGACAAACAGAAAGAACCGCTGAAACCTGGCAGAATGTGAGCTGTTTCATGTTCACGAGGAAGTCAAAAAGCGGCGTTATTGCGTGGGAACGGAAACCTTTTCCGAAGAGCCATTTGATCTGAGCCGTGAGAAGATATCTCGTCCAGTGTAGAAAGCCAGCAGTGCGATAAGCACAATCGCAGAGGCGATGTGGAGCCAGCTTGCTTCATGATGATGGTGTATGACTTCGGTGGTTGTCGCGGCGAGCAGCTGGTTGAAAAGCATACCGAGGCCGACGCTCATCACGGCAACAGTGATAAGGTAAATTGAGGTCGCTTTACGGCCAAAGGTTTTCAAGATGGCGCCGATGGTGGCCAGATTGGTTGTAGGGCCGGCCATGAGCAGTACAAGTGCCGCACCAGGTGGCATCCCACCGGCAATCAGCGACGCCGCCAGAGGTACTGAAGCTGTCGCACAAATATACATCGGCATGGCAATAACGAACATCAACAACATGCCCCAGATGCCCTGAGCCCAGCTCTTGTCACTGAAAAAACCTTCGGGGGTGAGGGTACTGATGGCCGCGGCGGCGAGTATGCCGACGATCAGCCAGCGGTAAATATCCCGCAGCAGGTCATTGAACGCGAATTTCAGAACGCCGCTCAATTTGTTTGTCTTGGTAAATTGTGATTCATGTTCAGGTTCCTGCCCATGTTCGCATTCATGAGCGCTCTGAGCCAAAGTTTTATGACAGCAACAGCCTTTTGCTTTTTCGGAAGTTGTATCTGCCGGCGGTTGGTCGTCTTCTTTTTCCGCCGCGCTGACAAGCAAGCCGCCTGTCAGGCCGCTGACCAGGGCGGCTCCGACTTTAAACAACGCAAAGGGCCATCCCAGAAAGGTGGCTGAGACCAGCATCGAATCAACGCCGGTCTGGGGGGTGCTGATAAGAAAGCCCATCGAAGCACCTTTGCTGGCCCCATCTTTGCGCAGGCCTATAGTTGTCGGGATAACACCGCAGGAACACAACGGCATAGGTATACCCACGGCGCATGCCCGAAAAACAGCTCCGAAACCCTTGCCGCCCAGATGTTTACGGACGAATCCTTCCGGCAGCAAGGCATGAAGAATGCCCGCGATCACCATGCCGCCCAGCAACCAGGGCGAGAGTTCCAGCATAATCTGCCACAAATCCTGTAAATAGTGATAAATCATTATTATACTCGTTCCGATTGAAAATCCCCGTTTTGCCGGAACGTAATTATTTGCGGATAAAAAGCTTACGCCCGGCCCTGCCGGGAGTTTTCATACCCTTTGGGTATATTAAGAGTTTAGCAGGGAATTGACTGATATTCAAATCACTAAAAAAACCTCCTTATCGCAAAGTATGGAGGTTGAATATATCAACGATTCAAAGCCTGAGTGTTTCAGGCTGTTCTACAATTGTACATTCATGGCGGTCAGCTTGACGGCGACGTCGGCGATGTCGGCCCGGCTGGACATGTCGAGAACGCCGGCGTGTACAGGAACGGCCGCGTATTTTTCGCCGAGTTTTTCGATGGTGTATTGCACGGCGTCGGGCAGTTCGAGTTCGCCGCGGGCCGAGGGCTGGATATTCCGACAGCCCTCGAAGATCGACGGGCCGAATCGCCAGCAGTTCATGCTCACACAAATAGGCTCCGGTAAAGCGGCAATGACATCCTCGCCGGGCTTTTCGATGATTTCGGTCATAAAGCCGTCAGCATCGGATTTGACGACAGAGAATTTTGTGATGCGATCGGCGGGAATATTGCTGTTGGCGATCAGGCTTTCGCGTACGAACGCCGCCAGGCCGGGGGTAGATAATTCGCTAAGGCTGGTCAGGGCTTCCAGTGGATAATGATTGTCGGAATTGATAACCAGAATGGGGTCGTCGCCGGCGAACGCTTCTGCCGCGGCGACGGCATCCGCCGTACCGAGCGGTTTCTCCTGAACGGCAAATGAGAAGGACAGACGCCGGGCATCGACAGTATTGCCGTAATATTCACGGACCTGGCCGTGTTCCGGACCCACCACCATACAAATCTGCTTGTAACCGGCATCCGCCAGTGTACTCAGCACGTAATCAAGAAACGGCCGGTCGCCCATCGGGATCAGGGCCTTGACGCCTGTTTCCGCGATGGCTGCCTGTTCCGATGACATAGCCGCATCCGCATCCTGTTTACGCATGCGTGTCCCCAATCCCCTCGCTAAAATCACTGCTTTGTCCATAGAATCTTTCCTCCTGAATATTGTTTAAGACTGAATTCGCATACTTTGTCGGATACGGTCTCATTTTCGGCAGCACTTTGCATGCTCGCAGAATAAGATATCCTTTGCAAAACGGCTGTGCGGAACAAATAATCTGCTATGCTTTTGGAGGCCGACCGACGGGCAGAGGATGCAGCCTCTGTTTGAATTTCCGTTCCAGTTCGTCAATAAATTTATCGCCGCCGAGCGGGCGGCCGGTCTGGGTGAAGGTGCGAATCCTTTCCCGGATTTCCTCGTGGAGTTTCTCTTTGAGGAAATCGCTCCACTTGTTCAAAAGGCGTTTCGGCGGCCAGACATGCAGCGACAACACCTGCAGCTCGTCCCGACCGGCAACATGCGCCGACGCACTGGACCAGGGATAGTTCTCCGGTTTTCTGACCATCTTTTCGTACACCGGTTGATTTTCGACGTATTTGACGGCCAGCTTCAAGTATTTATCATCAAGGGCACAGGACTGAAAACGGTTGCGCCACAATTGTCCCTCTTTTTTGCGGCGGTTATTAAGGTAATGCGTGTACGAAAAATTCGTCCGGCCGACTGTACGGGACAGGGCATTGTTTTTTCTGGGTATCCCCACCAGATAGAACCCCTTGTCCAGCAGGCAGTAAGCCAGAATGTCAAAACTGTACTTCTGTGCCTGTTCGGTGAGAATCTCCAGAAACATCAAACGGTCTTTATCCGTATGAAATGCCTTTAATCCGGGCATCGCTATCTGGAAAATATGGTGTGGTGCGTCTATTACTGTTATTCTGGCTCGTCTTGGCATGGGGGATATTCTAGCCATGAGGGCAAATATATCAAGCCCAAAATCAAAAATAAATTCAGGGACATTCTTTGAGCAGTTAACTTATTATGAACCCGGCTTTTTGCCCACGGTGGCCAGGTAAATGACAAACTGATTCTGCCCGTCGAGCTCGAGCAACTCGTTCATGGCGTCGTCATCGAACGCCGCCACGGCGCAAACGCCGCAGTCGACAGCCGCCGCCGCCAGATATAGGTTCTGACAAACATGACCGGCATCAAGAAAAAGATAGCGGTATCCTCGCTGCTGGTACCGCCAGCTCATTCGTTCGACGACCGCGACCCAGATAAAGACGGCCCCGCTGTATTGAATCATCGCCTGGTCCATGCAGGCCGCACGCATGCTTCGCGCCAGGGTGTCGTCCGGTTTCACCTCCGCCAGTCTGTGCTCCAGGGCGAGATAGCGATGGAGACCGTTGGCGACTCCTTCTACCTTATTGGCCAGAAGATATGTTTCGAACGCGTGGCGGGCGCCGGCAGAGGGGACGGTCCGGAAGGTGTGGCCGGACGCCACCTGTTTAACGCCCTGCGTGCACCATAACAGCAAGGACAGCTCATTCAGACTGAGCGGTTCCCGGGCATATCTCCGAACGCTCTGGCGGTTCTGAATGATTCGTCCGATGGCGCCACCAGACTCTGCGGCTTTCGGCAGATCGACATTTTTGTCGTATCGCTCGATAGGCGACTCCAACGGCGGCATCGGCACACCCTGCTGTTGCGGGGAAAAGCCGGCATATTTGTATTTGGTAAGTTCGATAAATTTCTGTCCGATCGATTGCATAATCACATCCTGCCCCGGCTAAACCGGAAGGTGTACTGTTTCCGATTGAGATATCGCTTACGCGGCTCTTCGTGTTCCGTTTTCTCCAATCGGCTCCATACCCTTTGGGTATAAAATGCGGGCCAAACTCAGTTGTCTCTGACGGACCTTAAACGCCATCGAGAACGTCTATGACAAATTCTATCCGTGAATTTAGGTGAAAGCTATTTTTTTGGCTATGCCAGTTTACGGGTTCAATGCAGGAAGGGGGTGACATCAAAATCACCGATGCGGGCAATATGCATTTCCGGATGCTGCATCAGATCGATGTCGTTGGTGTCATCTTCGGCTTCGCTGTTTTTCTGGTCGGGTCTGGTGGCTTTGTCCGGATCGATCGGGCGTACGATCGGCCGGCAGGGTTCATCATCGTTTATCTCCGTGACAACGCCGGTTTGTCCGTTATTGAGGATCACCTGATCGCCGGGCGCAAAAGCCGGCATGGCTTCGGTAAACGCCCGATAGACCGTCGGGTCAAACCATTTGACATAACCGGGATTTTTCATGCGTTTCAGGGCAACGATAGTGGGGGCTTTGCGTCCGTCAGGCAGATAGCGAAAACCTTCGAAGCGATCGGCTACGCAGGCAATCCGGCAAAATATGTGGATATCATCCCCCATAAGCGGCATATTGGGTTCATCGGAGCCGGGCATGGTCTTGCGGAACGGAAAGCCGCTGCCGTCGTAATGTTGATGGTGGTTGAGCACCACCTGGGCCGCGCAGGCATCCAGCCCGCCCTTGATCATTTCCAGCCCGATTTCAGTATGCTTCTGCCATTCCCGCGTGCCCATGTCGTGAGCGGTGATATGGAAATTGCGCAGTTCTTCAGGCAGTTTGAGTTTGCCCATGTCATGCAGCAGGGCGCCTACGCCCAGCTGGGTCAGATCCAGAGCCATAGTCATGGACAGATTGGAGCGGGTACGCAGCAGATAATTTTCCAGCCGCAGCCCGATCAGCAGCGACAGAGAAGCGACCGCAATGCCATGGAGTAAGATGTCTTCCGATTCGCCCTGCAGTTCCGTTACGAACAGGGATGATTTATTGCTGGAAAGCAGCGTCTTGAACATCCTGGTCATAAGGGTGACGTAATCGTTATAATCGATTTTTGTCAGCCCTTGTTCCTGGACTTCACAGAACTGAGTTTTCAGCGATTTGTGCAGTTCTTTCTGCTGCTCGATCAATTGCGGATCCAGCAATTCGTCCAGAAAATCAAGGCCGGGATAAATAACCCAGACGTTGGCGATATTGAAAGATTTCAGCCGCTGTATGTGATCGGTGTCCAGTTCAAATCCCGCTTTGAGCAGAACATGATCCAGCTTATTCGGAGTGGCCACAGAACGGGCCAGGACCATTCCCGGCTTGGTTTGTTCGATCGGCACACGCAGCATGATTATTTTCTCTCTGAAAGGTTTTGTCTTAGCGCTATACAGCTCTTGCACAGCTTAAATAGTTATCGGAACAAATCGGTATAGCTATTCCTTTTTCATTTTGTTTCATCGGTATATCTGGGATGCAACTTTGACACTTTGTTTACTGAAAAAACCAGGGAGGAAAAAAGTACCCCAGAATAAATTATCTGTGTGCGATACGAAAAAATCCTGCAAGCACCCTTCGTTACCCGCAGGTTTTGACAAATATGAATTTTTCTACCCAATTGGGCAGCAAGCTCCGGACAAGGCCGGGAAATTGATAATCGCGTATTGCTTCACAAATTATTGCCTTTATTTTCCGGATCAAGGACCTGCATGCCCAACTGGTAAGCCTCCTGGAGAGCGGCAGGGTACTTTCGGATAGCGCCTTTTTCATCGCACCCTTCAAAGAACAGGTTGCCCCAGTAATCGAGCTCGAGAGAATCGAACAGCCACCGGTAGGTGATTCTGGTGCCGGTAAAAACGGTCTTGCCCCGGGTGGCGCCGACGGAAAGAACCACGCCGCGGCGGATATCCCCTTCGGCCCGGCTGATCTTTTCGCCCAGATGATATTTGCGGGCCCAGAAAATCTGGCAGCGATCGATGAGCATTTTGGTCTGGCCTGGCGGCCCCATGAAGTAAACCGGGCTGGCGAAAACAATCACATTGGCCTGTTCGATTTTTGGATAGAGTTTATCCATATCGTCCGGCACACAGCAATGCCCGCCCTGCAGGCAGAAATCACAATGGAGGCATGCTTTACAGGTCAGATCGATGGCGTAGATTTTCTCCACTTCACCCCCGGCCTCTCGAACACCTTGCAGGAATTCATCGAGCAGGATATCGGTGTTGCCTTTCTTACGGGGGCTGCCGGCTATGCCAAGTACTTTATAGATCATTAGTTTCGTGTAATTATACCCAATGGGGTAGAAAGCTCCCAGCAGGGCCGGGCGTAAGATCTTTATCCGCAGACAATTACGTTCCGACAAAGCGGGTATTCTCAATCGGAACGCGTATAAAAATTGCGTAGATCATAAAAATATGCATTTTTACGCTTAGACGCATGTCATTGAGGCAGGCAGGATGCCTGCGTAACAGCCTTTGCAACAGGATCAAACTAAATTGTCTTTCAGCATTATAAGTGAATAATGCCCAAAAAAAAAGCCTCCAATAGGAGGCTTTAGCGCATTTATGCTCAAATTCGAAAAGTATGACTTCTTTAAGGAGTTACGAATTTTGCTATTGTTGTTATGCTGTCAGCATTCTTTCTTCGGCGACGGTTCGTAATTTTGTCAGGGCCTTGTTCTGAATCTGACGGATGCGTTCCTTGGTCAGACCCAGCCGGGCGCCAACCTGTTTAAGAGTCATGGGAACCGCCTGCTCTTCCCGCAGCGAAAACCGCATTTCGACGACGGATTTTTCAATCTCCGAAAGATCAGCCATATTATTGTTCATGATGGCCTGGACTTCATCAATCAGGTTTTCCTGGACTCCCTGCCGTTCACGTTCCAGCTTGTTGTCTTTTTCCATTGAAGTTTCAAGCTGGGTCGGGAACAGATTGCGGTATCTGTAATTCTGTTTGGCAGCACGCGAAAAACCCTTCAGAATTGCTCGGCAGGCATAGGTACTGAACTTAAACCCGCGCGAACAATCGAATTTTTCCACCGCCCGCAGCAGCGCCATACTGCCTTCACTGATCAGATCGGCGAATTCGACGCCCGGATAGGATACTTTCTGGACCATTGAGAGAACCAGTCCCATGTTGCAGGATACAATTTTGCTGCGATAATCAAGCTGCAATTTATTCCAGTACAGCAACGGCTCAACGTCAGCGACACGCCAGTCTTTCTTGCGCAGCAACCGGCGGCGAACCTGACATAGTTTATGCCGGCAGTAATTCATCTGCAGGAAGATGATTTCCTCTTCCCCGGCATCAAGTGAAATATTAGGTATTACCTCAACTTTTTTCTCCATAATCGGTTCCATCTGCGTTTTCTTGTTAAAACGATCTTCCGGAATGTACGAAATTGGAGAAGACATCAAATCGTAAAGGGTTTCTTTTTCACCTGGATTGATGTTGAGTTTTTCAATCTTTTCTTTCAAACGATTCGATACGGCATTATTATCACTTTTATTCATGTTACTCGCCTTCCTTTCGGAATATATTGTTTATTCAGATGCTTTTGTCATTATTTCGAATATTGCAATATTTATGCCAGAAGGATAGCTCAGGAGCAGCATTGCTCTTAATTTGTTTAATTAAAGAATTTTACGAATTATATTATTTAAAACCCGGCAAATCCTGTTTAGGTAATGTCAATTAAAATGACACACATTTTTTTAAATCTGTTTTCTATCAAAGGGCTTAAATCCGCTCTAAGCGGCATAAACGGTCCTGTTTTTTGTGTGCCACGAGGAAAACGTGTATCAAATAAACAAATGACACACTCCGGCTTTGGCGGCCGTTCCGGTCTGATTTTTTGTTATTATCTGATAATAAAGGAAATACCAAAATTTCACTTCACGTTATTCAGCTTGCTGCATATTGTGTATCAATAATAATGGTACACATTAATAGTGATGTTTTATGGGACCCTCTTCATGCACAAATTTTTAAGTTCTTTTCTGGCAGTAGGATAGAGATTATCCGGGTCGAGATTTCTCTTTTGGTATAAGTTTTGTTATTATGGGTTATAGCAGAAAAGTATAAAATCATCTTGTCTTTAAGGAAAATACACCATGTGTCAAGAATGCAATAAATACATCATTGAAGCTTTAGAATTGTCCCGGCGGCTTATTGATCTGGCTGATAAAGGCGATTCTGAGCGTGAAGACGTGGGATGCGGGATTTTATTCGGAACAATGAGAGATTACGGTTACAAATTAATGGCATTATCGAACGCCGAAATTGCAAACCACAAAAAAGCGGGCATCTGGGACCTGGACAGGGTGCCGGTAGTGCCCAGCGGTTCCGTAAGTTATTTGTCTGAAATAGATTAAATCTTTTTGTCAGTCTGGATCATTTCAAGTATTTCGGGAAAATAATCGCTTTTCATTCGAAATAGGTCTATTATCTTGCAGGAAATGTGTATTTATACATTGAGTGATTATATAATTTGCCGTAAGATTAACATACTACTTAAAACAGGTGATTTGAATGTGGGACTATACAGAAAAGGTTAAAGAACATTTTTTCAATCCACGTAATGTGGGTGAGGTGGAAAATCCCGATGGCGTGGGGGAAGTCGGGTCGCTGGCTTGCGGCGATGCCTTGCGTTTGACATTTAAACTGGATAAAAACGGCCGGATTGAAGAGGCGAAATTTAAGACTTTTGGATGCGGCAGTGCCATTGCTTCTTCTTCGGCCTTGACCGAGCTGATAAAAGGCATGACCGTTGAAGAGGCGGAAAAAGTATCTAATCAGAATATTGCGGAGTATCTAGGCGGTCTTCCCGAACAGAAGATGCACTGTTCCGTTATGGGGCGCGAGGCTCTGGAAGCTGCTATCGCATACTATCGGGGCGAAGAATTTACGCCGCATCACCTGGAAGGCAATGTCGTTTGCACCTGTTATGGCGTAACAGATCATGAAATCGAGCGGGTGGTCCGTGACAATAATCTCAAAACGGTAGAGCAGGTGACGAATTACTGCAAGGCCGGCGGTGGCTGCGGCGGCTGTATTCCGGATATCGAAGAAATTATCAATAAAATTGAAGATGAAAAATTACAGCAGGCCAAGGAAGCTAAACCCGTTGAGCAACCGAAAAAGCCGCTGACCAACCTGGAAAAGATCAAACTGATTGAAAAGACACTGAATGAAGAGGTCCGACCGGCGTTGCAGGCGGACGGTGGGGATATCGACCTCATTGACGTTAACGGAAACAAGGTGATTATCTCATTCCGCGGGACCTGTTCGAAATGTAAAGTTGCCGGTTTTACCATGACCGAGGTGATCCAAAAGCCCTTGCGGGAGTTTGTCAGTCCGGATATCGTGGTTGAAGAACAGAAAGTTTAATGTCAAAAGTCAATACAAGATCAAGCGGGAAGTGTGAAGATTATGAAAACAGTTTACCTGGACAATAACGCAACGACCCGGATGGCGAATGAAGTTCTGGAAGCCATGCTGCCGTATTTTACGGATAAATATGGTAATTCTTCCAGTATGCACAGCTTCGGTGGACAGAACCATCAGCAGATTGAAAAGGCCCGGGAACAGGTCGCCGACCTACTGGGCTGCGAGCCGGATGAAATTATATTCACCAGCGGCGGTACGGAAAGCGATATTACCGCGATAGAGGGTGTGCCGGCAAGTCATCCTGAAAAGAAACATATCATAACCTCGCGCGTGGAGCATCCGGCAGTGCGGGTGCCCTGCCGGCGGATGCAGAAAAAAGGGTACTGGCTGACGGAGTTGTCGGTTAATGATGCCGGACAGTTGAACCTGGATGAATTGAACGATGCCATTACGGATGACACGGCACTGGTGACCGTGATGTATGCCAATAACGAAACAGGCGTGCTGTTTCCCGTTGAGCGGGTGGCTCAGATTGTCAAGGCGCGCGACAGCGTGTTTCATTGCGACGCAGTCCAGGCGGTAGGGAAAATACCGCTCGATATGAAAAATTCCGCGATTGACATGCTGAGCCTGTCCGGTCATAAGCTGCACGGGCCCAAAGGCATCGGTGCTCTTTATGTCCGGCGGGGTACGCGGTTTCTGCCGTTGATGATCGGCGGTCATCAGGAGTCCGGCAAGCGCGCCGGCACGGAAAACGTTCCGGCTATTGTCGGTCTGGGCAAGGCGTGTGAACTGGCGAAAAAGTATATGGATGATGAGAACCAGCGGGTGCGCCGCCTGCGGGACAAACTGGAGAAGGAATTGGTGACCGGTTGCCCGAATGCCCGAATCAATGGCGACCTGGAGAACCGTCTGCCGAATACAACGAATATCAGCTTCGAGTATATCGAGGGCGAAGGGATTCTGCTGATGCTGGATCAGTTGGGGATTTGCGCTTCGAGCGGTTCGGCTTGTACGAGCGGGTCGCTGGAGCCGTCGCATGTGTTACGGGCGATGGGCGTGCCTTTTACGGCAGTGCATGGCTCGATCCGGTTCAGCCTGAGCCGATATACCACGGATGAAGAAGTCGCTTACACGATTGAGAACGTACCGAAGATCATCGAGCGTCTGCGAGGTATGTCCCCCTTTTCGCCCGAACGCGATGCCACCCCGGAAGCACCGATTGAGCGTCAGCCGGAACTGCGGGTTTAAGGACGGAAAGTCCGAAGGCATGAGAATCTTAATGTTAGAAGGCCCAACGATCTCAGGACATGAATGGTTGCCATCTCACGTAACAGACTGAAAGCTGCCTTGCATACCGCTTTCGATTGAATTTAAGTTTAAGCGGCTTATCCTGCCCCGTTTTATCCGACCATAACTACATACATTAAAAACGGTTAAACATGGCAGCCATCCCCACTTCCGTTGGGTAAGGCCCATGTGACAAAGCGTTACGATGCATTCGCGGTTTCGATTTCGCGGAACATGCCTTCGAAGAGCGGTCCGGTAAGATAACGCTCGGCGGCATCGGGCAGGACGACGACAATGGTCTTGCCGGCGAATTCGTCCAGATGAGCCAGGCGGTCGGCCACACAAGCGGCGGCCCCGCAGGATATGCCGGCGAGGATGCCCTCTTCGCGGGCCAGACGGCGACCGTACTCAATCGACTGTTCGTTGGTGACGGCTTCCACGCGGTCAATCAGCGAGAGATCAAGCACTTCGGGTATGAAGCCGGCACCGATGCCCTGAATTTTATGCGGTCCGGGCATGAGGTTTTCCTTATTGAGAGTCTGAGCGATGACAGGACTGTCAATCGGCTCAACGGCAACGGAAAGCAACGGGTGCTTTTTCGTGTTCTTGAAGAAACGCGAAACGCCGGTGATCGTCCCGCCGGTCCCCACACCGGCCACAAAAACATCCACCTTGCCGTCGGTATCGTCCCAGATTTCCGGGCCGGTTGTCTTTTCGTGAATCTCCGGATTGGCGGGGTTGTTGAACTGCTGCGGCATGAAGTATTTATCAGGATCGGACTCAACGATTTCCTCGGCTTTGGCAACGGCGCCTTTCATACCTTTGGTGCCGTCGGTAAGTATGAGGTTGGCACCCAGAGCGATCAGGATCTTGCGGCGTTCCATGCTCATGGTTTCGGGCATAGTCAGATTAACTTTGTAGCCGCGGGCGGCACCGACAAAAGCCAGAGCGATGCCGGTATTGCCGCTGGTCGGTTCGACAATTTCCTTACCCTGTCCCAGAAGCCCTTTCTTCTCGGCATCCCAGATCATACTGGCGCCAATACGGCATTTAACGGAATAGGCCGGATTGCGGCCTTCGATCTTGGCTAATATGGTGGCGGAGGTGTCGGCTCCAATACGGTTAAATTTGACAAGCGGGGTTTTACCGATAGTAAACGAATTATCATCATAGAAATTAGCCATTTTTTCCCTCTTTTCAAAATCTCAGCCGGTTTTTAAAGTAAGACATTGTATGGTAATAGTCACGTCCAACAAACAGCCGCAAGGCATGTACCTGTTAATTGGTATCCAAAACACTCTAAATGGATATTAAGTTTGTCGGAAAACAAAGTCAAGTTTTTAGTAATTATATCGAATTGCGAAAGCTTTGACACGGGCATCTGGCTCGCAGTTATGAATTTTTATACTGTTCCTATTGAATTTTCCGTTGTGTCGGGACGTAAACATTTGCGAATAAAACGGTTACGCTCATCCCCATCCGGAATATCTACCCCATGGGGTACCAGACACGGATTTTCTTCTCAAATTCGTTTTTGCGATAACAGAAAGCCCTCACTAAATAACATATTTATTTTTCTTCGATGGCGGCTTTGAGTTTTTCGGCATCGACGAAATCTTCGAGGGCTTTTTCTTTTTTCTGCCGGGTCAGTTCGCGGATGATGTCATCCCGGATTTCTGCGAGTTCGGCGACGTGGGCGGGGTGTTTTTCGGTTACGGTGGCGATATGGAAGCCGAATTCAGTCTGGAAGACGTCGCTGATCTCGCCAACCTCCATGTTAAATACCACATCTTCAAATTCCGGGACCATCTGGCCGCGAGGAAAATAGCCCAGATCACCGCCGCTTTCGGGACACTCCGAATACCGGCGCGCCAATTCGGCAAAATCAGCCGCACCGCTGCGCAGCTGCTGCAGGGCTTCCTGAAGCTCGCGGCGGATAGCAGCAACGTCTTCGCCGGAAGTGAGATGCTTGACAATGTGGGAGGCTCGCACGGCTTCGGGGCGCATGAACCTGCTCTTATTTTCCTGGTAGAACTGATTAATATCATCTTCGGCAGGATCGGCGATATTCTGCGTGATTTTTTCCATCAGCCGCTCGATTTTCAGTTTTTCCGCCACTTCATGCTTAAAGACCTCTTCATCCATGTCGGTTTCGGAAATGTCGGGGGAGGTGTTTTGCTGCCGATAATCCTGCCAGATTTTTTCGAGCTGCTCAGCCGGAAACGGCTCGGGGTCATTCTGGGCGGCCTGGCGGATCAGCTCCCGCTCGATAAGATTTTCCCGGGACCATTCGCGCAGCTGATTCTGCATTTCCTCCGAACAGGCGTCCGCGATCATTTCTTCATAATGCGGGCGTAATCGCTCCATTTCCTGTTGAATGTCTTGATCTTCAATTTTTTGGCCATTGATGTAAAGCGTCATATGGAACCCTTTAAAAGCGGTTGGTTTTGCGGGGAATTCATAACATCATACTCATAGAATTGACATGTTATGAAAAATGAGGATGAATAGCAATGTTTTATACCCAACGGATATGGGATGTCCGCCAGGGCCAAGCGTAAGTGTTTTACCCGCACATAATTATATTTTCCCAACTTGAACATATTCATTCGTTACCAGTATATAAACTGCTTCCCATTGAGTTTCCCGTTCGCAGGAAGCAGATGCGGACCTGCTGGAATATGCGTGGGAGAAAACCGGATGAGCGGTCAGGCGTCCTTGTCATCCGGAGCGGACTTGGCGGGGACCGTAATATCCATGAATGAAACGGGCTGGCCGGTTTGCTTATACATGGAAAAGCGGGTGGCGAAGAGGTTTTCCTGAATGAGCTTGCGGTTGGCGCTGATCAGATCGGCCAGAAAACCGATAACAAAAAGCAGAAACGAAGCGTTTAATATCACCGAGGCCATGATCAGCGAAGGGTAATGCCCTGACGCACCCAGCAGCAGCCAACGCACCAGTAGAATCAAACCGAGGAGGCCAACGACGATTCCGGACACAACGAACGTCCGCAATGGGCGGTAATAGAGATAGGAGCGGAGGATGATCGTGCCGGAGCGCCAGATATAGCCGGGGATGGAGCTTATCAGACGTGATTCTCGGGTTTGGGGATTGACCTTGATCGGCACATGAGCGATCTTCATATTCATGTGGCCGGCCTGGATGATGGTTTCGAGGGTATAGGTATAGCTGTTAAATACATGCAGCCGCATGGCGGCCTCGGCCGAATAGGCCCGAAAGCCGCTGGTGGTATCGGGAATGTCGGTATCGGAAAACTGCCGGACGACGCCGGAGCCGAGCCGCTGGAGCCTTTTCTTGAGCCAGGAAAAATGTTCGATGTTGTCTATGGGGCGGACGCCGACGACGATATCCATGTGTTCGTTGACGATCGGGGCGATAAGATTGCCGATACACCGGCCCTGATACTGATTGTCGCCGTCGGTGTTGACGATGATGTCAGCGCCAAGCTCGAGACAACGCCTCATGCCGGCCAGAAAAGCGCGCGCCAGGCCCTGATTCCGGCCCTGCCGGACGACATGATGCACGCCCAGCCGCCGGGCCACCTCGACGGTGTTATCGGAACTGCCGTCGTCGATGATGAGATACTCGATCCGGTCCACACCTGGCAGCTCGCGCGGCAGGTCCCGCATGACCTCGGGTAGCGTCTCTTCTTCATTATAACAGGGTATCTGGATGATCAGCTTCATGACTTTTACACATTAAATTAAGATAACAGGACCGCCTGAATATAGCCGGACTGGTTCAATTAGTCAATATCATTTATCGTAACCATTCACAGGAAATAACCCCTCACATGAAGTGAGGGGTGGTTATGGGCTAATATGACGACCCCCCGATGTGACATCGCGGGCTATTGTGTTCAATTAATCAAAAAATCATAATCGAATGAAAATTCTACAAATGGTTTCCATTCAACTTTATGACTGCTTGAACAAATGCGCAGGATTCCGCAATATTTTCAGCTCCTCGGCTGAAAAAGAGCGGGTAGCCAGCAAAACCGCAAACGAAAGGGCGACAAACAGCACCCCTTTAATCAACAGGAAAAGTAACAGTGAACTGACGGGCAAGGGACACAGCCAGGCCGCCAGGCCGCAACCGGTGAAGATCGCCAGCAGGCGGACATGTTCCCCCCAGCGCATAACCTGACGAAACGAAATGTTCATGATGGATTTTAGCTTAACGAGCATATAAATCCAGGCCACCCAGCCAGCCAACACCATGCCGATCGTCGGACCAACGAAGGCGAGCAAGGTATTGCCGCCCAGATACAGCAGAGACAAACTGATTAAGAAATTGATCACTAGTTCCAGAACTGCGTTGTATGCTATGTATTTATTCTTATTGACCACCCGAAACATGGTCGCGTAAACAGCGATACGGATAGGCATGGAGAACAGGAAGATTCGGAAGGGCCAGCTTGCCAGGCTGTAATCTTCGCCAAAACAGAAAACGATGATTTCATGGGCGAAAAACAGCAGAAAGACAAAGCAGGGAAAAATAACGAAACTGCTTTTGCGGGCCGCCTCCTGCCAGGT
Source organism: uncultured Pirellulales bacterium (assembly GCA_964482555.1). Classification (GTDB taxonomy): domain Bacteria; phylum Planctomycetota; class Phycisphaerae; order Sedimentisphaerales; family SM23-30; genus CAYZXY01. Next base: position 42,320 of record CAYZXY010000001.1, read on the forward strand.
CCCCAGGGCACGCATCAGATGCCCTTCCTTGTACATTCGCACCAGATCGGGCAGAATCGCGTTGGTGAGGCTGAAAGTCACGATGGTCACAAACGGCAGCTCAATCGTCCCGACATCATACACGGCATATTTCTCAGGGGAAAAGAAGAGGGAGATCAAAATTTTATTCAATTGCAGATTAGTGACGCCGACGAGATTGGCGGCCAGCAGCGGCAGGACATACATCAACTGTTCGCACCAAAGCTTTCTATCGATACCCCAGGACCGCCCTTCTGTCAGACGGTACATGTGGATGAGACTGACCGCCGCCAGAATGACGCCAAAGCCGATAACGGCCCATAAGGCGGTAACGAGATCGTATCCCAGCAGAAAGACCGCCGTAACGGTCAGGATTCTGCCCAGGGACGCGGCCAGACTGTACAGGCCGGCACTGACGGCTTTGTCCATACTAATCATGAAAGAGGGTGTGATAAAGAAAAGCCGTTCGACAAAGGGATACAGGGCGAAGATCCGGCACAAGAGGGCCAGCCGGGGATTATCAAAATACTGAGCGATAAAGCCCGAGGCGAAGAACATGAGCGCGGCGATGACCAGAGAGATAACGCAGGAGGTATAAATCGTCTGCGTTAACAGATAACGTCGCGACAGGGGATTCAGTTGAGGAATGAAATAATAAAAGCTGTTTTGCAGCTGCATGGACAGCAAACCGGCCAGCGTCAGATAAACGAGATTCACCTGTCGAAAAGTGCCGTAAGTCTCCTGCGTGACGATTCTGACCAGAACGATACTGAGAATCAGCGTCGAGGCCTTAAGAATCCCCTGGCTGAGCATAATGATAACGCTGCGGGTACGGATATTCATACGATCACGCTTTTCGTCCGGTAATGAGCAGAATGCTTCTCCAGGGAACTACAACAGAAGTCAACAGCAGCCTCATCAAACGCGGAATTTTTTTCGTCATGCCGGAACAGAACCGCCATGACGCCAGCTCCTGCGTTTTTAGATATCTCTTTTTGGAAATCCTGAATCCTGCCTGCTCCATTGATGTTGATAATTCTGACATCGTATATTCTCTAATATGCATAATTAGATCTGTGATATGGTTCATACCTTCATCGTTATCAGGAAAAGGTTCCATGATATTTCTGCCCAACATAAGCATCGCTATATTATTCAACCTTGCGATATTTGGCGTCGTAAGAACAAGATAGCCATTGGGTTTTAATATCCTATACAATTCTCCTAAAACTCTCAGGGGGGACATGCGTAAATGCTCCAGCACTTCTGACAATATGACTATGTCGAAACTTTCATCTGGAATAGACTCGCCAGGTTGAAAAATATTATAGGGAATAACTGGAATATCATATTTCCTCGGGAGATGGCAATACAAATCGATGTTTTCTGAAAGATCAGCGCCGGTCACGTCAAAATTATAACATTTCTTAAAGACGATATCGTAAAAACCATAGGCGATCCCAATATCAAGAATCTTCTTACCAGATGCTACCGGGGCCAAAAGCTTCACCATTTCATGAATTCTATAGTAACTGTCATAAAAATATCTCTTGGCGCTGTCCGAAGAAATAATATTCGATCTGTAATCTCTTCCTGAACTTTTAAATACTTCATCGATTTCATGCACTATTTCATGTAGTGTGTTGTCAATTATTATCATGGCATACGATCCAATAGTCACAGTATGGACTAATCAAGTAAATATTGTGTGATTTTTAAAATAACGATGTATAGATACTGTCGAGTAGCTTTTTCGTATGTTTACTAGTTCGATTTTGAATGATTGTCCTTCGAGCATTTTTACAAATCGAATTCAATGAATCATAATGGTCTAAAATAAAGATAATTTTTTCAACCAATGATTTAGAGACCCCTTTTTCGTAAACAATGCCGTTTTCATTATTAACCAACAATTCAGTTATACCTTTGACATTACTTCCCAATACTATTTTTTCCATAGCCATTCCTTCCAATATTTTGGAGGGATTACTACATTCAGCAACCCAGGAAGGCATCATCGGCACAACCAGCACATCAATCGCTTTATAATATCGAGGCATTTGGTCATATGGAACCTGGCCTAATAGTTCTAATAGTTCAGGTTCAGTATTTCGATATTTTTCAATCTCATTGACCAGCGGACCTCTCCCGCAAATGACAACTTTCATTATGTTCTTATGTTGCTCAGAAATATGCTTGAGTGACTCAAGGAAAAAAAGGACGCCATTACTGGGATGTAGCAATCCGCTATACATAAAAACTATCTTATCTTCCCAGCCATATTTATGACGTAAATATGCTCTGTCATCTTCATATTTTTTTGAATCAAATATTGCTTCATTAACAGCGGCTGGTATGATTCGTATCTTGTCTGAATCAATCCTGAATAATTCAATAAGACGTTCCTTTTTCATTTTGGTTTGAACAATAATGCGATCCGCCTTTTGTATAAAAGAAGCCTCTTCGATCAAAGAAGCTTTTTTAATAACTGGCTTGAAAAAAGGGGAAATATTGGGATTTATCTCAACGCTGTCAAACGGCAATTGATGGTATTCATAAATTAACGGTAACTTTTTTTTTCGAGCGACGTTTAGTGCTGCTCGATAATACACAGCAGGATTATGTCCGTGTACAATATCATAATTCCCTTGAGAGGCTTTTTTTGCCATGCATCCGGCATTCATGATGGATATGGGATCAATAAGCGGAGGTGAAAACATAAGTTTTTTCCTTAAGCAATGCCTGAATACTTTTACATTGTCATACTCGCTCTGTTCCGGGATTACTTCACATTTTAAATCAGGATAAGGTACGTGAAGGTAATGGGTGTTCTCGTCACCTGTCAACATGTACAATAATCTGGAGGTCGTACCTCCATACTGGGGTATAAAAGAATGTGCAAAATGGAGGATTTTCAAGCCGTTTCTTTCCTTATGTTCGTCTTCCGGCTCAGGTTATGCCGGTATAAATCGAGCAGGGGCCGGACGGTCTGACTCCAGTTATAGCGGTCCAGGACCGCCGTTTTGCCTTTCTTTCCACGCTGGACGCGCGTCGTATCCCGGTAAACCTCCAGCACTGTTGCCGCCAGAGAATTTTCATCGTCCACCTGAAAAATATAGCCGCAACCGGCATCGTTAACGACCCGCATCATGGGGCGCGTACTGCTGACGATGACCGGTTTTTCGAGCATCATATATTGAAATATTTTATTGGGCATGGTCGTTTCGATATGAGGCGTCGAGATATGCGGGATCAGGCCCACCTGACACGCTTCAATGTAAGACGGCAATCTGGTAAAAGATTGATAGCCGGTAAATTCAACCCGGTCGCCGAGATTCATCGACCGACTCAATTCTTCGATTTCGTTTTTACTGGGACCGTCTCCGACAATCAATAGCTTTGCGCGAGGAATTTCTTTTATAATCAAAGGCATCGACCTGACAGCCGTATCCAAACCGCGCAAAGGACAAATGGCGCCAGTGTACAATATAACAAAATCGTCCTTGTATTGCTCAACAATCGAGGCATCTATCTGTAACCCGGAGAAATAATCTATATCGTCGGTGTTCGTAATTTCTATAATATCTTCCGGGCTTTTGTTTAAACTGACGATTCTGGGAATATGCTCACGGGCGACAACGATGATTTTATCCGACCAGCGGCAGGCGAACCTTTCTTCCAGGTTAAGCAGACTCAACAAAATAATTGCAAAAGGTTTAAACTTCTGATATGTTTTCGCCTTAAAACTGTGTTGCAGCATTTCGGTGTAATGCTCATGCATATCGAAAACGATCGGGAGACCTGCAACCTTACCCGCCAGCGTTGCCGCAAAGGCATAAGGCAAATCATGAACATGCAGGGCATCGATACGATATTTCCAGCAGGCATAAAGGATTAGAAAAAACATAAAATATCGTTGAAAAAAGAAATAGATCAAATCCGAAATAGCTTTCTTCCACTGGCATGGCAACTCCACACGTATGACATTGATGCCATCGATACATTCTTCACGCGGCTGCCCGGGTATGCGCCGGGCCATCAAATACACCTGATGACCGTCGCGAATCAGATCGCGGGCCTCGCGCTCGACACGACGGTCGGGTGGGAAACGATTGGTTGACAGTACCATCAATAGATTCATTAGTTATCCATAAAAACCAGGCCAATAACTCAATACAGTACGTTTGAATAACTAAATAAAGTAACGAAAAAATGATGAAATTAAAAGTTTTTTATATGCGGGCAGCGTAAACTAATCTACAGCCGAAAGGGTCGTAACCTTTTTTTATGCATACACATACGTTCCTGATAAGTTTCATTTCCGGATTATTAATCGTTAATTGCATTTCAATGAACATTACTGTAACATGCCCTAAAAAGATTACAGGAGGTCAAACTATGGCAGTACCAATGCTGGATTTGCGGGTGCAGTTTGGTCCGTTGCGGGATGAGATTATAGCGGAAGTGACGGACGTGCTGGACTCCCAGATGTGCGTCGGCGGGCCAAAGGTGGCGAAGTTGGAGCAGCAGGTGGCGGCGGCGTGCGGATGCCGGTACGGTGTGGGGGTCTCCAGCGGGACCGATGCGATACTGAACAGCCTGATGAGTCTTGAGATCGGATCGGGGGATGAAGTGATAACTTCGCCGTTTACGTTTTTCGCGACGGTAGGCTGCATTGTTCGGTTGGGGGCAAAGCCGGTTTTCGTGGATATTGATGAGAAAACATACAATATCGACGCCGGGCAGATCGAAGGGGCAGTAACGGAACGGACGAAGGCGATTATGCCGGTGCATCTGTATGGGCAGATGGCGGATATGGATACGATCATGCAAGTGGCTGAAAAGCATGGACTTAGCGTGATAGAGGATTGCGCCCAGGCTATCGGCAGCACCTATAAGGACCGCCCTGCCGGGAGTATTGGGACCGCGGGCTGTCTGAGCTTTTACCCGACAAAAAATCTCAACGGGGCCGGCGACGGCGGCATGCTGGTGACGAACGATGAATCACTGCATCATCGGGCGATGATCATGCGGAATCACGGCATGGAGCCGAAATATTATCATAAATTTGTCGGGGGCAATTTCCGGCTGGACGCGATGCAGGCGGCGGTGCTGCTGTGCAAGCTGCCGCATCTGGCGGCCTGGAACGAAAAACGCCGTCAGAACGCGGCGATTTATGACGAGAAATTCGCGGGAACAGACATTATAACTCCATATATATCAAATGATTGCGCATCGACTTATCATCAGTATTGTATTCGGGCACCGCGTCGGGACGAGCTGGTCAGCCACCTGAGGGAAAATCAGATCGGTTGTGATATTTATTACCCGGTTCCACTGCATTTACAGGTATGTTTTGCTGATTTAGGGTATAAAAAGGGTGATTTCCCGGTATCCGAGGCGGTTTCAGAGGATATTCTGGCCCTGCCAATCTATCCGGAACTGACCGAAGTTATGCTGGAAGAAGTGGCGGACACAATCATAAGCTTTTACAAATAAGAAATTTAGACGATATTGCTTTAAAGCTCTTCGCCGTGGGCGGCTTTTTCCAGTGTTTCAACGATGAAAGACGTCATGTCGATTTTATCGCGAAGGAGTTTTTCGCGGGCGGCCCGGGCGTTTTCAGTCGTACCGGGCTGCTGAAGCAGAGATACGGCTTTGTTCTGGATGTCGTCCATATCGAGCGATTGCCAGAGCAAGCCATAATCTTCCATCATATTGAGGTAGCCCAGCTTGAGCGAATTGACATAGATCGTCGGTACGCCCAAAACGCAGGCTTCCGAAGCGACCGTCGCCCCCTCAGCCACGCACAGGGATGCGAAAGCCAGCAGGTGGTGAATGTGATGCACCGGCACGGTCATGCGATAGGGTTCAAGTTCATGGGGCAAAGGGCCTTCGGATGTAATATAAGGCCGGGCATAGCGGGCAATTTCATTAACAAAGACGATTTTTTTCTTCTCATCGAGGCCGCGCTGGCCGACATCATGTATCGCGCCCCAGCTTACCATGCGAATAACACAGTATCTGCTGTCAGGATCAATGTCGTTTTGACGGAGAACGTCGGGATCGGGAGTAAAACGTCGGGGGTGCAGATAGGCGAGTTCGTGACAGCCGGGGTAGGTTCGCTGCTTTTTACCGGCCGATTTGGTGTAACAATCAGGGGTCAAGACATACCTGGCAAACGGCCAGGTGAGGATATGAATCTGTTTCTGATGCTCGGTATCGTCCCAGACGACGGCAGGCTTACCGGTGAGAAAACCGGCATGCGAGGCAAAAACACCGCTGACGCTGGTCAGAACGTCCGGCTTGAACTGCCGGCAGAACCGCCAAAGCTTATAATCCCGCATGAGCATTTCCACGAACAGGCCGGCGGGCCCTTTGCCGACGTGGGTGAGCTTTACGAAGGGAATCCGGTAGTTTTCGAGCAGCGGAATGGCGACATCTTTTTCGCGTGCCGTCACGGCGACATTATGGCTGCGCTGCTGCAATTCGGCAATGGCCAGCCGGAAAAAATGGACATCGCCGGGATGTATGATCTCGAATAAAAAGTTCACAAATCGCTCCTGAACCTATAATTTGTTGTTTTGCCATCGATCATAAAACCGGCTAAAATGTAAATTATTATGGATATGATTGCAAGCAGTTAAATGAAGGACTGAAACGGCCGCCGGGCGGCATCCAATGAACCGTTATGATGAAATCATTTACAAGATGGCTGGTTCGCAGGTGCATCAAGGACCATGCGCAGGTAAGCAATCCTGAAGTACGGGGCAGATACGGCCGGCTGGCGGCGACGATCAGCATCGTGCTGAATGTCCTGCTGTTCATCATCAAGGGAACGATGGGCATCATGCTGCACAGTGTGGGATTGATTGCCGATGCAGTGCATACCCTGACAGATTCGGGTACCTCCATCATCATTTTTATCGGGTTTCATCTGGCTCAGAAGCCGGCCGACAAAGAGCATCCCTTCGGGCACGGGCGGGCGGAGTCTATCGCGGCCCTGGTAGTGGCACTGATTCTGATTGTTACGGGTATCGAAATATTGAAATCATCGGTGATTAAGATTTTCGATCCGGTAATACAATCAGACAAGATAAATGCCGTGGTCGTTGTTATTTTAACCGCTACGGTAGTTCTCAAGGAGCTGATGGCGCGGCTGGCCGTGACGATGGGCGATATGATCGAATCTATACCCAAAGGGTATGAAAATTCCCGGCAGGGCCGGGCGTAAGCTTTTTATCCGCAAATAATTACGTTCCGGCAAAACGGGGATTTTCAATCGGAACGAGTATAAAACGCTCACGGCGGATGCCTGGCATCATCGCAGCGACGCCTTTTCGACGGTCATGGTATTGCTGGCAATGCTGGCGTCTTATTTAGGCATTCATAATCTGGACGGGGTAGCGGGAACGGCGGTATCTTTGATCATCATGTACAGCGGCTATATTATTGCACGGGACACGATGAGCCCCTTGATGGGCGAACGGCCGAGCAAGAACATGATCTATCGCATAGAAGATCTGGCACGAAGAATTCCGGGAGTATGGGGAGTGCACGATGTGATAGTGCATCATTACGGTCACACGAAACTGGTATCGCTGCATATCGAAGTGGATGACCGGGAAAAGGCGATTGATCTTCATGAGATATCAGACCGGGTGGAATATTTCATTGAAAAGGAAACCGGAGCCGCGACGGTGGTGCATGTCGATCCGCTGAACGTCCGGCATGCCCGGTACGGCGAGATTTACCAGACAATTCGGGATACCGTCGCCGAAAATGACAACATCAGCAATTTTCATGAATTGCGCATTATCGGTCAGGGCGAGAAAGTCATCGCGGATTTTGAAATCACCTTGTCGGAAAGCGCCGATCGCCGTCGTAAAAAATCGATAATCGCCAACCTGCAGAAAGATCTGGCCCTGCGGCTGACGGGCGTACAGGCCCGTATCAAGGTCGATCCCCTCTTTGTTTCCAACACACCGGAATGATAAGTCGCTGCCAGGAGTTATCGGACAGCGGAAATGTCGATATATTTTAACGGTGATGTATAAAACAGGTCGATATCTACGGCTGTACCAATGATCGTTCCGCCAGAGCAGTATGGCATTAATACCCAAAGGGTATGAGAATTCCCGCCAGGTCTGGACGTAAAAGCTTTACCCGCTCATATTAACGTTTGGATAAACGGAAATAATCAATCGGAACGAGTATAAGCATACGCTATGAAAGCAATTTTTAATACAATAGTTTGCCATAAACGGAGTTTCGGGTTTATCATCGTTCTGATGGTTATCCTGCGTCTGGCGGGATTGGGGCTAGGCGGTAAGCTGGCTTGGCGCGACGGCGACGAAATGGTCATGATCGCGCAGCGTATTGTTGACGGTTACGGCTACAGCAATCCTTACGTGCCGCCGGAGGATTCACCAACCGCGGTCGTACCACCGCTTTATGTATGGGTGCTTAGCGGAGTACTTTACCTGTTCGGCAGCGAAGGGCGGCTTTTCTACCTGGCAATCCAATTGTTGAATATCGCTCTGCAGGCAGGAACGGTTTGGATTATGATGATAATACTCCGACGAAAAATCGGACCCAGGCCGGCTTTGCTATACGGATTACTGTTTGCCGTCAGTCCCTCTCTGATCTTAGTATCGGGCCAGGCCTGGGAAACAGCGCTGACGCATTTACTGCTGACGCTGCTGGCTGCGATTATCATTCTATATTGGGAAGCCCCGGTCCCTTTATACTGGTTCATCTTGACTGGCGGTCTGATGGGGCTTATATCGCTGAGTAATCCGGGCTGGACACTTTGCTGGCCGTTTATCGGACTGCTGGGATTATGGCGGTTGTTTCGATGGGACATCAAAAAGATGCTGCTGCCGGGATTGCTGCTGATCATGGGATTTGCTGCTGTCGCGGCGCCCTGGACAGTGCGTAATTATCGTGAGTTCGATAAATTCCTGTTTGTGCGCAGCATGGTAGGGCCGGAAATGTTCTGCGGTAATCATCCCGACGCCCGCGGCGGGCACGGCCGCGGCTTCACGCAATATCAGTTACTGTATCGCAAAGATCTGGCGGAGAAACTGGAGGAGATGGGTGAAACGGCATACGATCAATGGATGTGGCAGCGGTCGCGGGAAGCCATATCGAGCGACCTGCCGGGGTATATAAAAAAATGCGGGCTGCGGGTGATCATGTTCTGGATGGGTGATTTCGATCGCATTCATTTATCCATCCAGCGCGGCAGCACGACCAATACGATTTTACTGTTGATGCTGTCATTGTATTTATCGGTCGAGACGATAGCCGGTTTATGGGGATGGGCGGTGAACAGACAGGCGCGGCAGATATTCTGGATACTGGGAGTGTACTGCCTGGTCATGCCGCTGCCATACTATTTAATCATAGTGGGTTTTCGTTTTCGCGCTGCGCTCTCGCCGTTCATGCTGGTCTGGGTCACGATGGGTATATTGCGAATACTGGAGAAATGGACCGATAACGAACCTGCGTCCGAATAAATTTCAGATACCGTTTCATGCTGTAAGCCTTTCTATCTATATCCGGGACATCAGCGAATCGAATAACCGAGTTGAAATCAACTCATTCACGGGCAAGCTGCCCATAATACATTTTCATAACAGGAGGAATTATCCGCATAATCGTAATAAATATCATGAATTCACCATCATTTATGCCGATATGACAGTTAGTGCGAATTGATAATATACTTATGTATTAAGGTAACCAGGCATGTTTCTCCTGCGTGACCCATTTATTGTGAGCCTGCTGTCATTAACGATCGCGGGGCTGGTGATATTACTGCAACCAACCCGGCGGCCGTACTGGTGGCTGTTTATATTGACGATTGTATTTTTCGCGTTCCCGCGCGCGGGATTCACGCTGGAGAAGAACCTGCTCCCTCTGCCGATACCGCATATCCTGACGGCTATACTGGGGGTTGAGTGGTTTCTGCGGCGGCATCACTCCGAGGTCGGACCGCCTTTTTTCAAAAAGCTGGTTATTGTCTTTGCTCTGACCGCCTTTTTCAGCGCCTGTTACGGCTTATGCATGGGCGGACGACCGCTGATGGTTTTTCTGGATTTGTGCTTTTATTTCTTTTCATTGACGATTTTCTTTTTCTGCATCGACACCTTTCGAGAACGAAGGCAATTCAATGTTTTTATCGGACTGATATTGTCGATTTCCATGCTGGTCAGCGTTTATGGACTTTTGCAGGTTTTTTGGGGCACGGATATTCTCATTCCCAATATCACCCACAATACCGGCGGCGGTGATTATTCTAAAGCTTACCTCCAGGGCAATGACATAAACTATATGCGAGTGTTGAGCAGTTACGGCGATCCGAACGTATTAAGTTCACAGCTTTTACTTTTTATAGGCATTGCATTTTCGATAATGATCGGTCATGGCATCCGACTCAGATACCGGCTGTTTTGTGTGCTGGTGGTGGTATGTAATATCGTTTGCCTGGTGTTGACCGGTTCGCGTGCGGCGATGATATGCCTGCCGCTGGTTATCATCATTTTGCTGTGCCTGAAAAGCAGATGGGTCCGGTTTACGGTCCTGTTTCTGATACCGATGGGAATGATTCTTATGCATGAGCATCTGTTTGCGTTCCTGAACTCTCCCATGCTCATGATTATAAATGACGAGCGGTTATCCTATCCGCAGAAGCTGGTCGAATTGCTGCTGACCTCTCCATTCGGCTCCGGACTGGGCAACAACATCTATCTCGGAACGCCGGATGGCGACAGTTCATTGATCTTCAAAAACGCCTCCAATGTTTTTGACAGTTGGAATTCGTTCTGGATGAACCTGGTGGCCCGCATGGGGATTCAGGGCTTTCTTTGTTTCGTTTTCCTGCTGGGCACCTTGTGGCATTATATCTGGCGTCAGTCACGACATATACATCACCCGCTGGTTCAGGCATCTCTGCTGGGAGGGCTGGCCGGCATGAGCGTCCAGATGTTGATCTGGCTGGTCAATAATACATATATGCTGCCGGGAGGCGGTCTGAATTTCTGGTTCATGATGGGCATGATGGTCGTCGGCTGCCATGCCTATACGCATGCGCCGGAACCAATGATGGTCCCCTGTCAGCCGATGTGGACACAAAAGAGAGTTGTTCCAACGACATAGTTTTCCAGACAGAATAAACATGAGGAAATCCGGAGTGCGATTTCGCACTTTTTCTTGTGGTATCATTAACTGATAAGGCCTTACAGGGCCTTTTGTCAGCGATGCAACGTTTTTTTGCGATTTTCGATCACTTATCCGAAAGTGAATCATAATATCGTCGGGCTTAAAAGACCCTGCGGAACGCCAAAGCGTTATCAAAAAAATGCGAAGGTTAAGTTTGGATACCTGCCAAAGTCAATCTTAATTACTCAAAGGGACCGATTCTATTGAAGGAGTCAGGAACCAAGAGTTAGAAGCCAGTACGACATACCACAATAAACGCGACGATGGGTTTTCGTCCCTCATACAGTCGACCTGTTTAGGAAATGGCATACCAGGAGTAATGATTTACAGATTCATTTGTAACGAGTAGAACAGCACTATGAATATCGTATTTCTGAACGGCCCATTTCGCGGTCTGCCCTATTCCCGCAGCAGCCGCTCACCGGCGGTGACCAAGAGCGGCACGCTCTATTATCCGCTCTGGCTGGCGTATGCCGCGGGCTATGCGGCTCGTTCACAACCGTTTAACGTTGATCTCATCGATGCGGTTGCCCGCGGCTGGCAAATCGGCGATGTCACATATTATCTTCGGGCCAATCCCCCAGCAATGATATTCTGCGACACCTCAACCCCAAGCATATCCGAAGACCTGCGCACCGCCAGCAGTCTCAAAACGGCATTCCCTGAAACATCGGTCTTTCTGGTCGGTACGCATGCAACTGCCTGTGCCGAGGATTTACTGCGTAACCACCCTTTTCTGGACGGCATTGTCCGGGGAGAATATGACCAGACCTGTGTCGATCTGGCGATCAACAGGCGAGACGGGGGAAGCCGGGAGCATATCGCCGGGTTTTCGTTCCGACGGGAGGGGCAAATTGTCCACAACCATGACCGGGAGCTGCTCCTCGATCTCGACAGACTGCCCTGGGCGGGCGAAATTTACCGGCAGTATCTGAACGTTAACGATTATTTCTTCGCAGCGGCCCGGTTCCCCATGCTGATGACCATCACCTCGCGCGGCTGTCTGCATCGCTGCCGCTGGTGTCTGTATCCGCAGGTCATGCACCGGGGGAAATATCGCATGCGCTCCGCGGAAAACGTCGCGGCAGAGTTCGCGTGGGTCGCGGAGGAGATGCCGGAAATCAAGGAAATCGGCATCGAAGATGATCTCTTTACAGGCGACAAGAACCGGCTACGGAACATCTGCGAGCGTCTTATCCGTCAGAGAAATACCTTGCCGTTCTGGTGCGATACCCGTGTGGATCTGGATTATGAGACTATGCGATTGATGAAATCCGCGGGCTGCCGGCTGTTGATAGCCGGTTTTGAGAGCGGCAGCCAGAGCATTCTGGATAGCATTAACAAAAAAACTCATGTTGATCAGGGCCGTGAATTTATGGCCAATGCGCGGCGGGCGGGTCTGCTGGTGCATGGCTGCTTTGTGGTGGGCAACCCCGGCGAAACCCGGGAAACCATGCAGGATACACTGCGACTGGCCAAGCAACTCAATCCCGATACGGTGCAGTTTTTTCCCATGATCGTTTATCCCGGAACGCAGTTATATGACTGGTCGCGGGAGCAGGGGTATCTGCGAACGAACGATTACGAGCACTGGTTGACCGCTGAGGGGCTGCATAACTGCACGGTCGATCTGCCGGGACTGCAGGGTGAAGAAATTCTGCGATTCTGCAACCATGCCCGGCGCGACTATTATCTTCGCAGAAAGTATCTGTTCCGTAAGCTTGGACAGTCGCTGACAAATTATCATGAAGCCAAACGGAACGTCAAAGCCTTCCGCACTTTCGCCCGCCACCTGGTAAAGACATCATGACCATCGTTGCTGTTGACAAACCATCATTTTCCGTTGTGCCGGAAATCGCCTGGGAGCGGATTGCGTGCAATCTGTGCGGTTCGGACAAAACCCGACCGTATCATCGGGAAACCCTGCCCTATTTTGACCGCAAGCTCACATTCGACATTGTCAAATGCCGGGTCTGCGGGCTGGTCTATACCAATCCGCGGCTGGTGGATTATAACGCGCCTTATTTATATGAATCGGATAGCAGCCATGCAAACTACGCCGAACATGATAAAGCCAAACAGCCAGTTTTTCTGGCGGCGCTGGCACGAATCACAGGTTTGCTGGCAAATAAGAACGAAGGGAAACTTGCAAAATTATTGGACATCGGATGCGGTTCCGGCTTTTTTTTGCACCTGGCACGGAAGAAGCACTTCCAGGTGAGCGGTATAGAACCCGCCGGGGCGTTCGCCCATTTCGCGATGGAATATTACGGATTGCCCGTTGAGCAGTCGGATATTTATGAGGCAAGGCTGCCGGAAAATGAATTTGACGTCATTACGGCATGGGATGTCATCGAGCACGTTCCCGATCCGCGGCTTTTTCTCAGACAATGCCGACAATGGCTCCGGCCCGGCGGCATCATGGCGTTGCGTTTTCCCGGCGACCGCTGGCAGAAAATAAAGGGTTTTCTGCTGCATCAGGTGCTGGGGTCGGAGCGGGCGGCTTTTGGTCCGACCATGCATCTGTATTTTTTCAATGAACAGACCTTCAGGAAGTTGGCCGAACAGGCCGGTCTGCAATTGATTCATTTTCAGACCACGCCCACAGAAAACAATGCCGGCTCACCCGCGATTAACCGTTTGAAAACGCTCAGCCACAAGGTATTGCGTGCGGTGGAATCGGTCAGCGGCCGAACGCTGGGCAACCTGGAAGTCTATTGCCGAAAGTAAAAAATGTTCTTAATTGCGACTCATTAAATGACGACAAAACAGGGGAACGAACTCGAGATGTTAAGGTAATCTTTTATGGGCGATACGGCTCAGACAATCTGGAAAATCATCTTCTGGCTCTGCCTGGGAGCGACAGTCTATACCTATTTTCTCTACCCGCTACTGATTTATATTATCGGACGAATGACGCTGCTGGTCCGCGTTTTTAAGGCGAACCGAGGGGTATCTGAGATGTTTCCGATTGCCGAGGCGGATCTGCCGACGGTAACGATGGTCATCAGCGCGTTCAATGAGGAAAACGTCCTGCCGGAGAAAATCGCCAATTGCCTTGCGCTGGATTATCCACGGGGCAAACTAAACTTTCTCATCGGCTCGGATGGATCAACGGATAGGACCGGGGCCATTCTGGAAACGATACAAAATGATCGTTTTCATACATTGCATAATCAATACCGCTCAGGTAAAGTTCGGATGCTGAACCAGCTGATGCCGATGGTCAAAAGCGATATTGTCGTTTTTTCCGATGCCAATACGCTCTTCAGGACCGACGCGGTACGCCGGCTGATCCAGCATTTTCGTGAACCGCGTATCGGGTGTGTGAACGGCAAACTCGAACTGGTGTCCGCCGAAGGCAATCCGGATACCTGTCAACCGGAAGGGCTTTACTGGCGCTATGAAAACTGGATCAAGCAGAAGGAAAGTCATCTGGGCGTGGTGCCGACAATCAATGGCGGTATCTTTGCGATACGTCGGCACTTGTTCCAGAAGCTGCCGGACAATGCCGTCACTGAAGACCAGGTTCAGGGCATGAAGATCATGACGCAGGGGTATCGCTGTAAGTTTGCGGATGATGCCCATGCGAGCGAGACGATTTCAAGCTGGACGGGCGAACTGCGGCGGCGTATCCGCATCAGCGCGGGAAATTTCCAGTCGCTGCTGCTGGTACCGAAGATTCTCGATCCGCGGTGCGGATGGGTCAGTTTCTGTTTCATCAGTCATAAACTGTTGCGCTGGCTGGTGCCGTTTTTCCTGGCGGGGATTCTGACGGCGAATCTGATACTGGCGGGTCAGCCCTTTTATGGCAGTACACTGCTGCTGCAGAGCGTCTTTTATCTGACAGGGATAATCGGCACGATTTTGCCGAAACTGGGCTCCGCGTTCAAGATTCTCAGCGTACCGAAATATTTCATTACGATGAATATCGCGATTTTCCTGGGGCTCACGCGATTTCTGGCCGGCCGTCAACAGGTCACCTGGAAAAAAGCTGCACGATAACCGACCTGTCATCAGCGATAAATCAAGCCATTCCTTTAATCCGTCATAGCCGGAAATCCGAACACGGTCTTTATTCCCTCCTGAGCAAACGGTAGATCGGATTTTCACGGCCGAGTTCGTCGATACCGGCATTTCGGGTTTCCATACCGATCATAAATCGGCCGACAATGAAGCTGTGGGTTTCAAAAATGGGAATGCGCAGGATTTCGCGGGAACCCTCGAAACGACCGCCGCGTTCGATACTGACCAGAGCGCCGACGATATAATCCGCCTCGGAAACCGGCAATCGCTCACCCCGCCGATGACGTTCGAGCAATCCTTCCAGACCGGCGATGCGGTCCTGTAAGCGTTGCCGCCAGCGTTCTTCGAGTTTAGCGCCTTCAGCAGAGAGCTTCTCCCGGTCCTGCCGCAGATCGCCGCGAATCATTTCAATAACACGTTCATATTTGTCCGGGTCGTCCACGGCTTCGTTCATGCCGTTGATATAAATATTGTAACGTTTGCCGTTAAAGACCATGTGGTTTTGCTTGCGGCCGTCTCCAAAACTTTCATAATCGTTCGTCATGCGTTTCCATGGGTATTCGACCAGTTCCAGGCCCGGAAACACGCGAATCATCCAGCCGGGACCGCCGGGACCGAACAGCATGCCGCCGTTGCAGGTTGTCGTGCCTGTGCCTTTCCAGTCGCAGCGGCCCGCGAACAGACATCGCATTTCAGCGGTCATATCGAAACGCTGACTGAGCCGGCCGCTGATTTCCATGCCGGGGAACTCGCTTTCGACCAGCGGCGCGATCGCCTCATCGGCAGCGATGACGCGGGCAAGCCGCTGATAGCGGGCCTGTCCGCCGGGCACGGTCAGGTCGAACGTATAATGTTCCTCCAGAACCCCGCCGTTCAGAGCGGCCGTCAGATCAATCCGGCCCAGCCCTTCCGTTAAGCCGAATTCGCAAAGGAGCCGGTCCGGCTCGATCATCGCGCCGCTGACCTTATCATAAAATCGCAGCCGGTCCACCTGCAGCGACCCCGTGATGTCGGCGCGGGCCCAGGTCGCCAGAACATCGTCGTATTCACAAGTTTCCGTATCAGCAGCCGGACGGGCGGCGGCATTAGGCTCAGCGGGCGAACTCGATAATCGCTCAACCACAGACTTGATAATCGCGGTCAGCTCTTCGATATCCAGCGTATGACTGATCATGTCAAGTCGGCCGCGGGGAACGCGATTGGGATCGAGAATCCGGGGACAGCAAAAGGCCGGATCGCGCAGCTCGCCGACCAGCGTCAGGTCGCTGTTGCCCAGTTTGATATCAGCGGTATCGACATGCATCAGATCCGGTTCAACAAGCAGATTATCCACCCGCAGCGCCAATGGTTTCTCCTGCCACAGAGCCTGGAGGTCGGCATTGGCGCTGACCCGCCCCAGACGAACTTTCGGCGCTGGTGTTGAGTCGCCGGTAACGGTGAAAAACAACGACAGCGATCCGCGCGGATCGGCAAAAAGAATATCGCTGACATCTTCGGCGGCAAACCAGCGATACAGCTCAGCCAGTTCATCGATCTGAACCGTAACCTCCGCCGCGAAATGGTCCCACGGCATTTGACTGTCCCCTTTATGCCAATGACTCATTTTCACATTCTGTACAGCCCCGAAAGCGCCCACTTGAGCATGCGGCAGATCAAGAGTGCCTCGCTCGATAATCAGGTCCCGGCCGCCCTGCGTCGAACGCAAAGTAGCGTTTAACGCCAGAGCATCGCCCAAAGGTTTATGAAGCCTTACTCCCGCGCTCGCCGACGATGCGACAATTTCCATCTCCCTCAGATCAACGCCGGCATTACCCGCCCAGACGTTCGAACGCCTGTCCCAGTTCCAGTCCAGATAATACGTTGTTCGGCCCTCCATTTTCTCTATGCCCGGAGAAACGGGATTCACATCCAGAAAACGGCGCCATCGTTCATGCCCGGCAAGATAACCGGCGGCGGTAAGCCGAATCTTCGCGACAGTCATCAGCCGGCTGATATCCAGACTATCGCGCACCTGCCGTAACAGCGGCAGCTTGCCGTTGGGCCAGGCAGCAGGAAAATCACCCGCCGCCCAGAAATCAAGCCGGGAGCCGCACCAGTCAATTCGCCCCTCTTGCAGTTCCAACCGACACGGCTGCAGCGACAGCCACGGCAGTGCCAGCGGATTAAAACGTGTGCCGGGATTGTTCTTCTGGTACATCTTGACATGAAACCGGGCCGGTTCGCCGCTGGTCTTGTGCCATTGATACATCGCATCGTCTGATGCAATCCCGGTATTGATTATCCGAAACGCCATATCCGTGCCGTCGCCGGTCAGCGCCATCCGCCAACCGAACGGCTGCCGCTGCAAAGCGCCGTCGAACCGCACCGCTCCCCGCAAGTCCCGACACGCCAATACGTCTCCCGTTAATGATGACAACGTTGCCACACCTTCCGGCAGGAATTCAGCCGCTTCTTCAAGCCCCTCGCCCTTGAACGTAAAAGTCAGCCGGCAAGGATCAGGCATGCCTTTCGGCGGCGACCAGCCCGGATCATATTGCCCCGCTCCGGACAACTCAGCCGTCAAACGGTCCAGCCTGACAGTGGACTCGCACTGCCAGTCGCGAGTCGGCTTATCGGCATTGATATCAATTGCAACAAATCCTTCGACTCCCGCCGGCTTATCGAGCCAGAATACGTCAAGATCTTTTCCAACAGGCTTCGTTTCGCTTAGCATCTTTTTAATCCGCAAATCCAGCTCGTCACCCGCGAATATAAAATGACCCCGGAAGCGCTCTTTCGCATCCAGCACCCGCATAACGCCGCTGCAGCTTCCCTCCGGCATAATGCCATTCTCCCGCAGCCACAGATCCACATCCGGCATGGTGTTCAGCAGTTTTGCAACCTCCCGGATCTGCCACTCCGCACTCACTTCATAATGCCCATCCCTCCCGTTGAATTCACCACCGACGGTCGTATCCTCCAGAACGAAGGTATATGTCCCCTGTTGGCTCATGCCGTTCATGTTTCCGGAAACAGCAAGCGTCATCGCCTGTCCGGAGATTTTGTGCCATCGAAATGTCTGGCCATTCACTCTGAAGCCCGACAAAGCCAGCCCGGTAGCATCCATCTCAAGATAACCATCTACCACACTGGGGTTGGTAATCCGGCATTGTCCGCTCAAAGCCACTTTACCGCCGTCCCCAATGACATACTCATTCGTTTTTCCCAGCACCGGCATCATCTCCAGCAGCGGCCGCGGTTCGATAACGGCTCCAACCAGCGTCACTGCCAGCGGGCCCGACTGCTCTTCATTTAATGGATAATCGGCGCGGCATCGCATCTCAACGCCCGGCCCGCGGACATCCAGCTCCTCTAACTGCACTCGCCAGTCCGTTCCCTGCGCCGACGCCAGCACGACCCCCCGCACTACGAAATCATGCAGTGAAAAATCACCTTCCTTTGTACCGACCGCTGCCAGCTCCTGCACCCGGCATGCCCCCCGCAGCTGCGACAACATATAATCCCGTACCTCCACCGTCACTTCCAGCGAGGCCCGCCCTTGCATAAGGGAAAAAAACGGCATTTCATGCGAGAATAAACGCCCCACAATTCGATTACTGACATGCGCCGCGCTGTACTGCTCCAGGTCCATATCGGAAATAATGATACTCCCGGAGCCTGTGCCGTTTTCCTCGATTTCACCCTTAGTGGTCATGCTCATTCCCGGACTGGCCTCGCTGTAGCCCTGCGCCTGCCATTGCATGTCCCCTTCCAGTCCACGAAAAAGTTCAACATCCCGCAAAGTAAACTTACTGACCGGCAGCAGCGGTGCCGCCATATCGCTGAACCAGAGATTCACACTGTCTGCTTTGAGACGAAACGGCTCCGATTCCGTTTCCGGCAAATCAGTGATATTTATCTGGCCATCCTCTCCTGTCACAATATGAAGGTCAGCGCTCTGCACCACGATTTCATTGACCTTCTTTTTCAGAATATCCCCCGGACGCAGCGGCATGGTCACACCATTTAAATGCAGCAGCGGCCCCGTGCCATACATCGGCTTTTTTTCCAGGACGGCATACTCAATATAAACCCCCTCATCCCAACTCATCTCCAGCCCGCCAATACTGACCGCCCGGTCAAACTGACGGCTCAAATGGTCGGCCACCAACGCGCTCACCAGTTTTTTGGGCAGCCACCACGGCAGCAGCAGCCAGGCCGCCACTGAGAAAATTGACAGAATCAGTACTGTAATTCCTGCCCTGATTAACAATTTACTTTTTTTCATGATTCTATAATTTTAGACATACCTGCGGAATCATTCAATATTGAATAAAGTATACCATCTCACAAAACCATCTGGGCGTACCGTTGGCGATTGCAACAAGAACTCATCGATAAATAAGTTTTAAGTCCGATATAGTATCACTCTTGTCCAAGATAAGTTTTAATCGGAGTACCAGAGGCACTCTAAAAGCTTGATAATCTGCCAATTATAGGCACTTACGAGCTAATTTATGATTCTTTTGTTTTGGACAGCATAATGAATAACCTGAACCTGAAAATGCCGAAATCCGTCCTAAATGCCTTATTGATAGCTTATTATGGACGTTTTTTATGCTTCATATTTTTATCTTGGACAGCAATGATATAGTATATAAAACTAAGGATAATAAATACATGTTCATATTTCATACCTTGATTCACTTTAATCGCCAGAACAATAATTAACGCTCTAAGTTTAGTTATTATGTTCGCATAGAACCATCGGCCGCATCGTTCATGCGCGGGCGGACCTGGTGCTTTTGTATCATATAACCCCATAATATTGGGGACATTTATTTTAATTTTTCTTATTACCGGTACCATTTTTCCTCCACGTCGGTTTAATACACCCAATCGGGTAAAAATTTCAGACAAGTCCGAATCTAACCGTTTTCTGTGTAAGTAGTTATGACTAATAAAAACCGGATAACTCACTTAGAGACCGCATAATAAATACGACTTCAATGCTCCAACCAAGCCGATGAATTCAGGATTAGTGCACTTTCATAATAAATTAATGGTTTTATGCATATAAGGGACATATAACTAATGTTATCATTTTATATTTGTCCCTGTTTTTATGGCCGCTAAATTCGATATCCATACTGACCAATATACATATAATCTTTTGCGTAAACTATTTATCTTATTTAAATTAAACCATTATCGAGTGCGATTTCACACTTTTTATGGTGATAACATTTTTTAGGAAAAGGCTAACCTCGAATATATAAAAAATATCACCATTATGTGAGTAATGGACAAGATAATCCTTGCAATCTGACATAAATCGTGTTTAATAATATGGGTTTGAGACAGGCACAGAGATCGGTGAAACGAAAAATTTTGATAACAGCGACAGTCGCCGTATTGTCTGTTTTAGATATGTATATATAACGTTTTAGTTGCAATGCATGACAACACACAACTTTTTAAATGGATGGAACAAAAAATGGCATTTGCAAAAGTACAAAAATTTGGCGTGAACCCTACGCAAGTCAGAGACACAAATCATTATGTACATGAGTATGTAGAAACCCTGGTAGAAAAATGGGATCAGTTGATCGACTGGGATTCCCGGTCCGAAAGCGAAGGACAATTTTTCATTGAACAACTGCGCAATCGCGGCGTGAAAAATGTGCTTGACGTCGCGACGGGCACAGGATTCCATTCCGTCAAACTGCTCGAAGCGGGCTTTAATGTGGTCAGCGCCGACGGCAGCCCCCAGATGCTCACCAAAGCCTTCGAAAACGCCAAAAGACGCGGACATATTCTGCGCACGGTCCAGGCGGACTGGCGCTGGCTGAACCGCGACATACATGGCGAGTTCGATGCGGTCATCTGTCTGGGTAATTCGTTCACACATCTTTTCTGCGAGCGCGACCGGCGGAAAGCGCTGGCGGAATATTATGCCGCCCTTAAACACGACGGTATTCTGATTCTCGATCAGCGGAATTACGATTCCATACTGGACAACGGCTTTTCCAGCAAACATACCTATTACTATTGCGGCGATCAGGTAATCGCCGAGCCCGAACATATCGATGAAGGGCTGGCGCGTTTCGTGTATAAGTTCCCGGACGATAGCACGTATCATTTGAACATGTTCCCGCTGCGCAAAGAATATACTCGCCGCTTGATGCAGGAAGTCGGCTTCCAGCAGATAGAGACTTACGGCGATTTCAAGGAAACATATCGCCTTGACGACCCGGACTTTTATATCCATATCGCAGAAAAAATATATTTTGAAGACTCATCCTGCAAATAGTAAGAGAGGCGTTTATGACTAATCAAAATTCTCAGGCAGTCGATGTCGCCCGTAATTATTACAACAGCGAGGATGCCGATAC
The DNA here is from genome assembly GCA_964482555.1 of uncultured Pirellulales bacterium. Classification (GTDB taxonomy): domain Bacteria; phylum Planctomycetota; class Phycisphaerae; order Sedimentisphaerales; family SM23-30; genus CAYZXY01. The sequence goes on from CAYZXY010000001.1 coordinate 63,964, forward strand.
CTTTTATTTTACGATCTGGGGCGGCGAAGATATCCATATCGGCTTATACGACGATGAACATATTTCCGTCTTCGAGGCCAGCCGGCGGACAGTCGATCGCATGGCCGCGATGTGCCGGAATCTGGAAGATGGCACTGTTTCAGAAGAGGTGCGGGTGCTGGACATCGGCGCTGGCTATGGAGGCGCGGTGCGTTATCTGGCGGAAAGATTCGGCTGTCAGGTCGTGGCTCTGAATCTCAGCGAAATTGAAAACGAACGTGATCGTCAGATGAATAAAGAACAGGGACTCGACCATCTCATCACCGTCGTAGACGGCAACTTCGAAGAACTGCCTTTTGAGAACGACAGCTTTGATGTGGTCTGGTCTCAGGATGCTATTTTGCACAGCAGCCGGCGCGATCAGGTCATCAAGGAAGCGGCCCGCGTGCTCAAAGCCGGGGGCGAACTGGTCTTCACCGACCCGATGCAAAGCGATGACTGCCCCGAAAACGTCCTGCAGCCTATTTACGACCGCATCCACCTGTCGTCTCTGGCTTCGCCGGAATACTACAAAAAGACGGCACGGGCGGCCGGTCTGGAATTCGACACGTTTGAAGATTTGACCGAACAGCTGCCCCGTCATTATCACCGGATTCTTAAAGAAACCCAGGCCCACGAACCCCGCCTGGAAGGTAAAATCAGCCGCGAATATATCGAAAATATGAAACGCGGCCTGCAACACTGGGTGGACGGCGGCAACAACGGCTACCTGGCCTGGGGGATATTCCGGTTCGTAAAATAAACCGGCATCAAATTTCAAGAAAAATGAGGAGTCAAAATGATTATATTTGACTCCTCGCAAGTTCCAGATCAAATTGTACAATAATCCATGAACGCTTATATATACTATAAGCGTTCATTTTTTAACAATTTCCATTGTCTATTTCCGCCGCAGCAAAATCGCCAGCGCAATGCCGGCGGCGACTGAACCGGCTGTCCGGAGCCGCTTGAACCATTTCTTTTTTTTCGCCGCTGCGCGGCTGGGCTTTTCATTTTTCATGGAATGCCTAAACTCACTATTTTTATACTGCTTTCGATTGAGTTTTCGCTTACACGGATCTTCGTGTCCCTTATTCTACAATTATAACTACCGCAGAAAACAGACACTTTCAATCGGCACGACTATAACGTGATAAAACGCGTCAACGCGACCCTCTCCAGGGGAAGGGCTGGATATCACCAATTAATTCTTCAACACGATTGTTGACGATCATTTCCTTTTGTGATTTCCAGGCATCAATAGTATGCTGACGGGATTCGAGACGCTCCTGAAAATTCCCGTCGCCAAAACCGCGGCCGCCCCGGTCGCCATCTCCGCCGCGTCCAAATCCGCGTTCGCCACCAGCTCCGGGGCCGCGTCGCCCCCTGTCGCCAAATCCCTGACCGCCTTCACGGCCGTTCCGGAAGCGATTTCGTCGCCCTTCACCATCTGCCTGCCCGGTATCGCCTTGCTCATTACTCTGCCACTGGGCCAGTCGTTCCTGCCAGTTGTTCAATCGCAATTCTTCCTGCTGAATCACGATATCAAACATAGCGCTGACCTCGTTTTTCAATTTCGACCTGATGGCGTCTTTATCGCTTTGACTTTCCGTGACGTTGTATTCCTGAACCAACTGTTCGATCTTCAGCGTCTGACGGACCAGTTTCAGGCTGACCTGGCCTATTGCCGGATCGAATCGCATTTGCATCATCACCGGCCCGTAAAGCCTGCCGACCATGGCCATTTGCCGCTGAAACTGCCGGGGATCCTGCTGCTGCAGATCCAGCAGTTTCTGATGCAATTCAGGCTCATACTGGTGCAGAAACGTCATCAATTCTACCGGATCGGTCTGCCCCCACCGCGACTGGTCCTGAAAACCTCTTCCCTGGCCGTCAGCGGGACCGCCGAAACCGCGACGCTCCTGTAAATCTGCCCCACCGCCAAATCCGCGACGCCCACGCTGGCCGCGATTGAAATCACCTTGATTGCCGAAATCACCTTCTTCCTGCATGGACTCATCATACCCCTGATCAGACTGTCCGAACTGACTATATGTCGCCGGTACAGCCCATAAACCTGCCAAAACGGTCAAACACATCATGTTAAGCCAGACATTTTTCATAATTACTTTCCTTTCGTGTAGTGTTGTTGCTAGAACCGTCTTTATTGGACTCGGTTAGCCAACTTGAAATGGCCGATATGGCCAGATCATCATGTTCCGCCGGGTATTCGCTCTCACGCAGAGCCAGGTCCCAGATTATCGTCATATCGTCCCAGACGCTATCTTCAGTGACAGCGGTCATTTTATCGCTTTCGTCCCCACCGCTATTAACCGCATTTGTTCCCTGCCCGGTATGAAACTGATAGAGACCTACCGCCAGAAGCAAAGCCGCGGCTGCCGAAGCCAGATGCAACCGCCATCGATGGCCGCCGGCTCGGCCAAACCTGCCCGGGGCCGCCCGCCCCGCGGGTGAACTTTCGGATAAATGGCCCTTGAGCATTTTTGCCAGATTATCACGCATATTTCCGGGCATTGAGACCGCATCGGCTTTATCCGCCTGCTTCATCATCTCTTCACCTCGGCTGATTTCCTGGAGCATCCGGCGGGCTTCAGCTTCATCAACGCCGCAAGCGTGCATTATCTCCCTGATGTTCAAATCGTTACGACTCATTTTCGGTCACCTGTGTCATTATTTTATTTAATTTCTTCATGCCGCGATGAACTTTCGACAACACCGTACCCAGCGGCAAGCCGTATTGTTCGGCTATATCCTTATAATTCAAGCCGCTGTAGTGTCGCAAAACGATCATTTCCCGTTCTTCCCTAGCCAGCCGCTTCAGAGCCATTTGCAGTATATCAACCTGTTCGGCGGTTTCCAGCCTGTCGAACTGCTCGTCTGCGACATCACTCACCGCCGGCATAATATCGCCGTCCGGCATCGCTGCTGTTTTTATCTGACGCTGACGGCTGCGAAAAAAATCCCGCACCATATTTGCCGCCACCCGAAACAACCAACTGTCAAACTTGTTTTCATGCCGATAGCTACGTATCTTGAGCAGCAGCTTCACAAACAAATCCTGCAAAAGATCTTCGGCCAGATCCGGCGAACCGCAAACCCGATAGAAATACTGATACAGTTTGGGACTGTACGCATCGACCAGCCAGACAAAGGACTCGCGGTCGCCCTGTTGACATTGTCTGATTACCTCCGCAAGCTTGTCGTTTTCAAATCTATCCATGGCCGGTCATTTCTAATATACAAAACGTATCTGTTGGCTTGTTATTGCCGGATGCGATTAAAAATACAAAATAATTTTCCACATATTTTTCGTTCTGCCAGTATTTTTATCGCAAATACAAGCTAAATCTCTTTATAATAACGACTTAAAAATTTCTCGCCTTTAAGGCCCCCTTCCAAAAAACTCTTGCATTCCTGTAATTTTCGGATAGAATCGCTGGTCTTTAGCACATTAAAAAGATTAAGGAGATAGCGATATGGCTCGTGTTTGTCAATTTACCGGAAAACGCACCCGTGCCGGCAACAGTGTTGCTCGACGTGGTAAGGCCAAATACCTCGGCGGTGTCGGCCGTAAGACCACCGGCGTTACCAAACGGAAGTTCAAACCCAACGTCCAGAAAGTCCGGGCCCTCGTGGATGGTAAAATTGTCCGCGTCAAAGCCTCGGCCAAAGCCATCAAGCAGGGCATGGTCGTCAAACCGCCTAAACGCAACTGGAAACCGGAAACTGAGCAGGCGGAATCCTGACCATAATCTATATAATTGATAAAACTTTATCGCTATAAACACGGCATTCCATTCATGATGGAAAGTTTCGATATTCGAGCGAGGCACAACGCCTCGCTTTTTTTATAGCCAAAGAACGCCCGATAACTCGTTCTTGTTGCGGAAACATATATTGCAGGCATCTTGCCTGCATTTAATCACGCTTAAATGTTTGAAATTCGATAATGTTGTATTATGAGATACGTCAAAAAATGTATCAGCAACAGAAACTAACTAGTCGAAATCCCGGTTAGCAGAATCACCGGTAATCATATGACCCGGCATCGCAAAAAACTCGTACTGCAAACCTTCCTGATCGTCTTAATTCTAATTGCGGCAGCAGGATTCATTTTACGAATCGGCTACGACAAGAACCATTCCCTGGCGAATCTGCTTATTTGCGTCGGGTTTTCAGGGCTCGTCGGGCAGCTCACCAATAAGCTGGCAATCCGCATGATTCTGGATTATGTGCATATCCCTTTGGGCCGCAAGCGGTTACGGGTGCCAGGCTCAGGGCTCCTGCAACGAAATCTGCCCCAGCTTATTGATTTCATCAGCGAAGGGGCTGCCCAGATTCTCAGTGAAGAGGTCATCAAACGGGAATTCCGCGAACAGCAGGTCGTCAACCGCCTGCTTGAAGTGATTCGGGTGCAGCTTGAAGCAGAAGATGCCCCGGACCGTATGATGATTCCTGTACTGCGTCTGGTCGAGAAAGCCCTGGAACAGGAAGCGTTTTACCTGCTGCTGCGGGACCGGATCGTCAAGGGATACGCTAGCGAACAACCCCTCATGCAACTGGCGAATGTCACCGGGATTATCGATTATGACGACCTGACCTACCGGATCATTGGGGCTTTACAGCGGCGGCTTTATGAATTGCAATCCTCACCGGAAGCCCATCGAGAAATCGGCAGGCTCCTGCCGGGGCTCTGGGACGAGCTCCAGGCCCGCAGCGTTCATCTGGAAGAGAGCCTCTTCGAAATGGCCGGCACCCTGCTAGCCCGCTTTGACCTCGCGGCCGCTGTCCGCAACCGATTACTGGAATTCACCCCCGCAGAAATACGCGACAAGGTCGAAGAAGGCGCCGCCGACTACCTCGGCTGGATCGAACTCTGGGGCGGCCTCCTGGGCGCCGTTGTCGGCTTGCTGATGGCCATGATACTGTAAGAGACTAATCCCGCCTTCGGGTCGGCATCAAATCATGGACAGACATCAACTACTCGCGTCTCATCAAAACCGCCGAACTTCAAACCGAAATTTACCGTACAGCCCTGCTCGCCAATGGGAGCGTTTTTGATAATGATGCGAAACGCACCCCGGTCAAAATCAAACTGAGCCAGCGCCACCGGCCCCGACTCACCACGAGGCAAGTTATACAGATATACATGACGATTGTCCAGCCGCTGCATATCGTCGGCGGGAATAACGGCCGTATAGCTGCCGAAAGTCAACGAAACATCCTGCCCCGTCAAATCGGTTTCGCCCGCTCCGGCCGCAGTCAATTCCCCCATAACGACCAGACTGTCCAGCCCGGTCTTATGGTTGGGCTTAAATTTTACCACACTCACGGTCAGACTGTCGGCATAATTCATCAGCAGTTGTGCCGGCATCGGCCGGGCGCCATTCACCACATCACCCGCTTCCCCTTCGCTGTCATCATATGCCTGTCCCACGCCGGTAACATCGCCAATCGTCACCGTTGCCGTCATCGGACTATCCAGTCCCGTCAAATCAATATTATTCGCCAGCAGCAGCAGCGAATGCCGCTCAATATCGATCATCAGCATCTTCACCGCCGACGTTTTACTTTTGAGAATGAACCGTCCTTTTTTGTACGCAAAGACCGGTTTCCCGCCATCCGATTCCAGTAAAAGGCTCTCCTGCAGCACGCTTTCATTATGGCTGTTCTTAAGTTCGATGTGTATGCTCTCGCTGCCCAGCACGGTCGCCTCATCGACCACAAACGCACTGCCGAAAATCATAATGGAATCACGATAGACCTCTCGGGTCGGATCACGGTTCGGCTCCGCTTTTACCAGACATTTATCAATCACAAACGGTCTCTCTTCCGGCAGCGATTCGCCAAAACTGACCGTTATTTTTTTTTCGGGAACGTCCGCATATTCAATAACCGGGATATCCCCCTGCCAGTAACAGGTAACCACGCCGCCGCGCAGCTCGTTCGCCTTGATCTCGACCGGCGAAGGCGACCCAGCGTCATGATACAACTGTAAAGTCACCAGATTCTCCAGTTTATCCGGAATGACATGCGTATCGAGATTTCCGAAAACAAGTACGAATTTCCGGGCCGGCATCAGCGGCAACCCCGGCCCGCACGGATCACCCAGCGGGAATCCTTCACCCAACTGATAATCCGTGACATTTTCATAGATATAATCGATGAAAACCGGAAAATTCGGATCGGTAGAAAGAATATCCGTTTCCGATGCAATGTAGCCATCGTTTTTTATCGTAACTTCCAGATTGATTCCCGCCGGTTTGCCCTTCTCGCCCGCGGCATCGTAGCCGATCTGCAACCGGCCGTTACCCAGATTTTTCGCCAGTATTGACACCCGTCCCGACTGCGCAGGAGCAGGCAAAAAGCCAAACCATACGGCCGCGAAAACGAACACCACCACTCGTTTCATAATCATGACATACACCTGACGGACTTTCCAACACAAAACCAATATCCTGCCTGAAATGAAATCAACAAACAACGTCAAAAAGCTTATCGCCGTTTTGTCGTCTGGTACAAGACGCACCTCCGCAATTATCATAACACGGCTGATGATAAAATCAAACAAAAAAAACTCCATTCATGCAGGAAACAGGAAATCAGGAAACAGGTATCGCAGGTTTTCTGCCCATGAATCAGGACGTTTTCGAGGCGAAAAACCCAATCGAATTACACAATTTCACGGGCAAGATGCCCGTGTCACAGCTTTCACACTGAAACTTATTAGGGTTGAAGTTTTCGTTAAATTATGCACACTGTAGAACATAAACTGCACATTCCATTGTTTTAGCAACAGAATCGACTAAATTTTGTAAATCAATGATTGTTGCAATTAAAGATAAAAGCTGCACAAAAAATCGGTTTTTATAACGTGAATACAACCCAAAGTAATCCAAACAAAACTGTAAAAAGCTCTAAATACTTTTAAATGAGGGTGTTACCGTCGAATTCCTTTTCGATTAAATCCCGGTGACGCAGGAATCGAAACAGAAATATAAACGGAGTATATGAATGCGATTTGATGGATCTCTGGACTGGCTGACCAAACGCCCGATCGCTCATCGCGGGCTGCATGACCCTTCGAACGGCCGGCCGGAGAACTCTCTGGCTGCTTTCAAAGCAGCAATCGAACACAACTATATCATCGAAATGGATGTTCGGCTTTCGGCGGACGGCCGGGTCGTCGTCTTTCATGATGACACTCTCGGCCGGATGACACGGCAAACAGGTCCGGTCGCGGCGGCATCATGGGAACAGCTCAAAACGCTCAGGTTATCGGGCTCTGATCAACACATACCGCTGCTCGAAGACGCCCTGGATTTGGTGGACGGTAAAGCGCCGCTGCTGGTCGAAATTAAAAATGCCCTCCGCCAGGTAGGCGACCTGGAACGGCAGGCCTGGCGGCTGCTGCGAAAATATAAACATACCTATGCTGTCCAGTCGTTCAATCCATACTCACTCCGCTGGTTTCGCAAATACGCCCCCGCCGTCATCCGCGGACAGTTATCGGGCGATTTTCGCGACATCAAACTGGCCCTGCATCGCAAAATGATTCTTAAACATTTCGGTTTGAACTATATCAGCCGCCCGCATTTCATCAATTACGACATCAATGTCCTGCCCAACAAAATCGTCAAACGCCTGCGCCGCAAAGGCAAACTCGTTCTCGGCTGGACGGCACGTTCTCCCGAAGAATACCAACGCGCCCTCCGCTATTGCGACAACATCGTTTTCGAACAGTTTTGCCCGTAGGATTTCTTTTGTCATACCGGTTCACAGGTATAAATAGCCCCTCACGTGAAGTGAGTGGACTATCTCCTCCCCAAGAAAATGATCCCCCGGTTTAACATCGTCGCCTATTGCGCTTACCTTTTTTATCTGACAACCCAACGGTTTATATCAAAAAGCATTTATCAGAAGCACCCTTTAATGCTGCCGTGTATCTCAGCTTGCGACCGATAACCCACCTGCAGGTGATAAAGACCCTAACGCCAGAAAACATATCTCCGATTCCCGGCACCAAGGCACCTCACCCCTTTTTATCATAATCCCATATTATACACCTTGTTATGAAAATAATTTGCGCTCATTATTTTTTGGCCGATATCATCTGAAAAAATTGTCGCTAAACCCCCGTAAAAATACCGAGATTAGAATTGAAACCGATTTGCTTTTGAATGCAGATTAAATCTTGTAACAAGATCATCATTTCAATTCCGAGGCTGAACATGATAAAAAAATGATTCTCACTATTGGCTGCTGTGCCGTATTCAGCGCTGTTATCGTTTTCCTTTCTCAAGTAAGCTTTTTCCAGAGGCCGGTCACGCTGGCGGCGGCAGTACTGCCGTTGACGCTGGCCTTTCTCCTGGGGTTGCGGCGTCTGGGTCACCGAACGATCACCGGCAACACCCCATACCATGACCTGGAAATGAACATCCGTGTCCTCAACAGGGCTTTCGAATACTTTATCAGAATGACCGATAACACAATCAATTCCCTCGAGAGCATCTCTTCCAGCATGGAAGAACAAAGACTGGCCTCCGAGACCAGCTCTGCCGCTGTTACGGAAATGGTCGCCAGTGTCGAATCCATCTCGCAACGCATGGAAGAACAGTCTCAGATCGTGGATAACTTTTCGGCAGGCACGCAGGAAATGGCCGCATCCATCTCCGCGGCCAGCGAAAAAGCCCAAAGCACCGATCATATCGCCGAAGTCTTAACCGAATCAGCGTCCGTCAGCTCGCGCATTCTCACGGAAACCGTCGAGTCTATCAATTCGGTTCTGAATTCATCCGAACAGATCAACCGGGCCGTAAAGATCATCTCCGATATTTCCGAACAAACCAAACGGCTCGCCAATCAGAGTGCCGCCAATGTTCAGGACATCACCAAATCGGTCGAGGACGTAACCAAAGGTATCGTCAAAGGCGACAGCGTCAGCGAATTTGCCATCGAAAAAATACAGGAGTAATCACATGGCCATAGACAGAGCAAAAGTGATTCACGATTTATCTCAGATCAAAGTCAAGGGCAATGAAGAAGGATTGATTCCGGCTTTTGGCGTACTGGTTCAGTTTATGCCTTCCTATTTCTGGAACAGTTTTACGGAAAAAATCCTCAAGGCCGCCGGCAAAACATTTTACAAAGAGGCCGAAATCGGACTCGAAAGGGCCGCCGCCGAGTGCGGCTATCACACCGGCTACGGCATTGTCAACTCCGAAGAGTTTCAGGCGATCGTCGGCCCGATGATCGAGAAGGTTCCTGAAGACGTCCTGCACGGCGCTTTCGCCGTCTTTACCGCCTGGGGCTGGGCCAATACCGAAATCGTCGAACTGCTGCCCAATCAGAAAATGGTCATCCGCGCCTACGATTATTACGAAGCAGAAATAACGGATACTTTCGAAGTGGAAAAACCGTGCGCTTATATGATCCGCGGCGTCAGCCGTGCTTTTATGGACATCGCTTACGGCGGCGATTACCCCCACGGCATGGGCACGTTTAAATGCGAGCAGACCAAAGGCATCGAAATGGGCGACCCCTATGGCGAATTTGTCGTCACCAAAGCCTGATCCGGATACTCAGACACCAATGCCCCCGACGAAACCCAAAAGTCGGGGGTTTCCCAAACTCGCCACTCAACACTCGTTTGCTTCAAATGAACGTCCTGGAAGTTAAAAAAATCGAAGACTGCTTTGACGGCTCCCTCATGCAGGAAATCCTGCTGGATGAACCGATTTCGCCAGACTTTATCAAATTCTGGGAAGATTTTGGATTGCTGGACTATTTTACCAGTTTCGCCCGCCCCTTCTTCCGAGTCCAGGTTCCCGGCTGCTACTATCTCAAAGGCATCGAAGGCAATACCTCTCTCCGCATCATCCTCTATAAAAGCAACCCTATCGCCTTTCTGCAACGCTTCCTCAGCGATATCGCCCGCTATCAACCCCCAACTGACAAATAACACCCGCATCTCCGCCACTGTAACATAAAGGACGCCTCCAGGTCGGCCTGACATCGTCATAATTATATTCGTTCCGATTGAAAATACCCGTTTTGTCAGATGTCAGGGGGGGGCGCAAAACCGGCCGGTGTACCCACATTTTGAGTTGTGATATTTAATTTTATTGCCATTCTGCTCAAACGCTTGTAAGAGACGAATGCCTTTACGGCTCCCATCTAACCCGCAAATCGTGCTCCACTGCCAGCAGATCCAGCGCCTTGCCCACCACCGTATCGACCATATCGGCAATCGTTTGCGGCCCGGCATAAAACGCCGGCGACGCCGGACAGATTATCCCGCCGGCCTGGGTAATCCGGCTCATATTCTCGAGATCGATCAGCGAAAGCGGCATCTCACGATGTACAATCACCAGCGGCCGCCGCTGCTTCAAACTCACATACGCGCTCCGCAGCAGCAGCGTGTCGGCCAGCCCCGCCGCTATCGACGCCAGCGTATGCGACGAACAGGGCCCAACCACCATCCCATCATGCAGAAACGACCCGCTCGCCGGCAAACTGAACATATCCCGATTATCGTAAAACCGCACGGTATCCGACTCGCGCCCCATCAACCCACGACAATTCATCTCCGCCGCACCCAACTCATCCCGCAGAATCTGGGCCCCCGGCTCTGTCACCATCACATGTACTTCACAGCCGCTCCGCTCCAGCACATCCAGCATCCGCTGCCCGTAAACCACACCGCTCGCCCCGCTGATTCCCAATATGATTCGCTTCACAGTTGCACATTCCCTTCAGAATAATTGACGTTAAGACCTTCCGACCTTCAAGCGCTAAGACGTGCCCTCACTGCTGTAATACCGCTTCACCACCGGCATCAACAGCCACGCCAACCCCACACCAACCGCCAGCCCCACCACAACCCCGCCAGCCTGAATTCCCCCGGCATGTTCCGCCTCACTCCATAACGCATGCGCCACAACCCCTCCGCCGATCGCCGTCAGCACAGGCACAAAAAATGCTGTCATACTCGCCAGCACCAGGCCCGCCGGACTCAGCGGCCCTTTGTTCTCCGACGCCCAGACCTCCCGGCACATATCCGTCTGCACGCATCCCCGACAGCTCTCCGGCTCACGTCGCTCCTTCGTCTCACATTGATCGTATGAATAATACATCTCTCAGTCTTTCTCGCTCGCCGCGGTTTTTCTTTCGATCGCCTGCAGGATCACTTTGGCCGATGCCGCTTCCGGATCGATTTTCAAAGACGCCTTCAACTCATCAGACGCCTTCTGCAGTTCACCCTGCTGCCAGTATATATAGCCCGACAGAAACATCAGCAGCGGCTGGCCGGTGCGGTCTTTCCATTCATTCAGCTCCGAAAATTTCTCCTTGAATTTTTTCTGTCCCGGAAACAGCTCCGACAGCTTTATATCCTGCAATGCTTCCTGCGGCGCCAACTGAATCGCCCGGTCCAGAAAATACCCCGCGCTCATATACTCACCCGCACCAAACAAAGCCATCGCCTTTTTCAGATGCGGTTCATAATGCAGCGGGGTCACCCGGCCCACATCCCCGTAGGCATTGGCCGCCGTGTAATAATCACCCTTACGCATCGCAACGGCACCGCGAGTCATATGCTGATTGATATAACCCTCAATCTGTCGTCTTATCTCATCCCGCTCCCGCCGGGTCATTTTCTCGCCCGGAGAAACCTCATCATCCTTATGGGTTCCCGGCTCCCTCTCACCCCTGCTGAGCCCCATTCCCGGTCGCGGCAGAACCGAATAATCCTCCAGCATATCCCGCTCGTCCTCCCTCTCAGCCGTATCCTCATCGACAGTTTTCTCGTCCCGATGGGGCAGAATACGACGAAACGCCAGCGGGTCGAACTCTTCTTCCTGCTCCTCAAGCCTCATGTCCTGAGAATCTCGCTGGCCCTGCTGCCGGCCTCGTTGCTCAGCCTCCCTCATCTGCTCTTCGTCCTCCATCCGCAACTGTTCCTGCGGCCGCATCAGGTTCTGATAGGGAAAACGGCCGACACGATTCAACCTCTCCGTTCGGTCCTCAACATCAAAACCTTGAAACCGTCTCTGGCCGGGCCGGAACTGACCCGACGGCAATACATCACCGGCCGCCTCGCTCCGCCGGCGAAACGAAAACGAAGAATCCAGCGGCCGCGATAACAAATCATCCTTATACTGCCCCATCGGCATTAACGACGCACCCACCGGCGTCGCCGTCGCAGGGTTAAAATGACCGGTATCGAACACATTACGCCCGAAACTGCTCGTCACCGACCGGGACGGATTGACATACATCCGAGCACCGGTCATGCCACCGCCCAGACTTTCCAGTCCCACCGAATCTCTCCGAAACGTCCCCAGCGTATCCGAGCCGAGCGATCCCTGAAACTCGTACGGACTGGCATAAGGCACCAGCCCCTGAAACCTCGCGCCCCCCGTCACATTACCCGTAATGTAAAGATTCGCCCGCGGTATGATCGAATCGAACTGCGCGCTGGTGTTCAATCCCAGTGAGCCTACGCGGTTGTTCGCATCCATCACGCCTTCTTGATAAGCATAAAACTGACCCCGGACCGGACCGACCAGTCCCGCCAGTATCCCAACAATCACTCCGGCAATCAGCCACGGGGTATTACTTAACAATCGTTTATATATATTTCCATTAAACATAACACCATCTCCTGTCTGGCGGCTATTCGTTATTTATTTCGTTCGCCGTTTGAGACATAATTAGGCAAAATTCCCCAGTTTAACTTCGCACTCAATAACCGCCATTGACTCTGTTTGCGATTATTTACCAGCATAAAACGATTGGGCGATTCTGTTATTGTCACCCTGTCTTCCGGCGTAATCACGGTATGTTCCTGGCCGTCTATAACTACCACCACGCCATACGGCTCGCGAACGCCGCCATGCCTGCGTACATCATGCGATTGCAGACATATCGGATCCGCCAGATTCACCACAATCGGCCGAAAACTTAGAGAATGAGCCGCCAGCGGCGTTATCACTGCCGCTTGCAAAGACGACTCCAGAATCGGACCGCCTGCTGATAAATTATATGCCGTGGACCCCGTCGGTGTCGAGACAATCAACCCATCTCCCGCACAACAGGCCAAATGCTCATCCGCAATCGAAATCGAAATTTCGATCATCCGAAAGGGCGGTCCTGCCGTCAACGCCACTTCATTAACCACCTTCGACTCGAAAACCTCACGATTCGGCCCCTCAATCCGGCAATGAAGCATCACTCTGCTTTTGTAGGGCTTCGGATGCGACGTTATCATGTCAAAAGAAGCCATTAATTCCTCCAAGGCAAACTCCGCCATAAACCCCAGCTTACCCATATTTACACCAATGATCGGTATCTGCCTCTCGCCCATGGCCCGGACGGTAGACAAAATAGATCCGTCACCCCCAAAAACAACCAGATAGTCCGCATCGGGCAATGCATGCAAATCACATGCCCTTTCAAAATTGTCCTCGACCACTTCGATTCGCCCCCGGAGACGGTCGTAAAATTCCCGCCCGGCGGCAACCGCCTCGGCCTTTTCTGGATTGGCAATCAGAATAATTCGATGTTTGCCTGTCATGGTATTACTTCCAAATACATATATCTGTTATTTCATTATTTCTAAAAATAAAATATAACACCCACCAACAGGTCCTCCCAGTTGGCTATAAAATGCCATGCAGAGTTTGCCGGATACTCATCATGCCCTATAATTCACGATTCACCATAACAAAGACCGTATAATGTTGCAATAAAAATGACTGTTTTCACGCTTAATCAACGGACCTGGAATGGCAGCCTCATCATATCCATACTCGTTCCGATTAAAAATTCCTGTTTTGTCTGAAAATAATTATGTACGGTTAAGAAGCTTTCGCCCGGCCCTGCCAGGAGCTTTCTACTCTATTGGGTACACTTCTATCAAATTCGACAAATCAGATGCAAAACCGCTTCATTTTGTTTATAATTGTATGAGAGACTGCATTAAACAGGACAATATCCATGTACTATCAGAGATTTCTGGGATTACTGCTGGTATTCACAACTGCTTTCACCCTCGGGTATGCCGCCCAGCAGGCACTGTTTCCCGTTGCCGTCAGTTGCCTGGCGGTAATCGGCTATACGGACCGGTTTTATATCCGACTGACGCCTTTTCGCCGGACGTTGGCGTTGCTGATCATATCGCTTGCCTTTGCCATTCAATACCGTTACATGAATATCGGTGCGGTTACGCCTGGCTTCATTCATGACAGCCGCTGGTATCCGGCGGCCCGATACTTTCTGGTGATTTTCGCCGCCCAGTTTTTCTTCTATCGCAAAAATGAGTTGCCCCCCTACCTGCCCATGATCGGACTGGTCAACATCATCTTTATCGGCCTCTCCATCAACAGCAAAGCTCTACATATTTACGAGGTCAGCGTGGTGGCTTTTCTGATCCTTTCGCTGCTTTACAGCATGACATGCCGCTTTTATGAAAAACACACCACAAAATCAACATCTTTTCGCATTCTCTTAAGCGTACTCATTCTGCTGTCGGCTGTTGTCGTCGGCTGGCGCAGCGGTTCATACTGGTATTACCATAGTAGCCAGATCGAGGCATTTTTCTCCCGATTCGACCCCGCCACCACCGTTATGAATCTTATGCCCCGGAACCGCCGGGGCGTCGGCTACTCGAAAGATACCTCTCTGGGGACCATCCCGGAAATGCAACAGACCGGGCGGGATAAAATTGCCCTGCACGTTTTCTCCCATGAAAAGCCCGGCTATCTGCGCGGCAACGCCTATGAACGTTATTCGAACGGAAGCTGGTTTTCCTCTTCCGATCCCAACCTGCTGACCGAGAGCAATTTTCACCCGATACATTTCAAACCCACCCTTGAGGCGAACATCTTTCTTCTTGATCGTAAACATCATCGAGTTCAAAATTGGTATTCTTACGACATATGGCCGGCCTCCAGCGTTGAAACCGCCATGTTTTCTCCTTTAGGCACACGCATCGTCGAAGCCCCTGTTAAAGAACTGAAATGCGATTACAATTATATCTTTGATTCCGATGAACTGATTGGCGGGCTGAATTACCGCGTTTCTGTTCCCGATGAACCGGATTACCCTGCCCTGAACAACCACCGCAAATCAACCTACCTGGAAGTACCAGAACGGTTCCAAAACGACAGACAAATCCGCCTTCTGGCCGACGGACTCTCGGATCATACGCATTCAACCCAAAAAAAAATTAAAGCTACCGTCGATTTTTTTAAGAAAAATTACAGCTACCATCTGGGGGTCGAGGTTCCTGAACGGATGGACCCTGTGGTCTATTTTCTCAAAGACAAACCGCCCGCCCATTGCGAATACTTCGCTTCCGCGGCGGCACTGCTTTTGCGATTACAGAATATCCCCACCCGCTATGTCACCGGATTCTATGCCGGCGAACAGAATTCCTATCTCGATTGCTGGATGGCCCGCAACCGGGACGCCCATGCCTGGGTCGAAGCGTGGGACGACCAGACCGGCGAGTGGGTCATCGTCGAAGCGACGCCGCCTTCGGGCTTGCCGGGCGGTACGGCACAAAACAACAACTGGGAATATTACTGGGACAGCTTCCTGTTCCGTCTGATGGAATTGCGCGTGGCATTATACCACAATGGCCTGAAGGGATTCTTCTTCTGGCTCTCTGAACAACTGAGTCATCTTATCCAGATGATTTTTTCCACCATTTCCGGCTGGATTTTCCTCGCGTCGCTGACGAGCCTGATAGGAACGATTCTCTTTGTACGCTGGTCCCGAAACCGCGAACCACGCCCTTCTGACCTCGAAATCATACAACTGCAAAAGCTCCTGTCTCGCTTGGACAACCGCTTCAAACAACTTGGTTATGTTCGCGGACACAACGAAACGATCCATCAGTTTTCCGCCCGCATCAAAGATAATGCCCCCTTCCAGAGCGAAGTCAACGAAGCCCTGAGCTGGTATCAGCAATACGCCCGCTTACGCTACCGCCGACAGCATGTACCGGATAATCTCTGCGATCTGCGAATCCGTCTGCAAAACGCTATCAAGACCCTGCCGAAAAGACCTCGCCTGGGAAAAACCCGTAAACCTCGCCTGTGAAACATTACTCGTATGCCATTTCATAAAATAGCACGACTAACTCGAGTGGCATGCTAAAAAAACCGCACAGACGGAATAAGTTAAAGCATGGTGATTCATATTCCATAGTAATGAAATACAGTACGCGTTCCGATTGAATTATTCCGTTTTTGACGGTACGTAATTATGTGCGGATAAAACATTTACGCCTGACCCTCCCGGTAGACTTCTACCCGATGGGGTATAATGCATACCAGAAAGCCAAAGGAGGGAATCGAACCCTCAACCCCAGCTTTACGAAAGCTGTGCTCTACCGTTGAGCTACTTTGGCCTCTCCGGCCCCAAAGCCGGAATTATCATATTATCTGCTTTTTGACCGATGTCAACACCTTTCATCAGGCCGCTCTGAACAGATACCACTGGTTATGACCGACCTGACCGGCGATGTTATTCCTTTTTCGCTTTTTTCTCCGCGGCATCCAGCCCGTTATCCAATACCAGATCGGTTAGCGTTTTCAAATCCGGCTGCATACGGATCAATCCCCGGCACTGCTTCACGGCTTGAGCTAGTTGGTCGTCCAACTCCAGCAGCCGCGCCATCATTTTCGAATCGCTGAGCGGTTCTGTTTCAAATCTCTCAACATCATCGGATGTTTCGATATCTCCTTTAACCGCCGGTTCCTCTTCCACTGGCGACATCAACATCAACTCTTCCATCAGTGCCCTTAGTTCGATTATCTCATCCGGATTGATTGATTCGACAACATCCGGTTCGACACCCCATACCTCAGAATCCGGTTTACGATGAACGCAGCGGCCATTGGGCAGATAATAATAATCCGTGGTCAGCTTCAACTGGGCGCCCGAAGCTGGCAATTGTATGATCCGCTGCACCGATCCTTTCCCCCAGGAACGGTTGCCGACTATAACAGCCCGTCCATGATCTTGCAAAGCGCCCGCCACAATCTCCGATGCGCTGGCGCTGCCTTCATCGATAAGCACGACCAGATGAAAACGCGGAAAGGTTCCCTCGGACGTCGCTTCGATCGATTCGCGCCGTGTATGCGCCCCCTTGGTCGAAACGATAACCCCCTCCTCGATAAAACAGTCCGCCACCTCCGTCGCCGCCGACATCAAGCCGCCGGGATTCAAACGCATATCCAGTATCATGGCCTGCATACCCTGTTCACGTAATTGCTCGACGATAGCTGTAAAATCTGACGACGTATTCCCGGTAAATTGCGTAATTCTTACATAACCAATCCCGACATCCCCATCCAGCATATAGTCCCAGGTCCCATCCTCAAAATTCCGCCGCCAGCCCCGAATCGTGGGAACATGGATTTCCTGACGGGTTATCTCCAGCGTCTCTTCCGATCCGTCTTCATGCAGCACTTTCAGCTTGACCGTGGTCCCGGCCGGCCCTTTTATCTCCTTGACTGCCCGCGTATCCGACCAGCCTTTGGTCGATTTGCCGTCCACTTCCAGAATAATATCACCCGCACGGACCCCGGCACGATACGCCGGCGAATGCTCAAAAGGACTGATTACGACCAGATACCCCTCTTTAATATCCAGCCCGATGCCGATGCCTTCATAACTGCCGCTGGTATGGGCGGTAAACTCCTCCAGCTCTTCCGCCGGAATGTATTCGCTATAGGGATCCAGCTCATGCAGCATGCCGTTGATCGCGCCTGCGACCAGTTTGGCTTCATCCACTTCGGTAACATAGAATTTTTTCACCAGATCGGTGACATCGACCAGCGGATCGAAAAGACGGTTCGAGGCCGTCAATTTCAGATTCAACAGGGTCAAAATCAGGCAGAAAATGATAAAAAAATAGGCAAAACGCTTAGACACTTTGCTTGCTCCTGTGGATGAATGTTATATAGACTCGTTCCATTTGAAATCACCCGTTTATCCCAAACGTAACTATTTCCGATTAAAACCTTTACGACTAGCCCTGGCGGAAATTCTCATACCCTTTGGGTATATTTCTTAACGCTTTAACGCAATGGGTTGCGGCTTTTCAACCCTGAATTAATCCCTGATTTTCTGCAGCAGCCACGCCAGATTTTCCCCAAAGCGCGTCAGCGTTTTTAATGCTTCCTCATCCTGATTGATCTGCCCCGGCTCCCGAGCCAGCCCCACGTTCCAATATGTCGAACCAACTTGTATCATATCATTGATGGCAAAAAACATGGATAGCTGGGCAAAAGTGGAATTATGGCCGGCCCTGCGAGCTATCGCTATCGCCCCGCCTACCTTACGTGATAGAAAATTACCCGCGCGACGCGAGGAATATCCCAGCCTGTGCATCAGATTGCAAATTGGGCCTGTCGCACACCCAAAATAAACCGGACTGGCCAGTATTATACCATCAGCGGCTTTGGCCTGCTGGTAAATATCATCAAAATCATCTTCATGTGCCGTGCAACCGGCACCGTTAACGCAGCCGCCGCAGGCGATACAGGGCTGAATATCCAGTCCACATAACGAAATAATCTGAGTCTCAAAGCCGGCTTGAACCAAAGGATCAAGGGCTACCTGGCAGGCTCTGTCTGTGTTTCCACCGGCCCGGGGACTGCCGGATATGGCGATAACTTTCATTGCTCACTCCCACATATAACTAAACGGCTTTCAATTGAGTTTTCGCTTACGGGCGCTTCGTGTTCCAACTTATCTAATCATAAATATTTATAATAAAAACGGTTATGCGAGACTATGCCCAAAACCTTTTGTCCGATAAGTTATAAACAAAACTACTCTGTTATCAAAAATCCCTGTGGCAGGGGATATCATATCGGCAGGTTAAACCGGAAGGTCAAAATGATACAAGTATTTAATAATGGTGGCGACTGGATTCGAACCAGTGACCTGCGGGCTATGAATCCGCCGCTCTAACCACCTGAGCTACGCCACCTGATCGTTTATCTTTCAGGATATCTCACATGCTGCATCTTCCCGAAACAGCATAATATATACTACAAACACCAATATTAATATATGAATTTTTTATGGTATATAACTAAGTAATTCACGAACAATATTTATTTTATACAGACAAATCCATAAAATTTTCTTGAATATCATACATAAACTGTGTATATAATGTAAAGGTAATTTTATTTCAATTAACAAATTATAGTCTTGTTACAGTTTGCGGATTTTCGGCAGTTTGAATTACCTAACCAATCAGGTAGAAAGCTCCGGGCAGGACCGGGCACAAGCTTTTTTCCGCAATCAATTATGATCCGATAAAACGGGACATTTCAATCGGAATGAGTATATAAGTCCGTCGATACGAGTTATATTTCGGCTTACATCAAATCGGGTATGAGTGGCATCAATGACCGAATTTCTGGAGTCAATCGGAGGCGATTCCAGACAGAATTGTATGTCCTTCTTAACATTTATGGTCAGCCTCTAACTTAAAAATAAATTTTACCCTGGCTGTAATCCCCAATCATATATTTTTTGGGATTATCAAGGTTTTTTTATCCATCTGGTAATAATTATGAACATTCGAATCATACTGGCAGACGATCATCAGGTCATACGGGAAGGTTTGCGCAGTTTAATAGAAAAGCAGCCAGACATGGAAGTGATCGCTGAAGCCGGCGACGGCCGGGAAGCCGTCCAATTGGCTCAGAAGCTCAAGCCTAATCTGGTAATTATGGATGTATCCATGCCGAATCTGAATGGAATCGACGCTACCCGGCAAATCACGACACAATGTCCCGGCGTGAAAGTTCTGGCCCTCTCGATCCATCCCAGTAAACAGTTTATTTCGTACATGCTCAAAGCGGGCGCTTCGGGCTATCTTCTGAAGAATTGCGCATTTGATGAACTTACCCAGGCGATCAATGTTGTCGCGTCGGATCACACCTACCTGAGCCCCGGCATAACTGACGTGGTGGTAGATGATTACATCAATCAATTGCCCGAAAAAGGCGCGGAGATCTGCCCCGAGCTCTCCAGCCGGGAACGAGAAGTGCTGCAACTTATCGCGGAAGGCAAATCCACCAAAGAGATAGCGCTGCACCTTCATGTCAGCGCCAAAACCGTTGCCACCCACCGGGAACATATTATGAGTAAATTGAATATTCATAATGTGGTAGAACTGGCAAAATACGCGGTCAGAGAAGGGCTGACCTCTTTCGAAATATAGCCACACACTTAAAATAGCTATTTCTTGTTGCGGAAACCAGTACCGCTGGCATCCTGCCTGCATTCAACCATACTTAAACGTTTAAAAACGGAAAATGTTGTATTATGAGATACGTCAAAAAATGTAACCGCAACAGAAACCGGCTATCAGATTATTAAAATTACCGCCCCGTTTCAGCATTTTTCTTACACCAAATCAGGTTTTTTACTTATTTAATCGGGATCATAACCCCGTATATAATATAGAAGTAGCTCATATTTAACGCAAAGAATCGCTTCACGTAAAAGCCTGGCGTGGTGGTCTGAGCCCCACAATCCCCGACCGACAGATCGCTGCGCCAGGAGTTTTCCGGTATGATCCTGTTTACTTTAAACGGACTCACATGTTTTCTGCTTAACAAATCCCAGTTGCATCAGTTCATGAAACAGGGCTTCATATTTTATGGGCTTAATCAGATATGCCTCACAACCGGTGTTAAACGCCTGTAAAATGTTATTCTTATCGCCAAAAGCAGTGGTCATAATAACCCGAACACCGTCCAGACCATAAATGCCATGTCTAGCTTCCAAATCCCGGATCTGCTGCAGCGCCTGCTGGCCATCCATTTCCGGCATGGAAATATCCAGCAAAATAAAATGATAGGGTTTGTTCTCTTCCAGAGCGGCCTTCACTGCCCGAACGGCCTCCAGACCATTAACCGCTACTGCGCAATCCGCCACATCGGACAGATAATCCTGCGTCAATTTACGGGCGGAAAATTCATCTTCCACAATCAGGCATCTCAGATTTTCTTTCACGGGGACAAATCCGCATTGCTCGGCATTCATAAAGCTTCTCCTGTCAGATATATCGATATTAATGGGCTGCCATGATGAAGATACAAAGGGGTATTATTTCGCCTAGCAGGCGCCCGAAAAACAATCTCTATTACGTTCACTCAAAAAAAGAATCAGCCAGGCTCTGTTCACAGAGTCATAATCGACCATTTTGTGGGATACATTTTGTTAAAAACTA
Organism: uncultured Pirellulales bacterium; assembly: GCA_964482555.1. Taxonomy (GTDB): domain Bacteria; phylum Planctomycetota; class Phycisphaerae; order Sedimentisphaerales; family SM23-30; genus CAYZXY01. Next base: position 85,274 of record CAYZXY010000001.1, read on the forward strand.
CATTTTTTTAATGAATATTTCAGGAAAAGCAGACCTGAATACGTGTTATTTCAATATGCAATCCAGCTCCGCAACCGAAATGTCTGAGAGTTTTTCCACGATCCTATCCGCCTGATTCAGTGCGGAGCCATCATAGCTGGTCATGACGGCCAGACAACAGAAGCCGGCGTTTTTGGCCGCCAGAATGCCCCAGGGACTGTCTTCGATAACCAGAATCTCCCCAGGTTTGAAGGGCTGATGGTTACCGGACTCACAAGCAGGCGTTTCTGCCAGGTATCGATTCATACGGTCATGACTGATGAGATACCCTTCCGGATCGGGCTTACCATTTTCGACATCATCAGCTGCCACAATGACTGGAAAATACTCACCCAGTCCCCGGGAATCCAAAATCGCTTCGATCTCCGATTTCAGGGCGCCAGAACAAATGGCACAATATATGCCGGCGTGTTTCAGCTTCTCCAGAAACGGCTCGACTCCGGAAATAATGAAGTCGCTTTCCTTGATTTTTTGGGCAAAAAGCACCTTTTTTTCTTCAAAAAGGCGTGAAATCGTCTCGGCTTCCGGAGGAATCCCCTTGTCTTGTAGCAGATTGTAAAGACAATCGAAATCGGTATAACCCAGGTATTTTTCATTATATTCGTCCCAGGTTAACTTGATATTCATCGTCTTGAGAACCTCACAAAACATCTCATAATGGGCCCGCTCGCTGTCGGCGATAACCCCGTCAAAATCAAATATTACCAGGCGAAGCATCTCACATCTCCGGTCATGTTTGCATAGGAATGAACAATCACAATGTTAATCAGAAAATATAACATACGTTGCCGCTCCGGGCGAAATTTCTCATAAAAGGTATTGTTTTTTCCTTGCTAATAATCTCAATCATGTTAATTAGTTCTGATAGCGAAAATGATGTATAACATGTTTTCCGGTAGAAATCAACTGCCGGCATTACCGTGAAAGAATCTGCCGGGGAGTTCGACTTAGAAAAGAGGCTGTTTGTAACCCTGCCGGGGCAGGGTGCAGCCGTCGACGAGAACTTGATGATTGAGAAAGAGGTGTTAATACTCGTTCCAAATTGAAACTCCCGTTGTGTCAGAACGGAATTATGGGCGGACAAAACACTTACGGATAGCCTCTGGCGGGAGCTTTCATACCCTTTGAGTATAACCAGTTATCGGAACAAACTTATAAAAAACTGTTATCAATACTGATATTTATTGTGCATTTTTTAATGTTGTTTTTTACCGCGTACCGATATAGTCGTCATGACAGTACTGATAGTACTGGTTATAACGAAGATTTCGGAACGGTCATGTGTAATGACGTTTAAGGTATTTGATGGGAAAGCTCGACCTGAAGCGTTAACTGGTTTAGTGTTCCGTGTGAGAACAAGGTGGAGACGTTTTCCATTGGGCCATTTTGAGCGAAAGGATTTGATTATGAAGAAACTCATTTTATTTATGGTGGCATTGGCAGGAGCAGGAGGTTTGATATCACCAGCCTTCGCTGCGCAGGACAGCGACACGTCGTCGCAAATCGAAGCGCTGCAATCGCGCGTAACTGAACTGGAAAACGAACTGAAACATCAGAATTACCAGGAACGTAATAAAGAGCTCATGAGCGAAATGATCGCAGAAATGGGCGAGGCGCCGATCAGTCAGTCGGCGGACTCTTCGATGACGGCCGGTCATGACGGCCGCTTTTTCATTAAGACCGCGGACGATCAGTTCCGCCTGTCTTTTGATACGTTGCTCCAGTTTCGTCACACGTTCCTGCGTTCGGATGACGGCAACGACAAACTGGGCCGCGACGGCACGAGAGATACGATCGATATTATAGATGACGGTTTTGGCGGTTTTGACATTACTATTAACGAAGACGCCCTGACCAACGGCGTTGACGCTACCGCCAGCGCGTTTGAAGCAGAAAGAATGTACCTGTTTCTCCGCGGCCATGTTTTGAAAGACATTAACTATGTAATTCAGATTTCCGGTAATGACGATAACGGCACCGGCCTGAACCTGTACCGTTATGAAGTGGCTTACGATCTGATGGACAGCCTGGGCTTCAAAGCCGGCCGTTATAAAGGCCCGTTCGGCAAACAAGAATCTACGGCCGCCGGCTCGCTGATGATGATCGACCGTTCTCTGGCTAATGAAGTGTTTAATATCGGACGTAGCAACGGCGTCGAACTGTATGGCATGTGGGACATGGGTGATGTCAAACCTGAATACCGTGTTATGGTGTTCAACGGTTTCCGCGATGACGATGACATTCCCTTTCAGGACAATGACAACAGCCCCGGTTTCGCGGGCCGCATTGCCGTGCCGCTGATGGGCGCCAGCATGGCGGACTTCGCCAACGAATCCGATCTGGTGTATCATGACAACATGGTCGGCCTGGTGGGCTTCAGCCTGGCATACGAAAATAACAATGAATCAGGCCATTTTGCCCATACCGGCGACGCTTCAGACTATGAATTTCTGGGCAAGAGCGCTCATCGTGACGGCGGCACCGGCGTTTATCAGCTGGGCGGCGAAGCTACCATGCTCGGTATGGATGTGTCCATGAAGTACATGGGGCTTTCGGTCATCTGTGAAGGTTTCTATCAGCATATCAGGGCTGATGATAATAATCTGTCCGCGGGCGACGATTTCGGTTTCGGCGCTCGTGCCGCCTCCGGTATTGACGGCAGAAAAGTGGACAACTTTGGTTTCTATACCCAGGCCGGTTACTTTATCGTGCCGAACAAATTTGAGATTGCTGGCCGGATCGGTGCTGTTCTCGTGGATGACGCTACCGACAGCTGGGAATATACCCTGGGCTGGAATTACTACATTCACGGCCAGGACCTGAAACTGAGCATGGATGTCGGGTATATCGATCGCCTGCCGATCGAAAGCGACAACACAAACTTCCTGGGTGTTCAGAACCAGAGTCTGCTGTCCGTCAGAAGCCAGTTGCAGTTCCAGTTCTAAGAACATGAGAACAATATGAACTGACTGTCTTTTTGATTTGCTATGAACACAAGGCACAGCCGTTATGCGGTTGTGCCTTTTTTTTATGTTTTTGTTAACCGTATTACAGAATTTTAGGGGTGCTCATTATAAGAGAGCCCTTATAGATTATTTATCAGAATTGGCTTCGCCTGCGCTTCGCTGCGGCTCAGACCAGCCTTAATGCAGGCAGTATGCCTGCGATACAATAGCATACTTAAGATCATCTTCGCTGCGTTCGGGATTCGCCTATGCATGGCACCCCATTGAAATATAAAACTCACAATGGGGATAATTTCACAACAAATAGTGGTATAACCAATCGGGTATCCCGAAAGACCTCGGCAATGGCGAAGAATGACCGTATCCTGCTTATTTATAGTAAGTTACGCGATATTAAGGTCGGGAAGTTAAGCAGGTAACGGTATAAATACAGGACTCATGCTTGCCAGGTAAGTTATGAGACGGTAGAATTAAGGCTTAAGAATTGAATGCGGCATTGAGTCAGATTGCCGTAAGTCCATGAAATATGAGTGGTTGTTGAATATCAGCCGCAAATCTAATTTCCAACAAATCATTGCTATACTTCAGGTTGGATGTTATTATACCACATAAAATAAATTCAGATTATGAATCGAGCTGCATGAAAGTGAGCGATGCCAACTTGCAATCTGGAATTATAAGCGATGAAGTGACGTTGATCTCAGGCACAATCTGACACGGAAGACAACAGTGAAAGGGTTCAATTCGTGATACTGGATTCCTTATTTGGTCTTTTTTCCTTAGATATGGGTATTGATCTGGGAACCTGTAATACACTGGTTTGTGTTCGTGGTGAGGGAATTGTGTTAAATGAGCCTTCGGTTGTCGCGGTCCGCAAAGGGACAAACCGTGTTTTGCAGGATGGCAATGCCGTTGGACTGGTTGCGAAAGAAATGCTGGGGAAAACACCCGGATCCATTTCGGCGATTCGTCCATTGAAGGACGGCGTGATCAGTGACTTCGAGATTACCGAGGCGATGCTGAGCTATTTTATCCGTAAAGTACACGGTCGCAGAGGTTTAATTCGTCCACGAGTGGTGATAGCGGTACCGTCGGGGATTACGGCGGTGGAAAAAAGAGCCGTTCTGGATTCAGCAATCCGGGCCGGCGCTCGAAAGGTGTATCTCGTGCAGGAGCCTATGGCGGCAGGCTTGGGTTCTGGTATGCCCATCACGGACCCCACCGCATCCATGATTGTAGATATCGGCGGCGGTACAACCGAAGTGGCGATTATGAGCCTGGCGGACATCAGCGTACGGGAATCGGTCCGGGTAGCCGGTGATGATATGGACGAAGCTATCATCAACCACCTGAAAAGGACCTATAATCTGTTAATAGGCGAACCGCGTGCGGAACGCATAAAAATTGAAATCGGCTCAGCCGCCCCGCTACAGGAAGAACGGACGATGGAAATTGCCGGTCGTGATACGATTTCGGGCCTGCCGCGAAAAATCGTCATTACCAGTGAAGAAATCCGGGAGTCGCTGAAAGAACCAATATCGGCGATTATCGACGCCGTAACGACGACGCTGGAAAAGGCCGAACCGGAGCTGGCGGCGGACCTGATTGAAAACGGTATCTGTCTGGCGGGCGGCGGTGCGTTGCTGCGGAAACTCGATACAGTTCTCAGCAATGCCACGGGGCTGAAGGTTCGAGTGGCCGAAGATCCGTTGACCTGTGTCGCCAGAGGAACCAGCGTGTATCTGGAAAATCTGGAGCTCTGGAAAGACACACTCGAATCAGATGATACGAATATTTAAGCTCCAGGAATCAGTTTTTTGGGGTGATGCCGGTTTTTATCGGGCCTGGTAAAATTCATCGTATATGATATAATATAAGCCTTATGTGCCCAAAGGGTATGAGGATGGCCGCCAGAGATAAACGTAAGTATATTATTTTCACATATTTACTGTTTTTCAGATGGACGGCGTCATTGGTTTCAAGTATTAAACCGAACGGAGTATAAACATAACCAACCGGAGCAGGGACGTATAGTGAGTTGGTCAAGACAGAAAAAGTTATCCGCCAGACAGGTGTTCATCTATATCATGACAGGGGCGTTCGTCTGCCTGTTAATACCGCATGAAGTGACGGACAAACTGGATCATGTTCTGGGATGGGCGGTCACGCCATTTACCAAAACCGGCCGCGGCCTGTCTTTGCAGGTGACGGACAAGCTGCGCCAGGATGCCCCGATGGCTTTGACGCAGAAGGAATACCAGATTCTGCTGCATAATCAGCAGCAGCAAAAGATCAAAATCGCCAATCTGGAGCAGGAATTAAAGCGGTACAAGGAGATTAATGTCATTCTTTCGGGATTACGGCAGGATTTCGGGCAGCAGCAGGCGACATTCATATCCAGTCTCGTAACCGGTGACGATTCCAGTAATATCCGGGATGTCAGTTTTCTCAATCGCGGAAGTCTGCATCAGGTCGAGAAAGGGCAGATCGCATTAAGCCCGTTTCGCGTTGAAACAGTAAATGCTGATGGCGAAGGTGAGGCTTTAAGTTATCTGATGGCGGTGGTCGGCAAGATCGAAGACAGCAGCCTGAAGACGTCGCGGCTGCAGCTATTGAGCGATCCGGACTTTTGTCTCAAGGTTACGATTGTGCCGCACTGGTCCCGCCAGGAGAACTGGCACACCAACGGCATGCTTTACGGCCACGGCATGAGCCGCATCAGCGTTTCAATGATTTCGACGGATTTTCCCGTTCAACCGGGCGATATTGTCCTGGCCCGTAAAGAAGCGAGGTATCTGCCGGTGAATATGGTCATTGGAACGGTTCAAAGCTGTACGCGTAAGAAGGATCCCCCGCTGGAATGGGAAATCACGGTCAAACCGTATGCGGATTTATATCACCTGAACGATATTTATATTGTAAAGATTTGATGTGCGCTGGCTGAATCTTTCCATTATGATGCTGTTTGTACTGATCATTCAAATGAGCTTTGGTCGATTCGGGCTGGGGCCGCAGCGCATTATGCCCGATCTGCTTTTGATGATGGCGGTGATTGTGGCCTTTCGAGGACCGGCTGATCAGGCGCCGGTAGCGGGGTGCGTGCTGGGGATTCTCAAGGATTTAAGCAGTCTGGCGCCACTGGGGACTTATACGATTACCCTGGGATTGCTGACGTGGGCGATTGTCCGCATTCGAGATGTGTTTTACGGGGAACATCCGCTGGCGCTGATCCTGATTATGTTTGTCGGCAGCTTTCTGGTGGAAACCCTGGCGCTGGGTATCTCGCTGCTGAAACAGGAAATGAACCGCAGCGATCCGTGGATGGTTATTTTTTTTACCGCCCTGCTTACCGCCGGAGTCGCCCCGTATGCCCAATGGATCATCATGAAATTCCATCGTCAACTGGGTATCCCCCAGCGCCGCAGTTATGGATAGTCTCCGTTACAATCCGGCGTAAGAGGCCTGCAACCCTGAATACGGGATTTCAGTTGATTATTACACAGCGTGCGACGAAGCCTTCCCGTTTTCTCTAATGGGTGTGTCTATACGATCCAATCGGCTTCACGTCCTGCCTCACGTTTTCGAGCCAGGCTTGCCTCTTCCATGCGATGCGTCTTACGCCCACCAGACACATTTTCCGTAGCCCTGGCAGGCGTTTGCTGTCCGATGGGGTTACATACAATATGAACGGCTGTATCGCGGCAGCCGTTTAATTGTATGGAACACTGGGTACCGATGCCGTCAAATTCATGGCATCAACTTCAAGCAGGTGGCTCATGTACTCTTTCAATTCCTGATCGTCAAACTGGGTGAGAAAATCCACTGTGGCGGTTGAATTCAACTGCCGAATCGCTTCAATAAGTTCACATTTACTCATAACAAGCTCCAATCTAAATCGTTCCGGGTTGACAATCGACAAAGAGCGGCGTCCTGGAATTCGCTCATAATTGTCGTTCGTCATGTCTATTCTGCCATCGTTACTCCCACTGGCTGACTTATCCGTGCGGAGCTGAGACGAACAAGCCAAATCGCGACTGTGGGTTTATCGACCCGGGCAACAATTATTCTTTAACAGAATTGCTTTACTAACAAGAATTTATGAATTGTCCGATAAAAACGCCGCCAGCGGGAAATCACGTTATTTTTTATCAGACCCGCTATTATTTCCTGTTGAAAAAGCCGTTAAAACAAAATACACCCCATTGGGTACAACAGGCTTTGATTCATGGGACCTATAATATTATGATACCATGATAGCCACTTTGTTTTATAATTCGTACTACTATGACACCTGTGAGCTTATCTGACAATGTGATGAATCGGCGGCTTTCGCCGGCGGAGCCGAAGTTCAAGCTCTGGCATTCGGCGGGGCTGATGCTGACATACTGGTGTTCGAGCCGCTGTGCGTGCTGTTACAATTTTTCGGGACCGCAGGCGGGCACGCCGGCAACAGAGATGAGCGTCGAACTGGCGCTGGCCTGCTGGCGCAGCGTGATTTCTCTGGCCGGGCTGCGCGGCAAGGTCCATTTGACGGGAGGCGAGCCGTTTGGCGACTACCCGCGTTTGCGGGAAATCATGCGGCAGGCTCACAAGGAAAAACTGCCCGGTCTGGAGAAAGTCGAGACCAACGCTTACTGGTGTACGGATGCATCACGGGTCCGGGAGCGATTGCTGGAATTAAAAGAACTGGGATTGACAAAGCTGCAGATCAGCGCGGATATCTATCATCAGGAATATGTACCGCTCGAACGGGTGCGGCTGGCCCGTGACATAGCGATCAAGACCCTCGGCGTAGATGCGGTTCAGGTTCGCTGGCGCGATTATGTGGATAATCCGGTATTGGTCGCAGAGATGGATGAGCCGGAGCGGCTGGCGGCCTATGCCGCGGAATTGTCCAAACGAAAAGAAAGATTGGTGGGCCGGGCCGCGAAACACCTGGCACCTTTGTTGTCCGACAAACCAGCGACGGAGTTTGCGGGCCAGAACTGCTGCCGGGGTTTGCTGGGTTCGGCACATGTACACATTGACGGAATGGGAAATGTGTTTATCGGCACATGCGTGGGGATCATTGCCGGCAAGGTGGGATTGCAGCCGGAAACATCGCTGGAACATTTATGGCGGCATTTCGATATGGATGAGCATCCGGTTCTCACGATCCTGCGGCATTCCGGACCGGCCGGCCTGCTGGAAGAAGCGACGAAATATGGTTATCGCCCGTTGCCGGAGTATGCCAGCAAGTGTCATATGTGTTATCATGTTAGACACTTCCTGCGGAAAATCGAGCCATATTGCCATTACCTGGGCCCCGGCGTCTGTCACGGCGAGAGTGAGAAACAGGGGGGATATTCATAAATAGACAGATATTATCAAGTTACGTCTTGACGAGGACGTATATGGATATTAGAATTTAATTGTTTCTATTTCAATTAGTGTAAAGAGTTCACTTTTTGGTATTAACACATTATCTCAGATCAGAGCTTTTTATTATCCTGAATAAACATAAATGGCTGAAACCAATATAGATTCCATATTAGGCCGGCTGGTCATCGATAAGCAATTGTGCACAGATGCCGAGGTTCGTGAATGCTATGATGTGATCAAGAATCTTGTCCGGCAAGGTAAACCGCACAGCCTGGCGGATGCATTGCTGGCTCAGGGATATATTACCAAAACACAACTGTCTCGAATCGCCAGAACGATCGATGAGGCTCGACCGACCCATCGCATTCCCGGTCTTCAGATTCTGGAAAAAATTGGCTCGGGGGCGATGGCGACAGTTTTCAAAGCCAGGCAGTTATCGCTGGACCGCATTGTCGCGATCAAAGTGCTGCCTAAGCGAATGAGCGAGAATCCCGAGTATGTCGAGCGGTTCTACAAGGAGGGACGTGCGGCGGCCCGGTTAAACCATCCGAACATTGTTCAGGCAATCGACGTGGGAGAAGCGGGGGGCTATCACTATTTCGTGATGGAATATGTCAAGGGCAAGACGGTTTATGATGATGTCAAAGACGGAAATGTTTACGACGAAAAAGAGGCACTGAAAGTAATTATACAGATTGCCGAAGCGCTGCAGCACGCGCACGCACGAGGCCTGATACACCGCGACGTCAAACCGAAAAACGTCATGATCACCGAAGACGGCATCGCCAAGCTGGCGGACATGGGTCTGGCACGTGAGGTGACAGACCAGCAGGCAGCACAAATGGAAGCCGGACGAGCCTACGGCACGCCATATTATATCTCGCCCGAACAGATTCGCGGCGAACTGGACATTGACTTCCGGGCGGATATCTATTCGCTGGGCGCGATGTTTTATCACATGGTGACGGGGCGGGTGCCCTTCGAAGCGCCGACGCCGTCCGCTGTCATGCACAAACACCTCAAGGAAACGCTGGTGCCCCCGGATCACGTCAACAACGAACTTAGTGTGGGTGCGGCCGAGGTGATCGAGCTGATGATGGCGAAAAATCGCGACGAACGGTATAACAGCGTCAAGACCCTGCAGGAAGACCTCAACAGCGTGTATAACGGCGAACTGCCGCTACATGCACATCGCCATTTCGATTCGGACGCGCTGGGCGATCTGGAGCGGCAAAGCCCGGAAGCCGACCGGGAGATCGAAGATGCCTTCGAAGATGGTTCAGACAAGACCGGCACGAAAATTATCCTGATCATCCTGACGGCCATGCTGGTAATCGCGATGCTGATTATCGTCGTACTGCTAAGCCGACCCTAAATCCCTTCCATAAGTCTCCTTTCAGATGAAACCTGGCAAACACCCTCATATCCTTATGAGTGCAAAATAATGCCATTTTATTTCGAGCATTAGCTCTCAAAATAGCGTATAATTAGCAATTGTGTTTGCGGCCGCCGTCGGCTTTTCGCCACAAACCATTGTACGTTAAGCAATTACATAAATATCACCGCCAATTTTAAAAACAGCGAGAGGATATGACAGGAAAACTTCTGAAAATGATCGATTCGCCTGCGGATTTACGTCTGCTGACGATACCGCAGTTATTGGAACTGGCCGATGAAATTCGCCAGCTTATCAAAATCTCGGTGAGCCGTAATGGAGGACATCTGGCCAGTAATCTGGGCGTCGTCGAGCTGACCATCGCCCTGAATTACGTGTTCGATTTCTCATACGACCGGGTCGTCTGGGACGTCGGGCATCAGTGCTACATCCAGAAAATACTTACCGGCCGGAAGCAGGGCTTCGAGCAGCTACGACAGGCCGGGGGCGTCAGCGGTTTTCCCGATCCGCAGGAGAGCATGTATGACCAGTTTAAGGTTGGACATGCCGGTACGGCGGTCGCGACGGCGGTCGGACTGGCGATGGGCGCCCAGATGCAGGGAACTGACGAAAAAGTCGTCGCGGTCGTCGGCGACGCCAGCATCGTCAACGGCATCTCCTTCGAAGGGCTCAACAACACCGACAAGGTCAAACGACAGCTCCTGATCATCATGAACGACAACTCTATGGCGATCGACAAGACCCAGGGCGCCTTTGCCCAATATCTCACACGCGTGCGGGTCTCGCGAACCTACGAAGACATCCAGCGACACACACGCCAACTGGTCAAACAACTGCCGGTACTCGGCGGCGCCCTGCACGATACCATCGACCGCATCAAAGGCGGCATCAAATCGACCCTGCTCAACCAGGGTAAATTCGCCCAGCTCGGCATTCCGTTCTACGGCCCTGTGGACGGACACGACCTGGCCAATATGATTACGCTCCTGCGAAACATCAAAGAAGTCGATCACCCGATGATTCTGCATGTCTATACCGAAAAGGGACGCGGTTTCAACCCCGCCAGCCAGAATCCCACGGCTTTCCACAGCACCAAACCGTTTATCGTGGACGGCGAGACAGTCAGCTTCGCCGAAAGCAGCGACCTGAGCTTTACCGCTGCCTTCGCCCACGCCCTGGAAGATGTCATGGCGAAAGATGAGCGCGTCGTCGCGATTACCGCCGCCATGCAGGACGGCACGGGCCTCTCCAAACTGCGCAATGAATTCCCCAACCGCATCATCGACGTCGGCATCGCCGAAAGCGCCGCTATAGATATCGCCGCCGGCATGGCCAAAACCGGCCTGCGACCCGTCGTCGCCATTTATTCCACCTTTATGCAGCGGTGTTTCGACCAGATTTTCCAGGAAATGGCCCTGCAGAATCTGCCGGTCGTGCTCTGCATGGATCGGGCAGGCCTGGTGGGAAATGACGGCGCAACCCATCACGGCTTATGCGATATCGCTATGCTCCGACCGCTGCCGAACATGATACTGATGTCGCCCATGGACGACAAGGAAATGGCTTTGGCCCTGGATTTCGCCATTCATTCCGAGCAGCCCTGTGCCATCCGCTTTCCGCGCGATGTCGTGCCGCAACTGGATAAACTTTTCCTGAACTATAAACCGGCTCCCTTCGAACCCGGCAAAGCGGCCACCATCCGCCATGGGAGCGATGTATCGATCATGGCCTACGGCCCGATAACTTTCGATGCCTATCTGGCCGCGGAAAGCCTCGCCGCCGACGGCATCGAAGCCGGCGTTATCAGCGGCAGATTCGCCAAACCAGTCGATGAAAATCTGCTGGTCGAATTGCTGGACAACCGTTTCGATACGCCTCTGATAGTGGTTGATGAGCATTCCGTCATAGGTGGTTTCGGCTCGGCTATTCTGGAAACCGCCCAGCTGCTGCGACTGGATACCAACCGTATTCATTGCCTCGGCACCCCTGACAGATTCATCGAGCACGACACTCGCAAAAAACAGCTCGAAAAATGCGGCCTGACCCCTCAGCAGATTGCCGATTACATCCGGCGGGTTCTCAACCAGAGCGGCAAACGAAAGATAGACGGCAAGTGGCGACTGCCGGTCGAAGCCAAAAAAGACACGCAAAAACAATAGGGTGCCTCTAATAATTGCTTTTGAGGCGAAAGCGAAGATTTTTTTCGTCTGACAAGAAATGCAAAACCGGGCATATGGGTGACTATTCACGGTTTTTCATGACGAAGGCCAGAGGGAAAAATGATCGCTTGCAGCCCAAAATGAATTTTTAGTGGTGCCCAATAGTTATTATCGCGGAATCATGTACCGCAGGCATCCTGCCTGCATTTATACTCGTTCCAATTTAATATTACCGTTTTGCCCAAACGCAACTATTTTCGGGCAAAGCCTTTACGATTGGCCCTGGCGGGGATTCTCATACCCTTTGGGTTTAACCACGCTCAAACATCTGAAAGCGGAAAATGTTGAATTATGAGATACGTCAAAAAATGCCGCAGCAGCAGATCCTGGTTATCCACACAGAACAATCATTGTAATGGCCTTCTGAAAAAACACTTACAATGATTTCATGTCCATTTTCAACAATTCCAGTATTTTAATCTCCTTTCTTTTTCTCTTATAAATCTTCCTGACTCCAAAATTTTTTTCTAACTTTTGTGACCTTTTTAGATTCTTCCGCCTACAATAAATCAGTAGTTTATTTAATTGGAGAACTAAATATTATATTGTTAATGAGGTATGAACAGTTATGAGTGAACAAGAATGCTGCGTATACAATAAGATAAAAGTCGGCCAACAGGCTCCCGGATTCTGCGGCCAGGCCGTTGTTGGCCAGGAAATTGTTGATTTGTGCTACGATAAGGGCGAATTGAAAATCGGAGACCAGAAGATTACCGGTCAGTATATTGTCCTGTTTTTTTATCCGCTTGATTTCACCTTCGTTTGCCCGACGGAAATTCTGGCATTTCATGAAAAAATCGACGAGTTCAAAAAAATCGGCGCCCAGGTCATCGGTGCTTCCATCGACAGCCCTTTTACCCACATGGCTTGGAAAAACACCCCGCGCAACAAGGGCGGGCTGGGCGAGCTGGATTTCCCGCTGTTTTCCGACCTGAACCGCCAATGCGCTGACGATTATGAAGTCCTGCTCGAAAACGGCGTTGCCGCCCGCGGTGTTTTCATTATCGACGAAAACGGCATCCTGCAAAGCCTCACCGTCAACAACCTCGGCGTCGGTCGCAATGTCGATGAGATCATCCGCGTTATCCAGGCTTTCCAGTTCGTCGCCAAACACGGCGAAGTCTGCCCGGCCAACTGGACCCCCGGCGGAGATACCATGAAAGCGGATCCCGTCGGTTCGCAGGAATATTTCAGCAAAGTGAAATGATACCCACAAAAAAATTCAAAGCTCATGAGACCGGGGAGTCGCTTATTGCGCTCTCCGGTTTTTTTGTAATTGCTTTTTCAATCCACGCGCAGGAGATAAAGACAACATGGACAAGGTGTTTGACATTGTAACGACCAAAGGAGGCGACGGCGGCCAAACATCACTGCTGGGCGGTGTACGTTTGCCCAAAGACGACTTCGTTTTCGAAGCCCTCGGCACCGTCGATGAGCTGAATTCGTTTATCGGCCTGGCCCGTTCGTCGTGCCATATCCGCATGGTGAGACTGTCCCTCCGGGCCATCCAGAAACGCCTGCTCACGGTTGGCACCGAACTGGCCCTGATCGACAGCGATGCCCCCAACCCCGGCATGCCGCAAATCATCCCCTCAGACGTTTCCCGGCTCGAAACGCTTGAATCCTGGTTTATGGCCAAAACCCCCATCCAGCGGCAATTCATCCTGCCCGGCGATGCCTTCGATTCGGCCTGTCTGGATGTCGCCCGCACCATCTGCCGACGAGCGGAACGACAGGTTGTCCGCCTCGCCCATCAGCGCGAAACTTCCGGCCTGGCGCTCGTCATGAAATTTCTCAACCGCCTCTCCGACCTGCTCTTTGTTATGGCCCGTTACACAACCCACCAGCAAACATCAAACCATCAGCCGCGTTAACGATTCACGCTGTGAGCAAAAATTACTCGATGTTTAACTTACCCCGTTCAAAACAACGACGGCTCCTCATCGACCGCATCCTCATCCTGCGGTTCCGGCTTCTCCGGCGGCATTATGCCCAGATGCTCATACGCTCGTGCCGTCGCGACCCGCCCCTGCCGGGTCCGGGCGATAAAACCGATCTGAAGCAGATACGGCTCGACCACATCCTCCAGCGTATCGCGTTCTTCGCCCAGTGTAGCCGCCAGCGCCTCAATCCCTGCCGGTCCGCCGTCATAAACCTTTATCAAGGCGTTCAACATCGACCGGTCCAGTTGATCCAGTCCCAGACCGTCAATTTCCTCTATCTTCAGCGCCGCCTGGGCCATCTTTTCATTTATAACCCCCTCGCCGTGTACCTGGGCATAATCCCGCACCCGCCGCAACAGTCGATTCGCCACCCGTGGCGTCCCCCGGCTGCAAGAACTGATCAGATCGATCGCCAACTCATCACACGGAATCCGCAGCAGACGCGCTGACCGCGCGACACATTGTCCCAGATGCTCCCGAGACCAGAACTCCAGATGATGCTGTATCCCGAACCTCGCCCGCAACGGCGAAGTGATCAGCCCCGCCCGCGTCGTCGCCCCCAGCAGCGTAAACGCCTGCAGAGGTATATTGATTGTCTTGGCATGCATGCCGCTATCGACCGTAAAATCTACCTTGAAATCCTCCATCGCCGGATAAATAAACTCCTCCACCGTCACCGGCAGCCGGTGAATCTCATCAATAAACAGCACATCTCCCTGCTGCAGATTCGTCAGCACCCCCATCAGGTCACCCGGTCGCACCAGTGCCGGCCCGCTGGTCGCCTTGATATTCACACCCATCTCATGAGCAATCACATAGGCGATCGTCGTCTTACCTAAGCCGGGCGGCCCATGCAGCAGCGTATGTTCCATTGGCTCGTTTCGCTGCTTCGCCGCCGTAATCGCAATCCGCAGCTTCTCGATCAGCTTTTCCTGACCGATACACTCCTCCAGCGACGTCGGCCGCAACGTTAGATCGTACCGGTCCTCATCCTGCCCTTGAGCATTCGCATCTATGATTCGTTCTCGTGTCATAAAAAACCAATTTATACCCCATTGGGGAGAAAGCTCCCGGCAGGGCCGGGCGTAAGCTTTTTATTCGCAGATAATTACGTTCCGACAAAACGGATATTTTCTATCGGAACGAGTATTAATATTAAAAATAAAAAAACATGAGCTTTGATATTGGACTTTTTCATTTTTATTCCTCCATCTCCCCTTTCTCTTTCGAAACGCCCCCTTCCAGCCATTCCTCATAACGCGCCCGTGTCCGCTTGATCCGTTTGGGCATAAAATCCTTATGGATCTTATTCTCGTACAAATCCACCTGAAACGACAGGTTTTTCTCCATAATCTCCCGTAACGCATCCACACCCTCCGACATCGCTAAAACCGCTGCCTTCAGTTCCTTCATCTCTTGATTATTCTGCTCCATGATTCATCTCCCATATTCCAGTAGATTAATAGTGCCTCCAATGGGTCATACATTGCCACTATTCACGTTCCATTCTCTCTTAATCATCTATAAGATTCTATAAAATCTCGTCATGTTAATAAACAAAAATCCTCACTATCCTCAGGAATACCCCTTCACGTATATAGTCCGGGGATGGATTTTTGTTATATATACTCGTTTCGATTGAATTTACCCGTTTTGTCGGAACCTAATCATGTACGGAGCTTTCCACCCGATTGGGTATAGTTCTTGCTGCGGTACATGTCTACACAACAAGAACTATCTATGCTGTGTCACATTTCCGTCATGTTGATGGCAGATTAAATGCTGCTGAAACTCACCGAAATATTGTGTCATGTTGTCGGATTGGCAGAACTCGTCAAAGGAGCCATAATAAACCAGCTTCCGATCAAGATAAAGCAGTTTCGTCGCGTATTCGCCGATCGTCGTACTGTCGTGACTGATTAGCATGATGGTCGTACCCTGTTGCCGGTGCAGTTTCGTGGTGATCTCGTAGAACTGGTTACGGGCTATCGGATCGAGCGCCAGAATCGGTTCATCCAGGACCAGCAACTCCGGGCGAGATACCAGCGCCCGAGCCAAAAGCACCCGCTGCCGCTGGCCGCCGGAAAGCCGGCCAATGAATTTATCCTTCAGTCCGGAGATCCCAAGCAGCTCCAGCGTATCTCTGACGGATTCCATATCAGCGCGGGTAATCCAGCGGGGAAACTGCTTCCGGCATATCAGCCCCGTCGCCACGATTTCCGCGACTTTAGCAGGAAAGCGGTGCGTGGGAATGGATGTGCTCTGCGGCAGATACCCGATTCGTGCCCACTGGTTGAATCCGTCCAGCCTCTGGTCAAACAGTTTGATCTCACCATTAGATTTTTCGACAAGCCCGAGCAGGGCCTTAACCAGTGTCGATTTACCCGAACCGTTAGGTCCGACAATCCCCAGATATTCGCCCGCCTCCAGGTCAAAGCTGATATTATCCAGCACGGTCGATTGCTGATATTTTACGCTGAGCTGATTGACTGAAACGATCATGGCGTGTACTCCAGACCTTTTTTAAGTCGTTCCAGGTTGGCTCGCATGATATCAAGATAAGTAATGCCGTTTTTGAATTCCTTTTTACTGACGTTATGGGCCCCATGCAGAAGCAGCATCTCCGTGCCGGTTTCCTCGGAAATGATCTCGGCCATTTTCGGCTGCACCAACTCTTCGTAAAAAATGGCCTTGATGTCCATTTCCTTTACCTTATCGATCAGGCGAATGGTTTCCTGAGGACGGGCCTGGGAATTGGGCGAAACGCCTTTATAAGGCGACATATATTCCAGTCCGTACCGACGGGAAAAATAACCAAAAGCAAAATGACCGCCATAAATGATGGTCTTGTGTTTGCATTTGGCCAGCGTCTCGCGTATGTCCTTGTCAAGCTGTTCGAGTTCGGCGATGAGTTTCTGAGAATTCTCTTCATACTTTTGCTTGTTGGCCGGGTCTTTAGCACTCAACGCCTCGGCAATCCCTCCCACCATTTGCTGCGCCAGAATCGGATCCAGCCAGATATGCGGATCGATGTTCAAGCCTGTATTGGTATGACCGTGTTCACAGGCTTCCGTATGTACATGGTGTGAATCATTATGCGAACAACCTTCATGATCTTCCAGTTCCTCCAGCTTAACCTTGCCGCTGATGTCCACCACCATCAATTCAGAACTGTCAACGCTGGCCGGCAGATCTTCAGCCCACGGTTCCATAAACGGACCGGTATAAATAAAAATATCCGCCTGGCCGATCTGGACCAGCTCTTTTGGCGTCGGGGAATAACTGTGAGCTTCGACGCCCGGGGGCAGCAGCAGCGTAACGTCAACCTCTTCACCTCCAACGTGCCGAACAAAATCGTACAACGGGAAAAGTGTCGTAATAACCTGTAGATTTCCCGTATTTCCCGCAGTCGGCTCTTGCCGATTACAACTGGTAAAAATGGCTAAAACAAACATTTGAAATATGAAAAACAAGGTATAAATGCGATTCATGATCAGCATTCCTCATACATTTTTTTTTGTAACTTTGAATGGCTGCATTCCGGACAGAATCCTTCTAGTCGCAGTTGCTGCCTTTCTACGACATAACCACCGGGTATATTCGTAACGGCCGGGATGAAGGTGTCTTTCAGGCAATCAGTTTTCCCGCAATCCTGACAGATGAAATGCGGATGGCACTGATTATCCCGGCAGTGATGAGCCAGTTCATAATGCCAGGCACGATCCTTGACGAAGGCCCGATGGACCAGTCCAACATCGACAAAATGTTCCAGTGTTCTGTAAATAGTTGTCCTGTCTATATTTACGTCAATATTATCCTGTATGTCCTTTTCGCGGATCGGGTGGTCGGCATCGTGCAGCAGCCGGTATATTTCCACCCGGCCGGGCGTACAACGCAACCCTGATTGATTCAGCATCTGTTTGATCGTATGATCGGACGTCGTCATATAATAACAATAACCTATTAATTGAGCATCATTTAGAATAATACTCATGTTATTATATATTAAATGCAACACATTTGCAAGTAGTGACAGGATAATTAATCGACGGGTGTATCTCAGACATTCTGCCTGCAGTTGGTGGGTTGCTTGTGTTGCGAAAAGAATGCCGTGAGGGCTTGCCGCTAAAAACAATGGAACCGTTTACGGTATTTTTTTATACGCGTTTCGATTGAAATTGCCCGTTTTATCAGAACGTAATTTTTGCGGATAATACACTTACGCCCGACCTTGCCAAAAATTTCTACCCAACAGGGTATAAAAATCGAATTCATGCTTCAATTTTTCGGCTGCACCGCGAAAGCGTTTCCTGATGTACTGTTTCGCAGAAACCCAAACGCTTTAACGCATATGATTGCGGCTTTCATGCTGCGTCAGGCCAGTCACCAGGGAATCGACCATGCCGCGAATGGATTCATCGTGGTCGCAAAGCTTGTCGATATTGCGGTAGGCGTGCAGGACGGTGGTATGATCACGCCCGCCGAAATAGCCGCCGATTTCTTCGAGGCTGTGGTTGGTCAGATCGCGGGCCAGATACATGCAGATCTGGCGGGGCAGAGCGATGCTGCGGCTGCGGCGTTTGCCCTGCAGATCGCTGAGCCGGACGTTGAAATGATCCGTGACGGCTTCGATAATCTGGCTGATGGAGACCTGCCGATGGGCGGGTGTGGGCTCTTCGCCCAGGGCCTGCCGGGCCAGTTCCAAGTTGATAGTGCCGTTATCCAGCATGGCCAGCCCATGTACCTTGGTCAGAGCGCCTTCGAGTTCCCGGGTGTTGCTTTCGATTTTTCGGGCGATGAAGTTGATCACTTCTTCCGGAGGGTGCAGACCGCGCAAGGACGCTTTTTTATATAAAATCGCCATCCGCATTTCAAAACTGGGTTTATCGATGCGGGTGACCAGCCCCTGATTGAAGCGACTGACCAGACGGTCTTCGAGTTTCGGCATTTCCGCCGGCGAGCAATCAGCGGAAAGGATTATCTGCTTACGGGATTGATAAAGGCTGTTGAAAGTGTGGAAAAATTCCTCCTGCGACCGCTCCCGGTCGGAGAGAAACTGAACATCGTCAATGACCAGCACATCCACATGCCGGTATTTATGTCGAAAATCGTACAGTTTCCCCTCTTCCACGGCCCGAATGAAATCGTTCACGAACGTTTCGCAGGTCATATACATTACCCGCGCGTTGCTGTTGGATTTAAGAAACGCCTGGCAGGTGGCCTGCATCAGGTGGGTTTTACCAAGCCCGACTGAACCATGCAGAAACAAGGGATTGTAGGTCGTACCAGGCGATTCGCTGACTGCCAGACATGCCGCGTGCGAAAGCCGGTTGCAGGGGCCGACCACAAAATTGGAAAAGGTGTAATCCGGATTGAAAAAGATTAGATCGTTATCGTCATCCTGGTAATCTTCATCATCTGTTGACGAATACATCATATCCGATTGTTCGGAGTAAAAGAATTCCAGGCTGATCAAATGGCCGGTAATACACTGGGCGGCCTCTTTGAATTCATTATAACAGTTATGTTTGAGGTACTGCTGCCAGGAGCGCTCGGGGACACCGATTCGAAGCAGCCCGTTGTCCAGGCCGATCGGTTCCAGCTGCTCAAACCAGCTGCGCCAGTGAGGGCAGTTATTGATTTGTAAATGGCGTAAAATCCTATCCCAGATGTCAGTTAATACGTCTGCCACGAAAATCTCCATGTTGGACTCAGAAAATTCTGGTAACCAATTGCAAATACTAAAATGAAGCGAAGTTAACGAACGAACCGGCAGACCCGGATACCATTACGTATGACCAATTTTCCTATCCAGCTTGTATCAACCGTAATAAAAAAGGATGTGCTATGATATTGAAATGCCGCAATATGTGCAGTCACGTAGTTCATATAAATTCAAAACCTTTGTCCGCGCAAAACACTTGTGATGCATGATTATCCCCCTCCCTGGGGCAGGTAAGGCTATTGAGGTACGCGTCCATGCGTGAATATCACTCAAAGCTCAATACATAACGGAAATTACTGAAAAACGAGCGAATGGCTCATTTGTGCCGCATAAATCCGCTGAAACTCTTTTCCTGGCAAAATGGCTTTGCATCCGATTTCGCCTTTGAAGTTTATAGATTCGAAGTGGATCTGTCAAACGAAAATACCTTATCAATTTTTAATTGCTCCAGTAGCTTATAAATAACTTTTCTATATTTGTTCCGATTGTAATTGTCCGTTTTACCAGGCCGTTATTTTGTGCAGATAATACACTAAAGCTCGGCCCTGACAGAAACTTTTTACACGAGGGGTAAACAATGACCATTTAGCAGCGTTTATGATTTTTTCATAATCAATGTATCAGTGCGATTTCGCTCTTTTTTTGTGGTATCTTTAACGGATGAGGCTTTACAGAGCCTTTTGACCAGCAACTCAAGATGTTTTGGAGTATTCGATCACTTATTCGAGAGTTAAGGGTGCCTCTAATAATTGCTTTTGAGGCGAAAGCGAAGATTTTTTTCGTCTAACAAGAAATGGAAAACCGGGCATATTGGTATATATTCACGGTTTTTCATGACGAAGGCCAGAAGGAAAAAAGATCGCTTGCAGCCCAAAATGAATTTTTAGAGGTACCTTAAATAATATCATCGGGCTTTAAAGGCCCGGCGGAACGCTAAAGCGTTATCAAAAAATGCAAAAGTTAAGTATCATTTGGAACACGGCAAAAACTTCAACCTTTCCGAAAATCTGTCATGCCTGGAAATGGTTAGGCTTTCTGGCCAGACATGTTAGCGAGAGGGTGTTACATAATTGCGGTCCGGGCCTCCTGCTCGCGCAAGTCATTGCGACATGGGCATTTTGCCCATGCAATGAGCGGTTACATCGACCTCCTGCTCATGGTGTGTATATCAAAACTGAAAATGGCAATGCCATTAAGAATGAGCCAACCAGAATGATCAATCAATAACGAGTGAATATTTGTCACATTCCTGAAGGCAATTTGCCATTGCGGAAAACATATCCCGAACATGAATATTGTCAGACTTTCGATACCATATATTGTATGTATATCATTTGAACATTGCTTATTATGTGTGAGTGAAACACCAGAACGTTCACATAAAATGCGAAAGTTAACTGGGCATACATGCAAAAAAATTGTTCAAAGCCGCTCTGATACTCAAACATCAGGTCCAACCGCTGTATCAAAAATATACACGGTCGGGCAGAAGGCTCCGGGCAGGGCCAGGCGTAAGCTTTTTATCCGCAGACAATTACGTTCCGACAAAATGGGGATTTCAATCGAAACGAGGTATACATAACAAAAAATATCTCATTTTTTTATGCCTGCCAGGCATCAGCATTCGTGTCGCATAAAATAAGAATTGACTTGGAAGCCCGCAATTCGTATTATGAACGGTTTATCCGAGGCTGTCGTAACATGATCAGTCGCTGGTAATCGTAAAAATAATGTATGTGATTATTCACAGACAAAGCCCTTCACGTAAAGTGAGGAGGTGGTTTATGCTGAAATTGTGATTTCCCCGTTTTTGCAGCGGGGCTTTTATACTCGTTCCGATTGAAAATACCCGTTTTGTCGGAACGTAATTGTCTGCGGATAAAAAGCTTACGCTTGGCCTTGCCCGGAGCTTTTTACCCAATTGGGCATAAAACACAATTGAACGAAATTCTGTGAATAGTAACCAATAAATCTATTTGACTTGAACGAGGAAGCCGTTGGCGTCATACGCAATAATATCCGATATTCATTCCAATCTTTCGGCATTATCGGCAGTGCTGGATGATATTACCGCACGAGGGGTCGAAGAAGTATTCTGTTTGGGCGATATCGTCGGCTATGGTCCCCAGCCCCGTGAATGTCTGGACCTGATCATCGAACGCAAGATCATCAGTATTATGGGGAATCATGACCACGCCGTCTTTTATGAACCGACCAATTTCAACACCGGTGCCGAGCGGGCCAGCTACTGGACCCGCCGGATTCTCGAAGAAGAGCCGGACCGCGAAAAACGAAATCAGCGATGGTCGTTCCTGGGCCGTCTGCCGTTGCGGATTCAGATGGGCAACGTCCTCTTGGTCCATGGCTCGCCGCGCCGTCCGGTAAATGAATATATTTTTCCTGATGATATTTATACGAATAACACCAAGCTTCTGGCGATTTTTGAAAAAGTCGATCATATTTGTTTTGTAGGGCATACCCATGTACCGGGCGTTTTCCTGGAAGACCCGGATTTTTACGGTATCGATGAGCTTGACTATCATTACCCGATTATCGATTCGGAAAAGGCGATTATTAATGTCGGCAGTGTGGGCCAGCCGCGGGACCAGGATACCCGGGCCAGCTATGTCGTCGTCAGCGACGACAAGGTCGAGTTCGTTCGCGTGGAATATGACGTCGAAAAGACGGCAGATATGATACTCGCCAATCCTCATCTGGATAACTTTGAGGGGGAACGTTTACGTGAAGGACGCTAAACACTTCCAGCCCCGACGGTCGGCTATCCGGATTTCCGCGTCTTCTAAGTGAATGAATAATGGAACGGAAAATCTATACTCACCAACCTATTGGTATAAAAGCTTATGAATGAAGAAATGCGTCGCATGTTAACGGCGGTGTTGTTGTGCATGGCGATCCTGTTTGCCTGGCAGCATTTTTTAGGGCCGCAGCAGGATTCTGCCACACCCGCTGATAAAACGGACACACAGGAAACTTCCGCTCCACGAGCAGGCACCGCTCCCGCGGTGACCGCCATGCCACAGGGCCAGGACGAAGAAGGCTGGCGTCTGCATACTTATGCCCCGCAGGAATTGACGGAAGAAGTGGCGCTCGGGGCTATCCGCGATGATGAAAAAGACGGTTACAAAGCAAAAGTCGTTTTTGATCCCACCAGCGCCTCGGTGTCACTGGCATTGCTGAGCGAGCATAAATTCAAGGTTACCGATGAACACCACGGCTATCCCGTCCTGGCCGCAACCCGCGACGCGAACGGCCGTGAATTCAATTCGTTTATGCTGGGCATGCTCAAACTCAAGGATCGGCCGGAAGAATACGATCTTTCGCGTAATTGCTGGGTTCTAAAGTCAGTCGATACGGATGATGACGGCAGTCAGCATGTGGCCTTTGAGGCGACGCTAATCGATGAAAATGATTCTCCGGCATTGCGGGTGATCAAAACCTTTTCGTATAACCGCAATGATTACATGCTGGATTTTCATGTGCAGATGATCAATGAATCTCAGGAAACGATCGAAGTCGAATCACTGGATTTATATGGTCCTGCCGGCCTGGCCCGGGAAGATGCCCGCACGGACATGCGATTTGCTTTGGCGGCTTATGTTGGCGGCAATGCCGGGAACGGCGCCGATGTCAAGGTCGAGAAAGAGGCCGCCAGCAAGCTGATCGTCGATGCCCAAAATGGCAAAAGAGACAGGGCCCTGCTTAAAACGCATAAGAACGACCGGCTTCAGTGGATCGCACTGGCGAATAAGTACTTTGCCGCCACCATACATCCCGCCCCCGGCAGCGATGAATCGCAATTGCTCAGGATCGACCAGTCGGATATCGTAACCCACGTAACGCAAATCAGTAAAGGCCCGGCCGTTCAAAAAGAAGATGTCACCGAGCAGAGCATGGCCCTGACCAGCAGTCTCCAGACCGAGAGGCCGCTGGCCGCCGGCATGGAAGCGGCCGTTCATTTGCAGGTCTTTCTGGGGCCAATAGATAAGGATATTTTCGACAACAATCCACTTTTTGCCGATCTGCATTACGAAAAACTGATGACCAATCAGTCCTGTTTCTGTGCGGTGGACTGGCTGACGTTTCTACTGATCAAACTGCTCAAGGGAACCTATCTGGTCTTTCAGAATTACGGCGTGGCCATCATTATCCTGGTGCTGCTGGTGCGGACAATTCTGCATCCCATTCAGGTACGCAGCCAGCTCAACATGATGAAGATGCAGAAATTTGCTCCTAAAATGGAGGAAATCAAAAAGAAATATGGTAATAATCAACAGGAAATGCAGAAAAAAATGATGGAACTGCAAAAGGAACAAGGCATGATGGGCAATATGGTGCTCGGGTGTCTGCCCATGTTCCTGCAGATGCCTATCTGGATTGCACTGTACACCGCGGTGAATTCCAATGTCGCCGTGCGGCATCAGGGATTGCTGCCGGCCAGTTGGCACTGGCTGAACGATCTATCGGCACCGGACCGGCTGATTCCTTTTTCCCTGTTCGGACTGGATTCCTTATCCCTGCCACTGATCGGGAGCATGATGGGAGAAATCGACGCGTTCAATCTGCTGCCGATTCTCGGCGCAGTGGCCTTGTATTTGCAGACCAAGTTGTCGCCGCAGTCCAAAATGACCGCCGCCACCAATCCGCAGGCCGCTCAGCAGCAAAAGATGATGCTGGTCATGATGCCGGTCATGATGCTGTTGTTTTTATACAATGCCTCCTCGGGCTTTAACCTTTACTTTATGGCCAGTCTTTTTGGCGGTTTGATCGAGCAGCATTTTATCCGTAAGCACCTGAAAAAAGAGGAAGAAAAAAACAAGGAAGTCACCGTAAAAGCCACGACCAAGGTCAGTTCCCGGGTCGGGCCAAAGAAGAAAAAGCCCAAACCCCCGGTCCGTTACAACTAATGTTCGTTCGTGCTTGAAATGAACAAAAGTTGAGTAATGCGGGTTTTCCTGGAATTAATTGTCCGATAACATGCGGGATTCCTGGCCAGAGGTATTTTTGTAAGTGTATTTATTTAATTGATTTATGGAAAAATTAGGGAATGGTTTTTTATCTCTCTATTGCTTTTGTCGATTTGTTTTTTGTATAATTGGACTCTTTGAAACAAAAGTTGTTGATATGGTAATAGTATACAATTTGTACTGAACCATGAAAAAATTAATACTAGTTCAAACTGGAAGTACCACTTGGAAAGAGAAGGACGCCTGCTCTCCGGAGACGGGTGAGAGTTTCGAGAAGATGCGGCTGCAAGGGACGATGCCCCTGCCGCTAACCGAAACCGATAAGAAATCCTTATCAGATATCGCCGCCACATTGCAGGAGGAAGATGCGGACGTTCTCTACAGCAGTGGGAATGAATCGTCCGGCCCTTCCGCGTCGTGCCTGGCCGAAATCTGCGGCTTGAAGACCAGAAAAGAACCGCTGCTGAAAGAATTGAATTGTGGTTTATGGCAGGGATTGCAGGTCAGGGACATCAAAAACCGTTATGGCCGGGCCTATAAGCAATGGCGCAACGATCCCCTGAGCGTGTGTCCCCCTCAAGGAGAATGTGTTTCTGAGGCGCTGACGCGCGTGAGACAAGCCGTCGTAAAATTGATAAAGAAAAATCGCAACAAATCCGTGGTCATCGTGGCCGCTCCCATTGTGGCCGCGATTATCGAATGCCTCCTGACCAGCAACAGCATGGAACATTTCTGGCGATATGCCGATCAGGGCCGGGTTGTCAAAGTCTTTCCTGATCCAGAAATCATTACCGATAACAACGATATTCTATTAACCACCACCGCACCCAAAGAGATTAAAATCTGATATCTATGGCGAATAATTCTAATATGTCCTGGAACGGATATTCCCTGACAAAAAAACGTGATGTCCCCGAAGGCCTGTGGAGTAAATGCCCCGGTTGCGAAGATATGATTTTCACCCGGGCGATGCAGGAGAATATGGGGGTATGCCCCGAATGCGGTCATCATTTTCGCATCAGTGCCCGGGAACGTATCGACCAGTTGTGCGACGAGGGCTCATTTGAGGAGATCCTCAAGGACTGTATGCCGATCGATTCGTTGGCCTTTATAGACAGTCAGCCTTACCATCAGCGATTGCAGAAAATGCAAAGTCGGACCGGGCTGGCGGATGCCGTGGTTGCGGGAAAAGGGTATATCAAAGGCCGGCCTCTGATTGTGGCCGCGCTGGACCCGCATTTCATGATGGGCTCGATGGGCTCGGTCGTGGGTGAAAAGGTATCCGGCGCCGCCGAAACGGCGGAAGAATTGTCGCTGCCGTTTGTCGCGGTCAGTTGCTCGGGCGGGGCCCGAATGCAGGAAGGAGCTTTGAGCCTGGCCCAGATGGCCAAAACCAGCGCCGCAATCGGACGTCTGCATGAAGCAGGCGGGTTATTTATTTCGGTATTGGCCGATCCCACCTCGGGCGGTGTCACCGCCAGTTACGCCATGCTGGGCGATTTTACCATTGCTGAACCGGGGGCGTTAATTTGTTTTGCCGGGCCGCGGACGATCTGGCACACGATCAAGGTGGAGCTGCCCGAAGGCTTTCAGCGGGCGGAGTTTCTGCTGGAGCATGGTTTTGTCGATATTATCGCCGAGCGGAAAAACCTGCGCAGCGAGATTGCCCGATTGATCGATTTTTGCGGGAAATAATCGCTCCGGACAAGACCGAATGGATCCCCCGGCGAAATCATACTCTAAGTGATTGTCCGGATTGGACTTACGGTCGTTTTTGGGGTTTGCGTTCTCGGTATATTCCTCTCTTTTTTTGCCGCAAGACAACTATTGACAAATTTTTCCACGCCATATATATTGTGGGTTTGCAAACGCTGAGGGCGTTTTATGGTGAAAGTAGCTCAGTCGGCTAGAGCACCAGGTTGTGGTCCTGGGGGTCGCGGGTTCGAGTCCCGTCTTTCACCCTTACTTACCCGACAGAATTAAACCTTTCATTTGCACTTCGTTTCCAGTGATAGCGGGTGTTCGCGGCTCTTGTACTTCGAAAAAGAAAGTGACAATTTGTAATTATATGGTAACGTCTGTGACAAAAACGCCGTTGCAAAGATGAGGCGTGCTTTTGCCAAAATCCGCCAATTGTCGAATAAAAGCAAAACGCAATAGTGAATATTATCGCTTTTTTGACCTTTCTTTATCCAGGTTCTATAATTCCTCAGTTCAATATTAGATTGGTGTAACAATAAACAGACGGGCGAACTTAAACAAAAAATATTCATGATGGCAGAAAAAAAGATTTTGTTTGTTATCAGGATCTATCTTTCATCATATAAGTGAAACAACAAGCTGTCTTTTGAGTCGATGGCTGGATTGTGTACAAGCCTTCCCTTTCGGTTTATGTTTTTGTCTGACCTCCGAAGAAATTCGGAGGTTTTTTATTGTGCCAGCCAGATCAGCAGCTAGAATAGGTAACAAAATACATACCCGATGGCGACTATTATGTATTGGGCGGATTAAGGTTACGCTCAGGATGAAGGGATAAAGCGGATTAATACCCAAAGGGTATGCCCCCCGCCAGGGCCAACCGTTAGTGTTTTATCCGCAATTAATTAAGTCTGGACAAAACGAGAAAATTTCATCGGAGTGAGTATATAATTCCGTATAAACGCATTAACGCATCATTGCATTAATATAATGCCGGCAAGATGACTGTGTAACATTGGGTAAGGAGGATGGGATCATGGAAATGAAGGTGACGGAGCTGGAATTGCCGGGGGTACTGGTGATCGAGCCGCAGGTGTTCGGCGACAACCGTGGTTTTTTTCTGGAAACGTATCATATCGAGCGGTATCAGCAAGCGGGTTTGACGCAGCCGTTCGTGCAGGACAATCATTCTCGGTCGCAGCGGGGAGTGCTGCGCGGTCTGCATTATCAATTGAATCATCCCCAGGGCAAGCTGGTGATGGCGGCCAAAGGGGAGATATTCGACGTCGCGGTAGATATCCGCCGCGGTTCGCCGACCTACGGCCGCTGGGTGGGTGCGATTTTATCCGAAGAGAACCATAAACAAATATATGTCCCCGAAGGTTTCGCCCACGGCTTCTGCGTTCTCTCCGAAGTGGCAGATGTGATATATAAATGTACCAATGTTTATACCCCCGGAGATGATTACGGCATAATCTGGTCCGATCCCGAAATCGCAATCGACTGGCCGATAGACGATCCCCAATTATCGGAGAAGGACGGCAAAACTCCCGCTCTGGCGGCGGCCCCGCCGGAAACTCTGCCGCAATTCCCCGGCTAAAAGAATTCCAGGCGCTTTTTGGGTTCTTACTGGATCCAGGATGTAGACAACAGGCTGAGAATGTTGTTGGAGTTCGTATTCATGGAAGCCAGCAGGGACGTGCCCATTTCCATTAACAGTTGCAGACGGTTATTATTCGCGGTTTCTTGGGTATAGTCGATTTCCGCCACATTGGCGATGGATTCCTGGAGGGCTGTTTTGGTATCTGCCATGGCGTTCAAAGTAGAATTGATCGTGTAGTTTTGCAGAGCGCCCATCCGTGCCCGCAGATTAGAAACCTGAGAACCGGCCAACGAGACGATCTCTTGAGCCGAGCTCAAATCCGCCCCCGATAAATCATTGTCTTCACCTGTACGCAATGAATTGATATACCCCATAACGGAATTGCCTAACATCGACGAGGTAACACTGGGAATACCGAACTGCAGCTCACCTCCCGCATCGGCGCCGAGGCTCCAGCCGGCCCCATTACCGCTCACGCTGAAGGTTGTACTGCCAGAACCGCCCCCATAGAACGACTCGGTGAAAGTCAATTCGCCGGACAGACCATTCAGATTAAATGTGGCCTTATTAGTATTACTATCGACATTGACGGCATCGCCGTTTAATGATACGGTAAAATCAACGCCGCTGTCCGAAGCGCTGTTCTGGCCGCCTTCCCAAGTCATGTTACCCACTCCGGCCGTCACCGCGACCGAGACCGTCTTATCCGCTCCGGGATTCTGGGTATTCAAGACGATCTTCCCCGAATCGATACTCGCTACGATGCCGGTCGTTCCGGTTTGTGCGTTAATCGTATCGCGAACAATTTCACGATTAGAGCCGCTCAATAAATCAATATTGGCGCTGCCGTCCGGACCGGTTAAAGACAATGTGAGATCGCCTGGCAGCCAACTGAATGAATCAGAAGATACCTGCCCCGATTCGGCGTTGATAATATCCACATTGACCGTTTGCGTAGAACTGCTGGTATTAGCCGAGTAGATTTTCACATCGGTAATTTTGTCGCTCTCGGGAATCGAAACCGAATATCCCTGGTTTCCATTAAGCAAACCTTTGCCATTATATTTTGTTGTGTTCACCAGGCGGTCGATGCCATCCAGCGCCATGTCAACATTCGCCTGATAGGTGATAATATCATCCGGATCCGCCCCTACCGCCGCATTAACATTCGTCTCGATAGTGGTAATCAGGCTGGAAATCTCCTCCAGGGCCCCGTCGGCCGTATTGATAATATCATTTACACGCTGTCCGGCAGATGCAATGCCGTCAATCCTGGCGATGTGGGAGTTCAAACTGGTCAGCGTTACTATCCCCGCCGGGTCATCGCTGGCTCTATTGATGCGCATCCCCGTCACCAGCCGCTCGTTGGAAACCGCCAGTTGACTGCCAAGCTGCGTCAGATTATTGACTATGCGTGCATAATTGCTTGTATTGAATCCTAACATCTTTTTCTTTACCTCCATTTTCCATTTGCTGTTGATGGTGCCTTTCTGCCAAATCGCGCGCGGTGATTCCCTGGTGCGCATGAAAAAAGGCGCTCTCACAGGCGGTACTGCCTGAACAAAGCGCCTCCACGGGCAATGATGAAATTTTTCCTTGCGCGGCACCCATTACGCCGAGGCGCACTGCGCGCACTGATGCTGTCGATAAGTTAACGCTGGAAAGCGTATTCTGTTGGAAATGACTCCGTACAGGTCAGATGAACAGCCGCCCCACAGCGGAATGCCCATAGCGGCATAACACCTCCGGCTCTGAGGACCAAAGCATGTCATACCATTATTACTTATTACTGGAGAACCGCTCTCGCGTCAGCCGCTGCGACTCTCCTCATACAACTCTAATGAATATGTAAAATATAATATATCTAAATGCAACTCCCTCCCCGGTATTAATCCCCTCCATCTTCGTTGGCTTTGCTTTGCCCTGCCAGTTATAACGATTATTCTAGTTGGATGTACCTTGCCGGGCGGTTTCAAAGGCAACTTCTGCCATTTCACCTTAAGTGCCAGCGCAAATCCTGCGCGACATTAATTCTGAATCTGGTAAAGCTGCAGGAATCTTCGGAACGGTCATTCTGTCTTTATAGAGGGGCTGTCAGGCGAGATGAAATCATAAGCTGTTATAGAATAATTGCTTATGATATATTTTGTCTTCCGGGTGAGACTTGCCAGATGGCGTTATTCAGGAAGGATGAAATATTTTTTTATGTTCGGCACGCCATTTGCGAATCTACCAGTGAGGACTTTTCCTGACCGGGTCTTCTCTCGAGCGGAGTCTCGACGAAATATTGCTTAAGGATGAGCGATGTATTTGATTTACGAACAATTAAAAAAACACATCATAACTGATGTGGGCCTGCTTCATCATGAATCGAAGAGCTATGGCCTGTTGAACTGTAAAAAGACGCCCTCCCCTTTTAAACGGTCCGATTCTTCTGCTGATTTCATATCCTCGATCTCATTGTTCGGTATGCCCATGTTCAAGATTATTTGGAGCCTGGAGGGTCCCAGATGAGCCTACAGACAGCGATCGGATTTATTAAGCTTTACCAGGGGCTCATTTTGAAAATAGCTCTCGGCTGCGTCGCATTTGCGGCAATGGAAGCCGGCATCATCACGGCGATTCGCCACGCCACCAAACCGCAGGCAATTCAGGCTCAGGCCGCAAATGAAACTGATATATATGGCGTTTTAGATTATGCCGCCGAACCAGCCGGTCAGTCCAGAAAGGAATCCGTCCAGCAGCGTCTGGATCGCATTATGACGAAACTGCAAGAGCAAAACGATCCCGAACGCATCAATGAATTGATAACCGAAGAATATCTCGCCGGGGGTATTTCCGACAAGGATCTGGATTTCATCATCAGCGTCGCCAGGATTCCCAAAGAGATCAAAGAGGAACTCCAGTTACGAAAGAGGGAGCGGCAAAAAAAACTAGCCGCAATGAATAAGATTATTTCCCCTGAACGCTTAGCCGAACGAAGTACACGTTTTCCCCCGTAAGGAGAATATGGGTGAAATTGTTCTTTAACAGAACATTACAGTATCATCTGGCATTCCTGCTGCTGGCGGGAATGTTGCTGTTTACCGGCTGCTCGCAGACGCCGCGCGAGGTCGGGGTATGGCGATCCCGATCGCTCGATGGACCTTCGCATATCGATGTTCCCAACGGCAGTGACGGCGATCGCACCGAGATGGACAATTTACGAATGTTCGAGCAGGCCGGCCCGGTCATGCCGATGCTCGATTTTAATGAGATCATGCAGGCCCGGCAGTACACGGGCGAATATCGTGTCGTGTCCGGGGATGTCATCGAATTTGACATGCCGGCGATCCTGCAGGCCGTCACACCTGGCCTGGCGGATGCCGTGGGCAAATTTCAACCTTATAAATGCCGGGTGTCAATGAGCGGGACGATATACATGCCGATTGTCGGCGAGCTTCTGGTGGCCGGCAAAACGCTCGCTCAGATAGAAGAAATGATCGTAAAAACCTTCTACCCCAAATATGTTCTCAGTCCGCCTTCGGTGGTGGGAACTGTGGTTGATCATAAGACTGCCCGGATTACGATCGTAGGCGCTGTCGAGAAGGAAGGGATTTACCATTGTAACAGTAACGAAATGACCGTCGTCGATCTGATCATGAAAGCCGGCGGTATTGTGTCAAAAGGGGCAGCCCGCATACGAATACGCCGTGCCAATGATCCGGGCGGGTCCGATCCGGTGGTTCTGCCGGTCAAGGGGCTCAATATTCCATTTGTGAATGTCTCCCTGCGGGACGGCGATACCGTCGAGGTCGAACCGCTTAATCCGCAGGTCTTTACCGTAATCGGCCTGGTCAGTCGTAGCGGCGTGTTCGATTATCCCGAAGGCGCCCGCTACAACCTGCTACAGGCGCTGGCGTTTGCCGGCGGCGTGAACGAACTGGCCGCTCCGGAATATGCCCGGGTCTATCGCCAGACGGCCGATGGCAAGATCATCTCCGCGTCGTTCCGCCTGAAGGGGACGCTGCCGGCCGATGCCGCCAATTTGATGATCAAGCCGGGCGATGTGATCGCCGTCGAACAGACCTTCAGCACCCGGACACGACTGCTCTTTGCCCAGATTCTCCGCGTGACTGCCGGATTCAACGCTTATTCGAGGTTTCCGGATGATGATTGAAAGCTGTCGACACAAATTGTGAATGGTTTCTGAATGATTCGATCATAATGACATAAAACCAGGATTACCAAAGGTACAGGTATAATAGTGAATGCGACCATGACTCCAAAACCACAGCAGCCTAATCCGTTCGACACGGATGCGCTGGGCAAGGCCATATTGCAGATTTTATGGCGTCGCAAATATATTATCCTTTTTGCCATTACCGTTGCGGTAGTGGCGGGGGTAGTGTATCTGTCGCAGGCAACGCCCCTTTATACCAGTACGAGTCGGATTTATGTCGAACAGACCGGGCCCAAGCTGATTACTGAACAGGAAGGGGTCATGACTCAGACGAAGAACTACCTGTTCACCCAGACGGAACTGATCAGATCCGCCCCGATCCTGTCCCACCTTCTTGAAGATCCTGCGCTGGACAACATGAAAACCTTTGCCGGCATATCCAACGGCCTCCAGTATCTCAAAAACCATCTCAAGGTCTCCGTCGGCCGAGAGGATGAAATCATCAATATCTCGCTGGAGAATCCATATCCGGAAGAATCCGCTATTCTGGTCAATAAGACGGTCGAGGCCTATATCGATTATCACAGCACGCGCAAGCGGTCTTCCTCGAGTGAGGTGCTGAAAATTCTCAAAACGGAAAAAGAAAAACGCGACCAGGAACTCAACCATAAGATCGACGCCTTGCTCCAGTTCACCCGGGAGAATGGGACGATCCCCGCCGAAGAAAATGACAATAACATCATTATGAGCCGACTGGAGCGTCTCTCTCAGGCTCTTACGGAAGTCCAGCTGGAAATTGTCGATGCCAGGGCGGAATACGATGCGTTTACCAAGGTCATGCAGGATTCGCTGCGTGTACGGCATTTTATAGAAAATCGCGGCGAAACAGGCTATCAGGTCAATACCATTGTCAATCAGTTAAAGACCGAACAAGAGGTCCTGCAGAAAAGGCTGGAATCGCTCCAGCAGCACGGTACCTCCCAGCATCCGGCGGTTCATACGACGATAGTTCAGATCGCCCAGATCAAACGACGTATCGCCGAAGAAGAAAACAATTTTATCGAGGCCTATCGCGATGTACTCGTGCAGAAAGTCGCTTCCGCCACCCAGAAAGAACAGCAGATTCGCCAGTCACTCGAAGAACAGCAGAAGCTGGCCCTGGAATTGAACGCCAAAACAACGGAACTGTCCATGCTGCGCTCGGAAGTGAAGCGGACCGAAAATTTCTGCGATATCCTCGACAGCAGCATCAAGGAAATTAATCTCGGAGAAAACTCCGGTGCTTTAAACATCAGTATTCTCGAAGCGGCCCGCGTGCCTGAGCATACGAGTTATCCGGTCAAGGGCCGGATTCTGGCCATGACGATGATGTTAGGTTTCGTACTCGGCGGGTTGCTGGCTGTCGGCGTGGAATGGGCCGACAACCGGGTTCACACCTCCGATGAGGTGATGGCGCTGCTGGGCGTGCCGATTCTGGGCGCCGTGCCGCGTATGCCGGAGAATGAATCGCCGCGTCAGCGCGGTCAGAAGGTGCTGCTTGAACCCAGCGGGCCCGAGGCCGAAGCCTATCGTTCAATCCGAACCGCAATTTATTTCGGCGTCGCGAAAGAAAACGCCCGGACCGTGGTCATCACCTCGCCGATGGAAGGCGACGGCAAAACGACCATGACCTGTAATCTGGGCGCGGTGATGGCCCAGTCCGGCCAGAAAACACTTATCATCGACGGCGATTTCCGCCGACCGATGGTTCATAAGATTTTCAATCTTCGGATACCGTCCGGCTTTTCCAACGTACTTAATGGAGAGATTCCTGTCGAAGAAGCGATTCAGACAGGACCGGTACCGGGGCTGGATATACTCCCATGCGGACCGGTTCCGCAGAATCCCTCCGAAATGCTCAGCAGTCCCGGCTGCATCAATATCATTCGGGATCTGGTCGGGCAATACGACCGGGTGCTGATCGATTCGCCGCCGGTGCTGCGAGTGACCGATGCCCGTATTCTGGCCAGTTTCAGCGATTTGTCCGTGATCGTGCTGCGGGCACAGAAATCGACCCGCA
The DNA here is from genome assembly GCA_964482555.1 of uncultured Pirellulales bacterium. GTDB lineage: Bacteria > Planctomycetota > Phycisphaerae > Sedimentisphaerales > SM23-30 > CAYZXY01. The sequence continues at coordinate 119,430 of CAYZXY010000001.1, forward strand.
AGGCCGCCGAGCAATCGCGGGAAGCCCTGGCCAGTGTCGGCAGTCGACTGCTGGGGGCGGTCGTCAACGATGTCCAGTTGCAGAAAAACAGTTATGGTTATTATGCTGGTTATTATGGTTACGGCACTTACGGCCGACAGGCGGACAGCCTGATGGGGCGGCATGATTCGTCCGCAAAGAGTCCGCCCGCTTCGCGGGTTCAGGCGGTAGTGGAAAAAACGCCTGTGAATAAGCCGCCTCGTAACCAGGCCGGTCATTCGAGATAAAAGGAAAGAGATTTTCTTGGAAAACCATGAAGTGACATCTTCATCTGAATCAACCCTGCGGGCCGGTCGGCAGCTGCGATATATGTATGCCGGGTTCGATACTGTTATTGAAGTGTTAATGGCACTGCTGCTGCTGTTGCTGCCGGCGGCGATGGGCGGGATATATGTCTGGACGGAACAGATCGCTTTGAGCCTTGCCGGTGCGATGTTATTTCTGGGCGGGCTCAAGTCGCTGCTGAGAAAAAGACAGAAACTGTTCTGGACCGCGGCGCTGTTACCGGTTGTGTTGATACTGCTTTGGGTGGGCGGTCAGTTGCTGCCGCTGCCGATAGGTCTGGTCGCGTTCCTTTCGCCCAGAACGGCGGCCCTGAAGGCGGAGCTTCTCGCCGAACTTGTCAGAGCTGATAATGCTTTTCCGTCTGTGTCCTTGAGTTTCTATCCGCAGGCCACTTGGGAAACGCTCCGGCTGATGCTGCTGGCGAGCGGCGTTTTTGTCGTAACACTGAACTATTTCCGACGGGAGGAGAGAATCAAGCGTCTATTGTTCATCATCACCGGCATCGGGATCGCCATCGCCGGACTGGCCCTTTTGCAAAGATTGCCGGGCAACGGCAAGATTTACTGGATAATTCCCACCTGGCATCATACCGCCACTTCCGGCCCCTTCGTCAATCACAGCCATTATTGCCAGTATATGAATTTATGTATCGGGGCGGCCTGGGGGCTGATGCTGACCTTGTATTATGAACGAAAAACCCGCAAGCAGCCCGCTTTCAGCCGCGAGATTCTAAAAAAACACTTTCGTCAAGATTATCGTGTCTGGCTGCCGGCCACCGCAATCGTGCTGGGGACCGTCACGGTGTTTCTTTCTTTGAGCCGGGGCGGCACCATTAGCCTGCTGGTCGCGGGGACCGCTATGGTTCTGATCATGGCCCATAAGCGTCGATTCCGCTGGCAGGTCTGGATTATGCTGCTGCTGGCGCTGGCGGCGGGCGCCACGGCTCTCTATGTTGGATTTGAAAACGTTTATGACCGTTGGGCCGCGCTGCAGCAGGGTGACAGGCTGCACGGGCGCTGGCAGCTTATTGAAGGCGCCCGCGCCATCAGCCGCGATTTCCCTTTGTCGGGCATCGGCCTGGGCGCCCATGAAATGATCTATGCCCTTTATCACACCTCGCCGGCAACTCCCGCGATTGCGGTATTTGTCGAAAATGAATACATGCAGATGCTGGCAGAATGCGGCTGGCCGGGACTCATCGTGGTTATATCATTCATCACGATCATCTGGTATTATTTCTATCGCTGCGTGAAACGTATCAGCGTTCCTGTCAGGGCAGCGGCCATCGGGCTGGGTTTTGGTCTGCTGGCCGTCCAGATTCACAGCCTCAGTGATTACGGTCAACACCTGCCGGCCAATGCCTGCCTGTCCGCTATCTACTCGGCACTGTTAATTAACATCTTCTTTCTGGGCCATCGCCACAGGGGACATAAAACTGTTTCTGGCTTTTCGTCCGTTCCGGTCGCCGGTGTCAGTAAAAACCGAGCAGCGAACTTGCGCCGCCGTTTCATGGATTGGGGCAGCCGGTCAATCAGCCATTATTATTGCAACTGGCATACGAAACTGTTTTCGCTGCGTCTGGTTGCTTTGTCCCGGGCGTATCGGATTATCCTGTTGTGCATTATTATGGTCGGCTGGGGCTGGATGCTCATTGAGGTCAATGCCGCACGCCGGGCGGAAGCCAGTTGGCGGCGGGCTTTGACCCTCGAGGAGCAATTACGACATCAAAACTGGCAGGGTTCCGAAGCGGACTATCAGGCTTTGCTCTCGCATGCCGCCAACGCGGTGCGTTTGCAGCCGTATGATGTAAAAAAACAGTATTGGCTGTGCGCCTATGAGTGGGAATACCTCCGGTCGAAAGAGGCCGTGTTCGAATCGGACGCCGCCCGGGAAAAAGCCAAGGACATCGTCGCCCGCCTGCACCGGCAGCGCCGGGAATGCCCGACGTTTGGTCCGGTTTATTGTCTGGCGGGACAACTCGAGCATTATCTGCTGGAGCAGCCGCGCGGCCGGGCTCATATTCGTCAGGCCTACCGTCTCGCCTCGAACCGCCCATCGATCTGTTATGCGGCCGGATTGCTGGATGCCGAACAGCAGCGGCTGGCGGCCTCCCTCGAAAAATTTAAACGTTATCTTCATCTCGGCGGCAGCTTCGACCGGATGACAGATGTGTATCTCAACCAGCTCGATCGGCCGGAAATGGCCTTTTCCCTCGTGTTGAACGATCCCGTGCAACTGGTACGACTGGCCAAAACGCTTCGAGCTTCGGCTTCGCATCAGGCCCTGGAGCCGACCGTGCTGAATATCGCGATCGCACAACTGGAAAAGCAAATCCGGCAGGCCCGCGTCAACACGCAAACTCTGGCCCTGCTGGCCCAGGCCTGCTATCTCAATGAACAATACACCAAGGCGGAGGAATACTTGCGCCAGGCACTGGACCGCGACTATGGTCGGCTGGGTTGGCGCTTTACGCTGGCGGACATTCTCGCCCGGACCGGCAGATACGCCCTGGCCGTCGAAGAACTGCAAACCTGCCTCCGCCTCAAGCCCGGCTGGGACAAAGCCCACCGGCTCATGCAGCAATATACGAATAAACTCGAGCAGCCGATCCAGTAAATCTGCTTGCTCATAAATCGGCGACGCCCGGCGACGCTGAAACCCAATCGGCGCAGCCGACAGGGACGGAGTATGTCCGCAGGTTGCGGATCTGGAATGCACGTTTTGCGAGTTTACAGCAAGGATTTCAATCGATGAAAACATATCTGGTTGTCTATCTGGGAGCGACATTTCTGGTCATCATGGTCATGCCGCTGATCATCTATATTTCGCGGGCCCTGAATATGTATGATGATACGGGGCCGCGCAAAGTACACGCCCGCGATATCCCCCGCATCGGCGGCATCAGCATCGTGCTGGCCATGCTGGGCATGACCGTCCCGATTCTGCTGCTGAACAATTCCATCGGCCAGGCCTTTCGCGAATTGAAATACGAGATCGCCATTCTGCTCTGCGGCAGTTTTACGATTTTTCTGGTCGGCCTGGTCGATGACATCCGCCGGCTTACCGCCCGGACCAAGTTTCTGGCCCAGTTTCTCGTGGCTCTTGCCGTCACCGCTCTGGGCATCCGGATCGAAGAGATTCTCATCGCCGACTGGCTCACCATTCCGCTGGGAATTTTCTCCTGGCCCATTACCCTCCTCTGGATTGTCGGCGTTACCAACGCCATCAACCTCATCGACGGCCTCGACGGTCTTGCCGCCGGCATCTCCGCGATCGCCTGCGGCGTCATCGCCATTATCTCGATCTATACCGCCCAGCCGGTCATGGCCGTACTCATGCTGGCCCTGCTGGGCAGCCTGACCGGTTTTCTCTTCTTCAATTTCAACCCCGCCAAGATTTTCATGGGCGACGGCGGCAGCTTCTTCCTCGGCTTCATTCTCTCGGTTTCCAGCATCATCTGTACGGCCAAAACCGTGGCTGTCGTCGGATTGGGCCTGCCCGCCCTGGCCCTCGGTATCCCCATTTTCGATACGCTGTTCAGCATGATTCGCCGTTTTTGCGAACGCCGCTCGATGTTCTCGCCCGATCGCGGCCATTTCCATCATCATCTGCTCGACCGCGGCCTTCATCATCGCCATGCCGTCCTGGTCATCTACCTGGCCACTCTGTTGGTTACCGGCATCGGCATGTTCATGATCGCCACCCGCGACATCGGAACTCTGCTTGTCTTCTTCTGTTCGCTGTTTGTGCTGATGCTGATTTTCCGCATCTTTGGCGCCGTCCGCATTCGCAAAATCATCAACGGCTTCCAGCGCAAATACGACCTCGAACAGAAAACCCGCGGCCAACGCCGCGACTTCGAAACCATCCAGCTTCAGTTCCGTATGGTCACCACCTTCAACCAGTGGTGGGACACCCTGCAACTGGCGGCCTCCCGCATGAAATGCGCCTGGATGGTCATACCTCTGCAAAACCGGGACGGCAGCCGCCGTACCCTTTTCTGGCGCTGCCCCGGCCCCCAGCCCGAAAACGATAAAATCCTCGAAGTCAATCTGCCCGTCCTCCAGCGCCGCCATAACGAACAGCTCCGCCTGACACTGGCCTTCAAAATCAACGGCTCGCTCGAAACCGCCGGCCATCGCGCCGCCCTGTTCAGCCGACTGATCGAAGAACACAACCTGGAAATGCTGACGGACGGATTCATTGATTCGGGTTTACCCGTAAAGAGCATCTTCAATCTGATCTCGACCGAACGCCCGGACCGCAACAAAATAAACGCATAACCCAACGCAGCCGGAACTTCGAACTGGAATGGGTGGCATACTTACCTGATACCTGAGCGCAGCGACAAAACTTACGCCCTGCCCGGAGCTTTCTATCCAATTGAGTATAATATTGATTACCATGAAGATTTGAAATGTCGAATGTAGTGTTTCCTGTTTCCGATTTATTCGGTTAGGACCTTAAGAGACTGAATCATCATTTCAACCGGTTTAATCTGAGTAAAAATACATGCCCCCGACCCCGACATCCCGACAATCCCTCACACATAAAATCTCCTGGAGTTCGCTGGCCAGTATCATCAACCTGACTGGGCGGCTGGGCGTCCAGATCGCCCTGGCTCGCCTGCTCGGCCCCGACGGCTTCGGCAGCATCGCCTATACGATCTGGATCATTGAAATCGTCACCGTCATCACTAGCCTCGGCCTCGACAAAAGCCTCACCCGCTTCCTGGCCGACCTGGCCGGCGGCAACCAGCAGCAGATCGCAGACACCTTCGCCCGCTGGACCTGCAAACGCCTAATGATGCTGATGATACCTGCCCTTCTGATCGGAGCGATGTTCTTCAGCGTTTCCTCGCCTTATGACCATACCGTCGAAAACATGATCATCTTTATAATCCTGTTCTGTTTTCGCTATCTGCAGAACATCAATCAGGCCTGGCTCACCGGCTGCCAGCGTTACGATACCCTCGTAAAACTCAACACCGCCGCCGCCCTCTTTATGCTTCTGGCTATTATTATCGGAACATACTATTACGGCATTAACGGCGCCCTCGCAGGGTATACCTGCGGCGCGGTCGTGCCCGCGATGTATTGTCTGACACTTTTACGCAAGCCGGCGATTGCGGCCCAGTTGCCCGAAAACATACAAACGCGCATCCGCAATTATTCCTTTAACACATGGGTCGCCATGATTGTTACCATCGTCATCGGTGTCGGCTCCCGCACCGAAATATTCTTCCTTGAACGCTTCTGGAGCGAGCGGGAAGTGGGCCTCTTTACCATCGGTCTGACCCTGACCATGCTTGTCAGTCAGACGTCCATGCTGTTCAGCAGGGCCTTTCTGCCCCATTTTGCCCAGCTTGCCGGTTCGCGCGAACAACAACGCATCGCCGATACCTACCATTTCGCCACGCGAATGTTCGCACTGGTCCTCTTCCCGATGGCCTTCGGCATAGCCGGGCTCATGCCGGTCTTGATGCTGCTGGTTTTCGGCCCCGAATTCGAGCCCGCCGTGCCGTATGCCGTCGTGCTCGCCGCCACCGGCGCTATGAGCTTCTCCAACATCGGCTCTTCGCTGGTGTACGGCCTGGAACGCTCACGGTTCATTGCCGTGATCGGCGGCGTCGCCGCGATACTGTCTCTGGGGCTGAGCCTGCTGGTCATTCCCGTCTGGGGCGCCTGGGGAGCCGTGTGGGCCCGGGCCGGCGTCCAGTGCAGCATCGTCCTGATTGGCATGTGGTATATTGCTGCCCGCCTGCATTGCCCGGTGCCGCTCTCGCAACTCGCGCGAACGATGCTGGCCGCGGCAGGCTGCGGCCTGACGGCCTGGTGGATCGTACGTTTGTGGTCGATGCCCTGGGCATTGCCGGTCGCCATGTTCGGCGGTTTTTTTATTTATATTTTCGCTCTTAAGCTGTTAAAATGTCTTCAGCCCGGCGACGGCGTCAGTTTCGAAAAAATCATCCGGAAAATGCTGCCGCCCATACAGAAACCGGCCCGGGCTTTCATTCAATGGATCTGTCTGGCCTGAAGCCGTCAAGCGCAAAAAGGATAAAACCCATAAAAGCACTAACGCACTATGAAAATCGCATTTATCTGTCATGAATACCCCCCTCACCCCGGCATCGGCGGCATCGGGGTCTTTACCTATACTCTGGCCCACGGACTGGTCAACGCCGGCCATGAAGTCACCGTTGTCGGGCTGAGCGCAACCCAACAGCAGCGCAACGATGACGGCGTAACGGTGATGACGCTGCCGCAATCCACCTCCCGCGGCATCGCCTGGCATCGGAACCGCCGGCGGCTGTATAACTGGCTCCGCGAAAAGGTCATCGACGGCCAATTTGACATCATCGAAACCCCTGAATTCCAGGGATCTCTGCCCTATATGGTTCATGCCTGTCCGGTGGTGGTTCGTCTGCATCTCAACGCGACGATCGTGGCCCATTACGCCGGCAAACGCCCTGGCCTGCTGACCCGCTGGCTCGAGAAACGCACCCTCGCCAGTCATGACAACTGGATCGCCGTCTCACATTATATCTATCAGGAAACGGTCGCCGAATACCGTATCCGTCCCCGCAACGTCCGGATCATTTACAATCCCATCAACATCCATGTGGACCCGACACAGACGCCTGCCGGCCTGCCTGAAAAGTTCGTCCTTTTCGCCGGTTCCGTTGGCGACCGCAAAGGCGCGTTTGTTCTGGCCGAGGCCGCCCGGCGTTTTCTGCGGGACGATCCTGACCTGCATCTGGTCTATATCGGCGCTTTGACAACTGAAAAAGGCATGACCGCCGATCAGCGTATCTATTCGATAATCGATGAGAATCTCAAACCGCGTGTGCACTGTCTGGGCTTGATGCAGCCGCCGGCCGTTTATGCCGCGATGGCGCGCGCCGCGGTCGTGGCCTTTCCCAGTAAGCTCGAATCTTTCGGTCTGGTCCCGCTCGAGGCTATCATCGCCGGTGCGCCGGTGGTTTATTCTCAGGCCGGCCCCGGCCCTGAGATCGTCCCGCATAATCAGGCCGGATTGCTCGCCGATCCTTACAGCCATGATGATGTCTATGAAAAGGTTACCCAGTTTCTCCAGTCGCCAGAATTTGGCAGACAACTGGTCGAAAACGGCAGAAAACTCGTCCACGAACGCTACTCACTTGAACAATGTCTCAATCAGACCCTGAACTTCTATCAAAACTGCATCGACCGGTTTATGGGTTAATGCGTTTATGCGAAATGGTTGTACCGAGGGCATCCTGCCCTTGATTAGATATTGGGTACCGTGAACGGTCACAAATTCCGAAAGATGAACAGTCACAACTCTTTGCTCCATAGAGTTTTTCCGACATTTCCTTTATGGATGTCATCGCCGATATGCCGAAACAACCCCCCGGAGCATATTTTCGACATTCTTCATTCGCCCTTGATTCATCATTCTGGTTTCGTCATTCGTAATGTCATTGCTATTTTGTGCAAGTTTATTCCCATAAGAGACTAACTCCTATGCTTACCGCTTTTAAATCACTCGCTCGTAATGTATGTCCCGAAATGTATCAGAACCTGCGGCGCATGGTCAATCCGCATCACCGCCTGACACGATTGGTGATCCATCGACAGGGGCTCAAGATAGCCGCCGGCCCCTTTACCGGCATGCGCTACATTCCCCAAAGCCGCGGCAGCCGTCTCATCCCCAAGCTGATCGGTTCCTACGAGGCCGAGCTCCATCCGGCTCTCGCCCGTGTCATCCAATGGCGGCCCGACCTGGTCGTTGATATCGGCTGTGCCGAAGGCTATTACTCCGTCGGCCTGGCCTGTGTCCTGCCGCAGGCGCGGGTGGTTGCCTTCGACAGCGACGAACCTTCCCGGCAATACTGCCGGCAACTGTCCGAGTGGAATATGGTTCATGACCGTATCGACATCAGGGAAAAGTGCGACACTGCCGCCCTGAACGAGCTCTCGCTCGAAAATGCCTTCGTGCTCTCTGATTGCGAAGGGAGTGAAAAAGTACTGCTCGATCCAGTCAAGGTCCCGCAACTGATCCGGTCCGTCATCCTGGCCGAACTGCATGATGTCTTCGTCCCCGATACGACACCGTTACTGATCAGCCGCTTCACGGCAACCCATAAAGTGGAAATGATCGACGTCCAGCCCCGCGATCCAATGTGCTACCCGCTGCTTCGGCAACTCCCGCCGGACATGCAGCAACTGGCCCTTTACGAACGCGATACCGACATCGATCCGCCCCAGCAATGGCTCTTTCTGATCCCGAAAGGATTGTCTCTGTGAAACTCGCCTGCTCATCCAATAATGCTTACGATGTCTTTCAACCGCTCATGAAACGGTTCGGCGCTGCCGGCCCCTCGCGCGATTTCTACTGGGCCGTCAACCATGCCCTGCATGCCGCCCAGGCCCGGATATATGACGACCATTATCAGGACATGTATCATGAGGAAGAAATGGTCTGGCAAACACTGTTTTCGCATCTGGAGGAATCAAAGGCAAAGCTCACCGGCCTCGATGTCGGGTGCGGCACCGGTCTGGTCTGTCATTTCGCCGCCCGGTTTTGTCCCGAACGTATCGCGACTTTTCATCTGCTCGATCCCTCCGCCGAAATGCTGCATACCGCCCATTGCCGCAGTATCAACTGGCCGTTCCCTGTCGAACTTTTTGCAGGCGAAATATTCACGCTTCCGAACAAAGCCCGCTATGACGTGATAACCATTAATTCCGTTCTGCATCACATTGTCGAACTGTCGCCGTTTCTCGAAACGCTGCAGCGGCTCCTGCGGCCCGGCGGTTTCCTGCTGACCGCTCAGGACCCCGGCTGCGTCCTGCAGACGGCGGAGGATGATGTGTTAAGGCAGCGGCGCAGAAGTGCGGCATTCAACCGCAATCAAAAAACCTGGAAGAAAACCTTTCGGCGATACCTCACCCGTCCGCTCGCCCGGCTGCTCAGCCTCCGGCGGGATGACCCCGTCACCGCCGCCGCCAACCGAACACTGCTGGAGCAGGGCATCATTACCCGACCCATGGACGAAAAATCCCTGTTCTCCGTAACCGATATTCATGTCCCCGACCAGCCGCTTAACCTCGGCCGGGGGATCGATCTAGCCGATTTGCAACGTTTGCTGCCCGGCTTGCGATTGATCGCCGACTATTCCTATCATTATCATGATCTGGGCTGGTCGCGTCTTACGCCAAACGAAATCGAAAATGAAAAACACTGGTGGCTGCAAAACGACCCCCACGGCACACTCTTCGCCACCGCCTGGCAGAAAACAACGTAATGTTTACCGCTTCCAAATGAAATGTTTCGTTTTGTCAGAAGACATACTCATATTTCTTTATAATGGACTATATTTGACCTTTTTAAACTTCAGACTTTGAGATTTTCCCATGACAAAAATACCATCCATTGCCGTCGCCATTCCGACCTATAACCGCGAGCAGGTTCTGATCAATACCATCTATCAGATTCTCAATCAGAATCCGCCCGCTAATGAAATTCTCGTCATCGATCAGACTGACCAACACGAACCCTCAACCACCGCTGTTCTGCAATCGCTGCACGAGAACCGGCAGATACGCTGGATCAGGCATTCGCCGCCCAACCTTAACGGGGCCCGCAACCGCGCTCTGCGCGAGACCGTATGCGATGTCCTCCTGTATATCGACGACGATGTCGAACCGGCGCCCGGCTTCATTGCCAGCCATCGCCGGAACTATCACGACCCCGCCGTGGTCGCGGTCGCCGGCCGAACCCTCCAGTCGCATGACTCCCCGGATTATGAAAAGGCTACCCCCTGGCTGCGGCCGGTGGGGGCGCCCCGGTTTTCGCTCGACGCCACCACGCGCATTGAAGGCGTCGCCAGTTTTATCGGTGCCAATCATTCCGTCCGGGTCGATGCCCTCCGACGTCTCGGCGGCTACGATGAAAACTACGTCGGGCCGCTCTTCGACGAATCGGACATGGCCCTGACACTTTATAAACACGGCGGTAAAATCATCTTCGATCCCGAAGCCCAGCTCTTTCACCTGCAAGCGCCATCCGGCGGCACCCGCCTCCGAAACCCGCAAAAACAAACGCTTCCTGAATTCCAGATGTCCTTTACCCGTGTCTATTTTCACTGGAAACATTTCTTCCCAACCTGGTATTTCTGGAAGCACATTATGTTCGTACAGTTTCGCCGGTCGGTCCTCCGCCGCGATAATGTCTTTCATCCCTGGCGGTTGCCGTGGGCCTTTTGTTCGTATCTTTATTCCCTTTATCGGGCCGGTCGTCTGCTGGCCAAATGAGAAAGCCTTGCCAACATGGACGCTATATTCCTCTTCATACTCGTTTTTCTCAATCTTTTACTGTTCCATTTCTTCTTTCGGTATATCTTCCCGCACGAAGGCTGGATTTCCCCTATTGCCTTTTTTCTGCCCTTTTACCAATTGATTTACCCTCTCCGTGCCATCGTGGTTTTCTTCTCCATCGGCACATCATTTGAAGCGGATATCTGTACCAGCAATTACAATTTTACCCGCTGGGAAGTAATCTGGGCCCTCCTGTATGCCACGTTTTTTGCCTGGGTTTTGGTCATTTTTTATGCAATTCTTGTCGAAAAAAGACAAAAATCTCGCATTCTACTACCCAAATCCACCTTTAACCGCTGGCAGCATCTTTTCTTTGTTTTTCTCGTAACGCTATATTTTATAGTGTTTTACCTCAAAGTCGCCACCGAAGGACTTTACGGCCTCTATGAAGCCAATATTGAAAGCATCAAACGCCCATTTCTTATAAACCTCATATTCACTGGGCTTTATATTGAACATTTACTACTGACCTTCACCTGCCTGCGCTATTTGAAAACACGCAGCCGCACATATCTGCTCTTTGCGATTATGATTGTTTTATGTATTTTTCTGCGTGCTCTCGTTTCGACCAGTAAGGGAGATCTGGTGGAGTTGTTCATGGTGTTGGTAGCATGTTACTGCTTGTTTTACAAGAAGTTGCCGGTTAAGTTGATCAGCGTGGGGCTGGTCATGGCGATTGGTTTTTCGTTTTACAGTTTCACGGTTCGCCGGGAAGGTAATGTCGTGCGGTCTGGGGCCTCGAATCCGATCACATCGGTGAGGGACAACATCCAGACATTTTACAATAGCTATCTATCTGACAAGGACTTATGGAAAAAACAAGTCAGCATGCTGACCAATCGGCTTTACGGCATCGATCCCATCATCCTGTGCATGCGGAAAAAGACGTTTGTCGAGGAAGGTTTGTATGCCGCCGGTTCACTGGCGGATCTGGGGAATGTGGTGCCGCGTATTTTCTGGCCGGACCGGCCGCATTTGAGTTTTAATCATTATCTCAGTCATGAGGTCTGGCAGCGACCGCCAAAGGTCTTGGCCGAAATGCCGATCGGCAAGGTAGGCGAGTCATTTTTTGTTCTGAACTGGGGGGGCATTCTGTATGCGTTTTTTTATGCCGGCATCTGGAGACTGTTTTATGCCGTCTTTATTCGCCGAGGACGAGACGAAACCGATCATGCGTTGTATATCAGCCTGCTGATTCTGTATGTTTTCCCCGACGCCAACCTGACCTATAACTGGAAACTGGTGCTGGTGACTCTGGCGGTGGTGGGAGTGTTTCGGCAATTGCGTTATGTTTACGACAAAGCCTTGCTGCCCGGCACGAAAGGCGGGGTCGGCTATCCCTTGAACCAGTTGCCGCCGGGTTTTGTGCAAACGTGATCTAAAACGGGGTATTTCTATACTCGTTTCGATTGAAGAACCCGTTTTGTCCAAACGTAACTCTTTGCGGGCAAAACCTTTACGGCTGGCCCTGGCGGGAAGTCTCATACCTTTTGGGTATAAATATGAATGTATATGTCGATCGATCGGAGAATATAATTCGCACGCAGTGTATTATGAACAGGACCTTAACTGCCGCTTCTGATTTGCCGGGGTGTATTGTGTGCAATGCCGCCGGGGCGAAGCGGTGGTTTATCAAGGAAACCGAAGCGGAGGCATATCCCGTTCATCGGTGCGGTCGGTGCGGCAGCGCATTTGTCTGGCCGCGTCCGGCTAAGGAGCATATCCGTCAGTTTTACGCCGCCAAGGGTTTCCGTCGGCGGGATACCGATTCGCCGACGGAGCGACTGGAGGACATTCTGGAACGGGAAAGGATTTATCCCAATTCCAGCATCGACGCCGAAAGCTTCGCGCGAGATTGCCGACGGTTGAGTCCCGGCCGCCGCCTGCTGGATATCGGCGCGGGCTATGGATTCGTTACGCAGGCGGCTTTGCGGCTTGGCTTTGAGGTAACGGCACTGGAGCCGTCGCCATCGTGCCGGGATGTGTTTGCGTTGCTGAATGGTTTCGCGCCGGCCGCGCAGTTCCTGGATGACGATTTCGTCCGGGAGCATCAGAATCGGTTCGATGCCGTGGTGATGAGCCAGGTCCTCGAGCATATCGCCGATATCGATTTATGTCTCCGGCAGCTAAGGGCTCTGCTGGCCCCGGGGGCTGTGGCGGTCATCGCCGTGCCGCAGTTTGGTTCGCTGACATCGCTGGTGCAGCAGCGGCGGGACATGTTCATCATTCCGCCGGAGCATCTGAATTATTTTACGGCCCGCGGTCTGCGGCGCCTGTTCGCCCGGCACGGATTCACACACTTGAAATCAACAACGTATTCGCGGTTCGACAGCCGAAAGGTGGCTCGGAGTTTGCGGCCAGGTGCGGCAGGAAATTTCATGCGGGGCATACTTCGTTCGACATTGCATATCGCGGACCGGTTCGAGAAGGGGATGTACTTCAGAGGATGCTTCAGGGTAATAAAATAACCGAGCACAAGGTTTCGCTGTTTTTCCTGAAATAACCTAATTTCCGTTGTCCCTTCGGGATTTCCTGGTGAAGTAAATAAAGGGAGAATCGCATATGATGAGTGAGAAAATATTTAATGGATAATCCCGGGCGGATACTGGTTTTTCGGCATGGGGCGCTGGGGGATATGCTGTCGCTGGCGCCGTCGTTGTGGGTGTTGCGGGAGCATTATCCGGCGGCTCATATCACGCTGCTGTTCGACAAGACGGTCGGGCAGGAGCGAATCAATCCCCGGATGGTGTTTGAAGGGTCGGGATTAATCGACGACTATCTGATGTATCCCGGATTTCCAGGACGCTACGGTCGGGTGTTGCTGCCGGCGGTTCTGGCAGGTTTGCTCGCGCGGCTGCGGGCCGGGCGTTATGATATGCTGGTTCATCTGGCCCGGACATACAACAAGCCGGCCATGATTCAGCGCGATGTGACGTTTTTCCGACTGGCTGGCATCCCCCGAATAATGGGGACGGAAAATCTGGAGAATCTGTTCGAGCAGACCAACATACGGCCGTTGCCGCGGGTGAGGCATCAGATCGATTTGTCGTTGCTGAGATTGGCGGAATCCGGTTTTGAGGTGCCTGCCCCGGGCAAAGCGCGAGTGGACATCAATATCCAACCGGTCGAGCGTCGGCGTGTCGCTGATTGGAAGGCAACATTGCCGGACGATGGCGGGCGGCACTGGGTGGCGGTGGGACCGGGCTCGAAGATGCCGGTCAAGGTCTGGCCGGTCGAGCGATATGCGGAAACACTGGAGCGGATGATCGCGGAGTATGATATCTGGCCGGTGGTGTTTGGCGGCCGGGAAGACCGGGAAAAAGGCAAGTATCTGCTGGAGCGGCTGGGCCGTGGGACAATTGCGGCAGGTGTGCTTAGCGTACGGGAAGCGGCGGCGGCGATGGAGGAGTGTGCGCTGTACCTGGGGAACGATACCGGGACGATGCATCTCGCAGTGGCGGCCGGCGTGCGGTGTGTGGCGATCTTCAGCGCCCGGGATTTTCCCGGCAAGTGGGACCCCTACGGCGGCGGACATGTTGTTTTGCGCAAGTCGGTCTCGTGCGAAGGATGCATTTTGACCGAGTGTGTAAAGGAGAAAAAAAGATGCATCATGTCGATAGGTGTTGAAGAAGTCATGAACGCCGTGAGGAAATGCGGAATGCAGTATAACATGACGAATGATAAAAACAGAATATGACGCAGGCAATCTGCCTGCATTATGTTGAAACGATTTATCAAAGATGTTCCCTGGTTAAATAGTATTCCTTTTTCAACTTAAGTTTCGCATTTTTTGCGAGCGTTTTGACGTTCCGCAGGGTCTTTTCCTGAAATGTTATCACCATAAAAAGTATGAAATCGCACTTCGAGTTACGTTATGAAAATCAGTCAGGTTCTAGCGCAAATACATAAGGAAGCGAGCGGGGTCTCGCATTCGGTGCCGAATCTATGCGAGTCGCTGGCGCGTAAAGGGGTTGATGTCGAGATGCATGTTTTGGCGCCGGTACCGGAGCAGAAGCGTTCGTATGAAGTACGATCGTATCCGTTCTGGCCGTATCCGGCCCGGCTGGGCATTTCGCCTTCGATGGCGCAGGGGTTGAACCGTGCGGCACGACGCTGCGTGTTGATGCACGTGCACAGTTTGTGGATGATGCCGAGTTATTATCCACCGCACAGCGTGGACGGAACCGATTGCCGGCTGATCACCTCGCCGCGCGGCACGCTGTCCGCCTGGGCGCTGCGTCATTCTCGCTGGGTTAAACGGGCTTTCTGGGCCATGGGACAAAAGGAACTGCTGAAGCGGTCGGTCTGTTTTCATGCCACGGCAGAAAACGAATATCACGAAATTCGCCAGGCGGGTTTCCGGGCACCGGTAGCTGTCATACCTAATGGCGTGCATGTACCGGAGCGTCTGCTGGAGCCGCGTGAGAAACCGCTACACCGGCTGCTGTTCATCTCGCGGATACATCCCATAAAGGGGATCGATCTGCTGCTGCGGATCTGGCGGAAGCTGGAGCGGGATTACCCGGACTGGGAGCTGTGGGTCGTCGGGCCCGATTCGCAGATTGCCGGCTATACCCGACAAATGCAGCTGCTGGCGAAAGAGCTGGGTTTGCGGCGGGTCTCATTTCCCGGACCAGCATATGGCGAAACGAAAGAGCGGATGTATTTTGACGCGGACCTGTTTGTCCTGCCAACGCATTCGGAGAATTTCGGGATTGTCGTGGCCGAGGCGCTGGCGCATGGTGTGCCGGCGGTGGTGTCGCGGCAGGCGCCCTGGCAGGGACTGCAGGAACATGGCTGCGGCTGGTGGCCGGTGCTGGAGGAGGCGTCATTGGAGGACAGCCTGCGCGAGGGGATGTCGCTGTCGGCGTTTCGGCGGCGGGAAATGGGTCTGAAGGGGCGCGAATGGATTCGCCGCGATTATTCATGGGAGAAGATCGGGGCGATGATGTTGCGGACATACGAGTGGCTGCTGGGCGGAGGCGAGAGACCGGCGTTTGTGGAAGGTAGGTCATGTGGTAGGCGGAATAGTTCAGGTTCATAATGTCATAATGATAAGGATAAAAACAAAATGACGACAAAAAATCATTTACGATATTACGGCCGACGGGCGGGGGGATATCTGCTTCAACAGTTATTTTGGCGGAAGCATCCGCTGTTTCGCAGTCTGGTTATGCTGCGGGTGCGGCAGCGGATCGAGGCGGTGGAGCGTTCCGTGATTCCGCCGCGGCAGGTGCATCTGGAAAATACCAACATGTGCAATTCACGCTGCATTATGTGCCCTTACAGCCAGATGCAGCGACCGAAGGGGATCATGGATATCGAACTGTTTCGCAAGGGGCTGCGTGAGGCAAGCGAACTGGGTGCGACCTGGATACAGCCGCAGTTTTTTGGCGAACCTTTTCTGGATAAGACGTTCGGGAAGAAGCTGGCGTTGTGCAAGGCGATGGGCTTTTATGTCTCGATTCATACCAACGGATCGGTGATGGGGGTCGAGCAGGTTCAGATGCTGCTGGATAATGAGGTTGACGAGGTGCATGTCAGCATTGACAGTCTGTCAGCGGAAACGTTTGAGAGCATTCGCCGTGGGTTGAAATATGAAGATGTAGCCGGTAATGTCGAGCGGTTGATGCAAATGAGGAGACAGCAGCAGCGGACGAAACCGATGGTCTGGGTGAATTACCTGGAGATGCCGGAAAACCAGGGGGAATCCGAGACGTTCTTCCGGCACTGGAATGCGATTGTCGATCGGGTGAACGTATCGTTTGCCCGGAGCTGGGGCGATCATTGCCGGCGAGACGATGTACAACGGATCGATAAACTGCGGTTTCCGTGCCCGTCGCCGTGGCAGCAGCTGGTTGTGACGGCCCAGGGGAATATTCTGCCCTGCTGTCAGGATTATGAGGGACAGGCATTGAGTCTGGGGAACCTGCGGGACATCAGCCTGCGCGAGGCATGGGAAGGTGAAAAAATGAAATGGCTGCGGGAGAAACTGCTCACCTGTAAGTATGATGAAATCCCGCTTTGCCGGGATTGTTATCCGAACGATATTCTGGGATGGCGGAAATAGGAGGAGGATCGAATGAGAAACGCAGCGTGCGAAACGACAGATATACGATCCGGCAGGAAAAAGCTGCCGGTCTCGGTGATCATGCTGACGTTGAATGAGGAACATCATCTGCCCGGCGCTATTGAAAATGTTCGTGATTGGGTAGAAGATATTTTCATCGTTGACAGTTTAAGCACGGACCGGACAGTGGATATAGCGCTGGAGCATGGCGTGACAGTAATCCAGCGGCCGTTTACAAATTTCGGCGATCAGTGGAATTTCGCGCTCGAGAATCTGCCGATTCGCACACCCTGGACCATCAAGCTCGACCCAGACGAACGCATCTCCGAGGACCTCTGGGAACAGATCGCCGGCGTGATGGAACAGTATCGTTATGACGGCTTTATTATGCCGTTGCGATTGTGGTTTATGGGTCGGCCGCTCCATGTCAAGATGGACATCATGCGGTTGTGGCGGACGGGGCGCTGCCGTTTTTCCGATGTGATCGTCAATGAACATCCGCTGGTCGCGGGCGAGCTTGGACATTTGAACGGCTGGATGGAGCATCTGGATTGTCCCAACCTGCATCACTGGTTCGAGAAACAGAATCGCTATTCGACGCTGGAGGCGATCAGCCGGGTAAAAAGTCATTCGCTGGCGGTGCGGCCGCGACTCTGGGGCACAAAAATGCAGCGGCGGATGTTTTTGAAAAAGTATATTTTTAACATGCCGCTGCGGTATCAATTGTTGTGGCTGTATTACTATTTTTATCGTGGAGCCTGGCGCGATGGCGTTGAAGGACGAGCTTGGGCGCATCTGCGGGTAGAGATTATGCGAACACGACAGTTTAAGACGCGCGAAATGCAAACAACCGGGCGTATCCCAGAACTGCCGCGGACGCGGGTAGGGGAATACGACCCGCGCATACTCGAACAACCGCTGCAGCGGGAGATTATGCGGCGGGATAACGACCGTCGCTTATGTTCACCATTGCCGGTTCAAACGTCGAAGCAACTGCAGCAAAAGGTTTCATTTTCCGACGTTGGGAGTTGAGCTGTCTTGCGAAAAATGTATTTGTATGCCGTTTCGTTGCGCTATACACGCTTGCGGCAGATTATATATCGCTTGCGTTTTGTCATCGAACGGCAGTTGGCGCGGTCCGGCTGGCTCGCGACAGCGCTTTACCGGCGCTGTCATTACGCGGCAAAACGTAACCAGACAGCCGCGGCGGTACAGCAGCCTTTCAATCCGCTCTTTGCACCGCGCAAGAACGAAATAACATGGGAAGACGGCAAGCCGCAGCTGCTATTTCTGAACCGGAAACTGCCGTTGCAGCAGCCGATGGTCTGGCATCCGCCGAAATGGGGGACAGACGCCGGCCTAGAAGTGTTCCATCTGCATTACATGACCTGGCTGGAGGGGCTGGATGATGAGTGGTTTACGCGTACCGTTTCCGACTGGATACACGCTAATCCGCCCGACCAGCGACAGGCACGCAATCGCAGTTGGAGCAGTTATGTCATCTCTCTGCGATGTGTGGTCTGGATGCAGCAGTATGCCCGGCGACAGTCGCGACTGCCGGAGCCGTTCCTGCGGGATATGATATGTTCGCTGGCAGGACAGCTGTATTTTCTGGAAAATCATCTCGAACATGATATCGGCGGTAATCATTTAATCAAGAATATCAAGGCATTGCTCTGGGCGGGACAGTTCTTACGGGGGGCGGACGCATGCCGCTGGTCAGCAATCGGGCGTCATTTGCTCTCGCGGGAACTGCATGAACAGATTCTCCCGGACGGCATGCACTTCGAACGCAGCCCGGCATATCATGTACAAGTGTTTGCGGATTTACTGGAATGTTATGCCATCTCGAAAGACGGCCCCTTTCGTAAACGGCTGGCGGACACGCTCCATAAAATGGCGACGGTGACGAAGGCGTTAACGCATCCGGATAAAAAAATCAGCCTGTTTAACGACGGCGGTTTGCGCATGGCTTATTCGCCGGGAGAATGTCTTAAAGTTTATCAGACGCTGCTGGGCCGGAACGTCGCGACCTCGGACGCGGTTTGGTTGACCGAGGCGGGTTATTATGGCAGACGACAGGGAAATGATTATCTGCTGATGGATTGCGGGCCGATCGGGCCGGATCATCTGCCGGCTCATGGTCATGGTGACACCTTGTCTTTTGAATGGGATGTCGCCGGCGAGCGCATCGTCGTCGATGCCGGCGTGTATGAATATCATGCGGGTCGCTGGAGGGAGCTTAGCCGGGCAAGCCGCTGCCATAATACGGTTACGCTGGATGAGCAGGATCAGTCGGAGTTTTGGAAATCATTTCGCGTCGGCCGCCGGGCGCGAGCGAAAGTGCATTGTTGTAAAATACATGATGAGACCATGATGTTTGTCGGTTCACACGATGGCTATGCACGACTGGCTGGTTCTCCCCGGCATATACGCCGACTGTCTTTCAAAAACGCCGGCATTCACGTTACGGATACTATCACCTGCGGCGCCGGCCAGGTTGCTAAGGCTCATTTATTGCTTCATCCTGCCTGCCGTCCGCGATGGGAGAAAAAAAATGTTGTCATATCGCGCGGATCTGTACAAATACGTTTAAGCGCCTCCGGCAGCATTAATATCGACAATGCCTGGTGGTTCCCTGATTTCGGCGTTAAACAGCCAACCCATCGTATTACCATCACTTATCGCTCGGCCCCCTGCCGGGGGCATTTTATTTTAAGCAGGCTTTGAATTAGCCGGAACGCCCAGAAAAAAAATATTCACATTATTTCAACTATTCGATAATGCAAAATGGTTGTTATTTTCGATAGATAGTATTGGAGTTTTGAGGCTATGTTGACCAGGGGAATACCAAAAGCATACGTGGGAGTATGAAAAAGAATATGAATTCGAAAAAATACATTCTGTTTTTAAGCCATTATTTTTATCCTGAGGGAAATGCCCCCGCGGCTCGCGTCTATGAGATGGCCCGCCAATGGGTCCGGGAAGGCCATCAGGTCACCGTCATCACCAGCAATCCCAATGTGCCCAACGGCGTCGTCTATCCCGGTTATCGCAATGGCTGGAAACAAAAAGAATGCATTGACGGTATTGATGTGATTCGAGTCTGGACGCATATTGCGCCGAATCGCGGCGTTATCCGCCGGATACTGAATTATCTGTCATTTATGTTGACCGCGGTTCTGGCCGCGATGTCGGTCCGGAGGCCCGATCTGATCATTACGACGAGTCCGCAGTTTTTCTGCGGGTTCGCCGGCGTTATCCTGAAAAAACTTTTCCGGATACCATTCATCCTGGAAATCCGCGACCTGTGGCCCGAATCGATCAGCGTCCTCGGAGCTATTCGCAACCAGTTTATTATCGGACCCCTTGAGTGGCTCGAAAAAACAATGTATAAAACCGCCGATCATATCGTGATTGTCAGTCGGGCGTTCCAGGATCATATTATCGCCCGGGGCGGCAAACCGGACTGCATATCCACCATTACCAACGGCGTCGATCTCGACGAGTTTTACCCACGTGCCAACGACCATCTTTTACGTAAGCAGTACCATCTGAATGGTGAGTTCGTTTGTGCCTATATCGGCACTATCGGCATGGCTTCTGGTCTTGAAGTGGCGCTGGAGGCGGCTCGCATTCTGCGTCAACGCGACCTGCGCCATATCAAATTAATGTTAGTCGGCGATGGTGCCATTCGAGATGACTTACAGCGACAGGCCAGAAACGAGAATCTGGATAATATCATTTTTACCGGCCGGCAGGATAAAAACCAGATTCCCGAATATCTGGCCAGTTCCGACGTTTGCCTGGTACATCTAAAACGAAACGATCTCTTTAAGCTGGTGATTCCTTCCAAAATTTTCGAAGCGGCCGCCATGGCCCGCCCCATCGTTCTGGGCGTGGAAGGTTATGCCGCACGGCTGCTGGAATTATCGGGCGCTGGCTGCTGCATCGAACCCGAAAATGCCGAACAACTGGTTAATACGCTGACTTATCTGGCGGATAATCCGGCAGAAAGAACCCAAATGGGAATAGCGGGCCGTCAATACGTCACGAAATATTTCAACCGCGCAACGCTGGCGATGGATTTTCTGCAATTAATCCAGACTCTCCTGGAATCGCGTTCCATGAAACCCGGAACAACCCCAGGCTGCTCTGATCAACCCGCTCCCATCCAGCTTTCCATTCCTGTTTTCCGCGTTCGCGAGCCCGTTTTCCGAGATATGATCGAGAAAACTCCCGGTCGAACCGTGCAGAACGTCTGAAATCCCTCCCACAACTTGACGATTTGGAATACTCCCGGTAAAATTGAAGTGAATAGTAAGTTGAACCTGCCTATAATGGAGTGACACCAGCAAAAAGCCAGCCGGATGCATCAGGGTCGCACCGGTGGGGTCTGTGAATCATTTAATGTTCTATCTCATTGTATAAAAATGATTTATGACTCCACTTCTCACGGATGCGATTCTAAATAAGTGGGTGTGACCGGCCTGAAACTATTACAGAAATAATGTTTTATCGGGGGAACAGGGAGTTGAGTTATGAGCAGCTATCTCGGTATGGTAATGGGCTCTGTTGTTATGCTGATCAATCAGTGCGGTTTTTATCCCCTTAATCCTTTCATATTCCATTGTCAGTTAAAATTTTCTCTGGCAAGTATTCCCGAGCCGACGGCTATTCTGGTCCTGCTTTTGGGGGTGCCGTTTCTTTTACTCCGCCGAAAATCCCGAAGATAGCTTATTCCGCATATTTCTAACCAATGGGGTAGAAATCTCCCGGCAGGTCTGGACGTAAGCTTCTTATCCGCAGACAATTACGTTCCGAAAATCGGGGATTTTCAATCGGAACGAGTATGCTGCAATTCGAATTTCGTACCGGAAATCTCCGGCTGCGCCGGCTTTGGGGTAATAATTCCGCCGCATCTTAAAGTGGCTCTCTTCAATGACCGATAATTATAAACAAGTTAATTTGTGCGCACTAGAACTGGCGCGGGCACAAACAGTAGGCCCAGAATTATTTTAAAGGTATTATTATGGGTACGATAAGCAGCGGAATTGGTATGATTTCCGGTATCAATTTTGAGGAAATTGTCGGTCAGCTCATGGAGCTTGAGAAAAAGCCTCTCAATCAGGTCAAGGGGCAGTTAGAAAACTCCGTTGCCGAGCAAGAGGCTCTGATGAAAATCCAGGCACTGGTCCTGTCTTTACAGGTCAGCGTCTCCTCCTTCGACGAAGAAAACATTTTCAATCAAAAATCCGTTACCTCAAGTAATGAAGACGTTATTCGTGCCAGCGTGACCCGATTCGCCGAATCAGGAACCCATGCATTTACCGTCCGGCAGCGGGCAGCGAATCACACCTTTATCACTCGCCAGTCATATAAGGACTTGAACAGCAACGTAGGAACCGGCACGCTTTCTTTTGAGATGGGGCAGGGGCAACTCAACCGGGCTACGCATGTCAACTTCATTAACGGCCAGCAGGGTTTTCAGCGCGGCAAGATTTCCATCATGGACCGTTCCGGCGCCACATCGGAAATTGATCTGACCGAAGCGATTACCATGCAGGATATTATCGACGAGATCAACAAAAACAGTGATATCAATGTCAAGGCCGGCGTTTCCGGCGATTCACTCACTCTGGATGATCTTTCCGGCGGTGCGGGTAAGCTTCAGGTTTTCGAAGTCGGCGACGGCACAGCCGCACGTGACCTCGGGCTTACCGAATCGGTGGCCCTGAGCGCCGAAGAGGGAAAAATAACCGGCGCCGACCTGATGTACATTGCCGAAAACACCCTGCTTTCCGATCTTAATGACGGTAACGGCCTTCGCGGTATCGACACGTCTCTGGACGATATAAGAATCACGCCTACCTTTGGTCCCGCCTTTGAAATTGATCTGAAATCGACCATGTCCCAGACCATCGGCAACGATTCACAAAGCACATTGCTGAAAGCTCTGAACCGCGGTGCGGGAATTAGAGCTGGTGAATTCCGGATAACGGATCAAAACGGCAAGTTTATCGAAGTTGACCTCAACGAACTCGGCGAAAATGCCACCGCGGCACAACTGGAAAAGTTTATTGAACAAAAAGCCGTTGATAACGGCATGAAATTAGATGTTTCTTTTGCCAATCAGGATCATTTCGACATCAGGGATAACAGCACGCCGATAACGAACCCGGCCGACCCGGACGATACCTCCCGCCGCAGCCATTTCATTATCGAAGATTTGAACGGCGGACATGCGGCGGCCGATCTGGGAATCGTCGCCGATACGACAAGCTCATCCGTCGAAGGCGACAAGGTCTGGTTTTTAGAAACCGTCGGCGATGTGATCAATGCCGTCAATAATCACTGGGCCAATTCTCTGGGACATATCCAAATGGAAATCGACGCCGAGGGCAACGGCCTGACTCTGACGGACAACAGCGGACCGGGCAGCGCCCCGAAAATCGAAGCATTGAATGATTCGCATCTGCTCGAAGACCTCGGCCTGGAGAATGCCGCCGCCGATGGCAATTCTATCCAGGGGACGCGATTGATTGCCGGGTTGAACACCGTTATGCTAAGCTCGCTCAATGGCGGGACCGGCGGCGATCCCGACGCGGAAGATTACGGCCGCAACCGCATCACCGGTGGTGAGCAGTTATTTTTGAAAGATAAAAGCATGGCCGAGGCCGTGGAAGTCGATCTGGACGGCGTGGCCACCATGCAGGATATGTTGGAACGCATCAACAACGCCGGCACGGGCATACGGGCCCGGATCAACGACGCCGGCAACGGTCTGGTGTTGAGCGATGCCTCCGGCGGCAGCGGGACGATGGACGTCTCCGGCACCATGGCCGAAAAACTCAATCTGGCCGGAAGCAGTTCTGAGGAATCGATCAACAGCGGCAATCTGCAATTGCAATATATTAATGAAGCGGCCCGGCTGGATGACATGCGCCAGGGGCAAGGCATATATCGTGGTACGTTTTCGATAACCGACGGCAACGGCAAAAACAGTACAATCAATATCTCTGACGGCATGAATACCCTGGAAGATGTGATCAATGCCATTAACCGCAGCGGCAGCAGCGTCCGGGCACGCATCAACGATACCGGCGACGGTCTGCTGCTCTTCGATACCGCCGAGAATCCGGCTCAGGCTTTCTCGGTCTCCGAATTCGGCAACGGTTCGACCGCCGGCGATCTGGGCATTCTCGGCGAAGCTCTGAAAGATGACAACGATCAGTTTATCCTGGACGGCTCGTTCGAGTTCAAGATGGATGTAACCGCCGGCGATTCCATCGAAGATATCGCCCGCTATGTCAACGATGCCAATATAGGTATCAAAGCCGCTCTGATCAATGACGGCAGAGGGTATCGCCTGAACTTCGAGAGCCAGGTTGCGGGTGCCGCCGGCATGGTCTATCTGGACGCCGGCGGAACAAACATGAACACCCAGACCGTCACCCGCGGCCAGGACGCCAAAGTTTTTCTCGGCAACGGCAACAACGCCCATCCGGTCATGATTACCAGCAGCAGCAACACCATCAAAGATGTCGTCAAAGGCGTTACGCTGGATTTGGTCGCCGCCAGCGACCAACCGGTGGTTATCAATGTCGATCAGGACACGGAAGGTATTAAAAAACAGATGAACAACTTCGTTACTGCCTATAATAAGCTGATGGATGAAATCAGCAAGGTGACGAAGTTCAATTCGGATACCTTTGAGCGGGGAATTCTGTTTTCGGATCATACCGTCAACCGGGTCAAATCGACGGTGCAGAGTATGATACTGCATTCGGTGCCTAACATGGGCGGCTTCAATCGCTTGTCAGATATCGGCATCAGCTTCGCTTCGCTGGGGACCGAGACGGTCACTGACGAAAATGGCGAAGCCGTCCAGACCGTCGTGGCAACGATACCCAAACTGAAGTTTGATGAGGCCAGGTTCAATGCCGCCTTTACCGCCGATGCGGAGGGGGTTTCGGAATTGTTCACCAAGGCCGATGTCGGCCTGGGCGATTATGTGGCAGATTTGCTCAAAGGATTGGGCGATACCTATGAAAGTACAATCCAGAACCGACTGGATTCCATGCAGAACAGCCAGAAACTGTATGAAGGTCGTATTGAACAGTTAAATGATTTGCTCACCGCCAAGGAAAACCGGCTCTATAAAGAATTTTATGCAATGGAATCGGCCCTGGCTTCTTTGCAGAATCAACAATCCGCTCTGAGTTCACTTAGCAGCCTGGCAATGCCGGCAACTTCCGCTGGATAAATAGCACCGGATTAGCCGACATATTAGATAGTGAAATTTCGCCGTAATCAGGATGTTGGAGGTATATGTCCAGACCAAAAGAAAACAATACCAATGAATATCTGAAAACCAAGATCATGACTGCATCTCCGGAGGAGCTGCAATTAATGTTGTATGATGGGGCTATACGATTCTGTGAGCAGGGACGCATGGCCATTCAGGATAATAAAATAGAAGAAAGTTATAAACTTCTGGTCAAAGCCCAGAATATCATCATGGAAATGTGCAATTCTCTCAGGGATGAGATTTCACCGGAAACCTGCCATAACATGCGCATGCTTTACATTTTCATTTATGAAAAACTGGTGAATGCCAATATTCAAAAATCGACTCATGAACTGGACGAGGCCATGAAAGTGCTTCGCCACATGCGCGAGACCTGGATCCTGCTCATGAAGAAGCTCGAAGAAGAACGAAACACCGGCATATCGGACAGTCGGCAGGGAGAGGGGTTATCGGAACATGCCTCAGCCATGTCCGCCTCGGCAGCAGCCTATGCCAATGAAATCGGCTCAACCATCTCCTTCGAAGGATAACCATTGCAAAAATGTAGTGAGGAGTACCTGTTGTCTCCAATACGAAAAAGAAAAATGCGAGGGTAAGATGCCCGCATCATTGTTCCCCATAATAATCAAACTTAAAAGCCTCTTCTGTTGAGAGGCTTTTTTTTTGCTGTGGTGGTGGGTGAATCTTTCATAATCATTTACAAGTAAACAGTTTATCGTCATATTTGTCCTAGGGGCTTTGTTTTTGGTCTGACCATAAGGCCGATGATTGTTTTAAGTTGCTTTTAAATAATGACTTACGTTGAAGATAACATTGTTTATCCACAATAGGGGGACAAGTTATCCACATAAAAATGCTGATTGGGAAATCAAGGAAAAATTACGTTAAAAGCTTATGGATTTTGAATTAATATTAAAATTACATTAAAAAACCTTGCCGGATGCGGTTGGATAAAACCTGTTAATATTTTCTGTTAATAGGGTTATAATCATTCATGCTTCGAGAAACTGCGATGGTTCCATCTCAACCCGAAAAACAAACGAGACAATATGCATCCAGAAAATAGAAAGTTATCCACAACCTTTCCACATACTTTTACAGCATAAAATTCCAGCATAAGCAGGAAAATTTCTGAGGGAGTTATAGGGCTTTTTACTAAAGACGAAAAGGGCCGTCGTGAAGAAATTCACCTAACTCTTTGTGTAACAGGATAATAAAAAAAGAAAAATATTTAGCTTTTAATTGCTGTTGATTGCATAAAAAAGTTTTTTATACACTTAAAAATACTATATTTTCAATAGCGATTTATTAATCACTTCACCACAACACAGGCAGACGGGATGAAGGGCAGATACTTTTCATCTTCATTTGTGGGCATTCCGCGGGTCCGTAAGGCTTTTTTTAATCATGGGCACCGTTGCGCAGGTCGATTTCGTAGAGTTTGTTGTTAAGGGTGCCTCGTTTTTTCAATGAGAAAACAATTGACGGATAATCCTTAGAAATCATACACTCTTTCATAATTAACGTGAAGTAATGTTCTAAGTATTAATTTTCTAATTTTTCAAGGAGTGTGTTTATGTCCGCAGAAGAAATCAAGACTTTTTATGAAGAATGGAAATCGAAAACCGGGGCAATGCAGAAAGAATTGCCGGATATGATGAAAGGCTTTCAGACCATGTTCGGCAATGTCATGAAGGATGGAAAACTCGGGCTTAAGGAAAAAGAGCTGGTTGCCATGGCGGTTGGACTTGCCGTACGGTGTGAGCCGTGTATCTATCTGCACGTGCAGAAATGTGTTGATGCCGGCGCCACACGGGAGGAAATTCTCGAAGCGGCTGCGGTCGTGGTCATGATGCAGGGCGGCCCGGCATTTACGTATATGCCAAAGATCATCGAATCCCTGGAGGCGATGGGGCAATAAACATCTGCAAACAACCAGGTTATAGACTCGTTTGCGGATAAAAAACTTACGCCCGGCTCCGCCGGATCAGGGTGCAGTAATGTGCCCTTTTTTAATGCGCCCGCGAAAAAGGCGGCTACTTATAATATGTGTTTTTACAGAAAGAGTTTACTTTTGTAGTCAAATTTTGTACAGTAAAATTATTATGTATACGTCACATGAAACACAATTGATCGAAAAGTTGCCTGCCTGTTTCGACTTGTATGATGAGCAATTTCAGGATTGGAACCATAAGTATTTCAAAAAGCATCGTGTCCGTTATAGCTATATGCTTGATCTGGTACGTCAGATTTACGATGATGGTGAAATCCTGGAGATCGGTTCGCTGCCCTGTCATTTGATCAGCCTGCTCAAACAGATGGATTATCCCATTGTCGGCCTGGATATCGATCCGGAAAGAGGCAAACGTTTTATCGAACATTTCGGCTTGCATATTGAGCGCTGTGATATTGAGCGCGAGGTCTTTCCTTTTGATGGTGATCGGTTTTCGCTTGTACTCTTTTGCGACGTCTTTGAGCATTTGCGGATTAATCCTGTTAATACGCTCAGGGAAATTCACCGCGTTCTCAGGCCCGGCGGCCAAATGATACTCACAACAAACAATATGAATTACATCAGCAATCGCCTGTCGTTGCTGTTCGGGCGGAAATACGATAATCCTTACCGGGCCTTTGAGAAGCTAGAAGAGCTGGGACACATGGGCCATATCAGGCAATACAATCTCCAGCAGGTCGAGGTCTTTCTGAAAAACTGCGGCTTTGCCGTTTCTCATGTCGATTATCAGATGTTTCGCAAGATGAAAAAGGCCCCGCAGGCATTCCTGGGTGATGTTTGTAAAGTGGTCTATCCCTCCTTTCGCAAGTACATGATTATCGTGGCGGATAGTAAATAATACGCGTTCCGATTGAAATTATTCATTTTGTCATCGGAATATTTTTCGGATAATACCCTTACGTTCTGCCCTGCCAAGAGTATTCTACCCAATTGGGTATAGCTTGTCAGCGTTCAGTGAAAATTGACCACAAATATAATTTCATACTCTTTGATTTTACATTTCTATGAATTTCCAGTAAGATACCTGCGATCAGCTCCCTGCTGGCCTGGCTAGACGAGCGAATCCCTGTTTATGGCATGTATAATCAATATCGCGATGGAGAAGTATGATGTATTTGATGGGATATGATATCGGCAGTTCGTCGATCAAGGCGACTTTGTTAAATCCGGAAGATGGTTCGGTAGCGGCGTCCGCCACATCGCCCAAAAAAGAGTTGCCTATGAAAGCGGTTCGGCCCGGCTGGGCGGAACAGGATCCCGCAATATGGTGGGACCATGTCAAGGCGGCTACGGCGGAAATCCGCGAGACGCTCAGCGTCAGCAGACTCGAAGTGGCGGCCATCGGCATATCCTATCAGATGCACGGCTTGGTGATCGTCGATCGCGAGCAGCGTCCATTACGCGATGCGATCATCTGGTGCGACAGCCGCGCTGTGGAGTTTGGACAACAGGCTTTTGAAGCCATCGGACCGGAAGTATGCCTGGAACGGCTGCTGAATTCGCCGGGAAATTTTACCGCCTCGAAACTCAAATGGGTGAAGGAAAACGAGCCGGATAATTTCGCACAGGTGCATAAGATGATGTTGCCGGGCGATTATATCGCCATGAAGCTCACGGGCGAGATTCGGACCACGCCGTCGAGCCTCTCGGAAGGCATTTTGTGGGACTACAAAGAGCAGGATGTGGCGTCGGTGGTGCTGGAACATTATGGTTTCGACCGCTCGGTGGTGCCGGACGTAGTGCAGATCTTTGCCCCCCAGGGTGAGATTTCGCCCGCGGCCGCCGACGAATTGGGTCTGGCGACTGGCGCCGTCGTTGCCTATCGCAGCGGCGACCAGCCGAACAACGCCCTCTCGCTCAATGTCCTCGAGCCGGGCGAAATCGCCGCCACAGCCGGAACCTCCGGCGTCGTGTACGGCATTGACGCCAACGGCAACTACGATCCGCTTTCGCGGGTGAACACCTTCGTGCATGTCAATCATCAGCAGAAACGCCCACGCTATGGTGTGCTGCTATGCGTAAACGGCACGGGCATTCTCAACAGTTGGCTCAAGCATAACGTCATGGCCAACGATCAGGATTATCCACAAATGAATGAACTGGCCGCACAAACACCGCCGGGGGCCAACGGGCTGGTGGTGTTACCTTACGGTAACGGCGCCGAACGTACCCTGAGCAACCGGGATATCGGCGCGTCGCTGCATGGCCTGAACCTGAACATACATCACCGCGGCCACCTGCTGCGTGCCGGCCAGGAAGGCATCGTCTTCTCGCTGAACTACGGCCTCGATATCATGCGGGAGATGGGCATCGAAATCAACACCGTCCGTGCCGGTTATGCCAACATGTTCCTGAGTCCTTTGTTTGCTTCCGCCTTCGCGACACTGACCGATTCCACCGTCGAGCTATACAACACCGATGGTTCCCAGGGTGCCGCCCGCGGCGCCGGCCTGGGCGCGGGTATCTACAAGGACACCGCCAGCATGTTTGCCGGCCTGACCAGCGACAAAACCATCGAGCCCGATAAGAACGACGCCCCCGCTTATAGAGAAGCTTACGAAAAATGGCTGAATGTTTTGCAGGAACAATTGTCTTAGCCGTTTACCGAAACGGGTACTGCTTTTCATATCTGTACTCGTTCCGATTGAAATTTTCCGTTTTGTCTGGACGCATACCCAATTGGGTACGTTTTGCCAGGCAGATGAACTCTATCGTTTATCTATCATTTCTGCCAGCGTTTCTACAACTTCGTCGATATCCATTGCAGTGGTGTCGACGATGATAGCATCTTCCGCCGGTTTCAGCGGGCCGGTTGTCCGGGATATGTCCCGTTGGTCCCGCTGCTTTTGCGTTGCCAGAATCGTTTCATAATCACACTCGACGCCTTTTTTCTGCAGTTCATCATACCGTCTTTGCGCCCGGCATTCATCCGTGGCATCAAGGTAAATCTTATAAGCCGCCTGAGGGAAGACCACCGTCCCCTGATCGCGGCCTTCTGTCACCAGCGAGCCGACCTTTTTGCCAAACTGCTGCTGCAGACGGACCATTTCCGACCGCACTTCGGACGCCGAGGCCAGATAATGAGCCGTATCGGTCACTTCCGGCTGACGAATCTTTTCCGTAACATCCTCATCATCGAGCCATATTCTGGTCTGTCCATTTTCGGATGTCATATCGATCCGGCAATCTCTTACCATTGCCGCCAATGCCGAGCCGTCCTCCAGCGGCGTTTTCTGCCGTATGGCCGCCAGAGTTGCCGCCCGGTACATTGCCCCGGTGTCAAGATAGGCGATATGTAGTCGTCCGGCCAGACGCGAGGCCACCGTACTTTTACCGGCGCCGGCGGGGCCATCGATAGTAATAATAAGGTTATCTTTCAATTTATACTGTTCCTGTATTACGTTAGCTGTAAAATTGCTGTAATGGTAATGGAAAATAATGATGTTGACAATAAATGAACAACTTAATATTTCAGACGATTATATACAGTTCAGATATGTGCGTTCGCGCGGTCCGGGCGGACAGAATGTCAATAAAGTCAATTCCTGCGCTCAACTGACCTTTAATGTTATGGATTGCCCGGATTTGCCGGATTCGGTTAAGAAGCGGTTTATTAGGCTTGCGGGCTCGAAAATGACAACGAGCGGGGAATGTGTTATTGAATCCGATGAGCATCGCACTCAGAAACGCAATCGCGAAGAAACACTGGAGCGTTTACGGCAACTCATCCACCAGGCCCTGATTCCGCCAAAGAAACGTCGACCGACGAAGCCAACCGCCGCTTCAAAACGCAAACGACTGGAAGATAAAAAACGCCGGGGCGTTATTAAATCGCATCGAAAAACGCCAAAATCAGATGAGTAAACTCAACAGGAACTAACTATTGACCCTCAGCACACCAGAATTCCGACAGCATTGATAAGTCGATTAAATTAATCTTATTGTCGCCGTTAATATCCAGATTCTTTACGCTTAGTGTGTTATAAATACTGAAGGTCTCATTGCTTGTGCTGGTAATCGCGGGAATGGCGACATCGCTGATTTTTATCAGACAGTGATCGGAATGCACCTCTGGCGTCATCCATATATAGGAGCCGTCGTTGGGCGTACTGGGAGTAATCCATGCCCAATCTGAGCCATTATTGGTGGATAATTCAATGCTTACATTCTTGATGGCGTTGAATTCATTTTTCGTGTCCCAGCAAATATTTATGGGTGTGCCCGAAAGCAAACTTTCTTTTCCGTCTGGGTAGGTCACGTCGAGGTAATCGGAAGTCTTATAATAGGGCTTACCACCGAATACTAGAATGCCGCCCCGGCGGGAACCGATACGATATTCGACGACTTCGTAACGAACATATCCATAGCCGTTATCGCCGAAATCCGTTCCTTCATTATTTTCAATTATAAAATAGCCACCGCTTTCAACCTCAGGGTCATCCTGATATCCTACGATCAAAACGGCGTGGTTGGGCCATTGTCCCTGCCAGTTGCCCCAATCGGATTTCGATGGGCGATTATAAAAGTCCGTATTCCAGTTCATGCGGTAAACTACCGGACCAAAAGATTTTATGGCTTCTTTCACCGCTTCGGCGCTGGGATTGTTCAGATAATAAGGATGCTCATCGATTCGATACAGGCGATTCTCCCATCCCTCCCATAAAGGCCAGATAAGATCGGGATACGGGTAAGCATGGATAAACGGGCATTCCGCATCATCCACCAGACCATTGGTATAAGCGAATATCATGGCATTATCGGTAAGCCCATATCCGCAACCGCCCACGCCTGACTGAATCATCTGCATTTCTGATAAATCCGGATTCCAGTCAGGCCTGTTGAAATGCATTTTAAATTTTGATTCAAGGCACCCTGCCGTGGCGAACATATAGCAAACGCCGCAACTGCCCAGGTCTTTAACGGGTGTGGTGTAATCCTTGCCGTTTACATTACGCCAGTCAAAACTGTCAATGGTGGATTCGGCGCTGGCTTCAATACAAAGTTGCGGATGGTCACCAATAAACATCGATCGCCACCCATGAAATACGGCTTTGACCTGTGAGTCAGCATCAACCAGAGCCAGAGTAACCGTGTTATCAGTAGCAATATCGTTGACAAGTTGTTGATTTCCCAAAGCATTGATACCATTAACCGGATCAAAAAGGACATACTCATATTTCTTGATATGCGATTTATCATAATTCACCATATTCAGGTGCATACCATTACCATCAGAAAACTGGTTATGTACCGGATCCAATGGGGGTTCGTTCATGACCAGCGGGCTTTTGGGAGCTTCGTGTGTAATATCTAGGGTATCATCGGCAGTCCATCTGATTGCAATTTGTCCCGGCGTAACCCAGTTTAACCATGAATCTCCTTCGATATAAGCATCTGTCATGTTCAACCATACTTTATCGATCTGCCAGCCGTGAGGGAATTCCGCATCGAATCGGGATTGGATGCCGGTAAGGTCGAATCTAAGGGCAGCCCAGCACTTGAAGCTTAAATCTCTCGTTTCAACATAGATGGTTTTCTCATCGCTGTTGGCTCCACCGAATTGTCCCAGTGAATAGGAACCGGATGTTTCGTCCCGGCCTTGCGCTGTTTTTGCGGTCAGGGCGGATGCCTGGGAAACATGATTAAGATAAATCGTTAATAAAAAAAGAATTGCGATGCATTTACTCATAGTATGTCCTCATCGTTGGTAAACGGCAAGCGTGATACTGTAAATAAAACGAATCATAAATAACGATAATAGATAAATAACATGCTTTTATTAGCGAAATATTAAATCAGGATTATATTCAATTATTCGAATGAGGATTTTTTGAGTAAGGGGTGAGATTTTTCCTAACTTGACAGGGTAGAATAATTAAAAATGTTTTTTCTTGACCAAAAACATGTTTTAAAGATATAATTTCGATTACTTATAAAGTATACGAAAAAGTGGCATTATATGTAAGTATATGTAAATAAATGTTTTAGAAAGGAGTAGCTGCTGCTGGTTCCATAAGGATACGGAGAAGGTTATGCCGTAGTTTCTAGTGAATCAGGTGAAATGGGTGTCCAGTGTGGCACGCCAGTTACGTGTTGATGTATTCTTGTTCAGCCAGATGTTTTGGCGAGTCGAAAAGTTTTGAATGGCTGGCAAGGTTAAAATGATTTGACTTTGTATATTAATGTGTTTGAAATTTTGAAAACGTAGGATTGAGCTTTTTGGTATGTCCATAACGAAGTGGTTATTCATATATGATTTCGTATTATCCATCATTTTCTGGATTGGCTGGAGTTTATTGCTTTTTAGGCGAACCCGGCCGACTGGTTTATCGGTAAATCGCGAAATTATGGAGCAATTTCATGCAAGGAATGACCTTTATCCAGCAATTCCGGTCCTGATAAAACCGGTTTCATATAAATCTGGTTATTTACAGAAGATGGACATTTTCTTTCAGGTCTTTACAGAGAAGGTCTCTGCATGCTGTTCAGGCAGGATCGCTTCTGAGCAGTTGTGGATGTCGAGTATCTATGATACCGGACAAAAACAGGCTTGATGTAATTTATTTTAAACACTTATGTTATAGTCATATGCCCTGATTTCAACACTCCTGATTCCTTTCGGTTTGAATTCTATCGGTATACCCTAATCCTCCCGGTGTGGAAATATTCCAGACGCAAGTTGACATAAAGTCTTTCTTGCTGGTCTATGCGTCTGTTGTAATATGTGCCGGAAACAGGTCCTCTGACCCTTCAGCTGGCTCCCCATATTCCCTATTTTATCACGGAGAATGATTTATGCATACAGAGTTATTACTAGCCAGCGTTGGTATGGGGCACATTTTAGCAACAATTATCGGAGTTGTAGTCGGTGGTGTGGGCTTGTGGATTACCATGAACAGCATTGGTAAGTCCAGAATTCGCCAGGCTGAAGATCAGGTAAAAAACATATTAAAGGAAGCCGAGACCAAAGCGGAGAATATCACCAAGACCGCCCAGTTGGAAGCCAAGGCGGAATCTATTAAAATGCGCGAGGAGTTTGAGAAGGAATCCACCCAGGTCCGTAATGAACTGCGTGATTTGGAGCGTCATATCACTAAAAGAGAAGATACGGTTGACCGGAAATGGGATACTATAACTGAGAAAGAGAAGCAGTTAGATCGTCGCGATGCCAAGCTTGTCGAAAAGGAAAAGGATATTGCCAACAAGGACGAGCAGTTAACGAAGACTTTATCGGAACAGCGTACGCACTTGCTGCGAATCGCCAATATTTCCGTTGAGGAAGCCAAAGAAATGCTGCTGGCCCGCATCGAAGGAGAAGTGACGCATGAGGCATCGTCCCTGATTGAACGGGTCATCAACAAGGCGAAGGAAGAAGCAGATACCCGCAGCCGCGAAATTACGCTCAACGCAATTCAGCGTTATGCAGCAGAGCACACCAGTAATGGTACGGTGTCAACAGTGGACATACCAAACGATGACATGAAAGGTCGGGTCATCGGTCGTGAAGGACGAAATATCCGGGCGTTTGAAAAGTCCACGGGTGTGGATGTCATCATTGACGATACGCCGGGGGTGGTGGTGGTTTCGGCTTTCGACCCGATTCGTCGGGAGGTGGCGCGAATCAGCCTGGATAAGCTGATCCAGGACGGTCGTATTCATCCGGCCCGCATAGAAGAAATCGTCAATGAAACCCGCAAAGAACTTGATCAGAAGCTGTTCGAAATCGGCAAAAGCGTCACGGTCGAAGTGAACGTCAATGGCGTCAATAGCAAGTTGTTTCCATATCTGGGGCGTCTGAGTTATCGTACAAGCTTCGGACAGAATGTATTGCGGCATTGTGTTGAAGTGGCGTTTCTGGCACAGACTATGGCGGAAGAGTTGGGGCTGGACGGGGCATTGGCCCGGCGGTGCGGCCTGCTGCATGATATCGGCAAGGCGATGGACCATGAGATCGAAGGCGGGCACCCGGAGATCGGGGCGGATTTCCTGCGCAAGCTCAACGAGCCCCAGGAAGTGGTGAATGCCTCCGCGGGTCATCACGGCGATATTCCGTCAACCTCGCCTTATACTCCGCTGATTGCAGCGGCGGATGCGATGAGCGCGTCGCGGCCGGGTGCCCGTCGGGAAACGCTGGAACGATATATTAAACGATTGGAAAACCTGGAAGCGATTGCCACCGGTTTTGATGGCATCAAGCAGGCGTATGCGATTCAGGCCGGCCGCGAAGTGCGGGTGATCGTCGATCCGGAACGTATAGACGATCAATCGGCCTGGAAGATCGCTCATGACATTGCCAAGAAGGTGGAAGACGAACTGACCTATCCGGGCGAAGTCAAGATCACTTTGCTGCGTGAAGTTCGCTGTGTTGAGTACGCCCGCTAGAAAGGATTCGGGAATGCAGGTTAAACTGCTCTGTATCGGAGACATTGTCGGCCGGCCGGGCCGGCAGATACTGTCTGAATGTCTGCAAAAAATTGTGACGGAGCATGAGATCGATTGTGTGATCGCCAACGCGGAGAACGCCGCGGGCGGGTCCGGTCTGACCCGCCAGATTTACGACAAGCTGATGAAATATGGGGTTAATCTAATTACCCTGGGCGATCACGTCTATCGCAAGCGGGAGATCATCGACACGCTGCAGAATGCGGATAACATCATCCGGCCGGCGAATCTGTCGCATCAGGCGGCGGGTAAGGAATGGGCGGTGTATCGCACGCAGCGGGGTGTGGCGGTGGGCGTTGCCGCGGTGCTGGGGCGGATGCATATGCCGCTGCCGGTGGACAATCCCTTTCATGCGATCGACCGGGTGATGAGCAAGATGCCGGCCGAGGCGAAGATTCGTGTGGTCGAAGTGCACGGCGAGGTGACCAGTGAGAAGATCGCGATGGGCTGGTACCTCAACGGCAAGGTCAGTCTGGTGTACGGCACGCATACGCATGTGGTTACCGGCGACGAGTGCATCCTGAACAAAGGAACGGCGTATATCACCGATCTGGGGATGACCGGTCCGCATGAGTCGGTACTGGGGCGGAACATCGATCCGGTTTTGAAAAGTCTGACGACGCAGATGCCCTATCCCTACAGTATCGCGACCAACGATCTGCGGATTAACGGCATTGTCGTGACGCTGGAGAACAACGGACATAACACCTTCGCCGAGGCGAAGAATATTCAGCGGATTTGCGTGCGGCTGGAGGATGGGAACATGACGGCGTATGACCAGGATGATGGAAAACCCGACAGAATGTAAACCCGTTGACAAGTATACCCAATTGGATAGAAAGCTCCCGGCAGGGCCGGGCGAAAGCTTTTTATCCGATTGAGTATAAAAGCGCGGGCCAGATACCCGCACTGCAATATCACCGAAATAAATTTTTCATTATGATCGAACAGATAAGTATAGCGTTACAGCATGGATTCATACAGCGGGCACTGCTGACGGGCAGCATTATCGCGTTCTGCTGTGCGTTCCTGGGCATTTTTCTGATTCTGCGCCGGTTTGCGATGATCGGCGAGGGACTGGCCCATTTTTCCTTCGGTTCGATCGGGCTGGCGTTAATGCTGGGGCTCTACCCGATGGCCGTGATGATTCCGATGGCGGTAGTCGCTTCGTTGCTGATCT
The DNA here is from genome assembly GCA_964482555.1 of uncultured Pirellulales bacterium. GTDB lineage: Bacteria > Planctomycetota > Phycisphaerae > Sedimentisphaerales > SM23-30 > CAYZXY01. The sequence continues at coordinate 156,132 of CAYZXY010000001.1, forward strand.
ATTACCTGTCCGAAAAAAGCGTTTACGGCGATACCGCGATCGGCATGATTTCGGCAGTGGGGATCGCCGGCGGCGTGATGCTGGCGAGTATTGGCGGCGGATACAACATCGACCTTTTCAGCTATCTCTTCGGCGACATTCTGGCCATCAAACAGGAGGAAGTGACGGCGGCGATTGCCCTGTCGGGTGTGGTTATCGTACTGACATTTTTTTTCTACCAGGAGCTTTTTACGGTCACCTTCGATACCGAATATGCCAGGGTGCTGGGCTTGAATCCTCCCCGGATCGAGAAAATTCTTCTGGCGCTGACGGCGCTGACCGTGGCCTTGGGGATAAAAGTGGTGGGCACGATGCTGGTTTCCAGTCTGATTATTTTCCCCGCGATCACGGCACTGCAACTGGCACGCAGTTTCAAAGGAGCGCTTCTGACCGGAACCGCATTGGGGATACTGTCGGTATTGCTGGGGATTCTGATATCGTACATACTTGACCTGCCGGCCGGGGCGACCATCGTCATGGTCAACGCGACAGCGTTTGCCATTGCTTATGTCTTCGGCAAACTACTCAAGCTGTAGGCGTCGTCACTGCTGCAGCTGCTGGAGTTCCCGGTCGATGTCGCTGGCCTTGGGCAGCATCCGGGGCTGTGGAATGTTGACGACATGGCCGAGCGTGCCCAGCCGCCGGGCGGTTTCGACATTATACGGATCGGCCTTGAAGGCCTCAGTCAAATACTGGACCTCCTTATCCTTATTGTCCCGATCGCGGTAATAGCGGGCCAGCAACAGATAGGGCATGTCGTTATGGGGATCGACCTCATGAGCTTTTTCGACCACGATCAAGGCATGCTCCACCATCCCGGCTTCCAGAAAACTGTTAATCGTCGGCTTATAATCTCGGGCAGATTCCGCCACGAAGGCCTTCATATAGGAACGGGTTGCCTGGAGGGATTTATCCTGTTTGTCCTGGCGGTAAAGGGCTTTGATGTAGCCATGCTGGGCCAAATGCAGTGTCGGTTCAAAACTGACGGCCTGTTCATAGTTCCAGACGGCTTTCTGTATGGCTGCCGAGCCGCCGAGATTTTCATAACAAACGGCCAGCCAGTAATGCGAGGCGGCATTTTCAAAATCGTAATCGAGGCTTTGTTCGAGTAAGTCCCGGGCCTTTTCATACTGGCCGTATTTCATATAGACCTGGGCCTGGCGGTTCATGTCCACGGCTTCCACCGTAAAACAGCCTGGACAGACCAGAATGACCATTAAAAGCAGACTCGCCAGCAACCCGTGTATCTTCAACATGACATTACTCCTGACCCGGATAAGCCGGAAATTCGAAGCACGAAATTCGAATTTTTAAATAAATCTCAAATTATTATACTCATACCGATTGAATTTTCCTGTTTTGTTCCCGCGTAATTTATGTTCGGACAAAACACTTATGGTCGGCCCTGACAGAAGCTTTCTACCCAATCGGATATAAAGTGAAATGAATCAGCAAGGTTCGAATTCATCCTTGCCGGCGCCGCATTCTGGACAGACCCAATCATCGGGCAAATCCTCAAATTCCGTGCCGGGTTCGATGCCGCTATCAGGATCACCGATTTCCGGATCATATATCCAGCCACACAGCAAACAACGGTATTTTTCCACAACAAGACTCCTTACTACTAACCTTAAAAATAATTATAATCTAGTCAGAACTCAATACAAACCGGGTGTTATTATAGAGAAAAAGCCAACTGAATGCACGAATTATTTCGCGGCTTCCAGCGCCTTTTTTGCCAGCTCTTCGCCGGCGGCCCGACACTCTTCGAGCGTCGCCTCATCGGGGCGGTAGCGGCAGCGGATCGGCTCACATAGCATTTCGAAACCGGTCTGTTCGAGAATCTCTTTCGCCTGGGGGACGCCTTCGCCGCTCCAGCCATACGATCCGAAAACCACGGCGGATTTATTGCGGGGCCGTAAGCCTTTGATATAGGTCAGGAAGCTGGCGACGGTCGGCATTATGGTGTTGTTCAGGGTCGGGGAACCGACGGCGATGGCAGAGGCGTCGAGGATTTCCGTCGCAAGGTCCGTCAGGTCATTCACGGTCAGCAGCCAGTGCTTGACTTCGACGCCTTCGCGCGTGGCGGCGGCGGAAATGGCCTGGGCCATGATTTCGGTACTGTGCCACATGGAATCGTAAATGACCAGCACTTTGGGCCTGGGCTTGAAAAGGGACCAGTCCTTGTAAGCGGCCATAATGTCGGCGATGTGCTTCCGCCAGATGACGCCGTGGCTGGTGGCGACCATCTCGATTTCCAGATCGGCGGCCTGTTTGAGCGTCTTGTTGACGACATTGCCCAGATGCATGATGATATTAGCGTAATAGGTTTTGGCTTCCTTCATCAATTCATCATACCGGACTTCATCGTCGAAACGGCCGCTGGTGGCGTAATGCTGGCCGAAGGCATCCATGCTGAACAGCAGTTTCTGCTCGGGAACATAGGTGAACATCGAATCGGGCCAGTGGAGCATGGGCGTGCTGATAAATTCAAGCGTGTTCTTGCCCAGAGAAATAGCGTCGCCGGTCTTGACGACCTGGAAATCCCAGTTTCCCGGGTAATAACATTGCAGGCCCTGGTGGCCTTTGTCGTTGGCGACAACCTTCGCATGCGGCGCGAGTTCGAGGACCTTGCCGATTTCGCCGGAGTGATCGGGCTCGGTATGGTTCGAGACGATATAATCGATTTTCGAGGGATCGATGCGCTCGGCGATCTTGGCCAGCATGTCGTCGCCGAAATCTTCCTTTACCGCGTCGATCAGGGCCACTTTCTCATCGACGACCAGATACGCGTTATAGGTGGTGCCATGATGCGTGCTGTATCCGTGAAATTCTCTGACGTTCCAATCCACACTGCCCACCCAGTACACATTGGGGGCGATCTCGATGCTCTTCATAATGTTCCTTCAATGTCGTTAATTTTGTCACGGCTCCGCGAATTCGACCCAATGCCGGCGTTGGCGTGCGACATTGAAACGGAATTCCATCTTGACAGCGCCTTAACGAAGACATTAACGTCCTGATTGCGAAACGCACAACAAATACTGATTATCGTTTTATGCCAATTGTTTCAAGGCCTCGTGCAGGATACGAATATGATCCCGCTCTTCCTTGATCATCATTTCCACTTTCGGTTTATTATCAGGTTTGACTGCCTCCTTGAGCGCCTGAAAAAAGACGATTGTGTCCTTCTCGAATCCCATCGCCAGCTTTAAAACACTCACCGGCGTCTGCACCTCGGCCAGGGAGTCGGCCGATTCCCTGGTCAGGTTAAACACATGCGTATCCGCCATCAACTGGATATGCATGGCCACTTCGCGGTCGGGATCGAGTACATGCTGTTCGTTTTCGCCGCAAAAGGACTCACGCATCTGCCGGAAGGTTTTTTCATGTTCTAACTCCTTTTCCGCCAGGGCCTTCATGACCGCTTTGGTATGCTGATCTTTCACCTTTTCCGCGGCGCTGTTATAAAATCTCACACCATTACGCTCGATCTCCTCCGCCATCTGCAATACTTCGGAAAGACTGAATGTATCCATCTCGGTATCATTCCTTTATTATGATAGAAATTCTCATAACACATCGAACATGCAAAAAATAACAGTCTAATAGTTTTCGGCTTTAAGCTCAAAATGAGGCTGCGGGTGCAGACAGGCCGGACACATTTTCGGTGCCGACGTACCCACATGCACATACCCGCATTTCCGGCAATACCAGCTCTGATCAGTGTCACGTTCAAAAACCTTGCCGTTCTGGAGATTTTCCAGCAGTTTCAAGAAACGCTTTTCGTGGACCTCTTCAGCCACGCAGACAGCCCGAAACGCCGCGGCGATTTCATTGAAACCTTCCGCTTTGGCCGTCTCGGCGAAATCCGGATACATCGAACTGTATTCGTGATTTTCACCAGCGGCGGCTTCCTTGAGATTTTCTTCGGTAGTGCCGATCACGCCGGCGGGAAAGAAGGAAGTTACTTCCGCTTCACCGCCTTCGAGAAACTTGAAAAACCGTTTGGCGTGCAGCCGCTCCTGATCCGCGGTGATGCTGAAAATCTCGCCAATCTGCATATAACCTTCTTTTTCGGCCTGGCTGGCATAGTAATTATAGCGGTTTCGTGCCTGGGATTCGCCGGCAAATGCCGTCAGTAAATTCTTCTCGGTCTGGGTGCCTTTAATTGATTTAGGGGACGCTTCGGGCATTTTTTGTTATAACTCCTGAATTAATAATGTCTTGCAATCGCATCAGCCAGCGAATGGCCGATGGATACCTGTGATGATCTATTGTATATAAACTTGCCGAAAGTCCAAGCGCGAAATCCATGTAACATACAATATTCACTTAGATTACCCTGCCCGGATAAACCGGAATTACGAAGCACGAAATTATACCCGATCGATCAGAAAACAACCTCTGGCTTCATCATGAATACAATTTGCCATAACCTCTTTTTATTACTTACCTTACGGTTTCTTGTGGAAACCTTTTCTTGCCTTAAGACTAAAACCTTATACACCCCAGAGCATATTGGGGCATTTTGTTAATGAATGACATGTTTATATCTCCATACAAACTGAAAATCCCGCCTGCTAAATGTCAATGATATGCCAGGGCAGCCCATAGAGATTCAACTGCTCCATGAAGGGATCCGGATCGAACTGTTCCATATTAAAAACCCCCTTGTCGCGCCAGCGGCCGGTCAACACCATCATCGCCCCGATCATTGCTGGTACACCGGTCGTGTAGGAAACAGCCTGGGCCTTGACTTCCTGATAGCAGACGGCATGATCACAGACGTTGTAAATCATTTTCTTGAGCGGCTTGCCGTCTTTGACGCCTTCGAGAATGCAGCCGATACTCGTCTTGCCTTTGTAGGTTACGCCCAGGGAACCGGGGTCGGGCAGCACGGCTTTAAGAAACTGCAGCGGCACAATCTCATGTCCCTCGAATTCGACCGGATCGATTCGTGTCATGCCGACATTCTGCAGAACCCGCAGATGCGTCAGGTACTCCTCGCCGAAGGTCATCCAGAACCGAATGCGCTTCAGGCCGCGGATATGCTTCACCAGCGACTCCTCTTCCTCATGATACAAAAGGTAGGCCCGACGAGGTCCGACCTCGGGAAAATCAATCATCTCCGACACTGACATCGGCTCGATCTCTTTCCAGTCGCCCTCTTCCCAGAACTTGCCCTTCTGGGTGATTTCACGAATATTGATTTCGGGATTGAAGTTTGTGGCGAAAGGATGGCCGTGGTCGCCGGCGTTGCAGTCCACAATATCGATATAATGTACTTCATCGAACAAATGCTTCTGGGCATAGGCACAAAAGACATTGGTCACGCCCGGGTCGAATCCACTGCCCAGCAAAGCCATAATGCCTTTGTCGCGGAAACGATCGTGGTAGGCCCATTGCCACTTGTATTCAAATTTTGCCTCTTCCGGCGGTTCGTAATTGGCCGTGTCAAGGTAATCCACGCCCGTAGCCAGACAGGCGTCCATAATCGGCAAATCCTGGTAAGGCAAGGCCACATTGATGACCAGATCGGGCTCATGATTGTTGATCAGCGCCGTCACCGCGGAGGCATCATCGGCGTCCACCCGCTCAACTGTAATCGGCCGGTCAACTTCGCCGGCTATCGCTTCGCATTTACTGAGTGTCCGGCTGGCCAGAACGATATCCTTAAACACGTCAGACGCCTGGCAGCATTTCCGAACCACAACATTTCCGACACCGCCGGCGCCAATAATTAACACTTTAGCCATAATGTATAATGCCTCCGATTGAGCTTATCCATTCCTGTCTGACCCGCTTAAAACCGGAATTTCGCATTAAGAAATCCGAATAACGAACATCGAATAGCATAAATCGTAACTCTTTGCTCTATAACAATTTATCCTGTAATGTCATTATGGATGTCACAGGCCATACGCGGAAACATGTACCGCAGACATCCTGCCTGAATTTATACGCGTTCCGTTGGAAAATTCCCGTTTTGTCGGAACGTAATTATCTGCGGATAAAAAGCTTACGCCCGGCCATCCCGGGCGCTTTCTACCCAATTGGGTATATAAGGTTTACGCTTAACCCTGCCCTCCAGGATTAAGCTATCGTATATGTTCAAGGTCAAAACGAGGGCCGAAAGCACCCGCTGAATATTTTTACTGAGATTATAGTCAATTATAACGCAATATCCAGTAAATCATTCCCGTCAGCATGCACGATATTCAAGAATCTGTCCGCCCAGACGGACATCTTCATACCCCTTATGAGTATCCATCACCTCACTTCACGCTAAGAGCTATACTTGTGAGGGTGTATTTATGCGGCTGGTTACTTTTTGTCCTTCTTCTTATCTTTATCTTTGGATTTATCAATCAGATCGAATATAGAATCAAGGATTTTTCCTTCAGTTGAGGGTTTTTCTTCTTCTTTTTTGTCGTTATTGCTCTTTTTCTTTTTGTCGCCACCGAGTATGTCACGCAGGGCGCCGCGAGCCTGGTCTCGTATATAGAGCTTGCCGGCTTTTTCGATGAGATTCCGAATGATGTTTTCGTCGATCTGCGTCTGCGGATTGCCGGTAGTGCCGGTGATGCGAACAGCCATGCGCTCATCCGAAAGCAGCTTGCTGAACTCGTTGGACTGACTGACGCCGAAACGTTTAAGGACATCGGCCCCCAGCGGCAGGTAAACCGTCAGGTCGAGCGTCTGGTCAACCCCGACAGAGCCGGCGAACTGCATGTCGAATTCATCGCCAAACTGGAACACCATGTTATCCTGGTAAACGATGCGGCCGTTACGCAGACGGATATCCGGGGCACTGACGTTCAGGTTGTACCACTGGTTGAAATCCTCGCCGGCGTATCCCAGCAGCTGACTCAGGATGCCGGTCGGCTTGGCCCGAATCTGCGGAATGTTCAGCCGGGCGATGCCTGTCCCCTCTTTCAGCTTGCCTTTTCCCAGCGGCACTTCGAGATTTTCCACATTGAAGAAAAGCGATCCTTCGGTCAGGGTCAGGTCCGCGAAGGTCGGATTGAAGCGGGTGAGCATCTGGTCGGTGACTTCCGGTTTGACCTGTACGTTATCGATCATCTGGAGCCTGCGGTCGATGCGCAGGACGGGATTGCAGGGATCCTGAAGGTCAACTTCACCGGCAAGTCTGATCATGCCCTCGCCTTCGGCGGCGATATCCGTAGGAGGGATCGTCAGAACCGCATCGGCAAAAACCGGTTTCAGTATCGCCTGCTGGTGCTTGACGCCCATGATCTCGGCGCTGGTCCAGCCCAGTTCCAGATCAGCCTTGAGCTTGCGATAGGCGGGGGTGACGTCTTTGGCCCACATTGGACCTTTAACGCTAAAGGCATTTTCGGTCGTGCCGGCAATACTCAGCATGTCCCGGGTATTGGGGGCGATCTGATGGAGAATCCGGGTCAGCTTATCCCAGTCGGTAGTATAGCGGCCCTGAATGTCGGCGATGCCGTCGCCGAACAGCTGATCGATTACACCCGCGGTATTCAGAGTCAGGCTTTCCGAATCGAACCGAAAAGTTTTGATCGTCAGCTTTTCGTTGAGCAGATTGAGCATGGCCTGATGATCGAGGGTGATTTTGGGGTCGTAAATGCTGTCTTGATCGGTGGCGATGGCAAATTGTTCGATCGTGCCCTTGCCGGACAGTTCGATGCTGTTCTCTTGCGACCGGCAGTCGCCATTCCATTGGAGCCGGCCCTGTACGCGCGGTATTTTGTCGTTGCCCGACCAGCGGCCCGCCAGGGAGGTGCACGCTTCCAGATCGGCATTGAGCCGGGCCCGTCCTTTGAGATTGAGTCTGTTCCCGGCATCAAACGCAAGCTCTTCTCCGAAAAAATCGGCCACCGGACTGTTAAAGGTGACCGTGTGAATGCTGTAATTTTTTTCCCGGGGGGAAAAGACCATTTGCGATAGATTGAATGCCACTTCATCGCGGCCGGCATGAATCGGTTTGTTGTCCAGCAGAATGTTACGGATATTACCCTGCGAGTTCATGACGACGGTGTCTTCCTGGCTCGAACGACTGACTTCCAACGAGGCCTTCATATCACCTGCCAGCCGCCGCATGTCTTCATAGCCCAGACCGGCCATGATGTCGCCTATGCGCCGGAGTCGGCCCTGTTGGAGTTCGAGACGGCCACGAAGTACACCGTCTTTGATGCCGTACCGGCCGTTGCCTTCGATCAGGATGTCTTCGTTATTATCGGCATCGGCGAGGCTGGTTTCCAGATTGGCGATTTCGATTTCCTCGACCTGGTTGCCGTTCATCGCGATGAAACCCTCGTAATTCAGATGAAAATCCTCGACGGCCACGCCGCGTTCGCCCGAACTGTACCGCAGTTTTTCGCCCTGCAAATGGGAACTGATGCGAATCTGGTTTTCATTTTTACGGTTCATGGCGAATGTGCCGTTGACGCTGCCGGCCAGGGTAAATACCGGCAGCTCCAGCAGCGTCTGCAACTGTCGCTGAAGCATGGCCAGATCGCTGTTAATCGTTCCAGACATATTTGCCGGCGAGCCATCGGCGGTAACGTGCAGAAATGCCGTATCGACGCTAGCCTTTTGCACCTGTATGCCGGTCCGGGTATTGTGGACAGCATTGATTTCGAGCGAGATCGGCTTGAAGGCAATGAGCCCGACACTGTCGCGGGCCGTAAGATCGGGCAGTTCAATGCGCGAGGCGAAAGCGGGAGCGTCGCCGCCGGTCAATTTGATCTGCTGAAAATTGATACGTCCTTTCTCAATGGAAAGGTTTTTTTTGATTTTCAGCAGGCCCGGTACCGCTTCGGCCAGCTTGGCCAGATCGATACTGCCATCCCCTTCGATTGTTACGTCCGGCAGGGTGATATCTCCGCCGGCCAGCAACGACGTCATGATTTCATCCGGGCTGAACTTGATCGGCCGATCCAGATGGCGGCCGTTGATATTGATGGCAATGCTGCCGGGATTGCCCGATAGCTCAACGTTGCCGTCCAGTTGCAGGAGGTCTCCCTTGATCTTTCCGTCAAGGAACAGGTCAATCGGCTTGACGGCCTGTTCTCCCCAGTCCGGCGTCTGAAGCTGAGTGACGGAGGCTTCCAGGCCGGCATCGACTTTTCCTTTTTCATAAACCGCCTTGACATTCAGATCAGCAAATCCGCGAAGGGGCATATCATTGGCAAGTAGCCGGTTGACGGCTTCGAGGTTTACCGGCTCGTCAAAGCTGAACGCCGCATCGATGACGGCCCGGGCCGGATCGATTTGTCCGTTGTGCAGCAGATTGTCCGCTTTGAAGTTGCCGGAAAGGGCGCCGCCGTCGGTTGTTTTCAATGAGAGCTTCCCTTTGACATCATTAAGGGAGTTGATGTCGAGCTCGCCTGAGATATCCGTCAGCTCATACGTCCGGTCCTGCTGGTTGATAAGCCTGATTTTGCCGCTGCTCAACTGGACTTTGCCGAAAATTTCCAGCAGGGGCTGCTTTTTCTGCCGGGATTCGGTCGGTTGTTTCTGCTGAGGTGTGCGAGTTTTATCTTTCTTGTAACCGTTCTCTTTCTTTTCCGTCGCCGGCTGTTCCCCGGTGGTTTTCTGCTCGTCAACATATACGGTCCATACGGGGCAGTCGATTTTGACAGAGCCAAATCGCATGGGGCTGGTAACGGAATTCCAGACGCCGTTATCCAGCGTGACTTTTTCGACCCGGACGATTTCTCTGCCGGCAGCGTCGCTGACTTCAATGCCTGAGGCGGTGATGGGGTGAAACCATTTCAGAGTCAAATGATCGAGTTTGACGTTTGCCGACATCTTGCCGTTCACCGTATTGACCACAAACTCGCGGCCCGGACCCGATGACGCGACATAAGGCAACATCGAGACCAGCAGGACAAACACAAGGAGAACTGACAGAACAATTTTCAGCCACAGAAAACGATGTTTCTTTTGGGGATCGCTGGTTTTTGATTTTTTGGTTTGCGATTGCTTCATGGCCTGACCTCTTTTTTTTCGGGAAAGCAGATTTTATTTTTATACTTGATCCGATGGCAAATACCCCTTTTGTCAGAATGTAATTACGTGCGGATAAAAACATGCGCCCGGACCTGCCAGGAGCTTTCTGCTTAATTGGGTATATGGCTGTTTTATAGATAATTATAGTCGGTGAGGCGAGAGAAGATAAGGAAAAAATAGAAAGCGTTGCCGGATGCCGTTGGAATCGGGCAAGACCATCCCCTCACTTGACGCAAGGGGCTGTTGATATTTCTGACATTAAAGGTACAGAATCAAAGCGGTGGCGATGGTTACAACGAACATGGTAATCATGCCCACGAGCCCCAATGTGTCCTTAAGGGAAGAAGGGACGAAGGTGAAGGGTTTGTTGACCGTTTCCAGCGAGCGAATAACGGTCTGCTGCGGTCGGGAAAAATGGGCGTAAGGATTATGGCTGGGTGCAGCCGGCTGCGGTTCCGGCTCCGGTTCGAAATCCGTCTGGCTGCTGCCTTCCAGCTCATCCATAACCAGTTGCTCGTCTTCTGAGATCGGCTCCGGCTCCGGCTCCGATTCAGGTTCAGGTTCCAGTTCCGGCTCCGGCTCCGATTCAGGTTCAGGTTCCAGTTCCGGCTCCGGCTCCAGTTCCGGCTCCGGCGTTTCAGAGTCATCATTACTGCCGTCATAAATATCAGATACATCCATATCCTCTTCAGCATCATCAGAGATGACATCTTCCAGATTTGACAAAATCTGATCCAGGTTTTCATCCGTTTTTTCGGAATCTTCGAGTTCATCTTTTTGGGTAGCCGATGGTTCGGCGGCAGAGGTATCGGGCTCATCGGCGAGGGCGGCTGGTACGAGGTCTTCTTCGTTATCACTGTCGCTATCCTGCACCGTTTCCGTCATTGCCGGCGTTTCAGCTTCAGTTTCTTCAATAGTGTCCCGCGGTTCCGGTGTCTCGGCCGATGCGGTTTCCTGCTGCGTCTCCGGGGCGCCCTCTAATTCCTTTTCCAGACCGGCCAGCAATGCATCCATGTCTTCCGCCTGTGCTTCATTCGATTCGTCACTATCGGATGAGACATCAGCAGTTTCCGGTTCCGATGGAATCAGGTCATCCATCGCTGCATCATTTTCCGGGGCCGATACGCGGGATGACTGCGGTGCAATATCTTCGGGTTCCGACAAAAGAGCATTCGTCTGATCACCCTTTTCTTCAGCCGGCAAGGTGTCATGTAGCGCCTTGGGAGATTTCCCGGCATCCTCCGCAGCCGGGCTGTCCTTTGCTGCGGGCTCAATAGTGTCTTCAGTAAATGCGGCTTCGTTATACACAGCTTCCGACTCTTGTTCCATTTCCTGTCTGGCGAGCGTGTCGTCTATCGATTCTTCGTCAGACGTCTCCGGCAGCGCTGAGGTTGTTTCATTATCTTCGATTGCCAGAGTCGCTTCCGGCTCGTCTGATGCTTCGGCGGTTTGCTCCAGAAGATTTTCTGGTATAATCTCGTCGGTGACTTCTTCCGTAGAATCCGCTTGCGATTGTGATTCCTCCATCTGCGTTTCGCTGGCAGCGATGAGCTCATCAACGGAAGCATTATCCTCCGTCGGTTTTTCAGCTTCATCCGTCTCGACGGTCTCGACATCAGAAATCTCGGCTATTACAGCTTCCATCCCGCCTTCGACAACCGCTGAATCTTCAGCTTCACTGCCGACAGCCTCACCATTGAGCTCTGCTGCCAGCCCCGTCAGCATATCATCGATATTGTCCGGAGCCTCTTCTGCAACGTCCTGCTGCTTTTGATCTCCAGACTGCCGCGCCGATTCAGTACTATCAGAATTCTCATCCGCGTTATTCTCGCGCGAATACTGAGCAACATCTTCGAGTAATTCCGTCAGGTCCTCCAGAATATCATCTTCAATAATGCCTGTCTCATTGCCGTCTGCCATAGCTGCAACGTCATCCTGGTTATTAGACACATTATCAAATGTCGCCGTCGCTTGTTCGCTGACAGCTTCTTCGGGCTCAGTTTCTGATGGAGCTGACTCCTCCGCAAACGAACCGGATATCATGCTGATTTCCTGTTCCAGCGACGCCAGCGTATCGTCCACGTTTTCGGAGTTATTCAGGTCAACATTATTATGCCGCGGTTCCTCATCGCCTTGATCTTCGAATGGTTCCTCATCGGGACCCATTTCCAAATCAACCTTATCAAGGTTTTCCACCGCTTCCGCCAGCAGTGAATCGATGTTCGCTGGATCGGATATACCCGTATCAATATCATCGCCGCCGATTTCGGACAGGGCATCATCTTCCCCTTTGGTTTCCGGAGCGGAATTATCGGCCTGGTTTTCCGGCTGATTCGAGGAAGTCGATTCTGCGTTGTTTTCGTTGTCTTTTTCTTCTCTGTTGGATTCTTCCGACATAACTACGGTTGTCCTTGCACAGATTATTTACTTTTTGCGTTACGCCATGAAATATATTACCTTAATCGGTCAAAGCGTTGTGTGAATCGACTTTTATGCGGATAAGTTGTGTTTTTTTTGCGAGAACAGGTATGCAGGACGTACCACGATTTTATTGCTGTCCGATAACCTCGCCGCAAACCGGACTGCCGGACGACCAGGCTCATCATTTGTTGCATGTGCTGCGGTTAAAACCCGGCGACCGGGCGGAGGTGTTTGACGGCCGGGGAACGCTGGCCCACGCTGTTGTGGCTGATATCGGCAAAAAGCAAGTAACGCTGGATGTGATCGAGATGTTGCCGCCGCAGCCGCCCCCCGGCCCGCGGCTGGTTATCGCCCCGGCGATTGCGAAGGGCGAACGCTTTGACTGGCTTATCGAAAAATGCACCGAACTGGGCGCCGCGGAGATATGGCCCGTTGTCTATCGGCGTTCCGTGAAAATGAGCAAAAATCCCCGTACCCGAAAACGCTGGCAGCATATCGCCGTCGCCGCCTGCAAACAAAGCCGACAACTTTTTCTGCCGCATATCGAAGAATCTTACAGTTTAGCAAATGCACTGAATAGGTTTGTTCAAGAATTACCAAATGCTGTGGTTTTGTATGGTGATCAGGCGGGAGAGCCTGTGCCCGACATTTTACCGAAGAAAACGTCGCATGTGATTGTTTTTATAGGACCCGAAGGCGGCATGACGGATGAGGAAAAATCTCTGTTGGATCAACGGCAAGCCCGACCGGTTCGGATAGCCGCCGCTGTTCTGCGGATCGAGACTGCCGCTGTTAGTTTTGCGGCTTTGCTGGCAGAAAAATATGGTCATTAAACTCCCGGCCGCCTGACGTTCGGCAATGATTATCCATATAAAACATACAATCTGAACAGTTCTATATAGAAAATACAAAAAAAATAGACTGCGGCAGCTAAACCCTTGCCAATCAGCAATCATTAATATATAATCTAACCGAGGGAATAATTAGACCTAAATTACTTAAGAGTTAGAGTTATTTCAGGATGGGATGAAATGGCAATACTCAGAGAAAACAGAGTAACAGTGAAATGGGACTTTTTCGTGGTTTTGAGTTGTGCCGGTCTGGCAACGGCCTTTCTCAGCATCGTCTATCTGTTAAAATATCTTGGCGAAATGTAGGCGATTTCAACTCAATGTCCTCATCACGGCAAATAACCGGATAACAGCTTCATTAAACTAATATGAGCTTATGAAAGCCGGCCTTTAAAGTCATCATATGTGAAACGTTTTTGCAAAAACGTTTTATTCGCAGTCGGGTCATATAGCACAATATCCGGTAAATTGATCCCGTTAAACATGGTGTTTTTGACCATGGTGTAATGGGCCATATCGTGAAAGATCAGCTTGTCACCAATGCTTAATGGTTTCGCAAAGGAATAGTCCCCGATGACGTCGCCCGCCAGACAGGTCGGTCCGGCCAGACGATATGTGTGCCGCAGTTCTCCCGGATTGCCGGCCCCTTCGATTTGCGGACGATAGGGCATTTCCAGCACATCCGGCATGTGGGCGGCGGCCGAGGTATCCAGTATGGCGATCTCCATTTCATTTTGCACAATGTCCAGTACCGAACTGATCAGAAAGCCGGTATTCAAGGCAATAGCCTCACCCGGTTCGAGGTAGATTTCGACGTTGTGCCGCTGCCGGAAATCGTTGATCAGCCGGCAGAGTTTATCGACATCGTAATCGGACCGGGTGATGTGATGACCGCCGCCGAAATTGAGCCATTCCATGCGCGGGATAAACTCTCCGAATTTTTCCTCGAATACGGACAGTGTTCGCTCCAGCGAGTCGGCGTTAAGCTCACACAGGGTGTGAAAATGCAGACCCGTTATGCCGTCGAGTTCATCCGGCCGGAAATGTTCGCGGATGATGCCCAGGCGCGAGCCCGGTGCGCAGGGATCGTAAATGGCCGTTTTGACTTCAGAATGGCTTGGATTGATGCGCAGGCCGCATTCGACAGAGCGGGGGTGATTTTTCACTTTGTCACGGAATCGCCGCCACTGGCCGAAAGAATTGAAGACGATATGATCGACCTTATCCAGCAGCTCGTCGATCTCGTCGTCGCGGTATGCCGGAGCGCAAAGGTGGACTTCGCCGCCGAATTCTTCTTTACCGAGCCGGACTTCAAACAAAGCGCTGGATGTGGTGCCCGCGAGCACGCCGCTGATCTGGTCAAACACGCTCCAGGCAGCGAATCCTTTTAACGCTAATAAAATCCGGCAGCCGGTGCGTCGCTGCACCGAGTCGAGCGTCGCCAGATTTTTCCCTAAAAAGCCGCGATCGATCAGATAGCAGGGCGTGCGTAATTGATGTAAGATATTGTCGTATAGCATATTCTTGAACCATGCAGACAACCCCTCACGCCAAGTGAAGGAATGGTATTTATACTTGTTCCGATTGCAAATACCCGTTTTGTCGGAACGTAATTATCTGCGGATAAAAAGCTTACGCCCGGCTCTGGCGGGAGCTTTCTACCCAATTGGGTATATCTGAAATTGTGATCTCCCGACTTGACGCCGGGGGCTATCTGATTTTACCACTCATCATTGTTCGTAATTGATGGCAACGTTTACCAACACCTTAAGTCATCAACGCATACTCATGCTTGCTGGCGTTTTCGTTTACCCAGCAGGACAATGTCGCGGAGGCCTTCTTTGGTTTTGGCGTTGAGCCATTGTTTTTCGAAGCCTTCTTCCTGGACGATCTGAGCGATGGCGGCCAGGCTGGTCAGATGGAACGGTCGTTCGTCTTTCGTACCAATCAGCACGAACACGGCATGAACGATTTTGTCTTCGCCAAAGACGATCCCTTCCTTGCTGCGGGCCATGAGAATATCGAAATGATGCTCCCCCTCGATAATGATATGGGGAATGGCCAGAAAAGGGCTCAGGACCGTAGAGCTGTCCCGTTCCCGCTCCATGAACAGTTCGAAAATGATCTGGCTGGGTATATGCAGATCTTTGCCCAGCTCTTCCGCGGCAATGCCGAAGAACTCTTCCATGCTTTTCGCCGATTCGATGTCGAGCACCGGACACTCCTCGATGAGATGGTCAAAACGGTCTTTCATGACATCGTCCCGCTGATGCAGAATTTCTTTCAGTTCCGTTTCGAGCTTGTGCGATGTGATTTCCTGGGCGGTGATGCGCTCAATGAGATGGAGAAGCGCATATTCGCGGCGGGTAACTTTACGGCCGAAAAACCAGTAGAAAATAAAGCCGGCCGCTGCCAGCGAGCAACTGACAAGAATGGCTTCCCAGCCGATTCTAAACAGCAAAAAAATCAGACCGGTAATGCCGGCCATCTGCATCCATGGATACAGCGGTGTACGGAATGTCGGCCGGTAATTCTGAACCCGGCTTTCCCGCAGGATAACCACGGCCAGACTCGTAAAAATGTATGTCAGAATCAGTACCGAGGACGCCGCCTTGACCAGCTTATGAACATCGACAAAAATCACCAGCCCGATGATAAACCCGGTAACGATAATCGACACGTGCGGCGTGTTGAATCGACTGTTGATTTTCTTCAAAACCTTCGGCAGCATTTCATCCCGGGCCAGCGCCAGCGGATAACGGGACGCGGACATGATCCCCGCGTTCGCGGAAGCGACAATGGCCAGCATGGCTCCGACACTATACAAAACCGCCCAGTTCTCACCCAGAATAACTGCCGCTGTCGTTGTGACGGGCGTTTTGTTTTCTTGCAGCTGCGGACCGAGTATCCCGATCATCACGAACATCGTCGCCAGATATATCAGCATGATCGTCACCACGGACAGAATCATCCCCAGCGGAATGACCTGCCCCGGCTTGCGGACCTCCTCGGCAACGCTGGCGATTTTCAGCAATCCGCCGAAACTGATGAAGATAAACCCCGCTCCGGTGATAATGCCGTCGATACCGTGCGGATTGAAACCGGAGAAGTGGTTTACCTCAATATGAGGATAGGACCGGAAGCAGAAAAAAAGCAGTCCACTCAGCAGAATGACAACCAGAATCTCCTGCACTCTGCCGGCCTTCTTGGTGCCGAGAAGATTGAGCATAATAAACGCGGCACAAAATATCACCGCCATCGCCTGCACCGCACTCACCGGCCCCCATTGCCCTTTCTGAAAACTCAATAACATTGCCGCGAAAGTCGCCATGAATACCAGCTCATACGCGCTTTTCAACGACAGGGACAACCAGGTGATCAGCCCGTAAACCGTGCCGGTTGCCGGTCCCATGGAACGGGTAACGTAAAAATAGTCCCCGCCGGCCTTGGGCATAGCTGAGACCAGTTCCGCCTGGCTGAGCATTCCCGTCAAGGCCAGTGTGCCCGACAGTAAATAGGCGATCAAAATAGCCGGTCCCGTCAGCGTATAAGCCAGCCCCGGCAACACAAACAGCCCCGACAGCATCGCCCCCGTACAAATCCCGAAAACATTCAGAAGATTCAAACTTTTCTTTAATTCCATTATTCCTGCCTGAAGCTCAAAATGTGCGCCGTTTAAACAGCCTGCAAGTCAATTTTCCATTTTTCAGTTCTATTAAGATACTTTACCGGTCCATACATGAATAATTTATGCGCCATATTATCTATGAATCAGCGGAAAACACCATTAAAATCAACGCAATTATCGAAAAAAAATAAGGATGGTTTTTTGCAAGTGTCTGGCAGGGGCGTGATTGAGTAAATTGAGTTTCGTTTTTATTACGATTTCCGTGAGGTTTAATGCCCGGTAAACAGTGGCGGTCTGATAATTATGTAATTATTAATTCAAAATGGTTAAACCACTGACAGTAATATGCCGAAAAATTTTATGAGCGAATGTGTGTTTATCTTTTTACGATACGGCTTATCTAATGAAAGGATGCGTCCCATGTTCAAACGGGTATGGAGCATATTAAGTGTATGCCTGCTGACGTCGTTAATTGCTGGTTTCTTCTGGGTTTTGCTGGCAAGTCCGTTTACCGCGGAACAGAACAGCCGGGCATTGGGATTACTGGCAGGGGTGAATCTGGCCGGTTACGTCTGTTATTTCTGGTCCAATAAGAAAAAAAGACGGTTGATATTTTTCCTGGAAGGATCGCTGGACGCGGTTCAGGCGCCCATAACGACAACCGATTTGAAAATGAAATGGGTGTTTATAAATAAGGTGACTGAGAGTCTCCTGGCGCAGCATAATCTGGATAAAAAAAGCTGCCTGGGTAAACATTGTTCAAGCTGGAAGGCTGATATTTGTGAAACGGAAAATTGCGGAATCAATAGCCTGCGTTCCGGAAAACCGCGAACCTTCTACAATCAGGAATACCCGGACCGACCGAGTACGTATATGCAGGTCGATACCAGCTATATCCATGATGACGCCGGCAAAAGAATCGGTCACGTTGAAATTGTGACCAACATCGATATGACGCAAAAACTGCTGGATACCGCCAAAGTTTTAAACAATTCTTCAGATTTATTGTTATCCAGTTCGAAGGACATGTCTGGCAATGCCAATATCATGAAGGAGCAATCGGCGACCGTGGAACAATCCTTCAAACAAATGGACCAGACCATGAACATGATCGCTTCGTCCAGTGAAGAGATGTCGGCAAGCATTAAGACAGTGGCGACATCTATCGAAGAAATGACATCCAGCATATCCGAGGTCGCCAAAAACGCTGAACAAGCGGCCAGCGTTGCCGGCAAAGCGGCCAGCCTGGCGGAAACGAGCAATGATAAAGTCGGTCAACTGGGACAGGCCGCGGATGAGATAGGCAAAGTCATTGAGGTCATTCAGAATATTGCGGAGCAGACGAATCTGCTGGCCTTGAATGCCACGATTGAGGCCGCCCGTGCGGGAGATGCAGGTAAAGGCTTTGCAGTTGTGGCCAACGAGGTGAAAGAACTGGCCCGGCAGACCGCGGAATCCACCGAAAACATCAGTAAACGCATTCGGGCTATTCAGGATACGAGCGGAGAAACGGTTGCAGTTATCGGAGAAATCGGCGGCGTGATCAATAATGTCAATGATGTCTCCAAGACAATCGCTTCGGCGGTCGAGGAACAGAGCATCACCACCAGAGAAATTGCCCAGAATATTACCCAGGTTATGGGTGAAACGGAATCGGTCACAAAGAACATCAGCGAAACAGCCTCCATGGCCAGAACCATCTCTGACAATATCTCGAAAACCAGTAAACTGGCGGAACAGACGGCTGAAAAAGCTGATGACACATCAAATGCCAGTGCCCAACTGGTTAAAATGAAAGACACGCTGAATCATCTCGTGACACAAATGGAATCATCATAATCTGTCACCGGGGTATTCCGACCCATGAGTGCCGAGTAAAAATATACTCGTTCCGATTGAAAATTCCCGTTTTGTCAAAACGTAACTGTCTGCGGGCAAAGCCTTTACGACTGGCCCTGGCGGGAATTCTCATACCCTTTGGGTATAAACGCCGTGTTCGCATGGTCCACAGCGACAAACAGCCCCCAATAACAATCATGGAATTGCATCGTGGGTGTCAAATTGGAACCATCCCCTCGCGTAAAGCGAGGGGGTGGTTTTGACAAAAAAAGGCCGGGTCGAAGCCCTTGCTTCAATCCCGGCCATGCTGCATCTCACCATGTTGGTATAATCTTTCGGTGACGTTTATATATTATCGGTATCCCTTTCCATATACCGTCTGGGTAAAAAGCCCGCGGAATGCTATTATTTCACTGCGACATCGCTGGGCGGCATAATCACTTTATCTATAACATGAATCACGCCGTTGCTGCATTTAATGTCCTTGAATTCGACATTGGCATCATCAACCATCAGTGAGAAGTAGACGGGAGAGCCCTGCAGCGTCCGGGATGAGCGTGTCTTGATAATATCCATGGAATAGACGTTACCCGGCACAACATGGTATTTCAAAATACTCTGCAATTTCGGCTTGCCTTCAGGACTGAGAAGGTATTTCAGCGTCGAATCCGGAATCGCGGCAAACGCTTCATCCGTCGGTGCGAACACCGTTAACGATTTGCCGTTATTTATAGCGCCGTCCAGGTCTGCCGCCTTGACGGCGGTGATCAGGGTATTGAAATTGCCGGCCTTATTGGCCGTCGTAATGATGTCATTATAGGCAGCCGCTGGCGTCGGCGTGATTACCGCGTCAATCACGTGGATAACACCATTTTTCGCATAGAGGTTCTTCACTACTATCCGGGCGTTATCCACAAATAGATTGCTTCCCTTTCGGCTAAACGCCACATCGCTGCCCTGCAGCGTCTGTATCTGACTCAGACGCTCGGCATTTTCCGCCGCAATCTCGCCCGAAACTACGTGATATTTCAAAATTGACTGCAAAGTTTTCTTGCCGCCGGGACTGAGCAATTTATCCAGAGTCCCTGCCGGCAATGCCGCAAAGGCTTCGTCCGTGGGCGCGAACACCGTAAAGGGGCCTTCGCCATTCAATGCATCCTTCAGACCAGCCGCATGGATGGCCGTCAATAACGTATTAAACTTGCCTGCCTTGGCGGCCACTTCCAGAACAGGACTGTCCTTGTACATCTGCGGATGCTGTTCGGGAGGCATGATTACCGCGTCGATTACATGAATCACACCATTGCTGCATTTGATGTCCGTCTTAACTAATTTAGCATTGTTAACCAGCAGACTTAATTTTACATTTTTTCCAATCAGCGTCTGCGCTGAAGCCGTTTTAATCAGATCGCTTGAATATACCTTGCCCGGTACAACATGGTAAGTGAGAATGCTCTGAAGTTGTGCCTTATTTTCTGGTTTCAGCAAGGATGTCAAAGTACCTGCCGGCAGACTGGCAAATGCCGCGTCCGTCGGGGCAAACACTGTAAAGGGCCCGCCATTCTGGAGCGGGTCCACCAGGTCGGCCGCTTTCACCGCGGCAACGAGGGTGTTAAAATCACCGGCACCCACCGCGGTTTCGACAATAGTTTGACCGCCCACACTGCATGTCTGTCCGCTCGCGTAAGTTGTCATCATTTTCGAGGATGAACTGGAGGACGTTTCTTTCGTCATCGTTGACCCGCATTGAGCCAGCGCCAATCCACTGGAAACCAACAAGACCGCTGCAATATTGAATTTTTGTAATGCCTTCATCATCATATCTCCTTTCAGGAAATTTTCGGCTCGCATAATTTATTAAAACGTTCATATCGTTCACATGCCATATACTAGACCTGCCGGTCAGGCAAAGGCAAGTTTTTTGGAATTTTTATTTAAAATTTTTATAATATGTTGAATATAAGCGATTTATTGGATAATATATTTTTAGAACATCATTGTTTTGCTAAATATTAATCGTTCAAAACATTCGATTAAGGCAGTATATGAAACAGAAATTCAGTCCCAAAGAGCTGGCCAGAATCATCGATGCCAGCGAGGCTTCCATAAAGAGATGGTGCGACAAAGGCGTTCTGGCCACGGAAAGGACGCCCGGCGGTCATCGCAAGATACACGTCAGTTCCGTTCTGGCCTTGATAAAGGAAAACCATGTCCCCGTAAAGGATCCGGCCCTTTTGGGCCTGCCGTACAGCCCCGGCGTATCCGGTTTGAGCATGCAAGATGCCCAGTATTGTTTTGAAACGGCCCTGGAAGAAGGTAATGAACAACTGGCCCGGTATGTGGTGTTTGATCTGTATATGAACGGCACGCCGCCGGCCGTTATTTGCGATGATGTGATCGCGGTTTCCTATCATAACCTGGGGGACAAATGGCAGCATGACATTATTGAAATTTACCAGGAACGCCGGGCCGTCCAATTGACACATCGTATAATTAATGCGTTGCGAGAGGCCTTACCCCCCGCGCCGGCACACGCATCGCGGGCAATCGGAGCGACGCTGAAGGGTGATCCCTATTCGCTGCCGGGCATGATGATCGAGTGCTGCCTGTCGGCAATGAGCTGGAATGCCGTCTTTTATGGCGGCGAACATCCGACAGACACGCTCTGTTCGGCAATCGCGATTGAGCAGCCACGATTGTTCTGGCTGAGCGTTTCGACCATCGCCAACGAACAAGCGTTTATTCAGTCGCTGCGGAAGATATATCACACTGCCGCCGATTTGAATGTCTTACTGGCACTGGGCGGCCGGGCTATAACGCCGGAACTGCGAAAAAAAATAGATTACACCATTTTCTGCGATACCGTAAAAGAACTGACTTCGTTTGCGAAAGCGCTGGATCAGTAAGGACACATTTCGACAACCCTCCGCATATAATTATGTTCCGACAAAACGTGTAATGTCAATCGGAAAGAGTGTACATAAAAAAACGGGCCAGGCCTTTCGTGAAGACCGCCCGTTTACACTTCATAATCTTATTGGCCCATAATGCCGTCCGGCAACTATGCCTGTCCCCGCTTACGGAATCACCAGGTTCAGCGGATACGTAAATATCCCCGAAGCCCCGACCTTGATCAGCTTCGGAATCAGTTCCTTCGCCAGCGTCTCCTCCAGAATAACCTCCAGCGCCCGGTACCCCTCATCCGCCAGACAACTGACCGTCGGCGACTTCTCCGACGGCAGCAGAGCCAGCGCCTCGTTCAGCTTCTCCGTCGGCACATTCATCTTCATGCCCACCTTCTCGCGACCGTCGATCGCCCCGTTCAGCAGCTTGGCCAGCGCCTCGATCTTATCCCGCTTGAATTCATCTTCCCACGCAGCTTTGTTCGCGATCAGCCGCGTCGTACTGGTCATGACCGTATCGACAATACGCAGATTGTTCGCCCGCAGACTCGAACCCGTTTCGGTAATCTCCACAATACCGTCGAGCAGCCGGGCCTTGACCTCGGTCGCCCCCCACGAAAACTCCACTCGCACATCGATGTTCCTGCCCGCAAAGTAACTCCGCGTCACATTCACCAGTTCCGTCGCGATTATCTTGCCGTTCAAATCCTCGACCTTCTCCACCGGCGATTCGTTCGGCACCGCCAGCACCCAGCGGGCCGGCTTCGATGTCGCCTTCGAATACACCAGCTCGCAGACTTCCACCACATCCGAATTGTTCTCGCAGACCCAGTCCAGCCCCGTCAACCCCATATCGACTACCCCGTCCTCGACATAACGGCTCATCTCCTGCGCCCGGAACATCACCGCATTCAACTCCGGATCATCAAACGAAGGGAAATAACTCCGCGACGAAACCTGAACATCAAATCCCGCACGACGAAACAAATCAAACGTCGATTCCTGCAAACTGCCCTTGGGCAAACCGATCTTCAATACCTTTTCCAATGTTTTCTTCCTTTATCACTCCCGGGGTTAATCTCTATCCATGCCGGCACGACGCCATCGCACACCTGAATTCCTCAAGTCCGCCGCCCGGCAACACATCTAACCGATTTTCTCTTTCCATCATCCTGCCTTGTAGCCGCCAGCAGCAGCCCTTGACTCTCCAGTCGTCACTGCTTTTTAGAGGTCTTCTTGCGGCCGCGGTTCTTTTCGGCGTACTTACGCAACAAAGCATAGCTCTGCTGAATCTGGCTGGCTGATATCTGTCGTTCCATAAATCCCTGTACGTCCGTTTCGTCCGCCTGCGGATTGACTACGTCCTCTTTCTGCAACATCTCCATCATAATCGGATTGACCGGAAACGCATGCGCCCCCACTCCCTGCAGCATGACCCGCGCAGACACATAAGCGTTCGTACTCCTGAGCGATTCAAAAAAGGATTTCGCTTCTCGCTTGCTTCCTTGTGTATATTCCGATAAATCCAGCGAATCACGCTTAATATACACTTCGTTCAGTACCGCCAGTATCTGCTGCGATGTCTCATCGGCTTCGGGATAGGTCTTGCCCAGAATTTCGGCCACCTCCGCTGACCGGCTCACACGCAGCTCATTAAAATCGACATACGACTGCCGTAAACGGTTCAGAGCCGTCCGTGCTTTATTTTCGGTTGCGTTATACGTTAAACAGGCCAGCAGAAGCGATGTGGTGGGATCCAGTTCTTCCAGCTTTGAAGAAGAACCCCCTTCGCGTTTTATACGGTTTATCAGCTTTTTCAAACGCGGTGCATATTCGGAACTATCTTTCATACAAACGCCTCAAAATCTCTTACAATTATCGGAAACATCTCATATTATTCAAATTGCCCGGTCTCCGGCAACCTTTCGTATCGCTCATGCCTCTTCGTCCGGATCATCCTCGTCCCCCTCATCCTCCGACCAGTCCGTCTCGTCCGGATCCGCGGCTTCATCATGCCGCTCCGCCGAAACCTGATTGATCAACTGCAGCACCTCAAAACCTTTCTTCAGGGAATCATCCTGGATAATCTGCAAAGTCGGACAATTCCGAGTCCGCAAAACCTCGGCCAGCCGCGACTGAATAAACCCGCTCGCATGACGCACCGCGTCCACGGACAGCTTCTCCTGCCGGGGATTAACACCCGCCACACTGAGATACACGCGCGATATCGTCAGATCGGCGCTGGTTTCTACCCGCGTCACGCTGACCAATCCCTGAATCCGGGGATCGGATAACTGGTTCTGAATCACCGCACTGATCGTATCGCGTACAATCCGGTTTATACGTTCTATTCTTCTTGACATCTTCGGCTATATCGTCTCAATATCGTAATCTATTAAAACGCATTGAGGCGTTTTCTGTATAAAATTGACGATCTCCATCAGTGCCGACTGCACAAACCGGCTGTCATTGGCCACCATCGAGACCCCCAGGACCGAGGTCCGAATACTATCCTGGTGCTCGACTTCCGCGATGGAGACATTAAACTTATTGCTGATGCGGTCCTTCAGGCTCTTTATCACTCGCCGCTTGTTTTTCAGGTTCATGGCATCAAACACACTCACCCGCACTTGCAACACACCCACTATCATCCTTTACCGCTTTCAAAAAAACGCTTCTCCTTCTGTCAGAAACTATCTCCATCCCGATTCCGCCGGGCTCGTATTCGCGGGCATCTATACTCGTTCCGATTGAAAATACCCGTTTTTCGGAACGTAATTATATGCGGATAAAAGCTTACGCCCGGCCCTGCCGGGAGCTTTCTAACCAATTGGGTATACTTGCTGAAAAAAACATGAGGTTTCGCCAGCAGCCGATTATTTAACGGAATCCAGCGTCCGGTTCACTTCGACCAGCTCGTAAGCCTCCAGAATATCGCCTTCCTTAATAGCATCGAAACCAACCAGTTTGATGCCGCATTCGTAACCATGGCGGACCTCACTGCTGTCGTCCTTACCGCGCCGCAGCGACTGTAGCGGCGAGTTGTCTCGAATCACCACATTATCGCGAATCACCCGGAATCGCGCCGAACGATTGACCACTCCCTCAGTCACATAACAACCCGCGATCACGCCCAGCCGCGAAATGCGGAATAACTGCCGGACCTCCACGCGACCCAGCGGCTTCTCTTCAATATACGGCTCCAACATACCTTCCAGCGCCTTTTTGATATCGTCGCTGATCTGGTAAATCACGCGGTAAAGACGGATTTCCACACCTTCACGCTCCGCCAGAGACCGGGCCCGGTCATCCGCGACAACCTGGAAACCGATGATAATCGCATTCGACGCCTGCGCCAGCAGCACATCGCTTTCCGTAACCCCGCCCACCGCGGCATGCAGAATCTTCACCGCGACTTCTTTGGTGTTCATTTCCTGTATGGTGTTGCATAAAACGTCCACGGACCCTTGCACATCCGCCTTGACGATCACGTTCAGTTCCTTCAATGCCCCGGCTGCAATCTCGGTAAACAGATTGTCCAGCGTAATCTGGCGGCGCTGGGCCAGCTTTTTCTCACGCTTTTGCGTTCGCTGTTCGCCCGCAATTTGTGCCGCCCGGGTGATGTTGTCCACGACATAAAAACGATCGCCCGCCACCGGAATCTCGTCCAGCCCCGTCACCTCGACCGGCGTTGACGGCCCCGCCTCTGTAATCGTTTTGCCCGTGGCATCGTACATGGTCCGAATTCGACCATACGCACATCTCGAAACAATGATATCGCCCGCCTTGAGTTTGCCGCCCTTGACCAGCATCCGCGCCACGGCGCCTTGATAGGAAGTCATCTCCGACTCTACCACCCAGCCGGTCGCCGGTCCCTCGTCAACCGCTTGCAGGTTATTCAACTCCGCGACATAATCCAGATATTCCAGCAAATCGTCAACACCCATGCCCGTCGCAGCGCTGGTACGGACGACTTCCACATCGCCGCCCCATTCGGTCGGCAGCAATCCCTTATCCGCCAGCTGCCCCAGAACCCGGTTCTCATCCGCGTTCGGCAGATCCATCTTGTTCAGAGCAACGATAATCGGCACGTTCGCGGCCTTGGCATGGTTGATCGCCTCTTCCGTCTGCGGCATGACGCCGTCATCAACCGCCACCACCAGGACCAGGACATCGGTCATCGTCGCCCCCCGCGACCGCATCTCCGTAAATGCTTTATGACCCGGCGTATCCAGAAATGCCACCCGCCGACTGCCGTCATCGAACAGATACGATCCGATATGCTGCGTAATGCCGCCGGCTTCGCCCGCCGTCACATCCGCCTGACGAATCCGGTCCAGCAGCGATGTCTTACCATGATCGACATGGCCCAGAAACGCCACAATCGGTGGCCGCTTCTGCAATCGGGTCTCGTCAGCTTCCTTTTCAAACTCGCCTGCCAGATCATCCCAGAGCAGAGTTTTCTCTTCCACTTCCAGCTCAATGCCAAACTCCAGCGCCACCGCCATGGCCGCGTTGGTCTCCAACGCCTGGTTAATATTCGCCATGGTCCCCATAGCCATCAGCTTGGCAATAATTTCATTGGCCCGAATGCCGATTGCCGAACTGAGCTCCTTTATGGTAATCGGCTCTTTGACAACCGCCTTGTCGATCTTCGTTCGGAATGCATAGCCGCCGGTCGATGCATACTCATGACGGGCAAGCTGCTGCTCCTTACGATGCAGTTTCGAACCCGAAGCCTGGTCCAGACGCTGCTGACGCTCCAGTAAATCGCGATTACGCCATTCCTGCGTGTCCGGCTCCGTCGTCTCGTAGCGACGACTGGAACCCCGACGCCGCTGTGACCGGCTGGTTTTTTTCTTGGACGCATCTTCCGTATCCGTGGCACCCGCAACCTGTTTATCCTTGCGCCGACGCTTGCTCCCTGCCGGATCATCCGGGGCGGGCGCCGCTTTCTTCGCATCGGAAATCTCCGGCCGCGTATTTAACGCCCCTCTGCGGTTCCCGCGCGACGACGGCGGTTGCAACGTCGTTTCCGCCGCCTCCGTCCGAATCACCTTCGGTCCCTGTAAAACCGCGGGGGCCGGCACAAATTCCGCCGGCTTCGGCGGCTCCTTCGACGGCTCGGGCGGTTTGGGTAATTCCCGGGCAATGATACGCGGGCCCACTTGCTGCGGCGGCTCGGGTGTATCAGACCGAGCCTCAATCGTCTCGGTCTCTAACTGATGCGCCGCGGCCTTTTCCTGCGGCGCGGCTTCTGTCGTCTTCTCTTCTTCTACAACCTCTGTCGTCACGTGTTCTCTTTGCTCCTCATGTTCATGCAATTCCTTGGGGCTCATCCGCCTGGGACGACCAGACTTCTCATCCAAATGCAGGTGCGGCGATTGCGCAGGCTTTGTCTCCTGACTTATCGCCGTGGCCGCAGCCAGTGTGTCGTCTTCGTCCGAACGGGTTACCAGTTCCGCCTGCTCATCCTCTGCTTTTTCATGTTCACCAGACTTAATCTCTTCAATGGAAACGGCACACGCTGCCGGTTCGGCAGCTTCCGTCTCCGTTTCTACCGCTTCGTCAACATCCATTTCCGCCACCGCCACAAAATCTTCATGCACTTCCACCGTTCCGTGTTCGCCTTCCTTCTTCTTACGGGCTTTGGTGTTTTTAACCTTTTCCAGATCGACCGGAGCAGCCGTCTCGACCGTCGTGGCATTTTCTCCAGTCGAAAACCACTCCCGTATCGTCGCCTCCAGACCGGCTGATAGTGTGCTCATGTGGTTTTTTATGTCCAGACCCTCCGCCTGACACTTGGCAACAACCGCAGTGCTTTTAACTCCAAGTTCTTTGGCAAGTTGGAATACGCGTCTAGCCACTAAGAAACCTCCGCTATAATTTCAAAATTCAATTCTAATTTATTCAACTGTGTCACGAGCATCTTACCCGTGAAAATATTCATTAAAAAATGCATATCAAATTGTATGTTCATTTTCAGGCCTGTTCGTTCGCGGCGATGTCATCATTGACATCCTTAGGCGTACCGTCGGCTTCCGCGTCCACCGTATCAACCGGTGCGGTCGAAATCAAAGATGATAGATTCGACTGTGCCTCATCCGCCGCCACCGGACCACGACGCGACGGACCGCCCTTAACGCTGATCTCCTTAGCCAAAACAGCCTGAGCCGCCGTCGCCGCGGCCTGACCGCTCTGGGCCTGACGTCTGGCCTCTACACTTCCGGCCGCTACCACCAGCCGCGCCTGCTCCGGATTCAGATTGAGCGACTGAACCAGCGGCTCAACCCCCACCTCTTCCAGATCAAGCACCGAAATAATCCCCAACGCCATAATCTGGTCGATCAGCGTATCATCCACACCTTCAACCGTTCGCAGCGTCTTAATCAGTATTTCAATCCCCGCGGAGTACTCCGACGGCGTCAAAATATCGATATCCCAGTTCGTCAATCGAGCCGCCAGCCGCACATTCTGACCACGCTTGCCGATCGCCAGCGACAACTGATCTTCACCAACCACCACCGTGGCCCGGTTCAACTCGAAACACAAGGCTATTTCCTTGATTTCCGCCGGCCGCAAGGCATTTCCAATGAACACCTGAGACGATTCGTTCCAGCGTACAATATCTATCTTCTCGCCGCCCAGCTCATCAACAATATTTTTAATGCGGCTGCCCCGCACACCCACACACGCCCCGACGGCATCAACCTTCGAATCCATGCTCAACACCGCCACCTTCGTCCGATAACCGGCCTCACGTGACAACGACTTGATCTCAATCACATGATCCGCAACTTCAGGCACCTCCTGCTCGAACAGCCGCCGAATAAAATCCGGATGCGTCCGCGACAAAATAATCTTCACCTGATTCGCCGCTTCCTTGACCTCATATATCATTGCCCGGATACGCTCGCTCGGATGATTCGATTCACCCGGAATCTGCTCGCTCTTGGGTAAAATTGCTTCGGTACGCCCCAGATTCACAATAGTTGTACCACCCTCAAAGCGAGCTATCGTCCCCACGATAATTTCACCCACCCGTTCCTGATATTCATTATATATACTGCCGCGCTCGTCTTCTCGCAGCCTCTGAATCATGACCTGCTTGGCCGTCTGGGCGGGAATGCGACCCAGTTGTTTAATGTCAATCTCCTCACCATCCAGCTGTGTAGAAATCTCACCTGTTTCCCGATCTATACGCACTTCAACTTCATGAGCAAGCCCAAAATGCTTGCGAGCTGCCGATTTCATTGCCGTCTCCAGATCTACCAGGATGCTCTCGCGATCTATATTCTTGTCACGTGCAATGCTGTCCACATTTCGTAATAGCTCTTGATTCATAATCTGCTTTACCTTCTGTCTATGAAAAACTTTTCGGCAATTAAATCCTAAGCCGTCTCAATGAAACGACTTATATTTTTCATCGCTCCACAGCCCCTCTTGTCCATTCTAATTTATGAAATAAAAAAAAGTGGGCCCGTAACGGTAACCCACTTCATCGCATAAGTAAAGCGATACTCAGGTCTGCCCTGAATACCGCGGTTTATTCCAAACGTATCAAAATCAGGGACTGTACTCTGAATACTCGAAGTACAGCTTTGACGGTATTCCTGGGCAGCCCTGACGGGCGCCATCATCATCCCAAAAGCGTCTGCCGCTTTTTTGTCCTAATCTTTCAGGACTAAAAGCTAACACGGCTGTCTTCCCATTTCAACATTATCACATTCTCCCAAGATATCCTGGAAGTCATTCCTTCTACTTAACTTGTTTGAAACTCAAACACAATGCCGGCTTGCCGACACAGGCCTGATACGATTTTACGATATCACTTATTGTAACTATCGGTCTTTTTCGCAATTACCATACTGACTATTATAACGGATATACCATTATTTACACATATTTTCAATATTAATGCTGTAATTTGCTGAAAATAAATAACGGCTTTCAGTATCCCGAAGCCGTTAACCACTGCGTTTTAACAGATTATATCATCAAAAACGGTGGCCAGGTCAATCCATACCCACTCTGAATCCGCTGAAAAACCGCCGGAAACATCACCCGGAACGCCGGCCATTATGGCTTGCCCTCCGAAGGGCACTTGCCATCCTTGCTGTATTTACTTATAAAACAAACACTTACTATCCTGGCCGTCCGCATGCCGCCTGTGCAATTCATACATAATAAGCCCAGCATGAGCCGAAAACCACTATTATATACAGACTCGTCAATTTGTCAATGAGAAATAAAATATTTACGTTTATGCCCTTGACACCCCTCCTCAATAAATGTATATATCCTGTTTCTGCATATTTACAAATAATCAGAAATGCCACCCTGTAATGAAAAATGGGGGTGTAGCTCAGTTGGTAGAGCAGCGGCCTTTTAAGCCGCGGGTCCTGGGTTCGAGTCCCAGCGCCCTCATTTTTTCCATTTTTCCCAAACAGGGCAAATGTCTTGCTAATCCGCTCTTTTTCCCATACATTATCAATCCAGCTCATAATATAGTTGAATTTTAATATATTTACTGTGGTTCTCTGATGAAAAAATGTGTCACCTTCATGTCTCTATGCATTTGCCTTGCCGCCGGCTGCTGGAATTCCGACTCAAAACAGAAAAACCCATTGACATCACTTGTCGATCTGGTAACTCCAGATGATGATAAATTACGACTTGAACTGCAAGAAAAAATCACCAGCATGAATCCCGAAATCCGCAAGAATGGCGTTATCGAAATGTCACAGGGCCGACCGGCCGAATGGAATAACACACCAAATATCCTCCAGCTGGTCGCCAAGGA
This sequence comes from uncultured Pirellulales bacterium, assembly GCA_964482555.1. Taxonomy (GTDB): domain Bacteria; phylum Planctomycetota; class Phycisphaerae; order Sedimentisphaerales; family SM23-30; genus CAYZXY01. The sequence goes on from CAYZXY010000001.1 coordinate 186,618, forward strand.
TGATCCCGACGAGCATGTTCGTTACACCGCCCTGCTGGCCCTGCACCGGATCAACCGCAAACACCCGGACCAGCAACTGCCTTCCGAAGAAACCCTGGAAATAGCTCTGCAGGATGAAAGCTGGGTCGTGCGACTGGAATGTGTCCAAATACTCAAAAACTATCCCGGCGAGAAAAACCTCGACCGGCTGGCCGGGCTGATGAATACCGAAAAAAATGCCGATATCCGCCAGGCCATCGCCGAAACCCTGCGACACTACCCTTACGAAAAAACGCTGGATGTCCTGATCGAGCATCTGGGGGACGACAGCTTTGCCGTCAAATTCGGGTCTCGCAAATCCCTGAAAAAACTCACGGGCCAGGATTTCAAATATAACATGTTCGCCTGGCGGCAATGGCTGGATGATACGCACCAACCCTTCAAAAACCGCCCTGAAACCAAATGAAGCACCTGCCTTTATGAGAACAGAAAGACCATGCAAGCCATTCAATTCAAAGACAAACAGCTTGAATATAACGCCAATCATCCCGACCCCAAAACCGACGTGGCCAACGATGTCCTGATGGCCGTTTCAATGGCGGGAATATGCTCGACCGATCTGGAAATCGTCAAAGGCTACATGGATTTCTCCGGCATACCGGGTCACGAATTCGTCGGGAAGGTTCAGTCCGGCCCGCGTGAACTCATCGGCAAACGTGCCGTCGCGGAAATAAACTGCGTCTGTGGCAAATGCGACCTGTGCCTCTCGGGCCTCAGCAACCACTGCAGCAATCGCTCCGTCATCGGCATCGACAAACATGACGGCGTCTTTGCCGAATACGTCGCGGTCCCGGCCCGGAATGTACACGTTATCCCCGACTCCATCACCGATGACGCCGCGGTCTTCATCGAACCGCTGGCGGCGGCATTCCAGATCATCCAGCAGATCAACATCGAACAGCGGCATAAAACGCTCGTTCTCGGTGACGGCCGGCTCGGAATGCTCGTCGTTCAGGTCCTCGCCACAGTCGCCAAACCCGGCAACCTCGTCATCGTTGGCAAACATGAAGAAAAACTGACCTTTGCCGAAAAACGCGGCATCCAGGGCATCCTGCTCAAGGATATGCTCATCAAACCGGCATGGGACCTGGTCGTGGACTGCACCGGCAGCGACGACGGTTTTAATACCGCGTGCCAACTCGTCAAACCGCGCGGCAAACTGGTCCTCAAAAGCACCTTCGTGCCGGACAACCCCGTCAACCTCGCCCCTCTGGTCATCAATGAAATCACCCTGACCGGCTCACGCTGCGGCCCGTTCCCTAACGCCATTAACGCCCTGGCCGCCCGACAGATCGAAACCAACGGCCTGATCACCTCTCGCTACAAACTCTCCGAGGCAGCAAACGCCTTCGCCGCGGCCAATGACCGCGACCAGATCAAAGTGGTATTCGATTTGAAAAAATAGTTACCGTTCACGAACTTCGTTCTTAGATTTTCCGGCTATGCCGGCTTAGGACATCGACACATTATTCTTATGTTTCTTGCTGTTTTTGATCAGTTCCTTTTCCAGGCTGATCAGCTTTTTCATGGCGGGTTTAGGGCTGAGGTCTTTCTTCAGCAGCCCCCCGCGCATAAGAACACCGTCTTCTCGATCGACCAGATCCTTCCAGGTCACCGTCTCGACATACGAACGGCCCAGAGCAATCCGGTAAGCCTTGTCCAGCCAGCGGGCCTGAATATCCTCGGACCAGGGTTTACGCCAGTGGCCGGCCTCGCCCAGCCGACCGTTGTTATCCCGAGGGTCGGGCTCACTGGGTACCTGCACCCCCGTAAGATGCAGTGATTTACCAAAAACGCCCAGCCGGTCCAGCATCGCCGAAAGCTCCAGCAGATCACGGGTAATCATGCCCGCCCCGCCGCGACCGAAACGCAGCTTGACGCCGACCGCATTGAAATTCACCCCCGTCTGGCATATCATATCGATATAAATAAACGGCGGAATCGTCCGCTGATTGAATGCGTAATAATCACCCCAAGGCTCGGAAACCTCCACCAGCAGCATCGAACGCGGCGCCGCGTGACGGGCCGCCACTACGCTTGAGCGGCTGATCTCGATGATCTGCTCGAAACTGAACTTGAAGCAATTCTCCACATTCAGTGAACTGACCACATCCCAGGCATGCACCTTACCGGCATACCGCCCCACCACCGAGGTCACGAAATCATAAGCCATATCCCGCACTTGATCAAATTCATTCTCCCAGATATAAAGCCAATCTGGTACAGCCGCCGGCGAAAAATAAATAAGCGGACCGACCTTGATAGCTATCCGGTTACTGCTCAGCCAGTTAATCCATTCATCGGTCAGATCGAAATCGCGCTCGTTTTCCTTGGCCATGATCTGCCGCCAACTGATCGGCAGTGTCACATAGCTGAAGTGCTCTTTAATATAATTAAGATACTTTTTATCATTGATACGAGAGGGATCAACCGTACAGCCGAAACAATGCGACGAAATTCCCTTCGACTCCATCCGCCGCTCCAGACCGAGACTGGCGAATGCCAGCGACATCTCTTCACCCGACCGGGCCGACCAGGACAGCGATTCATCTGCCGCTTTGGCTGCCTTTTCTGGATCGTCCAGGTTGCTTAACGATTCAATAAAACAATCCAGCGCATTATCCAGCATTTCATGCTGTTTCTCGCTGAGTTTCAGGTCCATCATGCCCCATTCTTCACGCTTCTGGCTGATTCGCAATAGACGCCCGCGAGCCAGTTCTACATTGAGGTTATAGCTTTCGTTCCGCTCAGGCAGCCGCGTCGTCTGTAAAAGTACTTTGCCGCTCCCGGCAATGTCCCATAACGTGACCAGACCGACCGCCGTATCGCTGTGACGCAGACCCAGAATTTCCCCGTCATTGAAATCCAACTGGCTGCGAACCGGGATTTCATCCTGACCGAATAAATGGGCCCCGTGAAGATGGAAGCTGTCAGCAACCTTACCGTTTTGAAAAACTTTAAATCGAATCATGTTTGTTAATAAATAATTAAAATAATAATTTATCTTTCAAACTGGCCACTCTATCATCGGCCATGTTCTTATGTCGTTAATACAAAAAACTGTTTTAAATAAAGGGAATCTACGAGGTTAGTATCACTCTCCAGATTGAGGCAGGTTTCTGTAAATTGCTGGAATTTTCACGTTCCGCTAAGGGATCCTGTCTCATAGCAACATAATTATAGAAGATAACTACAATTACGCTCGGCCTCGACGGAAAGTCTCATACCCCTGCGGGCTAAACATTTCTCTCATTTATAAGCCGAAGTATTATACAATATGATCTGCATCTTTAAAAGCCATTTTCAGGTAAAATATCAAAGAACCTGTTAAAATATGTAACGAGGATTTGTAAACCATTACTATAAAACAACTTATTGAAACAAAACGCTTGCGGGCCGTCCTGACAATACTTGCCGGACCTCAACCCCGAGATATCATAAACGCCTTAACAATCTGCCGCGCAGCGTCATACAGCAAAGCTTCGGCATGCTTCAGGGCATAAGTCAGGCTTGCCGGACCGGGACAGATCGAAAACATCGGTGGAATGTGCGGGGCGGAGAGGTCGATCTTTTCCGGGGCAATAGCCCCGGCGATAGCGATCACAGGAACCTTTTTCGCCTGAGCCACTCGCAGCACGCCGGCAATGGTTTTACCCTGAAAAGTGGTCTTGTCAATTTTCCCTTCGCCAGTGAGTATCAGATCGGCATCCCGAATCTTGTCGCGAAAGCGACAGGTCTCCATGATAATATCCACACCGGGGCGGATTTCCGCATCACAGAAAGCCAGCAGCCCCGCCCCCAACCCCCCGGCGGCTCCGGCGCCTGGGATCCGGCAAACCGAACGGCCAATCGCCTTTTCGACGATAGTATAAAAATGCGTCATACCCTCTTCGAGCGACTGAATGGCCTTTTCATCAGCGCCTTTCTGGGCGGCATAGGTTTGACTCGCCCCGTCGGAACCGAGTAAAGGATTGCTTACATCACCGGCAATCGTCATCCGGCACTCATGCAGACGATCATCCAGCCCGGTTAAATCAACCGCTGCGACCCGTCCCAGCAGACCGCCAGTCATTTTGTCCGTGATTTCGCGTCGGTCTTCATCAAAAAAGCGAACGCCCAAAGCCTGAGCCATGCCGGAACCGCCATCGTTGGTGGCCGAGCCGCCCAGACCAACAATGATCCTCCGGCAGCCCCGACCCAGCGCATCGAGGATTAATTCACCAACGCCATAAGTTGTCGTGTGCAGAGGATTTCGTTCCTTATCCGGCAATAAAACCAGCCCCGACGCGGCCGCCATTTCGATTATCGCGGTTTTGGCGTCTGCACCTTCTCCCAAAATGCCGTAAACCGCCACGATGAGTCGTCCATCCGGACCAGAAACACGTTTTTCAATATTTTTTCCGCCAGTGGCACTTACCAGAGCTTCGACCGTACCTTCTCCCCCATCGGCCAGCGGAATTGTAATCACTTCGGCCTCTGGCACAATCGACAGAACAGCCCTTTTAATAGTGTCGGCAACAAGTGCTGCACTCAAGGAACCCTTAAATTTATCTGGAGAAATGATGATTTTCATGGCATTTCCAGCAGTTTTTCCCTGTTTATTTCGAAGATTTCGCATTCCGCGGAGATACTGTCATTGGCTCCGTGCCCGCCGATAATCAATACCCGCAACATGCCGTCTTTTTCGGGCAAGGCGGCAATGGAGAACTCATCATGAGCCGACCTCATAGGACCGACGAATATTAGCCGACGGGATTCTGACAGATAAATATAAGCTGTATCAAGATTTATGTCTTGTTTGCCTTTGCCGGGATCGAATTCGCCACCGCAAATGAAGATGTATTTACCGATGTTCATGTGCGTTTTGGGGAATAAATCGGTGCTTTTCATGTCGGAAGCGCTGGTAATTTCAGTTTTATCCGGAAAAAACAGCGGCGGACTTTCGAAGAGTTGATTCTGTTTAGTATCGTAAATCCATGTATTATTGATACTTATCATTGTTGCGACGTCTTGGCCGCCGGCGATAAAGACTTCTTCATCACCCACCCGCACCGCTGTCATATCATCGAACACACCCGGCAACCGGGTATGCGTCATGCTGAAAGATTCGGAGCAGGGATCAAACCGCTCGATATGCGTTGTACGTCCTCCGATCAGGAGGACGGAGCCGTCGGATAATGAAACGGCGGCATGATCCTGATGGAAGGTGTGGGTGCGGGCGGTGAGAACTCTTGTCTGGTAGCCGGTAGCAGCGGTCTGGTTCGGCTCGATGATTTCCGCGATTTTGCTGTTACCGGTAATCAGGACGCGACCGCCGGGCAGCAGGTTCAAGGCGGGATTCGTGCGGGGGATTTGCATCGCTGGCAAAAGCGTGAATTGCTCGGTGTCCGGATCGAAAAGCTCGATGGAAGGGAGCGGAGCTTTGCTTTGGTCTATACCGCCGACGAGGAGTACGCCCCCGCCGGGAAGGCGGATGGAGCCGTGATTGAAGCGGGCGATGTTGAGCTGGCCGCGGGCAAGACGCCATGATTCGGTGTTGGGGTCGAAGATGCGGGCGAGCTTGGTGACCATGGGGAGTTTCTGAAACATCATGCCGTAACCGCCAGTGATCAGAATGGTATTATCTTTAAGCGTAGCAGCGGAATGGGCGGCGGTCGCCACTGGCAGGGAGGCAGCGGGAACGAACCGCCAGGGAGGACGTTGCTCCTGGGAGCAGACGCGACCTGCCGTAAGCAGTATCAGGACAATTCCAATACGTGTTCTATTGAGATAACGAATGAGCAAATGAACAAAAGTCCTCAGTTCGCGTTAACATCACTGTTAATCGGTAAATAAATTATACCCAATCGGGTAAAAACTCCTGGCAGGGCCAAATGTAAACGTTTTATCCGCACACAATTATGATCCAACAAAACGGAAAATTCTATTGGAACGAGTACACTTATGCTTTCAGAATAACATTTTACAAGTTCAATGTTAATGTATTTATACACGTTAAGATCGATTTCTCACAGATTTCTCCCAACATAATCATGCCAGGGAAAACTTGCACGACCGGTCTTAACTGGATTTTTCATGCCCTTTAGGTATAAAACAAGGATCGGTCCATTATAATATCCATCGACATTTTTATAAACTCTATATACAATATGAGTGTAAATTATAAAAATAGAAAACTTAAACTGTTTCGAGCAGTCAAGCATTTGTTAGAGATTAAAACCATTATTTCATGATATCATTGTCGGTACGACATGTTCGCATAGGACGGGCCTGGGCGATTTTTTATGGCTGAGAAAAATATGGAAACAACGGAAAATTGTAGATATATGAACATTAATAACTTTAAGAAAATGATCGTTTATGACATCTTCCGGACAAACGATACGCCGCACCGGCTGGCGTTAGGGTTGGCTATCGGGCTGTTTCTGGCGATGACGCCGACGGTCGGATTTCAGATCTTACTGACGTTTTTTATCGCCCCTTTATTTGGGGGAAACGGACGAGTCGGCTCGCTGATGGCGTGGATTTCAAATCCGCTGACTATGTTATGGGTATATTGGTTCAATTATGAAGTGGGGCATCGGCTGCTGGAATTGTTCGGCGATCGACCGGACGTAACGATGGAGCATATCCGGATGATTCTTAAGGGCTATACGGCGGAAGAACTGATGGAGCCGATCCCCTTCCATGAGCGGATGGGGCATCTGTTCGATCATCTGTCTATGATGTCGGGGGATTTATGGCTGGGCAGTGTGGTTGTGGGCACGGTAACGGCCATCCCCATGTATTTCGTGAGCCGGCGACTGATCGAAATTTATCGACGTAAACATCCGGTTGAAGAGATGGGTGACAACCAGTAACGCCAGGCTGGGACCAAAATTCTCAATCGGAACCGATGGTAATAGCCGTTATGAAAAAACCGTTTAAAAAAATCAAACCCGTATTAAAACCGCAGGTGACAACGCTGTGGGAATACCCGTCGCAGCATTATGGGGACAGCCTGCAGGGCGATCCGGATTACAAGGGGGCCACGCCAAGCTATATCATCTGGAATCTGTTGCAGCGGTACACGAAGGAGAAGGACCTGGTGGTCGATCCGATGTGCGGGAGCGGGACGACGCTGGACGTCGCGCGGGATCTGAACCGGCGGGCGCTGGGGTACGATGTGAACCCGACGAGGAAGGATATTTTTAACGTGGATGCGCGGAAACTGCCGCTGGAAGATGCAAAGGCGGATTTTGTGTTCATCGATCCGCCTTACTCGACGCATATCGAGTACAGCGACGACCCACGCTGCATCGGCAAGCTGCATGCCGGCGATTCGGCCTACTATAAAGCGATGCGGCAGGTGATCGGGGAGATTGAGCGAATTCTCAAACCGGGAAAATACATGGGATTATATGTCTGCGATTCGTTCGAGAAAGGGAAGGGGGTTTTCCCGATCGGGTTCGAGCTGTTCGGACTATTGCGGGAACGGTTTGTGCCGGTGGATATTGTAGCGGTCGTCCGGCATAACAAGACGCTGGAGATGGGCAACTACCGCAAGGCGGCGGACGAAGGGAATTTCTTTCTGCGCGGGTTTAATTACCTGTTCATTATGCAGAAGCCGGCACGGAAAAAACCGGCGACACCCCGCCCGGCAAAACAGCGACTAACCAGCAAACCGCACAAAACAACCGGCAAGGCGGGCGACCGACAGGACCGGGGAAAGGCGAAGCGATGAAAGTGCTGGGCGTCGATCCAGGATTGCGAGTGAGCGGTTATGCGGTGGTAGAGTTGCAGGGCCGGGAATACAAGGCGCTGGATGCGGGGGTGGTCCGAGTGGATGCGAAGCTCTCGATGCCGGAACGGCTGAGTGAGATTTATCATAATATAAGCGCGATTCTGATTGAGCACAAGGTCGATGTGATGGCGGTTGAGAAGCTTTACGCCCATTATAAACATCCGCGGACAGCGATTCTGATGGGGCATGCGCGGGGGGCGATGCTGCTGGCGGCAGCCCAGCGCGGCGTACAGGTGGAGGATTTCGCGGCTACGCGGATCAAAAAATCGCTGACCGGCCGCGGACGGGCGAGCAAAGAACAGATGCAGCGGGCCGTGGCGAGTCAGTTGGGACTGACGCGGGTGCCGGAGCCGGCGGATGTGGCCGATGCGATGGCGGTAGCGATGTGCTGTATATATGAGTTGACGAGTAAAAGAGTAAATGAGTAATGAGGCTATGTTTCCACCAAATTATTATTGGTGCTTTAGCGGCTCGGTGGTTAAAATTTATATGAGCCTTGAGGTTTAATGGCCACCATAATGCACATAAAATATTCAAGTTTTTAATTGGATTGACACAAGAATTTGATGGCAAATTGAACAATATAAATAAAGAATATATAAATATATTATTTGGAAAAATGGCTAAGGCTGTGCGAAATAAAGATTTATTTTTGTGATTTATGTGCTTTTTTACGGCAAATATCAAAAGGACAAATCGTGATAGCACGAATGACTGGAACATTATTAGAACTGGATGCGAAGGCAGGGCTCGTGCTGCTGGAGGTTGGGGATATTGCCTATGAGGTGCTGGTGCCGGGGTATGCGGTGAGCGGGCTCTCGAGCGAGACCGGGCGGGTGGTGACGCTGTATTGCATGGAGTATTACGAGGGGAGCGGGACGGGGACGAGTTTTGTACCGCTGCTGCTGGGGTTTCCGCAGGCGGGCGACAAGGCGTTTTTCCGGAAGTTCATCTCCGTGAAAGGGATCGGGATTCGCAAGGCGCTGCGGGCGTTGACAATGCCCCTGGCGGATGTGGCATACGCGATCGAGGAAGGCGATACGAAGCGGTTGCTGTCGCTGCCGGAGATCGGTAAGCGAACGGCGGAGCAGATTGTCGCGGAACTGAAGGGCAAGATGGGCGAATATGCCGTGGCGGCGACGGGCCGGCCGACCAGAGCGACGCGGCCCATGACCGAGATCGAAAAGGAGGCGTTGGAGATTCTGCTGCAACTGGGCGAAAAACGGGCCGAGGCGGAAGAACTGATCGAGCGGGTGATGAAAAGCAAAGAAGAAACAGCGACGACGGACGCGGTCGTGCAGGCGGTGTACCGGTTGAAATCCGGCGTAGCTCTATAGCCGTAAATGCCTTGATGTATCAATATAATCCGCGAAACAACGCCAGTAACCGCAAATGGAAAACAGGCTCACAGCGCTAGTGTTATTCATGTAAACTTTTTGTATACTCGTTCCGATTGAAAATGCCCGTTTTTTAAAACGTAATTATCTGTGGATAAAAAGCTTACGCCCGGCCCTGCCGGGAGCTTTCTACCCAATTGGGTATATGTAACCTTTGCTTGTTAATTTGAAATCTGACCATCGGTCAGCTTGAGTATTGCTTTATGGGCCGAATCATACCACCTCAACCCGTCAAACTGATCGTCGGCATGTTCTGCCGGGAGCCGAATCTGTTCAAGGTCGCGGAACATTATATGGAGTCTCTCTGGGGGCCGATCGACATTCACAGCAAATTATACCCTTTCGACAAGACACATTACTATGACAAAGAAATGGGGCCGAACCTGGTGCGTAAATTCATCAGCTTCACTGCATTGATCGACCCGGGCGGCCTCGCTCGCATCAAGCACCAGACGAACGAGCTTGAAGATACTATTGCCGGCTCCGCTGAAGGCCGGACGTTGAGCGTCCGCCGGCCGATCAACCTCGACTCCGGCTACATCGAACCCAGCAAACTCGTCCTGGCGACCACAAAAAACTTCTCGCACCGCATCTACATCGGCGACCGCATCTATGCCGAAGTGACGCTGCATTACGCCAATGGCTGGAAGAGCTGGCCTTTTACCTTTCCCGATTACGGGTCGGGAGCGTATAATGATTTCCTGGACGCCGCCCGCGAAAAACTGCTGGAACAATTAAAGGGTGCCTCTAATAATTGCTTTTGAGGCAAAAGCGAAGATTTTTTTCGTCTGAAAAGAAATGCAAAACCGGGCATATGGGTGACTATTCACGGTTTTTCATGACGAAGGCCAGAGGGAAAAATGATCGCTTGCAGCCCAATATGAATTTTTAGAGGTGACCTAAAGTCAGATCAAAAAGGATCATATCATCGCTGAAACAATCTACATCATTGGCATTGGCATCGCCTCATTCCTTTTCTCACTGCTCGCGACGCATCTGGTCCGCGACTGGGCGATTCGCCTCGATTTCATCGATAAGCCCGGCGGGCACAAAACCCACGATGCTCCGGTCGCACTGGGCGGCGGCATCGCGATTTTCTGGCTCACGATACTGCCGATGGTTCTGGTGTTATTCCTGGCGGCCCTGTTACAAAAATACGGCACGCCGACATTTATCCCCGAGTCCCTCGCCCAGCATATCCCCGGCCTGCTCTCGCGCAGCCGTATGATCGGCTCACTCGTCGGCGCCGCCGTGGTGCTGCACCTGATCGGACTGTTCGATGACCTGCGGCCGCTGGGGCCGCGCGTGAAACTGTTGGGCCAGTTTTTCGCGGCGGGATTGATTGCCATCGTGGGGGATATCCGTTTCGACTTCTTCATCCAGAACGACTTCATCACCACCGCCCTTTCAATCTTCTGGATGGTCGTCATTATCAACGCCTTCAATTTCCTCGACAACATGGACGGGCTCTCGGCCGGCATCGCCATCATCTGCGGGGCCATGATTCTCAGCGCGGCGCTGGCCGGCGGACAGATCTTCGTCGGGGCGCAACTCGCGATTTTCATCGGCGTGCTCTGCGGGTTTCTGGTCTTCAACTTTGCCCCGGCAAAAATCTACATGGGCGACGCCGGATCGCTGCTGATCGGGCTGTACCTGGCCGCCGCCACAATCCGCACAACGTATTATTATGAAACGACCGCCAACGGCGCGGGCAACTGGTACAACACGCTTATGCCGCTGATTGTTCTGGCCGTACCGCTTTACGATTTCACAAGCGTGGTCATCATCCGACTGCTCCAGGGCCGCAGCCCCTTCGTCGGCGACAATCAGCATTTCTCCCATCGGCTCGTCGCCCGCGGTATGAGCCGGCCCCAGGCCGTCCTGACCATCTACCTCGCCGCCGCCTGCACCGGCATCGCCGCGACCACGCTGCACTTCCTGCCGCCGCTGGGGGTTCTGCTCGTGTTCGCCCAGACGCTGATGATCCTGGCGATCATCGCCATCCTCGAAAGACCAGTTTCAAAGTGAATGAATGAACGAATTTACCACTGCACGTTAAGCAGTTCGTTCAGGCGTGTGATGCGCAGGGGTGTGACCGGACCGCCATTGAGGAGGGAGGATGGCGGCGTAATCCAGACGGGACGCATGCCGATCGCATGGGAACCGATAACGTCGCAGTCGTAATTATCGCCGACATAGGCGCATTGTTCCGGGGGCAGATGCATTTCATCCAGGGCGGCCTGGAAAATCCTGGCGTCCGGCTTGCGCGAACCGACCACAGCCGAGTCGATCATCGTCTCGAAATAGCCGTCGAGTTTGAAATCCCGGCACCAGCCCGCGACATTGCCCCAGTTATTGCTGACGCAGCCGAGTCGGTAATGCCGGCTCAGGCTGTCGATGGTTTCGATATTCGCTTCGAGAATCGGCAGAGCCTCCGCGATAAACTCATCCGCCACCTCCGCGTCCAGCCACATGGCCAGTTCCGCGGCATCGGCCGCCATGTGACGTTGAATATGCTCACAAAGCCGCCGGACAGTGCCCTCCATGCTCAGAGCAGGCGTGTCGGGCAGTTCGGCGATGCCGTCGGCGGATAAACGAATGTATTTTTCGAACACAGCCTCATCGATCGGGCCCACCTTCTTTTCGATGGATAGACGAAAGCGTTTGAACCAGTCGATGCCGTGGCTGTCCAGTGTGCCGCCAAAATCAAAAATAATCGCTTGGATGCTCATAATGTTATTATGTTTATAAATATCTGTTAATGTTAAAGTTAGTAATACAATGATCCTTGAAAACTCCCCGTCTGCTGATTGCAGTTTTACTTATGCAGAGTTTTCGCCATTAAAATCATATATGGGAATTTTACGCCGCGTGTTAAATAAATGTTTACTTCTGGTAAAAAAATAAAAAAAACGGCGATTTCATACTCGTTCTGATGGAAAATCCCCGTTTTGTCCAAACGTAAATATTTGCGGGTAAAACCTTTAAGATTGGCCCTGGCGGGAATTCTCATACCCTTTGTGTATATAATCAAGTGCGGGCGTACTGATCGAATTTTTTCAGCAGCTCCCGGGTTATCGGACCAGGAACGCCCTTGCCGATCTTGCGGCCGTCGATTTCGACGATACCAATCACTTCCGCAGCGGTACCGGTGAGGAAAATCTCTTGCGAAACGTATAAATCGTAACGGGTGAGATTTTCACGGACAACTTCGTAACCTGATTCCTGAGCAAGTTTTATGACAACTTTCTGGGTGATGCCCTCCAGAGATCCGGCCGAAATCGGCGGCGTGATGATCCTGCCACCCCGCACGGCAAAGACATTGTCCCCCGTCGCCTCGGCAACATAGCCCATGTGATTATACATGATAGCTTCGAGCATATCATGATCGAGCGCTTCCAGCTTCGCGATAATATTGTTCAGATAATTCAGGCTTTTAATCTGGGGACTCAGGGCCAGCGGATGGTTACGGATCGTATTAGCGCTGATGACTCTCAGACCGCTCTCATATAATTCCAGCGGATATAATTGAATCGAAGATGCGATAATGATAATCTGGCTTTTTTTGCAGACCAGCGGATTGAGCCCCAGCGTCCCTACGCCGCGAGTAACGATCAGCCGGATATAGCCGTTTTCCACATTGTTAGCCTTGACCGTCGCTTCGACATTGGCCATAAGCGTCGACTTATCCTGCCACATCGGCAGGCGAAGGCAGATTGCGGAATGGAATAAGCGGTCAATATGGGCTTCATGCTCGAAGATTTTGCCGGAATAGACACGAATGCCTTCAAAAACACCATCACCATACAGCAGACCATGATCGAAAACAGATATTTTAGCCTCGTTTTCATCCACCAGTTTGTCGTTGAGCCAGATTTTTAAGCCCATATTTCACCTGTCCAATGTCTTATGAATTCGTTAAGATCGTCCCCTTAACGTTTCAGGGATTTACTCGTTCCGATTGATAATTCCCGTTTTATCGGAACATGGTTATTTACAGATATTAAGTTTTCGCCCGGCCCTGCCAAGAGCTTCCTGCCCAATCGGGTATAGTCATAGATCGCTCCTGAACGGTGGTCGGGAAAATGCCGGTATTACTACTTTTATAGTATAATTTATAAGCAAAACCGGCACGCTTGCTCGGAATCCGGGTATTTTACCGGATCTGGCCGTCCTGTAAAACCAATTTTCTATGAGCCTTATCGGCAATATTCGGATCGTGGGTTACCATAATGATGGTTTGACCGTTCTGGTTGAGCTGGTGAAAGACCTCGAGGATTTCGTTGCCCGTAGCGGAATCGAGGTTGCCCGTCGGCTCGTCCGCCAGGAGCAGCCGGGGCTGATGGACCAGTGCGCGGGCGATGGCGGCGCGTTGACGCTGACCGCCGGAGAGGGTGGTGGGTTTCTGGCGGGCCTGGGCGGTGATGCCGACCGCGGCCATGATCTCGTCGGTTTTATTTTTGGCCTCCCGGCGGCGCGGCCACCAGTTCCAGAAGCTGCTGCCGATCATCAGCGGCAGCATGACATTTTCCCGAACGTTTAATTCCGGCAGCAAATGGTAAAACTGGAAAACAAAACCGAATTCCCGATTGCGGATTTTGTCCTGACCGGCGGCGGAAAGCTCATGCAGATTCAGACTGTCGAAGATGACCTGTCCCCGGTCGGGTTTGTCAAGCAGACCCAGGATGTGCAGCAAGGTGCTTTTACCCGAGCCGCTGGCACCCATAATGGCGACGAATTCGCCGGCGGCAACTTCGAGATCAACGCCGCGCAGAACCTGCTGTTCAGCGGCACCGATGCGATAGGTTTTGTCGAGGCCGCCAGCCTTGAGAATGATGTTGTTCTGGTTTGTGGTAATAATTCGTCTCTTATTTACAATGTTATGAGCAAATCGGCAGCATTATCAGAATGACATATTAAAACGAATCATAAAAAACAACAATGAAAATTTAAAATGTATTTGGAGTGGCAGACCGCAATCAGATTAACTACCACGACACCAGGCCACTGAGTCAATCACATAGATTTTCATATTCGTTCCGATTGAAAATGCCCGTTTTGTCGGAACGTCATTATCTGCGGATAAAAAGCTTACGCCCGGCCCCGCCAGGATGTTTCTCACCAATGGGGTATGGTTTACAAAAGGGTATGATTCAGGCACTCTACATCGAAGGAGTTTTCAAAGGTAAAGAGGTGTCAGGTTTCGATTTTTCGAGGTGTAAACCTGTCCCGCGGGAGCCGCAAAAATCGTCACTCTCTCGGCGAGCGCAGGATATGGATAATGATGAACAGACTGAAGATCAGGGCGATGAAGAAGCTGATGCCGCCAAAAAGGGGGAAACCGACGATTTTGGGGCCGATACCCGCATGAGACAACAGGGCGGAGGCGATCGTAAGAGCCCCAACGACCATGCCGAGAACAATTTTATCAGCCATGCGGTCGAGGCGGTTGACGGGCTTATCCAGGCCGATGTGCTCAAATTCCAGCTTGAGCCGGCCGTCGCGGATATTACGGAGAATTTCGATCAGATGGTCGGGGGTTTCGCGTGTGAGCTGTGCCCAGTCTTCGGCAAATCGCTGAGATTTATCGAGCAGGTCACGCGGCGTAAATTGCCGGGTCACCAGTTTATGCACAAACGGCCGGAGATGGGCGAGCATGTCGAAATCAGGATCGAGCTTGTTGCCGGAGTTTTCGATGGTGCCCAGGGCCTTAAGCAGAAAGAGAAAATCATGCCGGACACCGATACGATAGTAAGAGACCAGCCGAATAATATCGTTGAGCATACGCTGTACGTCGATCTGCTTGAGCGGAATGCCGTAATACTGTTCGATAAGGTCGAGACAGGCAACGCGGATTTCCGAGAGATTGGCTTCGCGCGGCAGCACATCCAGATCGCGGGCGGCCTTCATGATTCGGTCGATATCCTTGCGAACAATGGCATGAAGAACGCGGCCGAGAATTTCCAGCGAATAGCGGTCGAGCCGGCCGAACATGCCGAAATCGAGAAAGCATATCACGTTGCCGTCCATGACGAAGGCGTTGCCGGGATGAGGATCGGCCTGAAAAAAGCCGTGTTCGAACATCTGCGAAAGCACGATGTTGGCGCCGTTGCGGGCCAGGGTGCGACGCGTTTCCAGATCGACATCCTCATGAAAAAATTCCTGCAGGCGGCGCCCTTCGATATATTCCATGACCAGAATATTCCTGCGCGTGCAATCCCAGAAAATACGCGGGACATAAACCGACTCATCGTCCGCGAAATTGGAGCGGAAAATATCGGCGTTCCGGCCTTCGTGCTGCATATCGAGTTCGTGGTTAACCGAGCTTTTTATCTGATCGAGCAGACGGGGCAGGTCCCAGTGACGGGCCTCATCGATATGGTCATCGATCCAGTGGGCCAGAAAACTCAGAACGTTAAAATCGTCACGGAAAGTTTCGTGCGTACCCGGTCGAATGATCTTGACGGCCACCTCTTCACCGCTTTTCAGGCGGGCTTTGTAAACCTGCGCGATTGAAGCGCTGGCGATCGGATGGGGGTTGAATTCGGCGAAATTCTTTTCGAAATAATCGCCGACAACGTGCCGGAGTTTTTGCTGCATGGCATCCCAGGGCGTGGGCGCGACGGCATCCTGCAGGTGCGAAAGTTCGGCCACGATATCAGGAGGCAGAATGTCCGGGCGGGTGGACATCACCTGGCCGAGCTTGATGAAAAAAGGACCGAGCTGTTCGAGCATTTCCCGAAATCGCACCGCTCGCGATTTGTGCTGATGCTTCTCCGAGCGCAGAGTGGACTCGCGCAGCCGCAGCAGTCGAAAAAGACGCAACTGTCCGATCAATTCATCAAACCCGTAACGCGCGGCAGCACTGATTATCTGCTGCGCCCGTCTCAGGTTGCGATAGTTTCTGAATGGATTGAACATAAAAAAAAGGTAAAGCGTTAATGAGTTAATGTCGAAAAAACGCATCAACGCTTTAACGCATCAACATATCAACGCATAAAATTTCTACCCTTCCCCATTTTCTTTACTGCACGACGCTTCGAGTTTGTCAAGCCGGGCCTTGATCTCCTCGATGTCTTTTTTGGTGACCGGATTAATGGATTCCATCACCTTACTGACTTCTTCATTGACCATATTGCGAAACTCGGCGGACTGCTCTTTGGCATTGCTGACCATATCGTCCACGATGCGTTTGCCCTCCTCAGCTGATACCTGTCCCTTTTTTTCCATCTCCGAAACAATATTTCGAGCCTTCTCTTCGGTCATAGCCGCAAAACCTATTCCGGTGTACATCATCTTGTGCAATAATTCAAACATGAGTCGCTCCTTTCACATCACGCATTAAAAGAAAGAAACCTGATTAACATCCACGCCCATTCGTTATACGCAAATATTCCTGAAAAGTATAGTCCTTATTTCTAATTCATTTCGCAAAAGCCGCGAGAACTATTTATTTATGTCGCCCATGTGCAACAACGGCAGCGGCATGGCGCTTTCGCCGTTCATAAAGTACATCTTGGCCGCCGGATCTTTAGAAATCGCCTGCAGCGATTCCAGGGCTTTTAACTGAATATAGGCCTGATTGTTCGAAATGGCCTCGTTAATTTTCTCAATTTCGTAAGCCTGGGCATCAGCGAGCAGCTTCTTTTTTTCCGCTTCCTGTTCGGCGGCTTTACGCTCGGCTTCCGCCTGGACCAGTTTCTGTTCCTGTTCGGTTTTGAAACGTTCGAGTTCCGCCTTCTGCTTCTCAACCTCCTGCTCGCGTTCCTTTTTCTGTTCAATGGCCCGGGTAATAAACTGGGGCAGCCGGATATCACGTAACAGAACCTCCTGAACGAGAATGCCTTTGGGAGCCATGGAATCCTTCAGTTCGAGGGCCAGGTTATTCTGCATGGTCATCTGTGTCTCCTCCTTGAAGAAATCCTCCGCCCGCACGATCGACTTGCCCTGTTCGCGAAGAGCGCTGCGGAACTTGGGGATCAGGTGCACCTGAATCATTTCCTCGGTCGTTCCGGTCTCCTGAAGAATGACAGAGGCCATTTCCTTATTCACCCGATACTGCACCGATACTTCCAGCATTGTCGTAAGCTGGTCCTGACTGGGCACGCCGGCCGTCTCCTTGATGGTTTTCTGGCGGGCGTCATACAGGGTCCACTGGTAAAGCGGATTGACCGGGAAATGCAACCCTTCTTCATAAGGCTTATCATTAACCTTGCCGAAAATCGTCGCTACAGCGACATGACCGGCCGGAACAGTCTTAAAACATTGCGTCAAAAAAATGACGACGATAAAAGCCAGGATTCCCACGCCGACGAGGATAACCTGCGATCTTTTAATGACGTAATTCTGATTGTTCATCTGAATCTCCTTAATTGTACGAGTCAATTATATATGTTTGCTGATCAATAACAAACGGCTAATTTTCTGACAGTAAATCATCGCTTTTATAATCGTTCCGATGGAAATGCCCCGTTTTTGTCGGAACGTAATTATGTGCGGATAAAAAGCTTACACCCGGCCCTGCCCGGGGGCTTGCTGCCCGATTGCGTATATTATTACATTACAGCACGACGGGCTATGTCTAGAACTTAGTGCATTATAAATCATCATTACCTGCCTGAAAAGGAATAAACTTTGATTTCGGCGTTTTTCCGACCGGCCGGAATGACCGACAGAGTACTCGTTACTCGTTCCGCTTGAAAATAACCGCTTGTTCAAACTCTACCCGATTAGTATAATCCATTATTTTGCCGGTCTCTGACTGACATAGCCGCGAGGCAGCCGGGCACCGTCTTCATTTTGAAGGAGAGTCGGCTGCTGCTACACTGAAAAACCACAAATGCAGATTAAAATCTGTTTATATACACACTCAATAACAGCGATTAACAGGAACTTAACGAATGCCGGAAGTGAAAAGCACGGATAATAAAGGAGGAAAACTTTATCGGAAAGTCGATAGCTTCCTGCGACGACTGGGCTTTCGTGAAGATGCACTCTTAATTATCCTGGCGGTGATGATCGGGATTCTGACCGGGCTGGGCTCGGTAGGGTTTACATGGCTGATCGACCTGGCACACGAACTTTGCTATGGCGAGTCCGGTTTTTATGGCGGACAGGGCTTTATGCTGATTGTACTGCCGGGAACCGGGGCCCTGCTGGTGGGAGTGATAACCTTTCTTTTCGCCCGGGAGGCCAAGGGCCACGGCGTGCCGGAAGTGATGGATGCCATCGCCCGCCGGGATGGACTGATCCGCAAACGGGTCGCTCTGGCGAAAGCGGTCGCTTCCGCGCTGACGATCGGCTCGGGCGGCTCGGCCGGAACGGAAGGCCCTATTATCCAGATCGGCGCCGCCATCGGTTCAACCTCCGGCAGGGTCTTCCAGGTGGCCCGGCACAACATGCCCGTAATCGTCGGCTGCGGCGCCGCGGCCGGTATTTCAGCGATTTTCCATGCTCCAATTGCGGGGGTATTGTTTGCTCTGGAGATTTTTCTGCGGGAGCTGAATTTTAAAACCTTCTCGCCCGTGATGATCGCTTCGGTGGTTAGTTCAGTGGTGGTTTACGGCATATTGGGCGCGAACGATGCCATCTTCCCCCTCCTGCAAGGGACGCAGTACAGTTTTCAGTGGTACGAGTCCGGTAATTATGTCATTCTGGGGATGTTGTGTGCTCTGGCGGCCGTTTTTTTCATAAAACTGCTGTATAAAACAGAAGATTTTTTCGACTGGCTGCCGGTCCATTACATCATCAAGCCGATTATCGGAGCGGTCGGGCTGGGGTTGATCGGACTGTTTATAGTGCATGTCGTCGGTGATACCAGCATACACGAACCCTCGGTCTTCGGAAACGGCTATCATTTGATCGGACGCTGCATCGGGGCGGTCAACGGGAAATATGAACATCAGATGGAGTTGGGTATCGGCGTTTTGATTATTCTGTATTTTTTAAAGGCGGCCGCCACCTGCTGCACACTCGGCAGCGGCGGCTCCGGCGGCGTTTTCGCGCCATCGCTGTTTCTGGGTGCGGTTGTTGGATACAGTTTTGGGCTGGCCATGGAGAAATCGGGCGCCTTCCCCGGCATTCATCCCGAAACCTACGCCTTGGTAGGCATGGCCTCCGTCGTCGCGGCCACAACCCATGCGCCAATGGCCGCCATTGTCATTCTGTTCGAAATGACTCGGGAGTACAAGGTCATTCTGCCGGTCATGCTCTCGGCGACGGTCGCTTTAGTAATCGCTCAGTTCCTGTTTCGCGATTCCATCTATACTCTGAAGCTGCGGCGGCGGGGAATTCATTTCGAGTCGCGGGCCGATACGGCGCTGCTGCGGCGACTGAACGTCAAAATGGTCATGAATCCGCAGACGAACCTGGTTTATGATGATACGCCGCTGCAGGAAGTTATCCAGAAAGCGATAGACCTGGAAAATCCCGACTTCATTGTGGTGGATCACACGAATAACTATGTCGGGCTGTTGACAGGATCGGATTTGCGGGCGGCGCTGCTGCAGCCGGAATCGGTGCCGTTTCTGCTGGCGGGCGAGCTGGCCCACACCAACGCACCGACCGTCGGGCCGGATGAGACGCTGGACAAAGTGCTGGATAAGTTCTCGCGGCTGGACATCCATACGATGGCCGTCCACAGCACCTTCAGCAACAATGAATATATCGGCATGATCACCCGCACCGCCCTCATGCGCCGCTATCAGCAGGAACTGCAAAATAATTAACGCCAATCACCTCCAACCCAGATAAACCGGAAATTCGAATTTTGAAGTATACTCGTTCCGATTAAAATTTCCCGTTTCGCCTAAGTGTAACTATGTGCGGGCAAAGCCTTTAAACCCGGCCCTGGCGGGAGTTTTCTAACCCATTGGGTATAACTTCCAGCTTCTATTCCGTCATTTTGATTTTTGATATTTGCATTTCTTTCTCCCGGCCATTAATCGTATCTTTAAATACGATCACACACTCAACGATCATCCATATCTCCAGCAAAAACACAATGATGCTGATACCCAGCAGCAGCCAGTTCGTCCCCGTGGGCCCCCGGGCGAAATCCCGCATATTCAGCAGCATCGCCCAGCCGGTCATCACAATCATAAAAACCATCGGAATGACGGTCAGAATGTAATTGATGCCGCGTTTGGCCAGGTAAATCGTAACCACCATCAGGGCCAATCCCGCCAGAAGCTGGTTCAAACACCCGAAAAGCGGCCAAAGAGTCATGGCGCCTTTGCCGTCGCTTTTAGAAAAGACCAGCAGCATCGCGGTCAAAACGGCAAACAACGTCGCCGCCTGACGGTTCATCAGCGGTCGGAATTTATAAGCCCCCGCCAGTTCCCCGACAACATAACGCTGAATCCGCGTCGCGCTGTCGATCGTCGTGCCGGCAAAAGAGACGATAAAAACCGCCATAATCGCCACCGCAATGGTGCTCGGAATGCCATAGCTGCCCAGCAGGTTGGCCGAACCTTCCACAAACGCCCCCAGTTTGGCCGATAAACCCGATGCCGCCGCCCAACTGGCGTAATGATGAGTAAACGCCGCCTGGCCGGTCAGAATCCCCACGTCCGTTTTCAACCCCATTCCCAGGCCGCCGGCCACTGCGACAATCACCAGTGTCGCCAGCGACGCTTCCCAGAGCATACTGCCGTAGCCGATGAACAGAGCGTCTTTTTCATTGTCGCATTGCTTGGAAGATGTGCCCGAAGAAACCAGCGAATGGAAACCGCTGATCGCCCCGCAGGCGATAACGACGAAAATAAACGGCCAGACCGGCGGCGCGCCGTTCGCCCGCAGATTCAACGCCGGCGCAACAAGCGGCGGATGAGCCACGATCGCACCCAGGGCCAGCAGCCCCATCGCGATCACCAGTTGATGCGAATTGATGAAATCACGCGGCTGCAGCAGACGATGCACCGGCAGCGAAGAGGCCAGCCAGGAATTGAAAATCAACACCATGACAATCCAGAAAATAATGGCCGCCTGCGACGTGTTATCAACAAATAAACCGACTTTTGCAAAAAATTGTGCCATATCCACCGGATAACGCGCCCCGAGCAGAACCATCGCATACAAAACCAGCACCGCGAGGATACTGGCCAGCAACGCCCCCCCGCCCCGCGAATAAACCCACCAGCCCAGCACCATCGCTATCGGAATCTCCAGCCAGACAGGAATCACCGCCGAAGGATACATGTTAAATAGAATGGCGACAATTAGCGCGAAAACCGCGATGACGATCAGCAGCAGGAAAAAGATAATCAACAAAAACAACGTCCGCACCCGCGGATTGATGATGTCGGCACAGACATCGCCGATGGATCGCCCCTGGTGACGCAGTGACACCACAATCGACCCCAAATCATGCACCGCCCCCATGAAAATGCTCCCGAAAAACACCCAGATCACCGCCGGCACCCAGCCCCAGATAATCCCGATCGCCGGGCCGACAATCGGGCCCAGCCCGGCAATACTCGTAAAATGATGCCCAAAAAGTATATGCTTGTTCGTGGGCACGTAATCGTAATTATCCTGTAGCGAATGGCTGGGACAGATGTTGGTGGGGTCGATCTGAAAAATCTTCCGGGCCAGAAACCGCCCATACAATTGATATGCCAGCAGATAACCTGCCACCATCATCAAAGCCAGGACCAGCGAATTCATGGCAGCTCCTCTCGAATAGATTTGAGTCAAAAATCTCAACAATTGAATGACTTATTATATTGAAACACAGGATTTTATTCAAATATCAAAAATACGGTCAATAACGATGGCCCTTGATAAAACTAATATACCATCTAATATATACTTATGAGCAATCTCGTTATAATTATCAATCCGCCGATATACGATTTCGCCGCGTATGATTTATTCATTAAACCTATGGGTTTATTGTACTTAGCCGCTTTTCTCCGTCGCGCTGGCTATGAGGTTCGCTTCATCGACGCCCTCGACCGGCATCATCCCGCCATGGTCCGACGCTTCGGCCCGCCCATAATTAAACCCAACGGAACCGGAAAATATCACGCCGAAACGATAGAAAAACCCTCCTGTCTTCGGCATGTCCCGCGATTTTACCGTCGTTTCGGTATGCCCGAGGAGGTCATCCGGGAATGTCTCGAAAAAGCGGCCGGCGATCAATCGCCCGCTGCCGTTTTACTCGGCAGCATGATGACCTACTGGTACCCCGGTGTTGTCCATACGATTTCCCTGGTTCGAGAGATTTTCCCCCATGTGCCGGTCGGACTGAGCGGTGTTTATACCCGGTTGATGCCGGAACACGCCCGGCGGGTATGCCGGCCTGATATGATCTTTATCGACGGCAGGTTTATCACGGCCTTACGCTGGCTGGATATTCTCGTCGGTCGTGAACGCGACTACTCACGGCTTAATGACGATTTTCCTTCCTGGCCGCTGCCGGCGTATGACCTCTACGACAAGCTTGACTACCTGACGCTGGTCACCAGTCTCGGTTGTCCCTACCATTGTCAATATTGTGCCAGTCGCGACTTGCAGCCGCATCTGGAACAACTCACCCCAATGGCGTTTATCGACCAGTTTCAAACCTTACTGCCGCTGCTGGAGAAACATTTGCGCGACCGCACTGATGCCCCCCGGCATATCGCCTTCATAGACGACGCCCTGCTGGCCAACGTCGACCGCCATATCACCCCCATCCTTGAACAGATTTCCCGATTCGCAAAGCCTTTCCATTTTTATACGCCTAATGGGCTGCATTGCCGGTTTGTAACCCGGCAGGTGGCGAAGCTGATGTTTAATGTCGGTTTTAAAATGATCCGTCTGAGCTACGAAGCTTCTGATGAATCCGGCCGCTGGCAGCAGGCGTCCGACAACAAAGTCCATGACCGCGAGTTCCATCGGGCCGTTAAAAATCTCATTGCAGCCGGATTTCCTCCCAGGCAGTTGGAAGTCTACATCCTGACCGGCCTGCCAGGCCAGACCATGAGGGAAATTGAAGATTCAGCCGCCGCCGTACACCGCGCGGGACTGAAAATTCGCCTGTGCCAGTACACACCCATCCCCGGCACGCCGTTGTTCAACCTGTCATGCTCCCGGTACGGCATCGACCCCGACGAGCCTCTCATGCATAACAACTCTATCCTGCCCGTTCTTGTCAAAGACAACGCCTGCCAGGCCTTTCAGGATTTCAAAAACCGCGTTAACCTCATGAACCAGAAAATATCCCAATAACCCCCGAAACTTGAATCCTCACAAACTATTATACTCGTTCCGAGGGAAATGGTCCGTTTTATTTTGAGGCGAAAGCGAAGTTTTTTTCGTCTGACAAGAAATGCAAAACCGGGCATATGGGTGAATATTCACGGTTTTTCATGACGAAGGCCAGAGGGAAAAAGATCGCTTGCAGCCCAAAATGAATTTTTAGAGGTGCCCTTTAATGAAAACTGACCGCAGGCAGGTTTGAGTTAATGATACACTTTGCGACGGCGCGCAGGAGGGATATCCATCAGATTGCGGTATTTGGCAACGGTCCGGCGGGCGAGCGTCAGGCCGCGTTTGTCGAGTTCGGCGACGAGCTCGTCATCGTTGAAGGGCTTGTGCTTGTTTTCGTTGTCGATGATTTCCTGCAGCTTGGCCTTGACCGCGTCCCAGCTGACACTTTCGCCGTTGGCGGTCTCGGTACCGCCGCTGAAAAAATAACGCAGTGGGTATATGCCGATCGGGGTTTGCAGATATTTCCCCGAAACCGCACGCGAGACCGTCCCGACATGAATCCCTAACTCCTCCGCCACATCCACCATCGGCAGCGGCTTGAGGTACATCGGACCATTATCGAAAAACTCACGCTGGCTCCGAAGCACATGATTGACCACACGCAGCAGCGTCGCCTTACGCTGTTCGACAGATTCGATGAGCCATTTCGCCGACCGAACGCTGTTCTGCAGGAATTCCTTTGTATCGCCGACGACCTTTTTATCCTTGAGCATTTTGCCGTACATGGCGTTGATCCGCAACATGGGGTTGCTGCCGTCGCTGAGCCGGGCGGTATAAATGTCATCATCCTCATCATACTCGACGATTACATCGGGTACGATATAGGTTGCGTTATGCGAACCGACCTGCATGCCCGGACGCGGGTCCAGCCGCGATATCTTCTTGATCCCGTCCTGAATCTCGGCGATAGACCGGCCGGTCTTCTTGGCGATCTGGGGGAAGCGATTCATTTCAATGTCTTTGAGATGATTGCGGACCAGTTCAATCTCCAGCTCCACTCCCTCGCCAGCGGCTTCCAGCTGAATCAGCAGACATTCCGCCAGGTTCCGCGCCCCCACCCCGACAGGTTCAAGCGTCTGGATCATGCGCAATGCCGCTTCCATCTCCATCAGCGACACCGGCTGCTGAAACTTCTCGCAAAGCGACGCCAGCTCAATATGCAGATAACCCGTTTCTTCTATATATTCGATGATCTTCGCCCCGACCGCCTTGATTTTCGGTTCCGCTTCGATAAATGCCCACTGATCCATCAGGTACTCATTCAAAGACTGATCCGGAGCGGCGGTATTTTGCATCGCTTCCAGCTTACCATCACGCTCACCGGATGTACTGCGCGACGGCACATAAGACGAACGGCTCCAGTAATCTTCATAATCGTCGCCGATATTCTCCATCCGGCGGAAATCTTCCTTTCTGCTCATGTCGTCCCGAATGAGCAGGCTCTGCTCATCGTCATTTATCTCAATGACCTTCTCCCCATTCCCCTCAGAACCGCTTTGCTCCGGACCTTCGTAGCTTTGCTCTTCCATCTCGAGCACCGGATTCGAAAGCATTTCCTGTTCGATGCGTTCCTGCAGAGCCATGATCGGCAGCTGCAGAATCTCCATCGATTGAATCATACGCGGAGCCAGCGCCATCCGCTGGTCCATCTTCATTTGTTGTGATACATCTAATCGCATAATTTGATTAAGCTATACTCGTTCCGTTTGCAATGCCCCGTTTTGTCGGAACATAATTATTTGCGGATAAAAAGCTTACTCCCGGCTTGGCCTGACGCTTTCTACCCAATCAGGTCTATAAACTCTTTCTTCTCTTTTCTGCTAATATTATACAATACATATTCGTAAAAACCGGAACGTCGATTTAAATAAAATCCCGAATTCGGGAACCAGAAAATCGCTACAACTCCTAAAACTGTCGATATTATAACAAATCCTGCACGCCGACATCATTAATCTTGAATTAAATCTACATATAAAATCATTAACATTCCACCTTTTTTCCGCTGGCCTGGGCCGTATATCCCCTACACTTTCCCTGGTTTGACAGGTATTACTTCATGGGCATACGCCCGCTGATCGCGTCGCTGAGTACGCTCTTGTTGGCATACTCAATACTGCCGCCGCTGGGCAGCCCCCGGGCCAGACGGGTCAGATTGACACCGATGTCCTGCAACAGCGAACTGATGTAGAGGGCCGTACCGTCACCGTCCATATTGGGATTGGTCGCCATGACCACCTCTGTGATGCCGCCAGCCTGTACCCGTTTGAGCAAAGCGTCAATCGTCAGATCGTCCGGCGTAATCCCTTCCAACGGAGCGAGATGCCCTAGAAGAACATGGTATGTCCAGTTACAGCTCCCGGTCTGCTCCAGGCAGATGAGATCCTTGTGCTGCTCCACCACACAGACAACGCCCTGATCGCGTCTGGCATCGCGACAAATCGTACATAACTCCTGCTCACTAAGATTATAGCATCGCCGACAGTATTGTATCTTGGTTTTTACGTCACGGATCGCCTCAGCCAGGGCCATGGCCTCATCGCCAGGCTGTTTGAGAACGAAATAAGCCAGCCGTTCCGCCGAGCGCCGTCCAATACCCGGCAGCCGCTCAAACTGCTTCATCAGCCGTTCCACACTTTCGGTGTGTGCGTTGCTCATTTCAGCCCCAGCATACCGCCCAGTTGGTCCATTCCGGGAATGTTCAGACCACCGGTCATCTGCGAAAGCTGGCTTTTCATCTCTTCCTGACTCTTGATGGTCGCGGCGTTAATTGCCGCTATGATCAGGTCTTCCAGCATTTCCACATCCCGCGGATCGACCGCCTGCGGATCGATTTTCAGTTTCAGCAATTCCCCTTTGCCGTTGACGGTGGCGTGCACCATGCCGCCGCCGCTGGCAGCCTCAAACTCCTTCTTTCTGAGCTCTTCCTGCATCTTCTGCATGTTCGCCTGCATTTCCTGCACTTTGCCCATAATGTTACCTAGATCGCCTATGCCTGCCATACTACCATCCTTATTTTAAACATTAAGTGTTATGTATGCTCGTTCCGATGGAAAATACCCTTTTGTCGGAACGTAATTCTCTGCGGATAAAAAGCTTACGCCCGGCCCTGCCGGGAGCTTTTTAACCATTTGGGTATATATTCGTTCCAATTGAAATGGCCTATTCTTTCAGAGCGAAATTATTTGCGGACAATACACATGCGCGATCAGCCCTCTCGGAAGCGTCCTGCCCGGTTGGGTATAATATGGTTTATCGTTGGCTCATCTATTTCAACAGCACGCCGAATCGGGAACGATTCAGACTTTTCCGACATTACCAACGCTTCGGCTTACCGTTGAGCGCCGCCTCCCCGCCGGTTCAGAAACTGACCAGTCGTGGGCTGATTCTGATCGCGTAATTCCTTGTTGATCTGATTGTATTGGCGCGACAGTTCATCCGGCCAGGTGCTCTTCTCGACGCCCAACCGCATTACCTTGCCGGTATTATCCTTCAAAACCACATCATCGCAAACCACCGATTGCGAAACACTCGAACGCATAACATAATGCATCGCGCCTTTAATAATATCCAGTACCGTTACCCCCGTCCGAAAATCAACTTCTATGGTCTCGGTCTGCGGCTGTGTCGAACCGGCGCCGCCAAAACCCGCATTGCCCCGGCCGCCCGGCCGAGCCTGCTTGACAACAAGTTTCTCCGTTTCCAGAGAACCGACCAGCGATCCCGGCGCCACTTTATAAGAACGCTTGTGCCATTTGCCCAACTGCTTGCGATACACTTCCACTGTCACGCTGAGATCATCCGATTCACGTGCAGCCCGCGAAGCATAGGGGAAATAGAACGTCCGTTCCGGCACCTTCACCACGTCCGCTATTTCCGCAAAATCAGACCAGAGTATATGCTGATTCTTCAAATGCTGCTGGTTTTTATTATACCAGTTTTTGCCGTACAGCGGATTGAAAAATCCCAGCCGGATACGATAAGTATAAATTGTGCCCGGTACGATCGTATCGTCAATCGCCCAGAACGTAAAATCATCCGTTTTGAATTCTTCGGGCCGGGCCTGACCGCGGGTTCTGCCGCCGCCGGGCACACCGACATCGTCGCGACCACCAGGGGGCATCATCATCCCCTCTCCCATCATTCCCATGCCTTCTTCCATGCCCATCATCATATCAGTCGGGATTTCGCCCATATCTTGATTCTGTCGGTCGCGACCGCCGCGTCTGTTTCTTCTATTAGTGTCGCCGGTCACCGTACCGCCCAGCGGGTCCTTCCATTCACCTTCGACCAGCTCGTACACTTCCGGCCGCAATTTCGCCATCTGCAACTGATAATTCTGACTGATCGAAAGCGTATGCTCGAAAACCGCCTGAGACATCTTTTTGATATCTTCCGCGCTCAGCAGACTCTCGCGAATGTCATCCGTATTGATATGGGTGCCGACGGATTGATACTCACTCCAGGTACCGTCAGCCAACAACTGCCGACGCTGCAGATCGACCATCGCCACCACCGGCTCGGCCGGCAGATTAGCGGTCGTGAGCGGCTTTTCAGGCTTTTGCACGAAATTCGTCTGAAACGCGTCGTATAGCTGGCCCATGGAGAACCTGGCCGATAGGGTCACGAAATCCATGTCCTTTTCATCGAAATCGGCCTGGTTCGCCGTCCTTGTCATGCCGCCGCCCTCATTGCCCGCTACGGTTTCTTGCGACTGGCTGGGAACCATGACAACAGCTGTGGTCAATTCCGCCTTGGGATCCTGTAATTCAGGGATCGTCGGGATTCGATACAACCGGTCTTCATCAACATCGTAATTTTCCAGATTAAACCGGGGATATCCCGGCAGATCGAGTTCTTCCACTTTGGCAACCGCGAACAGTTCGGAGGGAAATTCAAATGCCGGTGCCGGCTTGCTGCCCGGCGATTTCAGTCGGTTAGCCGCCGATTCCGCCTGCTCGATGCCTTCATTGACGGCAACCGTCGGTTTGACTTTGCGGCTCTGGACCTTGACTCCCAGTGGATTCATAAAACTGATAACAATGACAAAGACGAAAAACGCCGCTGCCAGCAGACAAATCAGCTTCTCGAAATGCGACTCTAATAAATTCATGGTTTGTTTTATTGCCATAACGAATATCCTCAATTAAACTTGGTGTTCGCTGCTTATGCTTACCGGACGGGATTATCTAATGTAATTGGTGCGATTGCCTCTCATGCCGCCCGCGGAGTTTTTGTTGGCGCCGCCCTGAGTCGAAGGATTCAATAACTCCTTGATTTGATCGGGTTTGTAACTGTCATAGCCGCGTTTTACGAAAAAATATTCGCAGTTCAAACGCAGAATACCCAACGCCCCGGAACCGTAAATATATCGGGCGTTCGTTTCCTCTTCCAGTTCTATCGGCTCCACAATAATATCCAGAACCGCAATCTGGTTGCGGGGATTTCGCACATCCGAATTGATCAGCGATGCGGTCTTCTGACTCTGAAGCTCATTGATGAAGCTGATAACAGAGGAACGATCAATGACAACCGCAAGCTCAAAATGCACGACATCGATCAGATCGTTGCTCTTACGTTCGGTGACCGGCGTCGTGATCATGCCGACCAGCCCCGTAGCCGCGCCCCGGGAACCGCCGTACTGACTCGAAGACGTATCGCTCAGTTCCATGACATACGTCGGCAGGAGATTGACCTGCTTGGGGTCCAGACGACCGGCCGCCGCACCGCCCTGACGGCTGCTTGTGCCGCGAGTACCACCGCCGCTGCCGCCAAAATCGCCCACGGATTCGCCATTAAAAGATATGCCGATCAGCCGCTTTACCGGATTCTCCAGCACATTTTTCGCCTGATTGATATTTTTGATCGATAAAGCGACATCTTCCTGAATCCAGTACCCCAGCTGCGAATACCAGCATTGCGGCAGTAAAACCTCAATCTCGCCGCGCGGCTGCGTCTTCCAGTAACTGTAGCAGCTGAAAGAATCCGTATTGGCATAGACGCTGATCTGACGGGCACGCTCCTGCATTTTTTCTTCCAGAATGCCGTATTCGCTGGTGCCTTTCATGACCGATCCGTCCCGGCCGCCGCCGTAGCCCATCATCATGCCGCCGTCGGATCGAGCGCGGGTCTGGCCGCCCTTATAATTTTCCATAATGCGGTCCACTTCGGCATCACTGAGACGATCATCGGAATTCA
The DNA here is from genome assembly GCA_964482555.1 of uncultured Pirellulales bacterium. GTDB lineage: Bacteria > Planctomycetota > Phycisphaerae > Sedimentisphaerales > SM23-30 > CAYZXY01. The sequence goes on from CAYZXY010000001.1 coordinate 216,291, forward strand.
TCGCTTTCAACAACGCTTCAATGCCCTTGCAATAGCTGTCGGCAAAATCACTGAAATAAATCTGATAGCTCTGCTGACCGGGTGTGGGAAAGACTCTTTCAAACAACACCGGACGCGCCGTCGATTCGTACGCCCTGTTCAGCGATTCTCTGGTCTGCGCGTTGATCTGCCGCGCCGCGGCCTTTATCCGGGCGACATCGTCATCGTGAATCAAATCCTGACTCAGTCTGTTGGCGCTGTCATATATTCTTTGCACCTGCTCGATCCCTTTGGCGTTGGCCTGATCAACCATCAGCCCCCAGACGAAAAAGCCCAGCCCCACCAGCACCACCGCGCCGCATGCGATCAGAACCACCTGCTTCTTAATAAAATCTAATACGGTATTCATAATACAATCTCTCAGTTTCTTGTTGGTTATGCCTGATTCTACTCATGACGATTGCAGTTGCCATTACGCAGCTCTGCAAGGTCCCGCTTCAGCCAACGACATCTATACTGATACGCTCGGTATTATTGCGGCAGGCCCGACGCTCCGGAACCGGCAGGTCCGCCCTGAGCGACTGCGCCGTCGGGTTTATCCGCACTCTTGAGCTTGACTTTAAAACGTAAACGAAACCAGTAATCGTTCTTCTCGATAACGGGCTGCTGATCGGGACCATAGACAATCTCGCCGTTGGCATTCACTTTGTAAATTTCACTAACCGGTTCAAACGTCAACGGATCGATCAAAGGATCAATTTGATTGATATCTTTACGGGTACGGGTCGGCCCCACGGTGCCAAAGCCGCCGCCCCGGCCGCCGGTACCGGCTAAACGGGTTGCCGCGGGATCGACCGGCTTGGAGATGCCGACACCCGAGGGTTGATTCTCGGTTTTTTGTATGGTGGAAACCCACCCGTTTTCCGTATAATCGAAATAGTCACGGATGTTCTCCGGCTCATTGAAAATCTTAAACGGTAATTTCGCGGCCTGCTCGCTGCCCTGCTTTTGTTCATCCGTACGCGGCACGTTGACAGGCCCCACGGCCGGCGCGTTTTGCCCGCCTCCAGCGGCGGCATCACTGTTCACGTTCCGGTTTTTAAGCTGCTGATAAAGTTCTTTGTCACTTTGTCCCAGATAGAGTAGCCGCTGGAAAAAGCCCCATTTACTGCGGTCCAGCCCCACTTCCGGCGGCATCAAAAAACCCAGACCGTCCGGTTTTTCCGGATTAAAACCATGATGCGGCGTACTGCCTTCAATAATCACGACAAAGCCGGGCGTTGTTTCCGTTTGTTCTGCTGGGCCTGGCTTTTTCGAGGAAGGAGCCGCCTGATAGCCGCCATAACCACCACCATAACCCCCGCCTCCGGGCCCCATCGGACCGCCCGGCATCATATCCGGCATCATCTCGCCATAGCCTTCCATCATCGGATCAAAACCTTCGCCATAGCCGCCCGCCGGTGAGGTGGTCGTACGACTCTGGGTCTTGAACGTGGTCAACTCATCGAAGGATTTATTCAAATCGTCCGCATAGACAATCTGAATACTGCTAATAAAGACCTGCTTACGCTGATGACGGTCCGGAAACTGGTTTATAATACCCTGCTTATCCCCTTGCTTGAACAAATCATACAGCTTACTCTGATCGGAATTGTATTTTTCGTTAGGCAGTTTCGTGAAAACCGTCTTATATAAAGACGGCACCACAACCCGGTCCGAATACAAATCGGCAATTTTCTGGAATTCCGTCTTGTCCTGCTGGATTTTCTGCTCCATCTCGTCATATTGCGAACGGTTACGATTGACAACCGTTTCATAACGCTTGATTTCCGATATGCTGCCTTTGGCGGAATTGATATTGCTCCGCAGAGCATTGGCGTTAATAAAACTCAACAGCCCCGCCAGCATAAACACCGCCGCCGCCCCGATAAAGAATGGACGCTTTTTGCGCCAGGCCGTCTGCCGGATTATCTCACGCGGCAGCAGATTGCTGTTAATTGTGCCCTCCCCCACGCCCTGAAGGGCCAGACCATACGCTACCGCCATACTCGGCAGATTCGCCGTAAACTTGGTCATCGAAATGTCACTCGTCAATTCCAGCGAATCAAAACCATCCAGCCGTTTCACCGGCAACGACAGGCTCTGCTGGAGAAACTTGATCAGCCCAGGCAGCTTCATCGCATTACCCAGAGCAATCACTTCACGGAACCGAACATCACGATTGCCGCTGCTGTAAAAACCCAGCGACCGCTGAATTTCCGCCGCCAGATCGGCAAAGACCGAACGCATCGCCTGAAAAATCTGCCGGGCATACTTACTCGTACTGGCCGTACGCTTGATGGCTTCCGCTTTGGTAAAACTCAGCTTGAAGGCCTTCTGAACCGCAGCCGTGAACTGATTCCCGCCGACCGGAATGCTCCGCTGCCATACCTTCAAACCGTCCATTATAATCAGATCCGTGTTTTCCGCTCCGATATCCAGGACAATCACCGCTTCCTGCGGATTATTCTGCAACTGCTGCTGATCGTAACGCAAAAAATTATACAAAGCCATCGGCGCCATCTGCACCATGTCTATCCCGCAGCCCACACGACTGAACGGCGCTAAAGCCCGATGGACCAGATCGCGTTTGATGGCGAATATCCCCAACTCAATATCAGGATTGTCCGGAGTCTGAAACGTCTGCCAGTCCCACTCCACATCATTCATATTAAACGGAATCTGCTGCTGGGCTTCCAGCGGCACCAGAGCCGGTATTCGCTTGGTTTCCACCGGCGGCAGCTTGACGAAACGAGCGAAACTGTTCTGCCCCGACACCGAAACAACCACATTGCAACCGGCGGTATCATGCTCATCCAAAAATTTATCCAGCGCCCTGGTCAACAACCCCATTCGCTCTTCCAATGTGATTTCCGGCTGGGACAAAATCTTCTCATGCTCGATCACCTCGAAGTCGAGAACCTCCACCCCGTCTTCGGTGACGCCAAGCTTGATAGCCTTCAATGTACAATTGCCGACATCTATGCCCCATGCCATTTTGGCGGATTTAGCCATTTTTCTTTATTCCTGTCAAAATATCATAAAAAAATCAGATTTTAGCGCTATGCAACACTACTATTTTAACCCATCTGCAAAAAATTTAAATGTTTAATTTGTTTCAGTGCGGACAACGGGGGGATATTTCGCAATATATCTGGGCAAATTTATCGTGGAAAATATCTTGTCTTGCCCGTCCAAAAAACCTCGTTGCCTGTTTTCCTTCCCACCTCTCCTCGATTACTGGAAAACAGGTATAGACAAACCACTCTCCTGCAAATATATTATCACACTCCGGGGGGCATTATGCAAGAGAAAAGACCGATTTCCTGCCCGAAACCAGCAAAACAGCTATAACCAACCGGGCAGCAAGCTCCAGACAAAACCACACATAACCGTTTTCTTTATAACTAGTTACAGATGAAGAAAACGGGGAAACGCCATCAGAATCCATGTAAACGAGGGGAGATCAATCGAAGATATGGTCAGACCTGATATGTCGTCGGACGCCCCTGGAGTCGGGCCACTTCCTTTCGCGCGATTTCCAGCGTGAGGCCAAGTTTCCTTAAAGCCTTCTCAGCAATGCAGTTACGCTCTCTTAACAGCCCCAGAAGCAGATACTCGGTCCCGATCTTCTTATCACGGAAACGCTCTGCCTCAATGATGGCATACGCCACGACCTGCTTGAAATGCGGCGTGCCCGGCAAACGCCCTAACACCCACGTCTCTTCAGAAGACTTTTTCACCAGATGCTCGACCTGATCACGAACCGCATACAGCGTAATCGAACTGTTCGCCAGGACCTGCGCCCCCACTCCCAGGCCATACTCAAGAATCGCCAGCAGAACGTGTTCCGTCCCCACGTACTCCAGATTCTCCCGCTGGGCGATCTTCTCGGCCAGCTTGAGTACTTCTTTCGCGGTTTCTGAGAAATGCTGATACATATTAGTGGCACATCCTCTTGGTAATCTGTTCTCCTTCATCGCCAAAAACAATAGAAATTATGCATAATAAATCCATTTTTTCCCAGCAATATCCCAAAAAAAGAGGAAAAAGGCTGATTGTCTCGCAATGGATTATACCCAATTGGATTGAAAGCTCCGAACCGAGCCGGGCGTAAGCTTTTCATCTGCAAATAATTACGTACCGACAAAACGGAGCATTTCCATCGCAACGTGTATAAATAGCATATTATGCAGAATATCAGGCGCCTTTGCCCAGCGCCCGCCGAATCTCACCTATCAACTGATCGACTTTAAATGGTTTATACAAAACGGCATTCAATCCTTCCCGGTTCGCTCGGACGATCGAATGATTCGGGTCGTACCCAAATCCCGTCATCAGAATCACGGGAATCTCACTATCCAAGTCACGTGCCGTAGCAAAAATTTCATAACCATTTGCAAATGGCAGCTTTATGTCAGATATCACCAGATGGTACTGCTGTTTGCCCAGCAGCGCCTTGGCCTCACGACCATCGCGGGCGGCATCCACAATACACCCATATTTCTGCACCACATCCGTGATCGTCTGACGAATGAACTCCTCATCATCCACCAAAAGAATCTGTTTGCCCGCCAGCAGCGGGTCGATCTCAACATCCGAAATGGACTGCACACCGAAAATCCCTTTGGGTTGATCTTGTAAATCTTTCATCGACCGCTTGATGCTCACAACATTATCCACGATACCCTGCAGCCGATGTCGGAGATCGTCATGACCGATATAATCCTCCATTATCAACGATGCCTGAGTCAAAATCGCATTCAGCGGCTCAGACACTTGACGGTTGAGATTGTCCGCCGCCTGGCCCGTCGTCTGATAGCGCTCCACCACCATCAAATCCAGTATATTCATGGCTATGGCAATATATCGGCCGAAAATCTCCGCCATCTGACGATCGTCCTCATCGAAGGCCTGATCCTGGGCGCTCTCGACATTCAACGTCCCCACCACCTTGTCATGCAGCAGCAGAGGCACCGTCAGACAGCACTTCGCGTCCGCCATCCCGGCTATATACCGCGGATCGGCCGACAGGCTATTGCAGATATAACTACGCCCCGTCGCCGCCACATAACCGGTGATGCCGTTGTTTTCAATATTGGCAAAAAGCTCCGCATGGTTATCCATCGGCACCCCCGCTCCAAAAAGCACCTCCAACTGGTTATTCCGGCGGTTGAGCAGACGGACCACGAAATTATCGAAATGCAGCAGATCTCTGGCATATCGCACAATCTTGTCCTGCAAAAGATTAATACGCTCTTCGACAACCATATTACTGAGCGTCTCCGCCTCGAGCCGCACCAGTTCACGGCCGGCCTTGTCAATGGCGTCTATCCGCTGCTGCAGCTTACGGCTGGCGGTTTCATCCCAGACGACCGTGGCCACATGGCTGATGCGATTATGCTCATCGAGCATGGGATTCACGATCATCTCAAAATATCGCCCGGTCTTCTCATCTGTCAGAGAATACTTTCGCGGACGCAGCGGCACATTCTGAGGCAGGGTTTCCAGATCGCGGGCAAAAGACGCAAACGCCCCGCGGCTCCGGGAGAAAATCCCCTCTTTTACCGCTTCGGAAAAGCCTTCCATCTTGAAATTCGACCAGAGCGCCGCACCGTTCTCATTCACCACGCAAACGCCCTCACCGACCGTGTTTAAAATCGACATGGCTTTTTCCGCCACCACCGCCCTTTCCAGCGGCAGAAAATCTGCCGTGCCCGATATGACGGCATCGAAATCCTGCTCCTGCAGGGAAACGATCGCCTTTTCCACGGAATCAGCCGTTAATCCGGTCAAATTTTGTGATTCGGCTATTAACGCTTCAAAAACGCGAGAAGGACAATTGGCCCCCTTGCTCTTTAAAATCAAAACCTTGAGTTTTTCCGTATCCGATTTTTCCGCGATTGCCGGTTTGATATCATTATTGCACATAGCTATCTCGTCACGATTTATTATACTGCTTCCGAATTAAGTTTTGCCGTTTTTTCAAACCATAATCACTTACACGGAAAACAGTTAGGTGTGGCTTTACCGGAAGCTCCCTGACCGATGGGGTATAATTCCGGCTGAGCCGGGTTAAGCAATATTTTTCTATATTAAAGTATAACAGATTAAAATCGGTTTGGGAATAGGAATATATCTGAAAGTTAACTTTCGCGTTTTTTTTTGATCACTCTGGCGTTCCGCAGGGCCTTTAAAACCCCTTGATATTCTTTATACGCATTCCGATGGCAACGCCCCGTTTTGCCTAAACGTAATTATGGGCGGAGAAAAAGCTTTCGCCCGGCTTTGCCCGAGCTTTATACCCAATTGGGTATAGGTATTTAAAAAAATGGGAAATAAGTGATTCCCTCTGTCGAGGGGGGATATGACTATACGACGCAATCGGCTTTGCGATTTGCCTGCCGTGTTTGAGCCAGGCTTACCTCCCAGGCTGCAAGCATAAAAAAACCCAATCGTCCTGGAAACATGCTCATGTTTTCCTGAGAATCCGATTGGGCGCTCGCTCTCATTCTCCCAGGTTGTCTGGGTTATTATATGCACAAAGCCATGCCGCTCAGCCTGTCCCGTATAAACCGGAACGATACCCATCTAGGAACGAAAGGAGGTGTATCAAATCTTTAAATGGGTATTGTTTTTAAAACCTCGGTTCCTGACCCACATTATCCTGAACCCGGGGATGAGCGTTTTCATACTCTTTCTTCATCCGGTCGGTCGTCAGATGGGTGTAGATCTGGGTCGTACTGAGCGACTGATGTCCGAGCAGTTCCTGTACCACACGCAGGTCGGCTCCGTTGTTGAGCATGTGCGTGGCGAAACTGTGCCGCAGGGTGTGCGGGCTGATTTTCGGGTCCAAACCGGCCTGGAGGAGATACTTATCCAGCTTTCTGCGAACCGAGCGGGTGCTCAGTCGCTGACCGTGTTTGTTGATAAACAGGGCCTGCTGATCGAAATCCTGCTTTCGGGGATCGGCGTCCCGGAAAGTCAGGTAACGCTGGATGCATTGCAGCGCCGAAGCGCCAATTGGCGAGATCCGTTCTTTTTTGCCTTTTCCGCGGAGATGCAGAACCTCTCCCAGAAAATCGACGTCATTCAAATTCAAACCCACCAGTTCGCTGACACGCAAACCGCTGCTGTACAGCGTCTCGATAATGGCACGGTCGCGAGCGCCCAGCATCGTATTGGTGTCCGGGCTTTCCAGCAGCCGCTTGACATGATCAATCTCCAGGCAGCGCGGAAGGCGCTTTTCCTGCTTGGGCGTACGGATCGAGCTGACGGGACTGCTTTCTATCCGTCCCCGACGAATCAGGAACTTGTAGAAACTGCGCAGCGTCGCCAGTTTGCGGGCGGTGGTGGCTTTGGAATAACCCTGCTCGTTCAAATAAGCCAGATACGCGCGAATCAGCGAGACATCGGCCTGGACGATACGGGCATTCACTTCAACGGCTACGGCGGTTTGCGGCGTCGCAGCGCCCGCCATCCCCGCGTCCTGCATGTCACTGGCCGGTTCATCTTGTTGCGAGATAAAACCAGCAAACTGAATCAGGTCCGCCTGGTAACACTTGGTAGTGTACGGGGAAAAGTGCTTTTCATATTTTAAATAATCCAGAAATTCTTTAATAATGGGATAATCTTGCATTGTCCTACCACAATCGGCGAAGGTGAACATTTCCCTGGCATGTAGGGGTTTAATCATTAGCCCGCGAGCGGCTGTTCAGGGTCTGTGAACATACACTCTACCTTGGGACGACCTTACACGGCCGCCTGGAAATTGCCGCTATCCTCTCCGGATACGCAACGCAATTTCTGAACAACATGATGTCATATCTGTGAGACCGGAGCGAGAAGTGAACTTATCGCTGCGCCAGTCTTTAACTAATTCAATTCAGACGGCTGCGTAAACCTGTTTAACAACTCCCTGATTAAACCACGGTTCCGTCTGTCGGGTCTCCGCCCATTTTATAAATTTACTCTGTATCGCATTCATCCAGCGAGTTCAACCCGGAAGACGTCGAATGCGTTTGAGGACAGAGGTACTTATCTGCTTCTTCAACCAGCTGCTTACTGAGCTGAAAGCTCAATACCGCGGCGTCAAACCAGTCAAAATGATTGCCTTGATCGTTGGCCAGATCAACGAAAGAATCCAGCAGGTCTTCCTCCGCGCCTGATTCATAACGAAACACAAAGCGTTCTTCTTCTTTTACAAGTGTCAGTTCTTTGATGCTGCTGCCCATCATGACCATCCTGTCAGGGCGATGCCCTGGGGGTATGTTCTACTCGTTCCGATTGAAAACTCTCGTTTTACTGGAACGTAATTATGTGCGTTAAAAAACATTTATACTGTTTCCGATTGAGTTTTCGCTTACGCGGCTCTGCCGAAGCTTTCTAAACGGGGCACCTATTCGATCCGCTCCTTTTCCCGTGCCAGCAGCTCGCCTGTCATTTCATGACAGACAAAGCGTATATAGTTCCGCCGGGTCGTCCAGATACGCCAGGTGTAAGGCGAGTCCTTGGCACCGCGCTGACGACTGAACTCCTGAATGCGACGGCGCGTCTCCTCGTTGCCGGCGTCAAATATCCTCACGACCATGGCCCGCGGTTTGATCGGCGCGCCGGCCGGCAGCTCCATCGGACTGGCGGCTTTGGATATCTCCGCCGGATTGATGTTAACCAGCGATCGGCCCTCGATAACCTTATCGTCCCGCAGGTACATCTGCAGGGTCATGCCCATCTGCGGCGGCGGATAAGGGTCGTAACGGGTCACCGTTCCGACGATGACACCCTCGACATCCAGCGTCTCCGCCAGCAGAATGACCTCATCGGGACTCTCAACGTTCTGCATCCCCAGATCGCTCAGAGCCGCCAGCACACGGTTGACCGGCATGACATGCAGCTGCCCCTTGACCTGCTGCAATTCGGCATAAAGCTCGTCCGTCACCGCCATGATGTCCAGGTCCTCCGAACCGGACAGGTTCCGGAACGGAACGACAGCAATGCTGTAAGCCTCGGGATATGGACTGGTATAGACACGCTCGACGCTCTGGCCGCATCCTGACAAAAACAGAATCATCGACAACGCCATCAAACATACCGTGCCCGCCCAGACTTTTCGCCGTCGGCCGCAATAACTACCGGTATTTGCTCTGACTCTATTCACTTGTCGCCCATCCATGGTTTCATTCGTTCGTCTTATCCGGGCTCATCCGTGAACCCGCTATATTATTTATCGGCATTTGCCGAAGTTAACTTTCGCTTTTTTTGTGAGCGTTTTGGCGTTCCGCAGGCCTTTTATACTGCCTCCGATGAAAATCACCCGTTTTCTCCAACCATAACTGCTTTTATGAAAACGATCAGGCGTGACCCTGCCAGAAGCTTTCTTCCCGATGGGGTATAGTTGCTGTTTTGTTTAAGCGGCCTGTTCATATTAACGCCTTAACCCATCATCGCAAAGAGTGACTTGTCCCGTGTCGGTCAGCTTTTTAATTGGCTTGAATACCGGCCTGCGGATGCTGACTTAACTGCACCGGCTCAGCGCTCTTGAAGTCGGTATCGTACGGCTTAACAGACCAGATATTGTCGATGTATTTCCGGTCCGAGCAGAAATAGAGTCGCCCGTCAGGAGACCACGTCGGAGAATAATTCGATGCGTCATCCATGGTGATACGCCGGTTGCTGCGACCGTTGATATCGACTATCCAGACATCTTCGCCGGAACTGCCGGGCATTTTCTCCGCCTTTTTATCATACTGATCGCTGCTGACCGAACTGTAAGCCAGTTGCGATCCGTCCGGCGACCACGTGGGATTGATACAGGCATGATTCAGATTGGTCACGATCTCGGTGGGAAAACGCGCCTCGCCATCAACCAGATCAATCGTCCAGATGCTGAACCACTGACTGCCGCGATAGCGGGAAAGCTGATAGGCTATCTTATTAATCGCGGGATTGGGAGACCACTCGGGAAACATGCCGTAGCCGATCCATTTCTTCAGGCTTGGATTTTCCGTGCTGACAATCCATAATTCCCATTGCATGCTGCGGGTCCCGTAAGAACAGTAAACGATCCATTTGCCGTCCGCCGACCACGAAGGATGGATATCATTACTCATACTGGTCGTCAGACGCACCGGGTTGCCCCCGTCCACGCCGATGACCCAGATGTCCCAGTTGCCCGAACGATTGCTGGCATACGCCACTTTATCGCCAGAAGGTGAAAACGATGGTTGAATCTCGCTGGCCGGATCGCTGCTCAAGCGGGTGGCGGTCGAACCATTGATCTGTTTAATGTAAAGATCAGGATTGGGAGCGTGACGCAGAGAACTGAACACCAGCAACTTGCCATCCCGACTGATATCCGGGTCGAAATCGCCGCCCTCCTCGCAAAAACTATGCTGCATAATGGATGAAAAAGGCGTGGCGGCAAACTCCACCGGTTCCCAGCCATTGAGGTTGCCGTTCAAATTCGTTTCATATGCCGGATTAACGACTACGGGAGACTTGGGCGAAGGGCTAAACCAACTACCTCCCTGTTGAGCACATCCAGCCAAAGCTAAAAATATGGCAACACAGGAAATGATTATGTTTCGCGTAGGTATCAATGTGATCTATCCCTGGAAAGAATCCGTCGCGGAAGCTTTCCTTGCTCTCCCAGACTGACGGCCTCCGGCAACGCAGTAAAGGAACGATAGTGCTGTTTCATTCAGTACCGGAAGCTCCCGTTCCGGTCACCTTTTTCATAACTTTTCTTCTCGGACGCGCTCATCTGTGCTGTGTATCGCAACAGCCTCGAAAATCGACCAGCAGGTCATTTTCAACTATCGGTCGGAATTCGTCCGGACAAAAACAAAAAATCAAAATTTCCTCATAACATCAAGGTCCTTTTTGGGTTACACAAATGTATCGACTAGATAGGCCCGGTTTCTTTAGTCCCAAAAGATATCTTTTATATCGCTGTAAAATATCATATAGTTGACCGGCAGATATTTTACCTCTCAATTCATTTGGAAACGACAGACAGATATTTTATAGTTACAAACATGAATACCAGCGCTCCAGCCCGACCTGACATACCAATCAGTGTTGTCATACCCTCATATAATGTAGAGAAATATATCCATCGCACCATATGTAGTGCCCTCAAGCAGACACGTCCGCCAGCGGAGATCATCGTGGTCGATGATGGCTCCCAGGATAAAACCGTCGAAATCGTCAAAGGCTTCAAAGATAAGGTGCGGTTGATCGTTCAGAAAAATGCCGGGGCCAGTGCGGCACGCAACGCCGGTATCCGGGCAGCCCGCCATGAATGGATCGCGTTTCTTGACGGCGATGATGAATGGCTGCCGGAAAAACTGCAAAAACAAGTCGATTTTATGCAAAAACACCCTGATATATGCTGGATTTCCAGCAATTACTGGCGTTGCGACTGTAAAAGTGAACAACGTTATGAAAACCAGAACGTCGAAAAAGCCGCGGCGGCACTTAACGGCAGGGAGTATTTCGACAGTTTCTTCACGGCGTACCAGAACAATTGCTACGGCTGGACTGGTACGATGTTGATACAAAAGGACTTATGCATCAAGGCGGGCCTGTTCACCGAAGGGCTTGCCCGGTGTAACGATATTGATATGTGGTTCAAAATCGCTTATGACAGCCCAAAAATCGGGTATATCAATGAGCCGCTGGCGGTGTATCACATGGGCGTACCGGATAGTATAATAAAAAAGCACAGGGATCCGGAAATTGTGTGTGAGCTGGTGCGGCGGCATTTTGAACTGGCAAAGCAGAAAGGAGTTTATAAGGAATTTAAGTCCTGTTCCCGTATCATCTTAGGAGTCTGGATCACTTTGCTGCTGACAGCAAATGACGGCAAATCGGTGCGGGCAATCCTCCGTGAATTTGATGATGTATTTTCAAGTTATTTTAAAAAGACAGTAACGATCAAGAGTTTTTTTCCAAAACTGGGGCTTTGGTATGACCAGATGAAGAAAAATTTCATCGATAAAAGTGCTGATTTTCGCAAGAAACACCCCTGAAAATGCCAAAAAGTGACCATAAAATGGTAAAAGTTGATGCAATAATACCCCTATATAATAAGGCGGAGACCATCAAAAGGGCCGTCCAGTCAGTAATAAATCAGACATTCACGCAGTGGCGGTTGACGGTAGTGGATGATGGTTCGACCGACCACAGCGCGGATCTGGTCGGACGATTTACGGATAAGCGAATACGGTTGATCCGGCAGGAGAACAGCGGGCCGGGCGCGGCGCGGAACCGGGGGATACACGAAGCGAGCAGTCGGTATGTTGCGTTTCTGGATGCGGATGATGAATGGCTGCCGGAGTATCTGGCGAATATGTATGCGGCGTTGGAGGAGCATGATGCGGCGCTGGTCGGGGGGATGTATTATGAATGGCCGAAACAGGATGATATGACAGGATACTGGCGGCGGCGCGGGGTGGTGCCGGGCGTGTATGAGTTGGCGGGCGATGAGGACCCGGCATGGGTGGAATCGCTGGCGTTGTTTTATCATGTCGGCAACAGTGTTGTGCGAACGGAGACGGCACGGGCGTATGGCGGATTTTTTGAGGAGCGGTGCGTGTCGGGGGAGGATTCGATTTTATTCATGCGGATTGTGCCGAACGAGCGTGTGATGGTGATCAGGCCGGCGGGCACGGTGCATCATCGTGAGGACAGCCATTTGTCGAACACGCATGAACATGCCGTCGCGCCGTTTCTGGAACGGCCGGAGATTATCCTGGATTATGTGCCGGAGGGGAAGCGAGATTTAATAAAAGGGATGATCGCTCGTTTCGCGTTGCGGACGGCACGAATGCGGGCGCGGCACGGTCAGCAAGAAATGGCGAAGCAACTATTGCGGCAGCATCCGGAAGCGCGAGGGTTTGGTTTGGAGTATTATCGCTGCCGGTATGAGCTTATGATGAGTCCGGTTATGCCGTACTGGGTGGGTTTCAAGTGCGCGATCGGACCGCGGGTGCGGCGGGCGATTAACCAGATGAGACACAGGCAAAAAGAAACGTGAGACGTGAGACGTAGGACGTGGGAAGTAGGACGTGGGAAGTAGGAGGTGGGAGGTGGGATATACCCAATCGGGTAGAAAGCTCTTGGCGGGGCCAGGCGTAAGTGTTTGGGTCGCACAAAAGCAGGTTTCGACAAAACGGGCCTGCCGGCAGGAGGCCCGCGGTACATATTTCCGCCCCGGCACGCGCCACACTTTTACTCTGGCGTTTACAGGTGTATGACATTTTTATCATGCGACACTTTAATGACATTTTTGATTTCCTCCTGCCAGACGATCTGACGCCGTTGGCGTTGCCGTGCCCAGGGGATGGTGACGCCCCGGTAATACAGACACACTTTCAAAATGGTATGGCCCTGGCCGTCTTGGCCGGTGGCATGATGATGGCGCTTGCCGACGGCCTGCATCTTGTCTTTGAAAAACTGTTCGACGGTTGTGCCTTCTGAAATATGAACATAATCAGCGAAACCCGTGCCGTTATTATTTATGAATAAAACTCTCATTGTAAATTCCTTTCGTTAAAAATTTTTAACAGTTTAAATTGATTTGTTTGTTTTTGCAGTCAATCAATAATGTTTTAAGGCGGACTGCGCGCACCGGTAGTGATATTGTTGTTCATTGGGCTTCCTTTCAATTGAAGATATGTTCTTGTTACTAAATGAGTTAATACGATATAGGCCAGCTGAGATAGACGGTATTTACGGCAAAATATAGAGGTTTATAATTTTTTTAAAAAATTAATTGACTGCTCCATTAGCAATTGCTAAAATTTACTTTATATAATAAAGTACTTTACTTAAATGGAGAAATAATCATGAATAGAGAAAATCCACAAAAAGATCGTATAGAAGAAAATTTCGCAGAGAACCTGCAATTTATGCGGTCTGCCATCGAAAAAACTCGTCGGGATTTTGATCCTGGAACAGCTATATTTATCACGTGGGGGCTGATTTGCCTAGTCGGGTATACAGCAACACATTTTCTTATTGCCCATCAAGCCCATGCTAAAATCAATACTGTTTGGTTTAGTCTTTACGGAATTGGAATTCCCTTGAGTATGTTTTTTGGCTATCGGCTTAGCAAACGTCAGGAAAATCGTGGTATCGTGCCGTATATTTATATTCAAATTGGATGGATATGGGGTATCACAGTTGCAAGTGGTATTATATTCGGAACGTTTTGGTTTGGCAGAATCTCTGTTAGTGATATTAATTTTCTTTGGGCTTGGGTATATGCAATAGCACTATCTATGACAGGTGTGGTATATTCCAAAGAATGGTTAATGGGTGGAATTGGGATTTTTGTAGGAATGTTAGCTGCGATTTTTCTAAAACAATATGCTTATCTCATTCTCGGCATTGCTATGTGTGCGGGCTGTGTGATTCCCTCCTTGGTAACCCAAAAACGTTTACGTGATGTGGAAAAAGAAAATGCCTAAGCCAGAGAAGCCAAAATTTGATGAATTGATATTATCAAAAACTCGCTTAGGGATAATTTCCGCACTTATTGGCGGTGATAAATTAGAGTTTACACACCTGCGAAATACTCTCAAACTATCAGATGGCAATCTTAGCGTCCAGATTCGCAAGCTTGAAGAAGTGGGATATATTAAAGTGGATAAAGTATTTGTTGATCGCAAGCCAAAAACATTCTGCGAAATAACCAACAAAGGACAAAAAGCTGTGATAAAACTAATAAGCAAGCTTGAGGGCATGGTAAATCCCAAATGAGTTTTGCTCAAATATAAAAAGGCCCCGAATTAAGCGGTGAATAGCCAATTCAGGGCCTTAAGAGATTGATGTGTTAGTCCTCCCTTGTCCAGCCGAGGTCTTTGAGCAATTCATCCAGTATTTTTATTTCATGGGCGAACTGTCTTGACTGTTCACCGCCGACATCTATACTGGTAAGCACATCGCCTAACCGATCAATGATCTGCACCATGTGTTGCTGTAATGAAAAACAAAATTGTCAAAAACCAGAAAAACTGAAAGACAAACCCCAAAATTGCTCCAAAGAGCAAATCGAAAAAGGAAAAGAGTTGATGAAGAAAGCTGGAATTATTCGCTGTCAGCAGACCGAAGATATGTGCGGCGGAACTACTGATTTTAAGGTTGCCAAAGAAGGTAAACTCGCATTTGAAGAAACCGGGCCAGTTGAAATTGTTGGTTTTGTTTCCTGCGGCGGCTGTCCGGGCAAAAGAGCAATAGTTCGTGCCAAATTGATGGTTGACCGAGGCGCTCAAATTATCGTTTTTGCTTCCTGTATCTCAAAAGGGAATCCTATCGGTTACCCCTGCCCACATTATGCCAATATGCGGGATGCTATTATCAAAAAAATAGGGCCTGATATCCAGGTTTTGGAATATACACATTAAGAGGTATCAATGAATCCGTTATTTAAAAATAAATATTATGACGAATCCTCACTTTTTACTGCTGAAGGCCTGCTTCGAGAAGCGCGAAGGCAAAAGACTATTAAAACAGGTAATGTACCGAAGTTATGTTTACTTGATCCAGATGGAGATTTGTTTCGATATCTCAAAAATAATGGAGCAAAACATAACCCCTACTGGGCTTGTTATCACAGCGAAATGGTGGAAATGAGCATTGCAGGACAAACAATCGGAGTGGTGGGTTGTGCGGTGGGGTCATCTTATGCTGTATTGGTGGCTGAGCAGCTGTTTGCTTCCGGCTGCGGTATGCTTATAAGCATTACTTCAGCCGGACAAATCCTTCCCGTGGCTGAACCGCCATATTTTGTCTTGATCAACAAAGCATTACGTGATGAGGGCACAAGTTACCATTACCTTCCCCCTCAGCCTTATGTAGATATTTCTTCTGATATGCTTAAGTTTTACAGCTGCTTGGAAAGCGGACACCCTCAGGTTATTCAGGGAGGTGTATGGACTACGGACGCTCCTTTTCGAGAAACGAAACAAGCGATTAACTATGCGAGGTCGGAGGGGCTGTTAGCGGTAGAAATGGAAGCAGCGGCTCTTTATGCATTTGCGGAAGCCAAAAATAAATCTGTTATTTGTTTTGCTTATGTGACTAATCAAATGGCCACAGTTGACAATGACTTTGAAAAAGGCGACGCGAACGGAAATAAGGCAATGTATAATTTGCTCGAAAAATTAGTACGAGCATGGGAGGATACAAAATGAAAACGCGGGAAAGCGGCATGCCGGACGAAAAAATGTGGCAGTCATTCTTCGACCCTGAAAAAATATTGACCGCCCTTAAACTGGATAAAAACGTTCGTGACGCTGTGGATTTCGGTTGTGGATATGGTACATTCGCCATACCAGCAGCCCACAGGATAAAAGGTACGCTCTACGGTTTTGATATTGATGCGAAAATGATTGAAGAATGCAATCGCCGTGCTCACCAGGAAAATATCAACAATATTCGGTTGTTTGTGCGTGATTTTGTCAAAGATGGAACCGGTCTTCCATCTGAATCTATAGATTACGCAATGCTGTTCAATATTCTTCATGCAAAAAATCCTTTATTGCTGTTACGTGAGGCATGGCGAATTCTCGATTTCGGCGGCTGTTTAGCGATCATCCACTGGAATTACGATCCAAATACTCCGCGGGGTCCATCGATGGACATTCGTCCACGACCTGCCGATTGCCAAAAGTGGATTGAGCAGGCGGGTTTTGAAGTAGAAAACGGTATCATCGATTTGCCTTCACATCACTACGGTCTTGTTGGACGAAAACGTGACTATACCCAAAGGGTATGAAAACTCCCGGCAGGGCCGGGCGTAAGCTTTTTATCCGCAAATAATTACGTTCCGGCAAAACGGGGATTTTCAATCGGAACGAGTATAAAATGCAATTTGATTCTATAGCAAATTCTTACGATCAGTGGTATGACACCCAGAAAGGCAAACAGATTTATGAGGCTGAATTGGAATGTCTGCAGGTTTTCTTGCTATTTGTCATTATTTTTCTAAGAAACAGCTTTTATGTAATTCTTGACAAAAAACAAAATTGTCAAAAACCAGAAAAACTGAAAGACAAACCCCAAAATTGCTCCAAAGAGCAAATCGAAAAATGTCACGGCGATGTCAAAGATCATTCGTGTACTAAAGAAGATCGCTGAGGAAAGGAAAGGAGTTGATGAAGAAAGCTGGAATTATTCGCTGTCAGCAGACCGAAGATATGTGCG
>CAYZXY010000002.1:0-99946 GCA_964482555.1 uncultured Pirellulales bacterium
GGGTCTCAAGTTATTGGGACAGTACTGAATTAAAATATATTTAAAATCTGATTGTCGTGCTTAAGATTTCGGGTTTTTGCGCAAATGCCGGAATGAGGGATTATTTGCTGATCTCAACCGGTATGGCCGGCAAACAGCCCATCGGCACGCGGCGTTTCTGGGTTGAAAGCTTGCCGTCTTTGTCTCTGGGGAAATATTCGCGATAGGCTTCCACGATCAGATTGCCGGCGTGGCCGAGGGGCGCCAATTCTTTATCAGCCTGGACTCGAAAGGAGAAACCTTCGGGAATAACCGCGACGTCGTGCAGGGAAACGCCGGCGGGCGGGTCTTTCAGTTCGAGCTTCATTTCCTCAAGAATCGGGCGTTTCCAGGTCTTCATGCGGACCATAGCCGAACTGCCGCCAGACACCTGAACCGGACCGGAGGCAGCCAGCTCAACGGGCGGATAGGGCCATTTCATTTTCATAACCGAAATGAGCAGTTCCTGGGCGGGAACCAGATGCCGGTACAGAAACGCCTGCATGACATCGTCAGCTGGGACGGCGGAGCGTTTGATAATGCCACGGTCGGTTTTGGCCTGCCCGACAAAATTCAAATTTACAGGTTGCGAAAAGCCTTTCGGCGGCGCGGTGAGGGTCATGCAAATCCGGTCACAGCCGGGGGGAATGCGATTGCCCCTGAGTTCGAAGCCGGGCGGGGCATCGTGCAGATGTACCTCGATCTCCCCCTCGAAGCCGTCCTGCCGCAGGACGTGCATGCAAACGGGGATGATTTCACCGGCCCGGGCGTTCAGACTCGAAGGCGTCACCCGCAAGGCGAAGTCCGGCATGGGCGGCGATATTCGTAAACGATAAGCGTAGGCTTCGCCGCCGTGGTTCTGCGTGTCGCTTAGGTGCACGCAATAAACGCCTTTGCGCGGCAGCGTCGCCATCAGACGGGAATCGGCATGATGCGTGATCAGGCCGCTGATATCTTTATGAAGAAAGTTCTCGCCCATCTCAATGTAATCGTCGTTCCAGGCGCTGACATTGCCGGAGGTGTCTGTGAGCCGCACCAGCGAATCCAGCGGCGAATTGAGGCAGCGTCCTTCGACTTCGATAACGATCGTTTCATCGGCTTTGCCGATAAACTTGAATACGTCCACATCCCCGGGGTCAGCGATACGGCCGTTAATAACAGCCGGCAGAGTAACAGCTTCGGCGGCGGCCAGGGTATCGTTGGCTTCATGCTCCCGGTACTCCGGCAGCGAATCGATTGTATAGAGAATCTCATTGGAGACCTTGCCGCCGGTACGGCAAACGGCCTGATGAATCATGCCCTCTTCGGTTTGCGTATCGAGTCGCAATTGTGTTTGGTCGATATTCCAGCCGCCAAGCGAGGCGGTCGTCGCTGTACCGGCCCGGCCGCCCAGCGGGAATATGTGAGTGACGAAGGGCTTTTCGTCAATGGTGACACGATACACGAAATCTTCCCGTCCGCGATAGATGGCATCGCGGATTTCCAGTTCATATTCGCCATCGGCGGGTATCCGCAAATGCAGGACCGGATCTGGATGGAAACGGTAATCGTCGGCGAACGCCACTTCCCGGCCGTCGGCATCATACAAGGCGACCGTTGCCTGAAACCAGCCGGGGACGGCATCCGCCAGATAAGGAATGAGCGAACGGGCATGGGTTTCGATGACCAGCGACTGTTCTGCCGCGGCCCGGAAGCGAAAGCGGTCCACATCGCCGGGGAATATCTGGCCGTTGAGGGTTACCGGCAGTTCGAGGGGCTTGCCCAAAAGCGGAATGTTTTTTGCCTGCAAAACTTTGTCGAGCAGTGGGTAGGCATCACGGTCGTTGGGTTCGAGTTCGGTAACTTCGTCAACCTGGCCGATCTGGACATTGATCGGATTCGTCAGGCCAAAACGGGTGTTCAGCCGCAATTCACGAATGCCCGGCTCTGCGGCGGGATCGATGTGCAGTTCGAAGACCACCATTTCAGCGAGTTGTCGGTTCATCTGCTGTTTCTGGCGAGGGAAAAAAAGTATATCGCTGAGATGAGCCAGTTCGCGCAGGCTCTTATTCTCCAGATCGTCCAGTAGCGGATGGTCTGGAAGCTTCATCTCCGGTTCCTGGGATTTCTTTTTATCGTCACCGTTTCTGGCGGCATTGGTTTTACCAGAAGCGGTCGCGGAGGACGCTTTTGGCGCCAACCGGCTGTTGCGCGCCTGCGGCAGTTCGACGCCCAGTTCACTCAACCGCCGGTCGCGGACTTCCTTAATCCGTTTAATAAGCAGCATACGCTGGTCCCGGTTAAAAATGCGAAACGGTTTGACATAGCGAATGACTTTGGCGGTAACGCCGTCGCCGGAAACATAGGCGGAGGATGCCCCCTGCAGAAACTGACCGCCGGCAACGATCTTCACCACAGAACCCTGACGACCGCCTGCGGGATATAGATAACTGACATGCGGGTCGGGGCTAGTCGTTTGACCGAGGGCCGCGACGGCACAAACCAGCAATGTCAGCAAAAATGCATATCGATCAGGTTTCATTTCAAGGCTCCGTTTTTAATAAATGAGTTGACGAGTAAAAAAGTAAATCAGTAAACAAACGCTTTAACGCGCTACGCTTAAACACATCAACGCCGTTACATTATTTCATACAGTCGGCCCTGGCCCTGGGTGGAGGCGGGCATAACCTTCAGGTCCAGACCGCGTGGATTGGGCAGCGGGCCGTCGGGATCAATGCCCAGCAGTTCATACATACTGCCGATTATGTCCTGCGGATAGACGGCGCGCTCGGCGACTTCCTCGCCTGTTTCGCTGGATGCGCCGACAACATGCCCCCCCTTAAAACCGCCGCCGGCAACCACGGTGGAAAAACACTTGCCGTAATGCGAACGGCCGCCGTTCCAGGGTGAGTTCCACTGTACCTTCGGACCGCGGCCGAATTCGCCGCCCCACCAGATGATGGTGCTCTCGAGCAGGCCGTGAGCGGACAGGTCCTGCAGCAGCGAGGCCATGCCCTGATCCATCTCCGGCAGTTTCCGCCGCATAATCTCGAAATGTTGTTTATGGGTATCCCAGCCTTTGTAGTTTATCGTTATATAGGGGACACCATGCTCGACAAGCCGGCGGGCCGTCAGGCAGGATTGTCCAAAGGTGTTGCGGCCGTAGCGGTCGCGTACCGCGTCGGTTTCCTGCGATAAATCGAACAGCTTGCGGGCATCGCCGAACATTAAATCGTAAGCTTGTTGTTCGCACGTATCATGCCGGGCGAATTGCGGATTATCCCCTATAGCGCTGCCAAGCGAATCCAGGGCAATCAGCAATTTGCGGCGGTTATGCTGTCGCTGGTCGGAAATTCCCTTCGCGATAATCCCTTCAACTACAAAGGGATCACGACTGGGATCGCCGCCGGTGGCGAACGGCTTGAATCCGGGGCCGAGAAAACCGGCTTCCGAAAAACGGCCCTGCGGCTGCGTCAGGACGATATAGGGCGGGACCAACCCCTTGTAGCCATGTTCGTATCCCTTAAACATCGACACCACCGCTCCCACACAGGGATAAACCAGCCGGCCGGGTTGATGGCCGGTCTGTACCAGGTAAGAAGCGGTTTCGTGAGCATTGACGCCATGGGTCATGCTGCGTATGATGGAAAACTTATCGGCCTGTTTCGCGAGCAAAGGGAGAAATTCACCGATCTGGATGCCATCCACGTTTGTCGGTGCTGTCTTGTCGAAGGGGCCGCAATAATCATAACCGGCCTTCGGTTTGGGATCGAAGGTGTCCAGATGCGAAGGACCGCCCCACATCCAGATCTGAATCACGGATTTGGCACGGGGCTGAATGGCCTTCGGCCCGGCAAAAGCCCGCAGCGGTTCGACCAGCGACAATGCCGCGGCGCCGTATAAACCGTACCGCAAAACCTCTCGACGAGAAATGGTTTTATTGCCAGCTTGATTTTCCATAATGCGATCCTCAGTAAAGTTTTTTATGTTCAATGGCGAAAGAGAAATTCCTTGCTGTTGATCAAAGCCCAGGCAAGATCGTTGGCCGCCTGATTTCGACCGGTTTTCAGCGCGGAAAAATACTTCTCGGCCGTCGCCAGTTCCGTTTCGGAAGGATACCGCGACAGGATATTTAGGTAAATCAGGTTGGTCAGCGTGCGGTTGTTGCCGCGTGAGGACTGAACCAGAGCCTTCAATCGCCAGCTTTGTTCAATCATGCCCTGAACATGCGTCGAATTAAGCAAATGCAGACGCTGGGCCTCCGAGGGATCGTTATTTCGCTCCGACATAAGTCCGGTATCTCGGCTGGGCCGGCCGAACATCTCCAGAAACTGACTGGTGATGCTGCCGTCGGAAAGATTAATTGAGCGGTTTTCCTCGGGAATAAAGGTAAACGGCTCAGGGATGGCGCTGGAGTAGCTTTCGCGACTGCCGGAAAACCAGCATAAGGCATCGATAAGAACTTCGGCGTCAAGCTGGCGGACAGGATAGCAGGCGAAATACGTCGCGGCTGCTGGATAGTCGTTGCGGGGTATGGAAGACTGCTGGTAGGTCCGGGACGTAAGAATCAGACGAATGAGATGCTGGAGGTCGTAGCCGGACCGGACGAATTCCTTCTCCATATAGGCCAAAAGCTGCGGATGAACGGGCGGATTGTCCGGTCGAATATCGTCAGGTTCATGGATTAAGCCGCGGCCGAAAAGAAAAGCCCACATCCGGTTCACGATGTTTTTCGCGAACCAGGGATTTTCCGGTTGTGTCAGCCAGTCGGCAAAGACCTGCCGGGGATCCTCGCCCGGAGCAATCGTTACGGTTTTGCCATCAGGGAATCTCGCTTGCAGACTTTCGAACGATGTGGGGCTGAGATAGATGATTTCCTCTTTCCATTCCGCGGTTTTCTTATAAGCCACGCCGGAGAAAAAGGCTTCCATATCCTTTTGCTTTGCTTCCGGCCAATTCTCCAGACGGGTACCCATAAAGGTCAGAGCCACTGCCCGGGCAATCGAAGAAGGTTCCTGGCCCTGTATAGCCCGATAAAAATTCACCTGGGGTACGCGAAAATTACTGCCGCTCGAGGTCAGCAGTTCGCGGGCAAACTGGTCGTAGGGCATATTCTTCTTTATGGAGTCGTGAATCCAGCGATGATAGGCCTGGACACCGTTGGGCCAAAGATTAATCGGGAATTCCGCCTTGACCCGCAGCAGATCGCACCATCTTAAGGCCCAGTAATCGGCGTAAGCCTCCTCTTCCATAAGCATGTCGATGAGAATACGCCGTTTATCGGGCTTCTTGCTCTCGATAAACTCCCGTACCATTTTCGGTTCAGGGACCGAGCCGATCAGGTCGAGATGAACCCGGCGGACAAAGACGGCATCCGAGCACAAAGGAGCCGGTTTTATTCGCTGCTGGCTCAGGCCGGCCATAACATATTCATCTATTTTGTTGAGCGCGGCGCCATTGTCGGCTTTCTCGAAAGGAAGTATGATCTCAGCCTCAGGGGCAGCCGAAACCGGCAAGACGATGAGCAAAAGGACGCCGTAAATAACCCCATAGCGAAATGAATTCTTAACTTGCTTATTCATAGGCATTTAAAACCTGAAAAATGTTAATTGTACAATACCCACTGTTTCACAGGGTTAGACAATATAACAAACGGTTATTAACCGGTTTTTTTGCATAAAATATATACGGGTTTTCAAAATATAAACTTGAAACGACTTTTCCAGACCGCCATACAGAGATCAATCAGCATAAATGTATTATTACAAGAAAGTTAACCGATAATGTGGTTTTTTATGATTACCATTAAAAATGATATTTCAGTCGTTGCTGCGGGACTTTTCTCGATAAATTTATAGAGACCACCATTCCTTTTAGGCCCTGCATTTAAAAAGTACAGGCTAAACTCAACTATCCCTTATCCCTGATGGGAATATAACGACGAAGTAAACGGTTATGCCAAAATTATAATTGTATACCCGTTTATTCGGAACCTGATTATCTGCGGATAAAAAGCTTACGCCCGGCCCTGCCAGGAGCTTTCTACCCAATTGGGTATAATTTCAGTGAACTCTTCCCCAGAAATAAACATCATACCAGCATTTACGGTGAACTGTTTTCGTCAGCATCGCGCGGCCGAAAGCGAAAACGGGGGCTTTTTTGGGGATCGTAGCCCTCAAGATGATCTTTGAAGCCGCGATTCTTCGGAGACTGATATCTCCAGTCCGAAGGGCCAAGGGTATTTGCGATCAGGGCCGCGAGGTCGGCATCATACTCTTCCAGTTCATTGCGGGTATTGACATGATTATGGCAGTTGTCATTCTGGCGGTTGTCATCGAACCAGCTTTGAACGCCTTCGGCCCAGTATTCGCTGTGATTTGTGACGGCATAAGTTTTATCCCAGAGCCCCTTTTTGCGAGCGGACAAAAATGTCCGCAGGAGAGCGGGGTCGAAATTCGGATCGGCAAATTTCATCGCGGCATGAATGGTATGGGCGAATTCATGAATGAGAATATTCTCCGAAGCGTAAGGATCGCCGGGGAAACTGAGCAAATTCTCCTCCCCGCAGGAAACGATCGGATAATGGCATGTTGCTCCCAGCCCACGGGCCCGCCGGTCCCAATAGGCTTTGTTACGAAAATGGCTGTTTTCCGGCAGGTCGGTGGTCATCTCATCGTAAGCCATAATCCCCAGTCGCATCTGGTTTTGCCGCATCACATCGAGAATGTTCTGATGCTCGCCGATGACATTATCAATGATATAAGCAGCTTCGCGGAAAGCAAAATCAGAGACATTTTCGGAGCCGACGATCAGGAAACCTCGAAATATCAGGCTCTTACGATAAAAAGGGTCGAGCGAATACGCTTTGACAATTTCCTCAGAAGGCGACACAACGACGAGATCTTTTATCGCGACTTTATCCAGCGCCGATAGCCGGGCGCGATTTTGATTCTCGATTGTCCGATCTTTCTTATCAGATGCCGGCACCAAACCCGACAAACAGCACAAAGCAATGACAATCGGCAGATAAGTTCTCATAAGCCTTTACCAGTAAGAAGTTTACAAAAAATATACTTTTGGCCCACCGTTCCTTTATACCATAGTATTATAGCGCATTATTAAACATTTTTCACTTCTTGTTTTTTAGGGAAAATCTGTTAATATACCGGGATTATCTATGCTTGCTTAATACGTCTAGCTAGTAATTGATTTTTATTGCCTTCGAGACTTTGTGTGTCTTCGTGGTTAATTTCTTTGAAGATAAAGGACATAAAACGTGGTGAGTGATCAGGACGGACAACAGAATAACGAGATTCAGGAGAAGATTGAGGATCAGTCGATTCTGGATGAGTTGAAGGATTCGTATTTGAATTACGCGATGAGCGTGATTGTGAGCCGGGCGCTGCCTGACGTGCGGGATGGATTGAAGCCTTCGCAGCGGCGGATTCTGGTGGCGATGAACGATCTGAACCTGGGGCCGCGCAGCAAGCACCGCAAATGTGCGAAAATCGCTGGCGACACCTCCGGTAATTACCATCCGCACGGCGAGGCGGTGGTATATCCGACCCTGGTCAGAATGGGCCAACCATGGAATATGAGCCAGCCGCTGGTCGATCCGCAGGGCAATTTCGGCTCGATGGATGGCGACCCGCCGGCGGCTATGCGATACACGGAAGCCCGCCTGACCGAAGCGGCATCGGATATGCTGGGCGATCTGAAGATGGACACGGTCGATTACGTAGCCAATTATGATGAGACCATGACCGAGCCGTTGGTCCTGCCAAGCCGTTTTCCCAATCTGCTGGTTAACGGCAGTCTGGGGATTGCAGTAGGGATGGCCACGAGCATCCCGCCGCACAATACCACGGAAGTCTGTAATGCCCTGATCAAGGTCATGGATAATCCCGATTGCAGCATTCTGGATATTATGGAAGTGCTGCCGGGGCCGGATTTTCCGACTGGCGGCCTGATCTGCGGTCGGAACGGGATTCTGGAGGGGTATTCAACCGGTCGGGGGACAATCACCGTCCGGGCGAAATACCACATTGAAGAGAGCAAACGCGGCCGGTCGATCATTGTCATAGATGAACTGCCTTATCAGTCGGTGCGTTCGCATATTGTCGCGAAGATCGCCGATTGCGTTCACAGCGGGACGATTCCGGAGATATCCGATGTGCGGGATGAATCCGACCGCAAGGGTATGCGGATTGTGGTTGAGCTGCGTAAAGAAGCCGACGACCAGGTAGTCATCAATCAGCTTTACCAATATACCCAACTGCAAACCACATTCAGTATTATCAATATTGCCCTGGTGCGCAGCCGGCCGCAAACGCTGAACATCAAGCAGCTTTTGCAGCTTTATCTGGAACATCGCAAGGATGTCATCCGGCGGCGGACGCGGTTTCTGCTGCGAAAGGCGCGGGCGCGGGCTCATATCGTCGAAGGTCTGCTGCTGGCTCAGAGCGATATTGACGAAATCATCGCCCTGATCAAGCAGTCGGCGGACGTGCCCTCGGCCAAGACAGCCCTGATGAACAAACCGTTGCGGCTGATTGAGCATGCGACACTGCAGCGGCTGCTACCGGAGGAGTTTGTGCGGGAGCGGAGCCAGAACGATCAGTTTCTGTCCGGACCGCAGACCGATGCGATTCTGTCGATGCAGCTTCAGCGATTGACGGGGCTGGAGGTGGAGAAACTGGCGAAGGAATTCGCCGCACTGGCGGAAGAAATCGCCGGTTATGAAGCCATTCTGGAGCGTGAAGAGCTGGTGCTGGATATGATTCGCGAAGACCTTTACGAGATGCGGAACAAGTACGGCTTCGAGCGTCGGACGGAGATCATCGGCGAGATCACCGATTTTAATATTGAGGACCTTATCGCCGAGGAAGAGACCGTTGTTACAATCAGCCATGACGGCTATATCAAGCGGATGCCGATCGACACCTATCGTCGTCAGGGCCGCGGCGGCCGCGGCATTGTGGGCAGCAGCACCAAAGAAGGCGATTTCATCGAGGATCTCTTTGTCGCCAGTACGCACGATTACCTGTGCTGTTTTACGAACAAGGGGCGGTGTTACTGGCAGCGGGTGTATGATATTCCGCAGCTTTCCCGCCAGAGTCGGGGGCGGAATATCGCAAATCTGCTGCAGATGAGTTCGGAAGAGAAGATTGCCGAAATCCTGCCGGTCCGTGATTTCGATGACCGGATGCTGATTCTGGCGACGCAGAACGGTATTGTCAAGAAGACGGAGTTGAGCGCGTTCGGCAATGTCCGCAAGGCCGGGGTCAATGCTATTTTACTGGACGAAGGCGATAATGTCATCGGGGCCCGGATTACCAGCGGCGCGGATGAGATTATTCTGGGGACTCGAAACGGTCTGGCGATCCGGTTCAATGAGCAGGATGTGCGAACGATGGGGCGTGTGGTCCGCGGCGTCAAGGGAATTACACTGAATTCGGATGATCAGGTGGTGGATATGGTGGTAGCCAGTCTGGGGCCGTCTTTACTGACGGTGTGCGAGAAAGGCTATGGCAAGAAGACCGATATGGATGACTATCGCATGCAGAAGCGGGGCGGCAAGGGGCTCATCAATATTAAAACGACGGACCGCAACGGCAAGGTGGTCGCTCTGAAAGCCGTTTCTGATGACGATGATCTGATGCTCATCAGTGCCAACGGCATTATTATCAGGACCGGTCTGGATGAATTGCGTGATATCGGACGAAACACACAGGGCGTACGTTTGATCCGCCTGGATGAAGGCGATAAACTGGTGGCTGTCGCCCGGATCGCCAAAGACAATGGCGATACCAGTGAACCGGGGGAAGAGCCGGTTGAAAGTGAGATAGTTGATGATGAAGTCGGTACGGATGGCCAGCCGGAGCAACCCGATCAGGAAGCATAATCTCCGGCGTGGCCGCGACCCCCGTACATATCGCGCAGGGGCTGGTTCGGTGATTACTTCTTGCAGTATGTCTCCCCATGAAGGCCCTGGAACGACCTGGCAGAGCGGCGGCCCCGGTTGCTTCGTTCCCTTGAGAACATACGTTGAGCCAGACCGGATCTCGATCAGCTCTAGATGCCCAAAACCCAACATAAACGTTTTGTTCACGGAAGATTATTAATGGACAGGATAGAAATATTCATTTGTTACGAGTACAGGCAACCTCTAAAAAATTCATTTAGAGTTTTATGCGGATGTGTTTATCTCTGAACTTTGTCACGAAAAATCGTGAATATCGACCAGTATAGCCGGTTCTTCGCTCCTTATCAGAGAAAAATAATTCATACTTTCGTCTCTAAAGCCATTTCTATAGATAGCCTATAAATCGAAATCAATCAATGGCGCCGAGGCAAGGAGTTATATGTTTGACAAATCCCGTTAGCATACATTCCGGAAAGCTCGAATCCATCTTTGAACAACTGGAACAAACGCTCGACATGATTGCCCCTGACTTGCGCGAATGGAACAAAACGTATTTCCGCTGGCAAAAACACCGCTATATCTACTTACTCAATCTGATCCAGAGAATTTCCTTTGATAAGGAAATTCTGGAAATCGGCTGCACCCCTTGTCACCTGAGCTTTTGCCTGAAGAAAATGAACATCGCCTCGGTCGGCGTGGATCACAAGCCTGAACGCATTCAGGAATTCATCGCCCAGGAACAATTGACCGTCGAAAAATGCGACATCGAAAACGAACCGCTCCCTTTCTCCGACAACAGGTTTAAACTGGCCCTTTTCAGCGAGGTGTTCGAGCATTTACGCATAAACCCGCTTTTCACGCTAAGAGAAATCAATCGTGTTCTTTCTCCCGGCGGGACCATCATCCTGACCACGCCCAACCTCATTAGCCTGAACAATCGGATCAAAATGCTCCTCGGCCGCTCCATCGACGATCCCTGCGAAGCCTACGAACAACTGGACTGGTTGGGCAGCATGGGACATGTCCGGGAATATGCCCCCGAACAAATACGCCAGTTCCTGAACAAATGCGGCTTTGGCGAGATCGACATCTTTTTTGATATGTTCTGTGGCGACCCCCCCCTTCCTGATGAGTTTTTCCACAAAATATACCATCGATTTCGTCCTCGATTTGGCAAGTTGTTTTGCGCGATACACCCGCCGCTTAAACAATATATTATTGCCCTGGCAAAAAAAACCAGATAATCTTTGTGTATACTCAACGGCACACACGGAAGCCGCTGCCGTTGCCCATGTTGGTGAAGGGTTTGCCGCCACGAGCGGATACAGTGGTAGCATTTTCGTACCACGCGCCGCCGCGGATTATAAAATTGCTGCCACTGACGCTGCTGGTCATTTCCCAGAT
This sequence comes from uncultured Pirellulales bacterium, assembly GCA_964482555.1. Classification (GTDB taxonomy): domain Bacteria; phylum Planctomycetota; class Phycisphaerae; order Sedimentisphaerales; family SM23-30; genus CAYZXY01. The sequence continues at coordinate 11,327 of CAYZXY010000002.1, forward strand.
ATTGCCCGCCATATCCGCGACGTCGTGGCCGTAAGACCCGAATGCGCCGACCGGCGTTGTACCGTCCGGATGTGTCGAGTTCCTGTAGTTGGCTCGGTTGTTATCAATGGTTACTCCGCAGCCGTAATTATAGTTGCCGTCAAAATCGGCGACCGCCTGCCATTCCCATTCGGTCGGCAGTCGCCAGCCGTAATGGTCGGCAAACGCCATCGCCCCATACCAACTGGCATAGGTAACCGGGTGATCCTCAAAACCGGGGTCCACGGTAAACGCACCGCCCGACCAGTTGATCCGCGCCGCACCGCCGGCGGTGGCGCCGTTGTAGTCATCGCCGGCGCCGGCAAGGTTATAGTAGTTCTCATTAGCATAAGGTCCGGCGGCGCCTTCGACATTGTCGCTGCTGACAACAATTTCCCCTGCGGCCAGAGCGGCGTTAAGGTATTGGCAGAACTGGGCGTTAGTGGTTTCATACTTGCTCATCTGTCCGACAAAATCGGGCTCGTCAATGGCCACCCAGGTGATATCCTGCTCCGGCGTCAGGTCGCGACACACCCGAAAACCCGCGGAAGAGTTAAAGTAGTTGTCCGGGCTTACGGTGAGTCCTGATGATGCGACTATGCAACCGCTCTCCATTGTGAACCAGCCGCCGCCCTTATAGGTAGCAAACCCCGGAATTTTACTCGAAGTCCACTCGCCGACATTGCCGGCTATGTTCGCAAGGCCGTAACCAAATGTCCCATACGAACCGACCGGGGTGGTGCCGTAAGGATGATTCGAATCTCTATAATTAGCGATGGTGATGTCGATAGTTATTCCGCAGCCGTAGGTGTAGGTGCCGTCAAAGTCGGCGGCGGCCTGCCATTCCCACTTGGTCGGCAGTCGCCAGTTATAGTGATGAGCAAAGGCTATCGCCCCATACCAACTGACATACGTGACCGGATGATCTTCAAAACCGGCATCCACCGTGAACACGCTGCCCGTAAAGTTAATGCGTGACGCGCCGCCGTCAATGACGCCGTACACACTGGAACCCGGCCCGTCAAGGCGGTAATAGGATTGGCCGGTATATGGGCCGCTGTTGGCGACAACAACATCCCAGAACTGATTGCCGCCGGCGTCATAGACCTCAACCCCAATCGCGCCGGCCGTCAAGGCCTCGTTGAGATACTGAGCGTATTGAGCATTGGTCGTCTCGTACTTGCTCATCTGCCCATAGAATCGCTCATGGTCTGCGATGCCGGGGTCGGTAATCGTCACCCACGTCATGGCCGGCGGCAGGGTGCCTTCGGTCAGCCATTGTTCTGCTAATACCGAAAAATCCGCCAGGTCCACCCGACAGTCATCCCCGGCCACATCCATTGAAGGACAAGCGGCCCAAATGCTACTGTTGATAAAAAATACCGCTGCTGTCAAAAACATTTTCTGTTTCATCTTTCCAACCTCCAAAAGGTGATTATCTTTCCTGTCCGCCCCAAAGCGTTGCTTGTGTTAATTTCTTTATCTGTTCATGGCCCCGCCCATTCCCAACAGCAGGAGCGTGGCGGGTTTAGGGAATGACATTATAGTGACGATGTTTTGATTTCCATTAATGTTTATAGGGCCTCTTGCAAAACCTCTCGAAGCATAATGGAACATTTCATTCGCTAACTGCTTATTAGAGATGCCGGGTATGCATTCTCCAAATATACCAGACGATGTCGCATTTGGCAAGCAAATTCTCCCAGCCGCAACCGGATCAACGAGGTGTGTTATTGCCCGATACTGCGCTGCCGGAGCGGCTGATGAGATACAGAAAGAGACTGAGGACGATTCGATCAATTCGCGAAGTAAGGAGCCGGGGGAGAATTGCACACACCGTAACGTTATTGGACTACGGAAGCGTCCGCCGCAGTATATACCCAATTGGGTAGAAAACTTCTGACAGGGCCGGGTGTAAGCTTTTTATCCGCATCTAATGACGTTCTGGCAAAACGTGTTATTTCAATCGGAACGAGTATGAAACCCGAAGTCCTTAGCATATCAGACCTGAAACGCCCTTCAGCACGGATTGTCTCCACCTGCGCTCACTGCGGCAACCCCGCTTCACGAGGTTTTGCAAAAGGTTCGGTTATTTATCGGAAACAGCATCATGATATTTGTAGGAATTATTCCCTTTGGGATGTTTTCTCAGGCAAAATTATTGCAGATATTTGGAGTCTCCGGCATTTTGCTCGATTCTGGTTGTCCAGATTGTGCCGATGTTGAATGCAGTTAAGGCAAACTGCATGTTAACAGGACGGCAGATATGGAATCATTTTTTAAATTCAGTATCAAACGACAGAAGGCAAAAACCGGTTATCATGATTCCGGGACGGTTAATGCACTGGTCTGTGAGGGCGCCGGGGCACTCTCTGCCGTAAATGAGAGAGAAAAACTGGAATCCTTCAGAGACATATACGACCGTTTTACCCGTAATGCCCAGGGATTCTGGGAGGCTTATCATGCTTTGCTCGTCATTTTTTTGATGGGGTTGCTGTGCGACGCTGCGGGGACCATGCATTTCATGATAACATACGGGATCGAGTTTGAGATACACCCCTTTGTCCGCTGGGTGTCTTTTCAATACGGCCCGGTCGTCGGCCCGCTGGTAGGGGTACTGTTCAAATTTACGCTGGGGCTGATCGTCTCGATTTATTGCCGTAAGTCGGCTGTATGGATATTCTCTTCGGTCAGCGTCATTTCTTTTCTGGCCGGCTGGTACAATGTTCTGGCGTTGCCGTTTTATGTCGATCAGATGGCCGGTTGATTAGGTTACGCCGGCAGCGTCCGCAGCGTATCCAGCCAAGCGACCAGTTGATCCATATCCTCCAGCACGGGCACCCCGCAGGTTTCCAGTCGATATCGTGATTGATGGCCGCAGGCCAGCAGGACGCAAGCGACACCCATGGCCTCGGCGACCTCAAAATCATGCAGCATATCGCCCACAAACAGGACCTGTTCCTTGCGAAAGGGCAGTTGCTGAATCCATCGGATGCCGTTTTCCACCTTGCTGTGCGCGTAATAGTCGTCCAGTCCGATAATATCCGTAAACCATCGTTCCAGCTCGAAATGCCGGATCGCCTCTTCCAGCCGCTGCTGATGGTAAGCGGACAGGACTGAATGCGTGAAACCTCTTGCGGAAAGCTTCGCCAGTGTTTGTATCGCGTTTTTCTGCAGCCGGCATTGCTTAACCTGCTCCAGATAGAGGTTCATATATTCATGGGCCACGTCTTCGTAGCGTTCCCGGCTGAAATCGAATCCCAGTCTGGTATAGAAACGGACGATGGGAAAATCCACATCCTCGCGATAGCGGTCCAGCGTCAGCGGCGGCAGCGCACGGTCTGTTAGTAAACGGTTAACGCTGGCCACGCATTCATTCACATCAAACAACAGCGTGCCGTTCCAGTCCCAGATAATATGTTTATACTGCATAATCGTCATAAAACTCCAAAAAATTCATCATAAGGGATATTCGGCGGTTTTCCAGTTTTTTCCGGTTTTCGCAATAACTATCTCTGGATTATGTTTATCATCGCCAATCAATTTGTTATAATCATATTTGTTTCGATTGAAATTGCCCGTTTTGTCGAAACGTAATTATGTGCGGATAAAAAACTTACGATCGGCCCTGCCAGGAGATTTTGACCCGATTAGGTATAAATCGAATCCTGTTGCGAAATGCGCAACACGTGTATCGTGCCCGTACCGAAAATATTTCGTCGCGGTTTATCGATTCGTAAGCGTCGATTCATGGGCTGGAAGCTCTTGGTATGCGCAATCGGGATAAGGGTTTTATCCGCACGAAATTATGTATGGAAACAACCGGAACATTAACATTCAAGCGTAACGAGTATATATGATCAGCCCGGATTTTAACATGAAAACCAGAACGCTTGCCTGGGAGTACGGCCTGTTTTTTCTGGCGGCCTTACTGCTTTACAGCCTGACCTGTGCCCCGACAGTGCTCTGGCAGGACAGCGGCTATTTTTATTCCCGTATCTGGTACAACGATCTGCATGGTCAACTGGGATTGGCCCTGTCGCATCCGCTCTATATCCTGGTCGGTATGCTGGTTAAAGGGCTGCCAGCGCTGGAGTATGGGCATCGCATCAATTTGATTTCGGCGTTTTTCGGTGCGTTGACGGTGGCGAATGTGTTTTTGCTGCTGCGGCTCTGGCAGGGGAGCCGGCTGCCGGCGGCGATCGGGGCGGTGAGTTTGTGCGTTTCCTGGACATTCTGGCAATACTGCTGTATTGCCGAAGTGGTCAGTCTTTATACGGCGTTGTTTACCGCAGAGCTGCTCTTTCTGTGTCTTTATTTGAAGAAGGGAAGCCGCCGTTACCTCTGGGCTCTGGGATTGTTGAACGGGCTGGCGATCGCGAATCACATGTGGGGGATCATCCCCCTGTTTACGTATGTTTTGCTGCTGGCCTGGCGACTCTGGCGGCGGGAGCTGACTTTGGGACAACTGGGGTTGTTTGTCGTGTGCTGGCTGGCGGGGACGCTGCCTTATCTGGTAGTGATTGTTCAGTATTTTCAAGCAACGGGGGATGCGGCTCAGACGATCGCGTCCATTTTCTTCGGCGACCGATACGGCAGTGATGTCCTCAATGTGAGTCTGACGCCGGTCATCATCCTTGAAAATCTGATTTTTATTGTATACAACTATCCGGGACCAAATCTGTTGCTGGGCGTTGCGGGTCTGGTATATCTTTGCCGAAAAGAAAAACGTACGATTTTCCATGTGGTCCTGGCGGGAATTACACTGTTGTTTTTCGTTTTTGCTTTTCGTTACAGCGTGCCGGATCGCTATTCTTTTTTCATCCCGTTTTACTGTGTGTTCTCTATTCTGGTCGGCGTGGGTTGCCAGTGGCTGCTGCATGATAAGAGAAAAATGCTGTCGGTGGTTCTGCTGCTGAGTTTTATCACCATTCCGCTTTATGCGAGTATTTCCTTGTTCACCGGGCGATTTAATTTTCGCATCAATGCCGGGCGCGATATTCCGTATCGCGATGAGGTCGAATGGTTCCTGCAACCCTGGCGCAACGGCTACCGGGGCGCGGAAAGATTCGCACTGGAAGCGTTGGCCGCTTTGCCGGACGACGGTGTGTTAGTCGCGGACGGGACAACGGTTTATGCCTTGTGGTATATCCAAACCGTTAAAGGACACTATTCGGAAAAAACCGTGTTGTCGGACCATCCCAACTATCCCGGCTCTGACGTTTGTCGTGACAAGGAATCATTTGACGATATGATTGCTGAGCATCCTGTCTATGTCGTTTCGCCGGTGGCGGGATACAGCCCGGAGTATATTCTCAAGAATTACGATGTGGAACCAGCGGGAGTAATCTGGAAAGTGCTCGAGCGGACGGATTGACGCAAAGCATCTCAGTCGAAATTGATCTTTCGGCTGATGATATAGGTCGGTCGACGTTTGACCTCCAGATAAATTTTGCCGATGTATTCGCCCAGGATGCCGATCAGAATCATCTGCAGGCCGCCGAACAGATAAAGCGGCAGGACGGTCGAAGCCCAGCCGTGCATCGATTTGCCCATTGCGACCGTGACCAGCACCCAGACGGCCATGACAATCGAGATGGTAAACACAATCGCCCCCAGAAAGAAGGCGATCCGCAGCGGGAAATAACTGAACGAGGTAATACCCTGGATGGCGAAGGAGAGCATCTTGCCCAGCGGGTATTTTGTCTGGCCGGCGAAGCGCTCCCGGCGGTCGAATTTCACCTGACAGCTTTTGAAACCCATCAGCGGGAACAGCCCGCGTAAAAACAGGTTGACTTCCCGGAATCCCTTCAGTGCCTCCAGGACCGGCCGGGTGAGCATTCGGTAATCGGCATGATCATAAACAACCGGCACTTTCAGCCCCCGCATCAGGCCGTAGAACATTCGGGCGGTGGTCCGTTTGAAAAAAGTATCCGTGTCGCGCGATTCGCGGACCCCATAGACGATCTCGTAACCTGCGCGGACTTTTTGCAGCATTTCCCCGACCGCTTCAGGCGGATCCTGCAAGTCCGCGTCCAGCGAAACCGCCGCATCGCCCCGGGCATGATGCAACCCCGCCAGCAAAGCCGATTGATGACCAAAATTACCGCTAAAAGAGATGATTTTTACGTGTTTATCGTGCTCGGCCAGTTCCCGAAGTATGGTTGGCGTGTCGTCCACGGAGCCATCATCGACATAGATCAATTCGCACTCATCGATCAATTCTTCGCTGCACCATTGGTCGATCAGGGCGGCAACCTGTTTATGCGTCTCCCGGATGACCTCCTGTTCATTGTAGCAGGGAATGATGATACTCAGTAGCATGACAAACCGCCTTTAGCATTATTTGATAATGACTTGTCCGGTCCCTTTTTTCACCTTGCCGAGGAAATATGGCGTTTCACCGGATTGCCGCAAATGGGTCATGACCGGGCGGGTGAACTTGGGCCGCACAATGATGATGTAGCCGATGCCCATATTGAACACCCGATACATTTCTTCCGGTTCGACGGGCCCTTTCTCCTGCAAAAAGCTGAAAATCGCCGGCACATCCCATTTCCGGTCGATGACGACATCCATTTTCTTATCGATGACGCGGGGGATATTGCCGATCATGCCGCCGCCAGTAATGTGAGCCATCGCCTTGACGACTTTTTTTACAAGATATTTTCGCAGCAGGCTCACAATAGATTTGACGTAAATTCGTGTCGGCCGCAGCAGGGCCTCGCCGATGGTTTCGTCCAGTTCATCGACAAATTGGCCTGGTTTTATTTTGTGCTGCCGGAAGCAGATATGCCGGGCCAGGGAATAGCCGTTCGAGTGCAGACCGCTGCTGGCCAGACCGATCACGGAATCGCCCGGTTCGACATAGCTGCCGGTAATCATCCGGTTCTTTTCCACCACGCCGACGGCGAAACCCGCAAGGTCGAATTCGCCCTTGCGATACACATCCGGCATTTCCGCTGTCTCGCCGCCCAGCAATGCGCATTCCGACTGCCGGCAGCCTTCGGCGATTCCCTTTACGAACTCGTTGACCTGCTCAGGCAGGAGTTTGTTCACGGCGATGTAATCCAGAAAAAACAGCGGCTCGGCGCCCTGGACCAGCATGTCGTTCACGCTCATCGCTACCAGGTCGATCCCCACGGTATCGTAGCGGCCCACCTGAGCTGCCACCTTGATCTTTGAGCCGACGCCATCGGTGCAGGCGACCAGCACCGGATCGCGATAGTTCCGCTTAAAAAGCTGTTCATCGTAATCCAGCCGGAATAATCCCGCAAACGCGTTGTGCAGATGAATCACCCGCGGTCCGTGCGTACTCTTGACCGCCGCACCGATCAGATCGACCATTCGATCGTTCGCGTCAATATCCACGCCGGACTGTTTATAGGTTAACGCCTTTGCCATTATATTTTTATAAATATTACTTGTCGTCCAGGATTTCCAGGGTAGTGAAGGGTTTGCCTTCGAGGAATTCCAGGCTCGCGCCGCCGCCGGTGGAGATATGACTCATCTTGTCTTCCAAACCCATGATCTCAACGGCTGCCGCACTGTCGCCGCCGCCGATGATACTGATCGCGCCGCTGTCGGTGGCTGAGGCGATGGCCTGCGCAACGGCTTTGGTGCCGGCGTCGAACGGTTCCATTTCGAATACGCCCATCGGGCCGTTCCAGACGATAGTCTTGGCGTCGGAGAGCTTGTCAGCAAAGAGCTTGCGGGTTTCCGGGCCGATGTCGAGTCCTTCCCAGCCTTCGGGGATATTGCCGCTGTTGACTTTGTTTTCGGCGTTGGCTTTGAATTCCGAGGCAATGACATTATCGACCGGCAATACCAGTTCGCAGCCCTTGCTTTTGGCGGTAGCCAGCAGGTTGGAGGCGACTTCCAGTTTGTCCTCTTCGCAAATGCTGTTGCCGACGTCGTAGCCCTGAGCCTTGAAGAAGGTGTAGGCCATGCCGCCGCCGATGAGGATACGATCGACTTTGCTGATCAGGTTTTCAATAACGCTGATTTTGTCGCTGACTTTCGCACCGCCCAGGATGGCAACGAAGGGCTTTTGCGGCGAGGCCAGGGCATCACCCAGATATTGGAGTTCCTTCTCGATCAGGAAACCGCAAACGCGCTTGCCGGGGCCGAGGGCCTGAGGAACGCCGTACATGGAGGCGTGTTCACGGTGGGCGGTACCGAATGCGTCGTTGACATAAATATCCGCCAGGCTTGCCAGTTCATTGGCGAAATTTTCTTCGTTTTTGGTTTCTCCTTTGTGAAACCGCAGGTTTTCCAGCACGATGACGTCCCCATTCTGCATGCCTTCGACCATAGCTTTGACCTCAGGACCGATACAGTCGGGAGCGAGTTTGACATCCTTGCCCAGCAGTTCACCCAACCGTTTGGCGGCAGGGCCTAATGAATATTTATCTTCGCGTTCCCCTTTTGGTCGGCCCAGATGAGAGGCCAGAATCAGCTTCGCTCCGCCTTCTATTGCGGTTTTGATACTGGGTAATGCCATCTGAATACGGCGGTCGTTTGTTATATTACAATTATCGTCCAGCGGCACATTGAAATCGACCCGCATAAAGACGCGTTTGCCCTGAACATCAATATCGGCAATTGTTTTTTTAGCCATCGTTTTAACCCTTCCTTAAATTGTGAATTGTTTTACGGCAAAGGGCCCGGGAGATGACTCCCAGGCCCGGTTTCATTCATCTGATGAGTAAATGTCCAGTCCGGCAATAGATTACATCAAGTCTGCCAGCTTTTTGATCAGGTCAACGGTCCGGCAGGAATAACCCCATTCGTTATCGTACCAACTGACGACATTAACGAAGTTGCTGCCGTCTTTCGGCATGGTCATGGTCGAAAGAGCATCCACGATGCTGGAGTGATCGTTGCCGATGATGTCGCTGCTGACGATGGGGTCTTCACAGTATTCCAGAATACCTTTCATGGCGCCTTCCGCGGCGGCTTTCAAAGCGGCGTTGATCTCGGCCGCGGTGGCTGATTTGCTCAGCTCTGCTTTCAGATCAACGGCACTGCCGGTGATGGTCGGTACACGCAGGGCGAAGCCGTCCAGTTTGCCGTTCAGGGCCGGGATGACTTTGCCGACGGCGCGAGCGGCGCCGGTGGTCGTCGGGATAATGTTCTGAGCCGCGGCGCGGGCGCGACGCAAATCCTTATGGAAAATATCGCTGACGTTCTGGTCGTTGGTGTAGGCGTGGACCGTGGTCATCAGACCGCGTTCGATGCCAAACGTGTCGTTGAGAACCTTGGCGACCGGCCCCAGGCAGTTGGTGGTGCAACTGGCATTGGATACGCAACTGTGATCGGCGGTGAGGATGTCGTCATTAACCCCCATTACGATCATGGCGTCGATGGCGTCTTTGGCCGGAACGGTCAATACGACTTTTTGGGCACCGGCTTTGATGTGGTCGCCGTATCCGCCTTTTTCGCTCTCACGGGTGGAGAAAACACCGGTGGATTCCACGACGATATCCACGCCCAGGTCGCCCCAGGGCAGATTGGCCGGATTTCTTTCAGAGGTACATTTGATCTTTTTGCCGTTAATTACCAGATCGCTGCCTTCCAATTCAACGGTTCCCTTGAATTTACCCATAACGGTATCGTATTTGAACAGGTGGGCATTTGAAGCCGCATCGCAGAGGTCATTAATGCCGACAACCTCGAATTCGCCGCTGCGTTCAGCAATAATCCGCATTACCGTACGGCCGATACGACCGAATCCGTTAATTCCAACTTTAATAGCCATTCTGATAACTCCTTAGTTTAAATAGATTTATAAGGTTCTTCTCCCTGTGACGGGCCGCCTTCCTCTTTCGTGACAGGGCTAAACGTTCATCACAGTGTACGTACATAATCGGCCCTAACTTTAGCGGCTGAACAGCTAATGTCAAGTAAATTTCATAACTTATGATGATAGATGATACCATGATTCCATCATGAACCGGTTGCAAGAACGCAGCATTATTGACTATTTGCGTGATGAATGTTGTAATCATCTGGATGGTCGCCCTGTTCCATCTTTAATAAATTCTACGGCCAATTCAGCCAAAACCGCGTAAACGCTTACGATTTTTTTATTTCTTTCCCCTTCCTCGGCGGTCGCGTCACCATCCGCCGCAGCCGCAGCCCCCGCACCACCCGCGACGCCGCATGACACCCCGCCGCCGTCATCTCCGGTCGCGCCGTCAATCCCCACATCATCGCCTTATAATAACCCGGTAGCAGCCCCCCAAACCGCCGCATCAACTCCCGGATATCCTCCCCACGCCCCTCAAACAACATCGACCGTAGCCACAACCGCAGCAGCCGCGAAATATACCTCTCAAACGCCTCCGCCTGCCCCCCCTCGCGCGACAGATCCAGATGCCGCCCGATCAGTTCGATATAATGCTCCACCTCGAAATACTTCTGCGATATGCTCGCCGGCACCCCCAGATGATAAATCGCCAGCGGCTCGCTCACATACCCGATCGCCGGCCAACGGTACGCCAGCCGCCACCACATATCCAGATCGTTCGCCTTTGCCTGCTGCGTCCGGAACAATCCCGCCTCCCGCAACGCCTCCCGCCGGATCAGCATCGTATCCGTATGCCCGATAAACCCGATCCGCCCCGCGTCGAAATAGTTCTCAAAATAATCTTTTCCTCCCAGCAGCCGCCGCGCCTTCTCCGGCGACACCTGCTCCGCTCGCCGCGCCTCCGAGCACAGACAGAATATCGCATTCCCCGTACACCACCGCAATTCCGGATGCCGCTCCAGCACTCTCACCTGCTCCGCCAGCCGCCCCGGCAGCCACTCATCATCCCCATCCAGCAACGCCACCCACTCGCCCCTCGCCGCCTCAATTCCCGCGTTCCGCGCCGCGCTTGCTCCGGCCCGTTCCTGATAAATATACCGCACCTTCTCCTCAAACGCCCGCACTGCCGCTGCTGTCCCGTCTTCCGACCCATCATCCACCACGATCACCTCCGCCGCCGCATACTTCTGCCCCAGTACGCTCTCAATGCTCCGGGCAATAAATTTCTCACAATTATGCGCCGGTATCACCGCGCTGATATTATACTCCATCGAACACATTCCTCACCGCTTTGCAACTTCAATTTTCATCGCATGTCTAACATCTTTCATCCCACGTCCCACGCCTAACGTCCTGTTTTTTACTCCTTTTCCCTGCTTCTTGCAACTTTTTTGTACTTCAGGTATTCTGCCTGCATAAATGCGGTACGAACTCCCGGCTTGTTATCGTATCACTCGTTATTCAATTAATGTAAATGCTGCGGTTTTTTGCGGTCAATGCAAATTATTGACACTTCCTTCCGTCGCTATTACAATATAATGACGATTCGGCCTTCGGCCGATGTTTTTTTAATGTTTATTTTTTTCGGCTTTGCCGGGACAGGAACGAGGCCATGTGGTTATTCGCGGATATACTGGCACAGGACGGCGGCGATTTTGAATGGAAGCAGTTTATCTGGATCATAATTATCATGGTCCTCTCAGGGCTGGGTTCCATCCTGCAGAAAAAAGAGAAGGATAAAAATGAACCCCGGCGTCCCTCCGGCAGTCGGACGCAAGAGCAGCGCCGCTCCGGCACAACATTGCCCGGTCAGCCATCCTCCTCGCCCCGAACCACATCCGAACCGACGCGCCGGCCAGTTCCCACGGTCAGCGAGCAGAGGAAAAAAACCATTTCCACCCAGACACAGCCGCAGCATACGGCTGAAACCGTGACTTCGCCCAAACCGTCCTCACGATTGCCGCAGAAAAAAACTGTCCCGAGCCGGCCGTCTCTGGAAGAAAAACGTCCTGACCAAGCCGACACCCCCCGCACCATGTCACCCAGCCATCCGGTTCATCTCAAACGTGCCGAAGAAGAGGCCAAACGTAAAAAACTCGCCCTCTTGAAAAAACAGCAGCAAATGCGACAGCGTCAAAACCGACCCCTCAAGCCCGGCGGCGACAAGAAAATCGAACCGATAACCGAAAAGCCGCCTGTGAAAATCACCGGTAAAAGGTCCCTTCGCGATTATCTTGTCAAAAGAAACGACCTGGCCCGGGCCTTTGTCCTGTCGGAAGTGCTGGATAAGCCTCTGGGATTACGCGATATTTCCGGTTCCAAATTACCGGGCAAATCATATTAAGACAGACCAGAGCGGCCAGTTTTCAAAATGAAAATATAGCTATGAAAATCAGCTTCGATCTTCGTCTGGCGGCATTGCCCGGCGGTGGCCGCGTTTATGCCCGCAATCTTTTTCCCGAGCTAGTCGCAATGGCTCCGGCGGAAGATTGGACGATTTATCATAACCCTGATTGCCCGGCACAACGGCAAATTATTTCCCAGGCTCGATCCCGCCTTGAAGAATCCGGCCTCGATCCTTCGTTAGAACTTCAAGCCGTCCGGCATCGCACGCTATCTTTACGGCATCATCTGGAATTTCGTAAGTTCAGAGATAGTAATGATTTGTATCATTACCTGCATTTTGATATGCCGCTGGGGATGCGCAATCTGCCGCTGGTGATGACCATTCATGATCTCTATCCGCTGACGGTTGAGAATTACTGCTCAACGGCTCAGCGGCTTTATTTTCAATGGATAACGAAAAAAAACGCTCAAAGGTCATCCCGAATAATTACCATTTCCAATCATAGTAAGAAAGATATTATTGAGCGGCTGGGCGTACCACATGAGAGAGTTGCCGTTATTCCTCAAAGTTGCCAAAAATCATTTAAACCCATTGAAAATATTGATTTGTTGGAAACATTGCGTAAAAAGTACCGGCTTCCCGAGCGGTTTATTTTTTACACCGGCAACCACAAAAAGCATAAAAACCTCCCCAATCTTATCAAATCCTGCTCGATTTTACCCCAAAAACTTCGGAAAGAGTATCCACTTGTTATAACGGGAAAAATTACTGGTGAATCGGAAAAACTAGTCAGTTTGGCTAGACATTTTGAACCGGATTTTCGGGTGATATGGGCAGGATGGGTAAATGAAGAAGATTTGCCCGGTCTGTATAATCTTGCTTCACTGGTCGTTCAACCCAGTTTTTATGAAGGTTTCGGTTTAGCTCCGTTGGAGGCGATGTCTTGCGGTACGCCTGTCGCGGCTTCCAATGCGACGGCGATACCGGAAGTCGTGGGCGACGTGGGCCGGTTGTTCGATCCCTGTTCCATTGAAGATATGACCCGGGCTATTCAAATGGCATTGGAAAAAGATGTGGATAATACGGAATTACGCGAAAAGTGTCTGGCGCAGGCGGCCCGGTTTTCTCAGGAGAAAACGGCCCGCGAGACGTTTGCGGTCTATAAAATGGTTGTCGGGGGTAAACTGCCGGTTTAATTTCCGATGATTTCTTCCGGATACGGAATCCGAAGCCTCATACCAACTTTGAGATTTTCGGGATTATCACCGATTTTCTCGCGATTGGCATTGTAGATGACTTCCCAGTGACGACCCAGACCGTAATATTTTTCGGCGATTCTGAACAGATTATCGCCTTGCTCAACAGTATAGTAGCGATGATCGGGAAGTTCTTCCTGCTCCGGCACGGCTTCTTCTTCCTCTTCGACAACGGGTGTTTCCGGTTCTTCTTCCTGCGTTTCGTCTGCCACTTCATCAGGCGTTGGCTCTTTCGTCTGAGTGGCGTCTCTGTCGGTCATGTTTGTATCCGGCAGGCCCTTGCCCGGTTCAGATTCGGGTAATGGTTCCGGTTCAAGCCCGGGAATCGGAGTAGGATTACAGGGGTCGCTGATAATGGGTTCAATTAAAGTATTATCGCCAGCCGGCGGCGGTGGCAGGGTTTCCGCAGGAGGCAAACACGGCTCTTCAATCAGATCCTTGAGTGGACTGATTTCCGGATTGGTGGCCGTGCTTGTATCCTTTTGGAAATAATACAGGGCAACCGCGCCAATAACGACAACACCTAGAACAATACCGATTTTTATTTCATTTTGCATAAAAACCCTCCCGTAAATAACAGAATTGGTTCATTTTTCCTGAGAGCATGATGATTAATCGATCTGTCGAAACGCCAGTTTGCACAATGCATCAAATTAACCATAAAACATAATTATATTCGGCTTTTGTTAATATTACTAACAAATAATTATGGGAGATGGGGTTTATCGGGTGAAATTAAGCGTTTCTGAGAGGATGCGGGGGTTGTTATGCAACATTTCGAGGAACTGGGCGGCCAGGCCGGGATCGGATTTTCTGCCGGCTTCCTGGCGGATGATCTGTCGGGCCTCATCGCAGGACAAGGCGGGGCGATATGCACGTTCGCTGGTCAGGGCGTCCCAGACGTCGGCGACATGAAGAATACGGGCCAGGAGAGGAATTTCCTCGCCTGCCAGACCGTCCGGGTATCCTTTGCCGTTATAATGTTCATGATGGTGTTTTACGGCCGAGAGGATATCCTCATGCATTTCCGCCGGATTGAGCAGTTTGTGAGCAATGGCGGTGTGGGTTTTTATCATTTCGTATTCATCGTAGGTTAATGGGCCGTCTTTCTTCAGGATATCATCGGGCATACCAATCCTGCCGATATCATGTATAAGGCTGGCCCATTTAAGCCGATTTAATTTTTGCTGATCAAGTCCGATGAATTTTCCCAGATGAACGGCATATTGAGACATCCGTTCTGAATGCCCGCGAAAATAAACATCTTTTGCCTCCATGAGCTGAACAAGATAAATCATAGTCTGCTTGCAGGCCTGTTTTAGTTTGAACGAGACCTCCTCAACCGATTTTAACCGCAGGAATACGCGTATTTTGGCCATAAGCTCATCGCCGTTAAATGGTTTGGAGATATAATCATCGACACCAGCGCTGTAGCCTTCGAGCCTGTCGTCGGTTTTGAACATAGTGGAGATGGCGACAACCTTGGTCTGCTGAAGCTTTTTGTTTTCCCGGATGCGCTGGCAGGTTTCATAGCCGCTAATACCGGGAAGGATAATGTCGAGAAGGATAACATCGGGTTGATGTTTATCGGCCATTCGCAGGGCTTTTTCGCCGCTATCGGCGGTGAAAACCTGATAAAAAGGCGAAAGAAGCTGCACCAGATATTCGCGATTGGACATGCTGTCTTCGACTACGAGTACTTTTGATTTTTGCATATTTAAACCAACACCTGATTGCAAAGATGTATGACGCGGTTAGCGATATCTTTTAACGGCAAAATTTCATCGACGCCGCCTTTAGCAACGGCCTCTTTGGGCATACCATAAACAATACAGGACAGTTCGTCCTGTGCGATATTGCAAGAGCCGGCCTGTTTCATTTCCAACATACCTTGAGCGCCATCGTCCCCCATGCCGGTCATGATGACCCCAATGGCGTTTTTGCCGACGTAATGGGCCGCGGAACGGAACAGGACATCGACGGAGGGCCGATGCCGGGATACGAGGGGGCCTTCGCGGACTTCGACATAATAGCGGGCGCCGCTGCGTTTGATGAGCGTGTGGAAATTACCGGGCGCGATCAGGGCACGTCCCTGGATAACGCTGTCGTTGTTTTGAGCTTCTTTAACATGAATAGTGCAGGTCTCGTTCAGCCGGGCGGCAAAGGAGGTCGTGAATTTTTCGGGCATGTGCTGAACGATGACGACGCCGGGGGTATTGACGGGAAGGGCCTCCAGGAAAACCTTCAGCGCTTCAGTGCCGCCGGTGGAGGCGCCGACCACGATGATTTTTTCTGTGGTTTTAAGCATGGCCCCGCTGTTGGAGGGAGCGAGGACGGCGTCAGCCGATATTTTTTTCTCTACCTTGTGCGTGTGGCGGGTTGTCTTTTTGACGCGAGACTGGGCCGCAGCCTTAATGGCATCGCAGATTTGGACGCGGGATTCTTCAAGGAATTTTTTTACGCCCATTCTGGGCTTGGTAATGATTTCGACCGCGCCATATTCCAGGGCTTTGAATGTCGTTTCGCAGCCTTTCTCGGTGAGGCTCGAGCACATTACCACGGGAACCGGATGCTGACTCATCAGCCGGTGCAAAAAGGTCAGACCGTCCATACGGGGCATTTCGACATCGAGGGTAATGACGTCGGGCGTTTCCTTCCTCATCTTTTCTACCGCGATATAGGGATCGCCGGCGGTGGCGATCACCTTCAGTGTCGGATCGGACTCGATGAGCTCTTTGAGGGATTGCCGGACAACCGCCGAATCGTCAATCACCAGTACTTTGATTATCTCGTTCATCTGGTTTCAGTTTCCTCAGGTTTTCGAAAAACGGTCGGGGCCAGACGCTCGAAGGTCAGGTCAACGCTGTTAAGCGTTTCCGAGTGGCCCACAAAGAGATAGCCGCCGGGATGAAGCTGGCGATAGAGTTTTTTGATCAGCCTGACTTTTGTCTGCCAGTCGAAATAGATGATGACATTCCGGCAGAAAATGGCATCCATCAGCGTTTTGATTCCGAAGTCTTCATCCATGAAGTTAAGTCGTCCCATCACGACTTTTTTTCGTAATTCCGGCACGATGCGGTATTGCCCTTTGCGGTCGCCTTTGCCTTGCATCATATACTTTTTGCGAAAGTGAGCAGGGACAGGTGCGATCGTTTCCTCGGGATAGACGGCCCGTTTGGCGGCCATGAGGACCCTGGTGGAGATATCGGTCGCCAGAATCGAATAGCTGCCCCGGCGGTTCTGGAAATAGTCATCCAGGATCATCGCCAGTGTATAGGGCTCTTCGCCAGAAGAGCAGCCGGCGCTCCAGAAGTGGAGCCTATCCTGTTTTTGAAATCGTTCGGCGGCAGTCAACCGCGGCAGCGCCTGGTTTACGAACAGATCGAAATGATTGCTTTCGCGGAAAAAATCCGTTTTGTTCGTAGTGATCACATCAATCATGGAGATGATTTCCTGAATGCGATCCTTGGCACTGGCGATATAATTGTAATAGTCCTGGAAGTTTTCCAGCCCCAGCGTTCGCAGCCGTTTGTAGAGTCGCGAGGACATCATCGACCGTTTGGATTCTTTCAGATCGATGCCGCACTCTTCGTAGATCAGTTCCCGAAAGATATCCATTTCTTTGTCGGACAGCAGCGGGATGCCGATTTCCCTGGCGTTTTCAGAGGTTTTTTTATTGGGTGAACTCTGCATGGTTTATTCGTTTTCCTTGTCCGGTTCCGTATCGACCGGGGCATGGCTGGCCGCTTTGAGGGTGGAGAATTCATCGGAGGAAAGGACCCGGTCGATATCGAGAATAATCACAAAGTTGTCCCCGCGTTTGCCCATGCCCTGGATGAAATCGGTATTGAGCCGGGTGCCGATGCGGGGCGCCGGTTCGATCTGGTCGGCCTCGATACCGACGACTTCCTGAACCGAATCGGCCAGAGCCCCGATATGCAGGGTGTCGCCGTCCATATCCACTTCCACGATGACGATACAGGTTTCGACGTTGCGGGTAATGGCTTTCATACCGAGGTTGAGCCGCAGGTCGATGACCGGCACGACATTGCCGCGGAGATTGATCACGCCCTTCATGAACTCGGGCGTACGAGGGATTTTGGTGATGTTGGTATAATCCAGAACCTCACGGACCTTGTTGATCTCCAGGGCGAAATCCTCATCGCCCAGGCGGAAGGTCAGGTACTGACTGGTTTCAAGAATTTCAGTGTGACTCATTCTGTATTCTCCTGTCCCGGATAAACCGGAAATTTAAAACACGAAATTCGAATTTTGAAAATAATTCTCAAATCCGAAATCTTCAATATCCTCTTGTGCATACACGTTCCGATTGATAATTTCCGTTTTGCCCATACGTAAACATTTGCGGTTAAAGCCTTTACGTCTGACCCTGGCGGAAAATCTCATACCCTTTGCGTATAATTATGATTACATTATGTCATCATTTTTAGCTTACTTTATGACTCAGCGTCTGAGTGTGAAAAACGATGAAAATGACGCTCCATCGTTCGATACCAAATTAAATTCATCCAAACATAATAGCCCCAAGGCAAAATCGGAGATCACAATTTGAGCAAAAAGCATCACCTTACTTCACGTGAGGGGCTATTATTTTTTACACGCTTACATGCTTTATGATTCTCACCATAAAGAACACGATTGATTGCCAACATTCATAAGTACAATCCTTCGCGCAAATCTTTGTGACTTTGAGTCTAGATGGTTAACTTGCTTGCGGCATGACTGCCTTGTACCTGTTCCTTCAATAACGCATTATGCCCGTTCAAAGTCACTGTCATCGACATCGTCAACATCGCTGATATTCAGATCGATGCCGCCGCCGGTCACGGCAGCGGTCAGTTCATGTGCTTCGGCAGCAGCGGATTTGGGCGCCGGTTTGTTTTTTGTTCTTACAGAGGATGCCATTTTCTGCGGATTGGGATTGGCGACGCTTTGATATTTAGTGCTGTCGAGCCTGAAGAACGAGGACGTCTTAAGCAGGCTTTCGGCCTGAGCAGCGAACTCTTCGCTGGTTGAGGCCATTTCCTCGGTGCCGGCGCTGTTCTGCTGGATGACCTGGTCAAGCTGGTGGATAGCCTGAGTGACCTGGTCGATGCCGTTGGCCTGTTCGGAGCTGGAAGCGTTGATTTCCTGCACCAGTTCGGCGGTCCGCTGAATGCCGGGCACGATTTCATCGAGCAGTTTGCCGGCCTTTTCGGAGACTTCGACGCTGTCGGTCGAGAGCGTGCTGATTTCCTGGGCGGCGTTCTGGCTGCGTTCGGCCAGTTTGCGAACCTCCGCAGCGACAACAGCAAACCCCTTGCCGTGTTCGCCCGCGCGGGCGGCTTCGATCGCGGCATTCAGAGCCAGCATATTGGTCTGACGGGCGATCTCTTCGATAATGTTGATCTTCTCTGCGATGCTCTGCATGGCCGAAACGGTCTGGGCGACGGCCTGACCGCCTTCCTGAGCGTCGGTGGCGGCTTTCTCGGCGATGGAGGCGGTCTGTTGGGCGTTATCAGCATTCTGGCGAACAGAACTGCTCATTTCTTCCATGGCGGAAGAGACCTCTTCGACGTTGGCGGCCTGTTCGGTCGCGCCCTGGGCCATCTGCTGCGACGACGAACTCATCTGTTCGCTGCCGGAGGCGATCTGGCTGGACGCGGTCTGCACATCGGAAGCGAACCGGCTGAGGTTCTGGATCATGTTATCCAGCGCTTCGAGCAGTCGGTCCTGATCGGAACGCTTGACGGCCTCGACGCAGAGGTTGCCGGATGCAATTTCCTGAGCGATGTCGGTGACCTCGTTCAATGCATCTATCAGGCTGTTGAGGTTGTTTTTGATCTGATTGAAATCACCGCGATAGGTTTCTGTGATTTTATCCGGCGTGATGCCGCGGGACAATTTATCGAGGTAATCAGAAGTCAATGTGATCGGAGCCACAAAGGCATCGATAAGCTGGTTCAACCCGCTGACCAGATCGGCCCAGCCGCCGCTATATTTCTCGACATCGCCGCGAGTCTGAAGCTGGCCGTTGCGGGAAGCTTCGGTCAGGTGGGTGATTTCCTCAACGATGCTGTTGATGTTCTGGATCATGGCGGTCAGCGACTTACCCAGCAGATCCTTTTCGGAAAGGATGACAGGCTTAGCGTTCAGATTGCCGTTGGCGAAATCCTCAGCGGCTTTGGCGTTGGCCTTAAGATTGCCCATCATTTCCTTGATGGAGGAGAGCAGGTGGCCGATCTCGTCTTTGCTGTTGACTTCAACATCCATCTCGACATTTCCCTGGGCCAGTTCGTTCATGACGCCGACGGCACGGCCGATCGGTTTGGTGATGCCGCGGGCAATGAGGATGGACAGAAAAATCGTTACCGCCAGCAAGCCAACGAAAATACCGGCTTTATAGGTCATGAACTGAGCATTCTTGTCGCCGACAGTTTTGTTCAAAGCGGCCTTTTCGGCTTCGACATTATCGATATAAACGCCCGAGCCTATGATATAATCCGTGCCGGGGATTTTACGGACATAGCTCATTTTCGGCTGGATGCCGGCGCCTTCCTTCTCGAAATAGTATTTCACGAAGCCGCTGCCGTCTTTTTTAACCGTGTCGCTGAAGGCTTTAATATATTCGAAGCCGTTGCTGTCTTTGGCGCCGATATTATTCTGCCCGTTCATTTCCTTTTTGATGGGAACGTTAATCATATCACCTTCCAGCGTTTGCGTGAAGTAATAACCCGAATCATCGTCCAAAAACCGCAGCGGGTCGGTCTCAGCGATGATCAGATCAAATATCTGTTGCTCGGTCATGCTCTTGTCGATTTTCCCGCCCAGGCTTTCCGCCTGTATATCGACGGCTTCCTTGATCGTGGAGACGCTGCCGTCGAGAACCTGTTTCTCAAACGTGGGGTAAACCACATCGTTGTTTAATTTGTGCTCCAGGAATATGTTCGCCCCTTGCAGCAGCAGCATGCCCAGCAGGAACATCGCCGGTAACAGTAAAATTCTTACACTGATTTTCAAGTCATTCACTTTCGCCATTGTTTTTTCTCCAAAAATGCTTTTATACCTTTTTAACACTAATACCATTTACGCTAACAAATATTCTTCTTCTTTACGTGCGGTTTCGATGATGCCGGTGATATCGAGAATCAACGCGACGCTGCCGTCGCCCATGATGGTGGCGCCGGAGATCTCGCTGACATCTTCATAAACTTTGCTCAGCGATTTGATCACGGTTTGATGGTCGCCGATGATGCGGTCCACCACGATGCCCAGCCGCGAATCACAGAGATTGACGATGACGGTTTCTTCGATGGCCGGCGGCCCGCCGGGGATGCCGAAGATGTCACGCAGGCGAACGTAAGGCACCAGTTCCCCGCGAACCTGCAGGACATTCCGACGGGCGCTCATGGCGTTGCAGCTTTCCTGCAGTTCCATGCATTCTTCCACGGTGCTGACCGGAATGACATATCGTTCACCGCCGACGTCCACCAGCAGTCCGTCAATAATGGCCAGGGTTAGCGGCAATGACAATTGGATGCGTGTCCCTGCACCCGGTTGGCTGAAGATTTCGACGCTGCCGCGCAGGGCTTCGATTTCCCTTTTGACGACGTCCATGCCGACGCCTCGCCCGGAGACGCTGGTCACCGCAGCGGCCGTGGAAAAGCCCGGCAGCATGATCAACTGAAAGGTTTCCTTTTCCGACAATTCCGCCTCGTTCGCGATCAGTCCTTTTTCCACGGCCTTAGCACGAATGGTTTCCGGATTCAATCCCTTGCCGTCATCCTCAATGGTAATGATGACGCTGGCGCCCTTGTGGGCGGCCGCAAGACGGATGACGCCCCGGCGGTTTTTGCCCTGAGCTTCCCGTACCTCGGGCGTTTCGATGCCGTGGTCGAGGCTGTTGCGGATGAGGTGGACCAGGGGATCCGCCAGCTTCTCAATGACGGTTTTATCCATTTCCGTGTCAGCCCCTTCGGTCACCAGGTCGATCTCCTTTTCCAATTCTTTCGAGAGATCGCGCACCAGCCGGCGAAACCGGTTGAACTGCGTCCCGATGGGCATCATGCGAATATTCAGCACACTGTCGCGCAGCTCTGCGGTCAGCCGTTCGATCTCTTCGACCGGATTGGCCAGTTCCGTCCGCGAGAGCATGGATGAAATTTCGCTCAGTTGCGCTTGAGTAATGACCAGTTCACCGACCAGATTTATCAAACGATCAAGTTTGTCCGACGGAACCCGCACGCTTTCGGATTTCAGGTCGGCTTTCTTTTTATTGATGGCGTCCTGTTCGAGCAGGGCGGATTTGATCTTCTCCTGTGAGACGGATTTGGAATCAACCAGCAACTCGCCCAGCCGTTTTTGCTGCCGCAATGCTTTTTCGAGAGATTCGCAAGGTACTTCGCTGCGGTCCAGCAGGATTTCGCCCAGACGGGGCGAAGGCTCGTCGGCATTTGCAAAAGAGACCTCCTCTATCTCCCGGATGTCAATTTTGCTGTCGCCCTCGACGAAAATGAAGACGTCCCGGATCGTGTCAATGCCGCGATTGGTTCGCAGAATGATATCCCAGGCCAGATAACATTGTTCGGCATGAATCTCATCAAGACATGGAATCCGATCGGTGAACAAGACCATGTGTGTCTCGCCCAGATCCCGCAGCTCTTCCAGCAGAACAAGCGGGTCCATGCCGCTATTGAACAGAGAACTATCAGGCTCAAAGTGTATCCGGTATGTTTTTTCGATCTGTTTATTCGCAGTCGCCGCGGTTGCCGGGGCGGAGCGTTTGGATGCCGAAGCCGGCGTACCATCAGGGAGCAGCGTTTGCAGTTCGGCGATGATGCGCGCGTTTTCGTTCAGGTCGCAGGAATCCGGATCGTCCAGCATGGCCTTGATCTGATCACGCCCCGCCAGAATCAGGTCAATCAGGTTCTGGCAGACCGACACCTGACCTTCCCGCACCCGGTCAAGTGTCGTCTCGATATGATGCGTAAAACTGGAAATGTCATCGAATCCGAACATCGCTCCGGAGCCTTTGATCGTATGCATGGCCCGGAACAGCCGGTTGACGGCATCGCTGTCTTGCGGATTGGATTCAATGTCCAGAATGCACTCTTCGATCGTGGTCAGTAGTTCTTCGGCTTCTTGGCGAAAGGCATCGCGAAATTGACTGGCTTCGCTCATAATTTTATCCTCGTTTCTGTGTTACCGCAGTACTTTCTTAATCACCGCCAGCAGTTGATCCGGTTTGAAGGGTTTAACAATCCAGCCGGTCGCGCCGGCAGCCTTGCCCGCCTGCTTCTTATCGTCCTGCGATTCTGTGGTCAGCATCACGATCGGCATGAATTTGAACTCCGGCTTTGATCGTATCTGACGGATCAGTTCCAGACCGTCCATATTCGGCATGTTCAGGTCGGTTATCAGCATATTGACCCCGGAGCCTTCCAGCTTGTTGAGAGCATCCTGCCCGTCTTCGGCTTCGACCACGTCATAACCGGCCTGCTGCAAGGTAAAGCTGACCATCTGACGCATACTCGCTGAATCGTCGGCTGTCATAATCACCCTACTCATTGCTGTTCTCCCTTCTCTGATCCGCACCATTCCTGCCAATCCAGACCGGCTTTCTCCGCCGTCGCCCGTACGAGTTCGGATGTGTTGGTGACAGCAAAGCTTTTGTTCTGCGCGACGGCATGGTTCCGCGCCGAGAGCAGTATCTGCAATCCCGCCGCATCGCAGACGCTTACACCATCCAGGTTCAGTTCAAGACCATCGGACTCCCTCAGGCCGGCCAGTAATTCCTGCCGCAGCGGTTCCGCTTCATAGATAGTCATGTCACCGGCAGCGATTATGACGGCAAGGTTATTTTTCATGGTTTTTTCGAAATTCATATCATTTCCTGATAAAGGTTAAATCGTTTGTAAGCATTCATAAAATTCGCAGGGTGGGCCATGCCCACCTTAGCTACTGAAATACCATGAACGGTTACAATCGTCCTAAAAAAGCTCAACATTGTCCCCCAACTCATCCTCATCCATCGCCGAAAATCCATCTGTGTCCTCGCTGAAAAGAACATTGTTGACGGCGACCGCGGCCGCATCTTCAGACACATGGCTGCCGGTGGTGAGCTGCTCGTGTATTTTACGTTCTTCAGCCATGGTGTATCGTTCGCGCATCTTGTTTAGTTTCGCCTGCATCGATTCGCTCAGCGTACCGGCAAAAGGTGCAAGCCCCCTGACATACTCGTCAAGCCTCGCTTTCTGCTCGGACATCGTCGCCACAATCTTATCCAGAAAACTCAGCCCCTTTTGCGCCCGGGCAATGTCCTCGCGCAGGCTGTTCACTTTAACTGACGACCGCGCCGCCGATTCCACGACGCACTGATAATCATCGTTCAGTTTATTTATCCCCTCACTCAGGGCCTGCCTTTCCGCTTCGGTGCCCCGATCTCCGGAACCGTGCTCAAGCTTTTCCGCCTCCCGGGACAATTCGTTCAAATGCATCGTGATCTCGTCAATCAACCCTTTTGACTGCTCAGAAATCGTATAGGTTTCCTGACCGAGTACGGTTAGAGCGTTTCCTTCCGGACCGAGTTTCTCCGTCATGATAATAGCGTTCAGGGCTTTGAGGCTGAGGTCGGCGCTGATTTGCTGGATTTTGCGGTTGAATTCCATGAGCGATTGGATTGTCGTCATGACATACTCAATCGCGCTGCCGGTTCGGCGGTCCAGTTCCCGGGCGTCATCCATCGAACGGGTAAAACGGGTTAATTCCGCGATCATATATACAAAGGGGTTATCCTGCCCGTCGTTGCCTACAACGGGCGAACCTTCCGCCGAGACGTCGCTGAGTAGTTCTTCCAGTTCTCTGCCAATGCCGGCAAAAGCCTGGTCGATACTCTCGCGCGACCGGCGAATCGTAGTCATCGCCTGGTCCAGTTGCAGCGACTGGATTTCCAGCATCGCCCGGGCGTAGCCGACCTGGTCGGCATTTTCAAACCCGGATTCTCCATTTGCTTCCTCTTGCCGACGGTCCAGATCCTCCAGAGCTTCAATGATATGCTCTATCTGCTGCCGGGTGATATCATGGCTCTGCAGGGCGATAACGATGTCATTGACCCGCTGCGAAACGACGGCAAAATGCCCGGCAATCCGGTTCAGCCATTCATGCGAAATCGTGACCAGTTCCCGAGCCTTAGTCGAAGCCTCATTGACATTCAGCCCGGCCCGTGCGCAGACTTCATCGATGTGAGCCAGGTCGGATTTGATCTCGTTCTCTGCTTTGGCCTGCCGGTGTTTAGCCTCCTGAAGGTCATTTGACATCTCCCCGGCGATGGTGTCGATCATACAGGAAAGCTCCTGTATTTCACCGGCCAGAGAGGTAAACATCTCCTGGTCACGGCTGAGACGCACACTTTCCATGGCGATATTCGTACGAATGATTTTGAGATAATGAGCAATTTTCTTGATCTTGATACTCTGGTTTTCCAGATTTTCCAATCCCTGTTTAATATCGCTCATCGTTGCTATCGAAGAATCAATTAAGCCGTGCATCTCCCGAAAATTGCTCAGACTCTCACCCGCCTGCGATTCCAGCCGGTTAAAGGAACTGCCCTCGCTTTCCGGATCCATCAGGGCCGCGGTCCGGGTGTATTCCTGACGCAATTGCTGAGCGCTGCCAAAAAGCTGCTGCAGCTTCTCGCAAACCGAAAGGAATTGCGGTTCGGCATCAGCGATGACCGTATCCAGATTACTGGAAATATGCTGTAAATCTTCGATGACAGAAATATAGGTGTTTTCTGTTTGCATATACCTCACCGATCGCCAGAACCGTTGGGCTGTGTGTCTCAGGTTGCGCATCATCTGACTGGCAGATTGCGATACAATACGCTCATATAAGAAACGCAATCGAGATCGATTCAGATCGACGTCGTTCATCTTCCTCATCTTAAAAACAATCTGCCGGACAGGCTGGTTTTTACGGACTCATACATTGTCAGGATGGTTTGATTGGATAACTGGCTTACCAATCGCTCCCTCATAAGGTCGGTAAATAGTGGGTTTGACTTAATTGGAGATATGGCTAAATAGTTAACATTGTGCCGTAAAAGCGAATAACCCCGCTGAAAACCCTGCCGGAAAGTAATAAAATTCCATTTAACTAGAGAAAACCCAAAGGGATGATGGGTATAAATAACAAGATGTGATTTATCGGTCCCATGGAGTTTTTTATACCCCATTGGAAAGAAAGCTCCTGGCAAGGCCGGGCACAAGCTTTTTATCCGCTCATAATTATGTTCTGACAAAACGGGGATTTTTAATCGGAATGAGTAGAGATATCTCGAAGCCAGCCAGAATTTTCAAGTAGCGACTAATGTAAAAAGTTTATTAACAGGCTAAAAACGGGGATTATCATTTTGACAATTACCTGCCATGTTGCTAGACTGTTTTGATGCCATGAAGGCGATTGGAATTATAAGATCATATATGACATACATTTAAGTAGAAAGGTGAGCGTATATGCAGGAATATGAACAGTTAAAAGAAATGGTCGCGGCTGTTGAAGAGGATATCATTAAAGCTGAAGGGGGGAACAGAGCTGCCGGCACTCGGGTCCGCAAGTCGATGCAGGACATCAAGCAAATGGCCCAGAATGTCAGAATCAAGATTCTCGAAGCCCGCAGCGAACCGTAAAATTGGCCTGCATTCCTGAGAATAATGATAACAGGTATTTATTATATACCCAACCGGGTAGAAAGCTCTGGACAGGCCTGATCGTAAGTGTTTTATCCTCAGAAATTTACATCCTGATAAAACGAATAATTTCCATAAGAACGATTATGCAAATAGTTTAATAGTATCTTGGCGAATGTCGCCCCCCGGAAAGGATTTGAATGGCCCCCATTTTATTATTTGATCTGGACAGTATCGATTTAAACAAACTGGTTTTTGATACTGAAACTGTCGAGGCTGTAAATCCTCATCGCTATGAAATGCGTTTACTCGACGGCATCGTTCACTGGGACCCGCAAAACGATCTGATCGTTGGAGTAAAGCATGTGCGGAATGATGAATTCTGGGTGCGGGGGCACATACCTGATCGGCCCATATTCCCCGGTGTTTTAATGGTGGAAGCCTCGGCGCAGCTGGCCAGCTTTGCTGCGAAAAAACTGACGGATGAGGAACGGTTTATTGGCTTCGGCGGCATTGAAAACGTCAAATTTCGGGCTCAGGTAGTTCCCGGCGATACGCTCTATATTATTGGCAAGTTTCTGGAGAAAAGGCCGCGGCGGTTTAAGATGGCCGCTCAGGGTGTGGTAAATGACCAGTTGGCTTTCGATGCGGTCGTCGTGGGCATGCCGATTTAAAACGTCGCTGACCGTTTGCTGTGATATGGGCATCAAACTATCCCAATTGGGTTGAAAGCTTCTGACAGAGCCGAGCGTAAGCTTTTATCGGCACATAATTACGATTCGACAAAACGGGACATTTCAATCGGTACAGGTATAGATATACCGCAACAGGAAAAGTTTACCATTTATTGGCCTTGAATCGCAGTTCCATTATTAATGCATAAACGCTTAAACCCATTAACGCAATTGGTTGGGGCGTGTGCGGCCTGCGTTTTCGAAAACGGGAAATTTCGAGTGATGAGTATGTTTGACGGGTGTCTGGTTTTGCGGCCGGGGGATGATCTGGAGAAAGCCACGCTGCAGTTGCCGGCCACCCCGGGTGTAAATCTGTTTACAACAGCCGAAGATAAACCGGTGATGCTGTTGTCGGGGGCGAATCTTCGATCCATGATTCGGCGGCGCATGGCGGAAGATGATGAAACCGACGGTCCATCTAAGAAAACCGCACTGCGCCCGATTGTTCGTCGTATCTGGTTTCGTCGTACATACAGCCCATTCGAGACTCATTTAGCCTATTTCAACATCGCCCGGTCGGTTTATCCGGAAACGTACGAAGAATTATTCCCGCGCCTGGCCAGTTGGTTTTTACAGATTGATCCCGCGGCCGATTACCCCTTTTTTCAGAAAACCAGTGTGTATCATGCGGAGGGGGGCATTTACTGGGGCCCGCTGCCTGACGGCAGAACCGCCTCACGCTGGGGCGAGACCGTACAGAATATTTTTGATTTGTGCCGGTGTCCGGAGGTTTTGTCGCAGGCGCCGGAGGCTCGTCCCTGTTCGTATGCCGAGATGGGCCGGTGCGATGCGGTTTGTGACGGCTCCGTATCCATCTCGCGTTACAGGCATACGCTGGATAAAGTGATATCGTTTCTGGATCGGCCTCTGGAAACTATCGCCGACTGGGAAACGGAGATGCAGTCTTTGTCCGCGGAGTTAAAATTCGAGGAAGCCCAGGCCGTCAAGCAAAAGATAGCCGCGGCAGATCAGATGTGGGCCCAGGGACAATGGGCCGCGAGGCTGAATGAGTTTGGGGCGATGGCGTTTCAGCCAGGGCCCAACGTGAAAATGAAAGGCCTTCGTGCTCTGCAGAAGACAGTTACGCCTTTTGTCATCGGGCCGGGCTGGGTTCGGCAGATAGAGTCGTTTTTGCTGACCGAAGCCGCTGAGGGGTGTCGGGCAGCGCTGGATCATGCGATGCTGCTGCGTCTGTATGATGAAATGGGCAGCACGGAATTCCAGGGGCGGCTTTTTGCATGGGCAGCACATCTGTTGTATTACAATCAGAACCGCGATCCGGGACTTTATGTCCGGTTTGCCGATGGGATTACAGGGGATACCCTGGAAGCCAAAGTTCGGAAGCATTTCGAAAAAGACACTCCGTCTCGGTCGGATGCAGTCGAAAAGCCCTATCTGGATGCTTATTCTCTGTCGGACGAAGCAGAAAAATAGTCTGAAAACCTCAACGTATAACCAAAGGGTATGAGAGTTCCCGCCAGGGCTATGCGTAAAAGCTTTTTACTTATATATTTACGTTTGGGGCAAGGAAAAATATTCCATTGTAACAAGTATATAAATTCTGAGAAATTGCGCGCAATTATACCTGGTCGGAAGCAGTTTAAATGCTCCATACCGGTTATCCGATATGGCCCTCCACGCGGAATGAGGGGATGACAGTAATACTGATATAGGCTCGATAGTTTAATGTTCGGACTGAAATGGCAGAGTGGATTTGATTTTTCCGGATTTTTCAAAGAGAATTCTCAAAATATTATTTTTTTTATTGACAAAACTGCGACGGAATGGTAAAAAACTCGACTCATTGACCAAACGGCCCCTTCGTCTAGCCAGGTCTAGGACACAGGGTTTTCATCCCTGCAACACGGGTTCGAATCCCGTAGGGGTCATTTGATGTAAGTCATTGCCTGTGAGGGATTTAGAAAGTTCTTGACAGGCAATGACTTGCGTATTTTCCTCAATTTTTCCCGTCCTCTCTGACACGTCCTGACAAGACTTTTCAGCTGCAGACAGCACCGGATTCAGCACCGTTTTTTTGAAGTGATTTTCAATACCTTGCAGGTAATGTTTCTTTGCGATTTGTGGGCCGATGCCGATCCAGCTTATTATTTGCGTGATCTTGATGTCCATGCGGCAGGACCAGCAGCGAACGTCATCGACCACCTTGTCACGGGTATCCGGCTCGGCCCAGGCTTTGTTCAATCCTCGCCAGGATTTTTATAAGCAAATGTGGTCGGCAATGATCTCGGCGATCACCCCGGCCTTTTGGTTGAGCCTGGCTTCGAGCCAGGCGTTTCTTGCTTCTAACTGACTTCTGGTGGTTGGGGGCCTGGCTGCTTTATTTCGAAAAAATCGGAGGGGGCGATTTGCATATCGGGAGAAACAATGGTGATGTTGTCGATGCGGCCGGAATCGTCAAAGGAGCCGAAGCCGATATAGCCGGTGTCGAAGGTGGTGTCGGTCGCGGTCATGATGGGGGCGGTCAGATCGTCGAAATAGACTTCAATGGCGCCGTCGGCGGTGTTTCGTATGAGGCGGACATGATGCCACTGGTCCTGTCCCCAGTCAATGCCGTCGGTGGTTTGGGTGGCGATTCTGGTACGGGGGGCGCCGTTGACAATGAAGATATTGTGGGCATGCGGATCGGCTTTGGTGGCGAGGTGAACGTAATAAAAATGGGACGGGTCCTGAAAGCCAAAGAAGAGGCACATATCCCGATGGCCGTATTCGCGGCCGGTCTGCAGGAGGTCGACGTCCAGAACAAAATCGCCGAAGGTTTTGTCGGCAATGAGGCCGATGCTGTAGGGGGAACGGACGGGTGGGGTGTAATTGCCGCGGCCGGCAAATTCCAGGGCGCCGCCGGCAAGCCCATTGTCGACATACCGCCATTTATCCGGATCGGTAAATGTGAAATCCCGCAGGCTTTCCGGGGTGTCGAACGATTGCCGGTAGGCGGTTGATGTGCAGCCCGCAAGCCAGATGAGAAATAAACCACTGAGAAGATATGAAAACCTGTTTAGCTTTGGCATTATGCAACTCCCTTTCCAGTATCCATTATGAAAAAATGTGTCCATTCGATAGCTTACTCTAATCCGTGCGAGTTGCAATAAAAAAAGTATGATACTCTTACTCTGGATACCCAGGATACGCTAAGAGTATCTGTTTATATGTCGAAGAGGTTTTTTGTTGTTCTCGCGGAGAGACCGTCAGTCCGGGCTTTAAGGCTGGCGTTGAATTGTTCCAGGACGATCCGGTTCCATATCTGGCGATAGCGCTGATGGCTTATGATGACGGTGTCGCCTTCTTTGACCATTTCCAGTTTCAGACCTATATCCTTGAGGCTTTTTATTTTTTCGCCGTTGATACCTAAGATGATGTCGCGCGGTTCGATGTTGGCTTTATGGGCGGGCGAGCCGCGTTCGACGCTCCAGACGACGATGTCTCCGGTTTCGCCGGCGATCTGGAAATTACGACTGAGGTTGGGGGTAAGGGTTTTAAGTTCCAGTCCGAACAATCGCTGTGCCAGAACGGCGCCGTCGGGTTCGGGACGTTCGCGGAGTGTCAGTTTGACATTTCGAATGCGATCATTATTTTTCACCGTAAAAGTCACATCCTTGCCGACATCGCATTCCAGCATGTTCAGGTAGAATTCTATGCTGGAGTGGATTTTTTCGCTGTTAATGGCAGTGATGCGGTCCCCGGTTTCGAAGCGGGCCTTCCCGGCGGCGCTGCCTTCCCGGACAGCATCGATGCGGACACCCGCTATGCCGTTTTCGTTGCGGATGTCGCTGATCTCGAGGCCCAGATCGACCCGCCGGATGGTTTCGATATCAATCATACGGGAGAGGTTAGTCCGCAACTGGTCGATAGGGATGGCGAAGCCGATGCCCTGGGCGGCTTTGCGGATAGCGGTGTTGATGCCGATGACCTGGCCGTTGATGTTGATGAGCGGACCGCCGCTGTTGCCGGGGTTGATGGGGGCGGAGATTTGCAGGAAATTGGGCATATAGACGCCTTCGCTGAGCTGGACGTCGCGGTGGATGGCGCTGAGGATGCCGTCGGTGAGGGTCTGCTGGTAGCCGAAGGGGTTGCCGACCGCCAGGACGGTTTCGCCGATCATCAGGTCGTCGCTGAATCCCATTTCGACGGTGAGGAACTCTTTGTCGGCGTCGATTTTAAGTAGAGCCAGGTCAACGGATTTATCCGCGGCGATGATTTTGGCTTGATAGGCGCTGCCGTCGGCCATGTCGATGGTGATCTCGACGGCCCGGCGGATAACGTGGGCGTTGGTAACGATGTAGCCGCGTTTGTCGATGATGAAACCTGAGCCCAGGGACGGTACGACCTGGAGCCGCGGTCGGCCGAAATGGAAGGGAAAATCCTCGAAGCCCCAGAAAATGTCGTCCTGCACCCGTTCGACATGCTTGCTGGAGATGCTGACAACGGCTTCTTTGTTCTTCTCGAATGCCTCGACGACCGGGGTGCGGCGGGAGGCCTGGCTGGCAGCGCAAGTACTTGCGAATAAAATCGTTATCGCGACGATCGTTGCGGCGAGCGTTCGAATGTATTTGCTCATGGTTTTTCTCCTTTTCTGGCGTTTTTCGGCATCTCTGGCAGCGTCCTGCTCTTTCCGGAGTACGTATGTGAACTTGCCGGGTTCAATCTAATGAGGGCCAACAGCCCCGTCACATTGAATTATGATAGATATGCGAGCGGAACGATACACCTTTTTCGCTGATTTGGAAAATGTGAATCTGTACCCCTCCCTATTGTCTAGTAGATAAAATATTGCAAAAGAGCTTTATACATAATATACACACTGGGAGATAAAGATTGGAAATTATAAATATTTCGATTAGACTATCAGTAGTAAAACAACTTTTTTCCTGAGGATTTCATATGAACGGCCCAGTCCCCTTTGAAAGAACTGCGACATTTTTTCTGGTTTTATCCCTGCTTTTGCCGGTATTTTCGTACGGTGAGGTGTTCGAGGACAATTTCGATACGCCGCACGATTTCATCGCCGACGGTACGGCCGGAACGATCTGGGATGGTTTTGTCGGTCTGGGCGCCGGCGAGACAGTCTCGAAACTCAACGCCTCCATCGACAATAACGGCCGTTTGTATATCTCTTCTGCCGGGGCACGCTGGGAACCGAACTGGAATCCGCGGGGGCCGTTTCTCTATATGACCACAGAGTATGATTTTACGGTTACGGTGCGCGTTGTCGATACTGCAAATATAGAATGGAATGTCATCGGGCTGATGGCCCGGGTGGCGGATATAAATGCCGCGGGGCCGGGCGAGGATTTCGAGTGTGTTGATTATTTCCGAAAAATCAACGGCCATCTCGGCCGCAGTGTCAACAACGGCGGTGAAATCGAATGGGGCAAAGCCGCTTTGAAGCCTTATCTGCGTCTGCGCAAAGAAGGCAGTTCTTTCTATCATGAAATCAGCGATGATGGCCTAAACTGGACGCTGTTAGCGGGTTCGCCGAAAGTGCGTGAAGATATGCGGAATCTGCCGCTGCAGGTCGGCATCCAGCAGGCGACATACACCTCCAACTCCGGTTTCGGCGTTTTTGATGAATTTCGTCTGGAAACGTTCCCGCCAACACCTGAAGCCAAACCACTCTTCCCGGCGGATGACGAACTGAATATCGATATCGAATCCGGACTCAGTTGGCTGACCGGACATGGCGCGACCAGCCACGATGTTTTTCTGGGCGTCGATGCCGATCTCGTAGCTAATGCCGTTCATCTGATCGGCGACCTGGACGGCGACGGCAGGATTAACATGGCCGATTTCGTCATCATGGTCACGCAATGGCTGGGCGGAGCCTGCCAGGGGACGCCTTGTGCCGATCTGGTACCGAATCAGCAGGTTGACCTGCAAGACCTGTTAGCATTAACGAATGACTGGCTGCAAGAAAGCAGTGAGCAATTCCGGGGTCGCGTCGAGTTGCCGGCCACTTCAATCGACGTCGGCCTGCTGGATTACGACACGACCTATTTCTGGCGAATCGACGCCATCGATGAAATGAACGGCAGTATCGTCCCCAATGATGTATGGAGCTTTCGGACCAAACCTTTCGAGGATGCCCACCTGCGAAACGAATACTTCGATATGAAATTCGAACACAACGCCGGCGGCGTCGTTTTATTCAATCAAAGAAACGATCCCTACGGCACCGATTATGTCATGAATGACAGTCATTATCAGACTCATAATAAACACAATCCCGGCTGGCTGCTGGGAGATGTACTGATTACCTACCGGCTGGACGGCGGCGTCTGGCAGGACGCGAAAACCCATCTGTCCGACGATAATCGCGAGATAGCGGTTGATGACATCAACAACACAACACGACTCGATATCACATATCTTCAGGATTCGGCCCATACAGACGGGATTCGCGATTTCGATTTGACAGAAACCTGGCAGCTTGACGGCAACCGCATGACGCTGGATATCACGCTGAGTAACACCACCGGCAGCGTGCTGGAAATTGGTGACTTCGGTTTTCCGCTGCCGTTTTATACCGTCAACGAAGGTCCGACCAGCGAAGTGATGACCGGGCGTGTGATGAAGCATTCGTTCATGGCCGGCCACGGCTCCTACGCCTACTGGATGCGCGTGAACGGGACGGAACCTTATCTGCTCATGACCGCGGCCGAACAAAGCCGTTTCGAGTATTTCCATATCTTCAACGAAAGCGGCCGCTGGGAAGGCAACTATGTCGCCTACATGCACTCAGGCGTGACTGGCCCCGCTGCCGCCGGCACCTGGCGGCAGAACCATACTACAAAGGTCCTCCAACCGGGTGAGGAACTAAGCCTAAACCTGGTCTTCTCCTGGCAGGACAGCTACGATGATATCCGCCAGACGCTTTACAATGAAGGTGAACTTGACATCGATATCGTGCCCGGTATGTCGCTCCCGCAGGATCTGCACGCCCTGGTGAAGATTCGCACGCAAGGTACAATCGAAACGCTGACCGCGGAATACCCGGCCGAGACGACGATCACTTATGCCGGCAGTCCGCAGGCCGACACTTACATTTACAAAATCGAATTCCAGAAGCTCGGCGAAAACATCATTACCATCAACCACGACGGCGGCCAGGAGACCATCCTCGAATTCTTTTCGACCGAACCGCTGGAAACGCTCATCAAGAAACGCTCCAGTCATATCGTCAATTATCAGCAGGTGCGCAATCCCGCGAAATGGTACGACGGGCTGTTCGGCCTGTGGGATGCCCGCACGCAAGAACTGCGCACGCCGGACAATAATGACGGCTTCACCGGCTGGTGGGGCTATGTTCTTACCTGCGACGATCCGGGGCTGGGGCATGCTCCCTACGTCGCCTCAAAAAACGTCCGCTACCCCGACCCCTGCGAAATCGAAGCGGTGGAATATTATCTGGAGAACTTCGTCTGGGGCGGCCTGCAGCGTACCGACACGGAAACACCCAACCCCTACGGCATTTATGGTGTGCCGAGCTGGTATGAGCATCGTGTGCTCGACCCCGATCCCGGTCATGTCTGGCGAGTCTTTGACTACCCGCATATCGTCATGCTGTATCACCATATGTACGAAATCGCGAAAAAGTATCCCGAACTGGTCAGCTACCTCGACAAAGAGGGCTATCTTGAGCGAGCTTACCAGACTGCCATGCGGTATTATCTGCTCGGCAGTTGGGGGTACAATGTCGGCACCTATAATGAACTTGTTTTCGAGGACGTAATTGCGGCATTACGGACCGAGAGCCGCAACACCGACGCCGACACTCTCGAAACCGAATGGCGCAAAAAAACCATCAGCTTCATCGAAAGCTCTAACTACGGCTCCGAGTATTCCATGGACACCACCGCCTTCGAAAGCACCCACGCCTTCGCGCGATGGGCAATGGAACATGACGTAAGCGGTGAAGTCACGCAGCAGCAGATTGATGATTTCATGATACAGCAGATGCGCGGCAATATTGCCGTCCGCGGCTGGCTGGAGCCGGCCTACTACTTCTACGGCAGCGACTACCGGGCCGCCGGCAGCAGCGAATATACCCTCAGCTACATGGCCCAGATGGGCGGCTGGGCGGTGCTGGATTATGCCCTGAACTACGCCGCGAACTATGGAGACGATCCTGTCGCTCTGCTGCGGCTGAGCTATGCGTCTTACCTGAGCAGTTGGGCCCTGATGAACACCGGCACCCCCGCCTCGAATTACGGCTACTGGTTCCCGGGCGAAGCGAACGACGGCGCCGTCGGCTGGGCCTTCGAACCAAAGAAAAACACCACGATCTGGCTGCTGGGTCGTTACCTGGAACGCGGTATCTGGTATTATGATGGCGAAATCGACCTCGGTCTTGGCGGGGCCTTGCGGATGGCACGCGCGATTGTCGTGGATGATCCGATCTTCGGTCTGTTCGGTTACGGCTGCGATGTGATCGACACCGGCACGAATTATGAAATGCTTATAAAAGACGGCCTGCGCGAATACCTGATTATGCACAACATGAACGTCTCACTGAAACTTGACCGCGACGCCTACAGCTATGATATCCCGATCACCATCAGCAAAACCAAAGATGCCGTCCAATTCCAACTGGACAACGAAACCCTGACCGCCCACAACACCCGTATCGCCCTGACCGGCCTCGCCGCCGGCGACTACCAGGTCAAGGTCAACGACGACGTTCAGTCCACTGTCACCATGACTCCCGAAATAACCAATATCACCTTTGCCGTCCCGGCTGATTCTACGTGTGGTGTGACCATTGAAAGAATTTCGAACTAAGATGCTGTGCATAAATTATACCCCCTCGGGTATAAGTCGCAAGAAACGAAATCACTCCCCCGCAGTCTGAATATACTTTTTCGCCTGTCGGGCATAATAATCCGCCATAAAGCCGGCTTTTTCGACCCGTCGGGCCGCCTGATTGAAATCGACCAGTTCTGCCCGCTTCTCGGGCTGCGCAATATTGCGGGGCGTATAGTTCTGCAAATCCTCAAGCTTGAACTTCCCCGGCGATAGAAACACCAGCATGGTGATCGCCCCGGCGAAATAGGCGACCAGAACCTTAATAAATGTACCTCTCATAGCTACCTGCCTTTACAGTACATCAGAATCGGGCCCTCCGGGCGACATAGCGTAACATATCACCTTAGAAAGAGTTACAATGCTAATCACCGCTGACAACCGCATCCTGACAGTATAAGTTTTCTCCTGCTCCTGCCCCATGCAAGGGGACAGGTTTATGAGTCCCTGGCCTCATATTATTACAAGTGTACAATGAAATCCGGCCGTTCGCAAGTCGATCACGACCGGGAAAAAGTTCAAATGCCGCGCCATGAATAAAATATAGGGCTTATAACGGTTTTAACCAATTTTTCATTTGCTAAATGCCCCATCGTGCCGAAAATAGCCAGAATTTACTCATGCCGGACGAACCTGGCTGGTTTACAATGTCCTGTTCCTGAAATGAACGAACGACTTACATCGAACCAGAATTTATGTATAAAACACTGCTTAAACATCGTGACGTTCTGCCGCTTCTGATTGCGGCCATGACTACGGCATTTGCTATCACCAACTGGACCACCTCGATGCCCTTTATCGTCAAATACAGGCTGGTGGGCCGGACCGATTTCGTTGGCTATGCCGCGGCGGGCCATTCGGTTGTGTATTTCCTGTTATGCATGACCAACAGTTTTCGGTTCGCCCATTTGCCTGTCAAGTTAACCAGTCTGATCGGGCAAATCCTGATGCTCGGCAATACCATCGCCATGGGCGTTATTGTCAGAATGGCTCCCACCGATATCGACAACATCAGCAATGTCTGGATGGTCGCGATATTCTGCGCTTTTATCTCGACGGCAGTGGGGATGTCGCTTTTCTGGCCATACCTGATGGGCTGGATGTCGTCCAACTATGAAGGCAAAGACCTCAGCCGACGACTGGGCCTGTATAATATCGCCTGGTCGGGCGGAGCGATTCTGGGGCCTGTCACTGCGGGATTCCTGCTGGAAATCAACTATATGTACCCTTTTATCGCCGCGGCGGTTGCTCAGGTTATCGGCTTTACGGCCCTGGTGATTATGCCGAAATCGGTCAAGCCGGCGGCAGCCGAATCGGAGCCTGTATCAGAGGAGCCGTCAAGTCCTTCATCAAATCCAGCGACGAGACACATTGAAATCCCATCTGAGATCAATGCTTTCCGTTTGGCTTCGGCGGTCAGCCTGATGTGCTGCTGGGGGACGGTGTATCTAATGAATACGCAACTGGGGCTGCTGTTGAAATCCGGGCTGGGCATGAGCGAATCCCATTTCGGTTCGTTCCTGATGGTGCTGGCGCTGACACGCTCAATAGCCCTGGCAGTCATGGGCAACACACATTTCTGGCATTTCCGTAAAGACATACTGTTTCTGACGCTGGCCCTGCCGATTATCGCTTTGACACTGGTTTTTTTCTGCCGGCAGCTCTGGCAGTTCTGGCTGATCGGCATTCTGCTGGGCATCGCTGTCGGGCTTAATTACACCTTTCACATGTTTTACCGGCTTACCGGCAGCCTCAAACGCTCCCGCAGCATGGCCATCCATGAAGCGGTCCTGGCGCTGGGGTGCATCCTGTTCGCGCTGGGCGGCGGCATCGCCGGTGAATATTTCAGTATCTACGCGCCCTATATCTTCGGGATCGGACTGGTCGTGATATGCTGGATCGCACAGGGAGCATCCTGGAAGAAAGCCTGCAAGGCGACAACATAACCAAAACGCTGCTAAACAGCGAATGATATA
Organism: uncultured Pirellulales bacterium; assembly: GCA_964482555.1. Taxonomy (GTDB): domain Bacteria; phylum Planctomycetota; class Phycisphaerae; order Sedimentisphaerales; family SM23-30; genus CAYZXY01. Next base: position 48,972 of record CAYZXY010000002.1, read on the forward strand.
CCCAAGGGTATGAGAATGCCAAACCGTGCCGTCTGGCTGTAGCCCAGAACAACGCCCTGGGTATCAAAACGCCAAAGCGCACGTAATAACCCTGTAAGGACGCTCTGTATTCCTGAGCCTCAAATATTGTGAACTGTTACGTTATATGTATATGTTTTGAAAACGATTTCATTTTTACTTTGTGGCTTCATGACGTAGTGGTTAATTCTGATACCTTTCTTTATTCTATCTCCAGGCTTACAATCCTGGTCGTCTGCGAAGTAATTTTCACGCGCTCGGCGATGCGCAAGCCGGGAATCCAAATAATGCCTGACTCATCGCATACCAGCGGCAGTCGGTCCCGGCATTCAAGAGGCACACGATGATCAGTCAGGAAATCACCGAGTTTTTTCGCACCCGGCGCTCCGAGCGGGAAAAACTCATCGCCATCGCGGCGCAAACGCAGTAACAGAACACCCTGCAGCCTGTCGGCGTCGATACATTCTTTTTGCGGTCCGGCCGCGGCCCGTACATTTTCAACCGAAAAATCCTCCTCAAGATACGCCGTCTGTACCTTATACACATCCCGGATTAGCTGCCGGCGGGAATCGTAGATAACGCAGCCGGACGGGAGTTCGGCGCTGCCGGGCACGCTGAGGAGGATAGCGGAGGCCGGCCAGTCGGGTTCGGACGCATCTTCCCGGCCGATTTTCAGCTCCAACGCCCCGTGAGGCAGAACCCGCACCATCAGTCCGCCGGGCAACTGCAAGACGTCGCTGCGCCTGGACAGATCATTAAGCAGATCCACGACGGAACGGATATGCTTATACCCCACGCGACGCAGCGGCAGGTTCAGCCGGCTGAGGCAATAGCGGACCAGTTCCGATTGCTGAATACGTGACTGGTAACGCAGTAGGTCGGAGTTGAGAACAATGATGCGGTCGTCTTCATATTGCAGTGCGTCGCGATAGAGCTGCTCGATATCATCGGCGAGCAGTTCGTTCAAATCGCCGGCGATATGGGCCAGTTGCAGCAAAGCCCGGTCAACATCGGGATTGTAATTGCGACGCAGCAGCGGCAGCAGTTCGTGCCGCAGTTGGTTGCGGGTGTATTCGGTGGAGGCATTACTGGCATCCTCGCGAAATGGGATATTGTTTTCAGCGGCATAGTGTTCTATTTCGCGTCGCGGTATCGTCAGCAAGGGCCGAATGAGCACAGGCGGCTCCCGATCTGGTCCTGCCTCCTGGGTCTCCGAAGGCTCCATCTGCCGGAGGGCAGGAATGCCGGCCAGGCCGCGAATCCCCGTCCCCCTTATGATGCGATGGAGAATAGTTTCGACATTGTCATCGGCATTGTGGGCCAGAACGATCTTGCCGCAGCCTTTTTTTTGTGCCGTCTCCGCCAGGAAAGCATAGCGTAAACGTCGCCCCGTCAATTCAACCGATTCCCCTTTTGCCGCCGACATAGCCGCCACATCCGCCATTCCCAGCGTCGTCGCCAATCCTCTCTTGCGTGCCTCTTGCGCCACCAGATACGAATCCTCATCACTCTCGTCCCCCCGCAGTTTGTGATTCAGATGAGCCACATGCAGACTACGAACCGACAGCCGGCCTTCTTTATGCAGCCTGTGCATGAGATGGAGCATGACCATACTGTCCACGCCGCCCGAGACCGCCAGCAGACACCCCTCCACGGCGGTGAGCATGTCCCTGTGATGAACGTTATAAAGAAGCTCCTCTTCGAGCAATATAAATGGCTTGTGTGGCATGACATACTCGTTCCGATTGAAAATACTTGTTTTGTCGGAACGTAATTATCTGCGGATAAAAAGCTTACGCCCGGCCCTGCCGGGAGCATTCTACCCAATGGGTTGTAATGATCAGGGTAGGCCGCGCCCGCCATTTTTTTACCCTGATTTCTAAAGAATACTTTTTTCCAACTCCAGCAAATCCTCATAAAGCCTTCGCATTCCCGGCAAAGCTACGCCTTTTGCTTCGCCGCGGCGCAGCGGTTCGCCGTAGATCGATTCGATCTCCATGGGCTGGCCCGCCCGGCGGTCGAGGTGCATCGAGGTGTAATAAGGTTTCATCTTGTCGGTGTTGTGCATCATCTTATCGAGAAAGACATCCTCAATGTTCAAATCATGCGCCCGGGTGGCGGCCTGCACCTCCAGCATGAGCATGTAGGCCTGCTGCCGTAAGCCGGCATCGGTCATGATCCTATCCACCGTTATATCAAGCAGGGTCGAAAGGCCGTTAAACGGCACATTCCAGACCAGCTTCTGCCAGCGGGCCAGTGCCAGGTCCTCGACAACGACCGTATCGACACCCGCCGCCTGCAGCATCCCGGCAAACCGGCGGAGGCGGTCGTCCGGGTGTCGCCGGTAATTACCGATATGAATATGACCATAGTCCAGATGTTCGATCCTGCCCGGTTCAGTCCGGTTGGAACAGAGAAACGCCAGACCGCCGGCAATCTTCTCAGCACCATAAAGCTCGGCCAGCCGTTCTTCGTTGCCCAGGCCGTTCTGTGCCGTCAGGACCATCGTCCCCTCCTGCACGAGCGGCGTGATCAGCGGTTCGTAATGCTCATTGGCAGTCGTCTTCAGACCGATAAAAACCAGATCGACTGCCCCGATAGCGCCCGGATCGTTATAACAGTTCACCTGCGGCAGATAAAAATCGCCCCGACAGCTTTTTACTTCGAGGCCTTTTTCCCTGACCGTCTCGTAATCTCTGCGCATAAGAAAATGAATATCATACCCCCCCCGGGCCAGCATCGCGCCATAAAAACCACCCAGCGCCCCGCTGCCGACTATCGCAATTCTCATTTATCTGTCCCCATTATCCAAACTCCTGACTCCGGACATAATAACTATAGATTAAAAGTGAAAATGAAAAACTATCGAAGTAACATGAGCGCAACGAACTCCTCTATTTTCATTTTCATACTCGTCCCGTTTGAAAATTCCCGTTTTGTCCAAACGTAACTATTTGCGGGTATACTCTTTACGACTGGCCCGAGCGGGAATTCTCATACCCATTGGGTATATATTTGAAATCTTAATGTGCTACAGGTTGGCCCAGCAGGGATTTGATCTCCTCGAATTTTTCCGCCAGCAAATCCGGCTGATCAGCCTCGACGTTCAAACGCAGCAGCGGCTCGGTATTGCTCGGCCGACAGTTGAACCACCAGTCGGCATATTGAATCGTCACGCCATCAAGATAATCGATTTTGCCGTCGGCATATTTCTTCGCCAAGGCCTCCATCATGGCCGGTTTGTTTTCCACCTCAAAATTCACCTCGCCACTGGAATGATAGGTCTGCAGCGGTTTGACCAGTTCGCTCAAGGGCCGGTCCTGGGCGGAAAGAATATTGAGCAGATGCACCAGCGTAATCATGCCGCTGTCGGCGTTGAAATTATCGCGGTAGTAAAAATGACCGCTGAGCTCGCCGCCGAAAACCGCCTTGGAATCCTTCAGGGCCTTTTTCATGAAGGTGTGGCCGACACGCTCCCGCCGGGCCTGACCACCGCAGCGCTCGATCTGATCTTTCAGGGCCCGGGTGCTCCGCAGATCGTAAATGATCGTCGAGCCGGGACTCTTCTTCAGGAAATAGACGGCCATCAGAGCCGTAATCGTATCGCAGCCGATCGTTGTGCCGGTTTCGTCCACCACCATCAACCGGTCAGCATCGCCGTCGAAACAGACGCCCACATCGGCCCCCTGCTCACGTACGACCTGCTTAAGCTCTTCCTTGTTCGCTTCGACCAGCGGATTGGGATCGTGTTTAAAAGTACCGTCGTGTTCAAAATTCAGCGGGATAAGCTCGATGTTGAGATCACCGAAAATCAGCGGCACCCATTTGCCGGCCATGCCGTTCGAGGCGTCAACGACCATTTTCAGCGGTTTGATGTTGCTGTCGAGAAAACTGAGCACATGTCGGCGGTAGGGATCGGTCAGGTCCTGTTCGGTCACCTCGCCCTTGCCGGCCCCGGTGGTATGCCGCAGAGCCATGGCGATATGCTGAATTTCCTTGAGCCCCGTCTCCCGTCCGATCGGACGGGCATGTTGACCACTGATCTTGCAGCCATTATACGACGCGGGATTATGGCTGGCCGTAACCTGCAGGCCGCCGCAGGTTCCCAGATGGTTAATCGCAAAGTAAATCTGCGGCGTATCAATCATACCGATATCGATCACATTGGCGCCTGAGGCGGTCATGCCTTCGATTACCGCCCGGGCCAGCGACGGGCTGTGCGAGCGCATATCTCGACCGACAATAACCGACTGAGCGGTCATCAGGCCCCTCTCATACCCCTGCAGCAGAGAACGCAGATATTGAGCGGTCGCATGGCCTATCTTCCAGGCAGCTTCCTCGTCGATCTGTTCCGGGTACAATCCCCGAATATCATACGCCTTGAAAATTACTTCTTGCATATACGATTACCTTTCACAATTTTTCAAAGCCGGATAAACCGGAATGTAACGCAGACATAATGCCTGCGTTATGTTAATGCGTTAATCCATCTTTTGATTTCTCTTCGTTCCGTTTGAGTTTTCCCTTTTTCTCCAATCGTTTTTTACATAAGGGTGGGTGTATATCTATACGATTCTATCGGCTTGGCGCCCTGTCTGCCGTGTTTGCGCCGGGCTCGCCTCTACCACGTTCTACGTCTTACAATCCCACCTGACCCATTTTCCGCGGCCCCGGCGGCAATTCACACCCATTGAGTATAAAATAATATGGCTAAAGCTTTTCTTGCCCATTCTCGCCGGCGGCGTCCTCATCGGAATCGACATAATCCGGGTCCGCCTCGTTATATTTCCAGCTTTCCGATTCGTCGTAATCTTCCATCTCGCGTTTCATCATATCAAACATCTGTTTCTGCATCGGCCCCAGCTGCTGATACCAGCGCATCATACCCTGGTACATCTGCGTCAGAGCATCCAGCCGGAGCAGCTGCATCTTCTCCAGACAGGCCGGCTCCTTGATCGTACTGAATGGATCGCATTTCAAAGTAATGCGTCCCGTCTCCGGTTCGCGATGAAAAAATTCACAATCTTTGCACTGCAGCATTTCAACACACCTCATAAAAAACAGGATGATCGCCTATTCCCGTACACTCAGTCCACCTCATCCTGATACACACCATAAATGCTAAGGTAAGCCGACCGACAAATCAAGAAAAGAGCCGGAGAATCTCCATTGAAATTTTCTGACGCAAACCAACTGGAACGATATGATTTTTCGACAGAGACCAATGACAAATAATACACAATAAAAAAGGCAGGCCCAAAAAGACCTGCCTTTACTTAAAAGCGGAACCAACAAATACTTAGCTTATATACTCGTCCAGTAAATTATCGATTGCTTCGGACAATTTACCATCGACATCGTATGTGCCGGCGTCGAGTTGCTGTCGGATTTCATTGACTTTTTCGGCCCGGATATCCGGCAACGATGAAATTTTGCTCAAATAATGAGCGATTGAAGATATTTCCACCTGATCCTTCTCCGGATTCGCCTGAACCTGCCTGGAAGAATTCTGGGTGTTGCCCAGGCTGTTCTGCGGTCCTAGAGCCGGTATGCGGCCATATCCATTTACTCCATTTATATTATTCATTTGGGACTCCAATTCATTTATTCTGCAAGTTAATGGTTTCCACCAAATCCAGACAATATTGTAAAAACTCCAGTTTACAAAATATTGTAGCAATATTAAATTGTGTGGCCACTTGTTACAGGATATTTATCGACGAGGCATCTCAAGAAACTTAAATAAAACCGTCCCCGCTTTAAAGCACAAAAAAGGCATTTACAGTGTAGGAAATCACGATAAAAATCGTTATAGGTCCTTATTTCACAACAGCTTAACATTGAAACCTCGACATTATTCCCCCCATCTTTCCTATACTTCTCATTCCCCCACTAGATTTGGTCCCATAAAATCATATACAATATGTAGGAAAATTTAAAAAAATTTCATCCTTATTATAGCGTCTGATAACATTCGTTAGTTTCTGTTGAAAAACATATTCGTAAGCTTCCAGCCCATGCTCTTGCCTCTTCCGCGTAATCAGCCTTACGTCCCACTTGGCACTTTTACAGCGGCCTGCCAGGAGTTATCTGCCCGATTAAGTATAAATACAATGATATGGGTTTACCTGTATTTACATTTTAGTCGGATATATATATAATTCACGTTTCAAAAAATATCAATCATTGAGTTTTATTCAGATAACCTATGGCTAAAAAAGATTATTATCAGGTGCTGGGCGTTTCACGAAACGCCACAAAAGACGAAATCAAAAAGGCTTACCGGAAATTGGCCCGCCAGTATCACCCAGATAAAACCGGCAATGATAAGGCAGCGGCCGAAAAGTTCAAGGAAGCACAGGAAGCCTACGAAGTTCTTTCCGATTCGGATAAAAAGAAAAATTATGATATGTTCGGCCATGCCGGCGCTAGATCGGGCGGCGGGCCCGGCCGAGGAGGCAGCTATACCTGGTCTTCCGGCCAGGGAGGAAATGTCAATTTTGATTTTTCGGATATTTTCGGCGGCGCCGGCGGGGGTTTTAGTGGGTTTGGCGACATTTTTGACCGGATTCGGTCATCCGGCGGCCGCAGAAGCACCCAGGAATATACCACCCAGCCGACCCGCGGTCAGGATATTGAACATCATATTACCATTGATTTCATGCAGGCGGTAATGGGCACGGAACAGGATATCATTCTGACGATGTCTCAACCAAACGGCTCGCAGAAAAAAGAACGTATCACGGCTAAAATCCCGGCCGGGGTTGATGACGGCAGCAAAATCAGGCTTCGCGGCAAAGGGCAGCCCGGCCCCGGCGGCAATAACGGCGATCTGATTATTACGATTTCTGTGAGAGAACATCCATATTTTTACCGCGACAATATCAATATCATACTCGATTTACCATTAACGTATAAAGAAGCGGCACTGGGAACGCGGTTGGAGGTGCCTACACTGCAAGGTAAAACAACGGTTACGGTACCCCCGGGAACTACCGGAGGACGCAAACTGCGTTTGAAAGGTAAGGGAATCAAAACGCCCAAAGGCGAAACCGGCGATATGCTGCTGAATACAAAAATCATCCCGCCCGGCAGCCTGGATAATAAATCACGAGAGCTGATAGAAGAATTTGACCGGTTGAATCCTCAGCCGGACATACGCAGCAAGTGGTAATTTTATGCCCGTCAATTGCCCAGCTTTCCGGTATAATAGATGAGTAAATACTGATACCGGAACGAGGATATGCTCTTCCATAAATTATTACTAATAAAAGCTTTGTTGTTTATTACATTTTTTGCCGGGTCTCACACCCCTTTGTGTGGGCAGACCATAACCGCCAAATCAGCTCCCCATGCCTCCAACTCTTTCACAGAAAAACCGTCCGCCAAGAAATCTGACAAGATTCCATCAGAAAAAACAACCGCTCGAAATGAGGAAGAAGAACTCAATAAAAAACGATATCGGCTGATGTTCTGGATTGTGGCGATGGCGTTGTCGTTTTTCGTTCTGATGATTATGCTTTTTACCATAAGTCGAGCATACAGAAGTATTTGCAAGAGTAAAGGCCTCGGACGGAAGAACGAACCCACGCAATACGTTGATGCGTGGAGCATGCATAAACTGCCCAAAGATGTCGATCTCTACCCTAAAGATGAAGATGACTCTGAAAAAGACAAATCCTGATATGAAATCGAGGCTTTTTTTCGGTCCGGATCGACGGCTGAAGAAGAAAGACGATTTCCGTCGTGTCTTCGATACACGTAACAGCCGGGCGGACGACCGGCTGATTATGTATGTACGCCGGAGCGATCTAACTCATTCCCGGGTAGGGATTTGCGTGGGGAAAAAAATGGGCAATGCCGTGTTGCGTAATCGGTATAAGCGGACGCTGCGGGAGGCATTCCGGCAGTTGCAGCATGAGTTGCCGGACGGATATGATTATGTATTGATACCGCGGAAAACGCCGCCGATTTCGTCGAAAAAGTATGCAGAATCGCTGCAAAGACTGGCAAAACGAATGGAAAAACAGCATAAAAAGGGTGAAAATGGCTAAATTATTTTCATATTTTATAATCCGCTTAATACGGCTGTATCAGCAGATCGTCTCTCCCTATCTGCCGCCGGCCTGCCGTTTTGAACCATCTTGCAGTAGCTATGTCATTATCGCGATACGCACGCATGGCATCTGGAAAGGCGGCCGACTGGGACTCAAACGGATATGCCGGTGTCATCCTTTTGCCCGCGGAGGGTACGATCCGGTACCGCCGGGGAAAAACTGCCGGGTTGAATCAGCGAAGCAGATATAATATAATGATAGTTTGACGGTGGGCCGAAATCCGGCTTTTCAGACAGAGGCTAAACTGACTAAACCGGAATTTCGGATTAAGAAATCTGAATGACAAAACAATGTTCCAATGACGAAGACCGAAAGATATGCAGTCGCAACGTTATGCTCCATAGCGATTTATCCTGCAATGGCATTATGAATGTCATTGCCGCTATGCGGTAACAACCCTCCGAGCCATAATTTTCGACAATGTTTATTCGCCATTGTTTCATCATTCTTAAATTCATTGCCCTTTTGCGCAAGATTTTAGTCATAAGAGCCTTGGAAATCATCAAACTATAACGCAATCATACCAGGAGTTTAATTCATGAATTGTAAAAACTATCTGAGTCAGCATTTAAGTTCTGTCATGCTTATTATATTTCTTACGGGAATGGTTTTCATGTCGTTACCGATGCGGCCGGCGGAAGCTCAGTGGAACCGGCAGCAGCAGGGCACTCCGCTGCAGGAGGCGACGAAAATCACGGATGAATATATCGAGAGAATCATCAAGGAACATGTCATGGTCGCTGTGGAGTTGAGCCGGAACGATTTGGCAAAAATAAGCGAATTCATCGACTCGGTCAGGCAAAAGTATTACAACAGTTTTCTGCCGGAGGATAAGGCTAAAATCAACATCATCGAGGCCTTCAAATCACATTTTGAAAACGACCGAGCGGGCGTCCAGGAAGCCCTGGCATCTATTGAAAAATTAGATCGACTGACAAAATTCATGAAAGATAACGATAATCTCAGCGACAATTATATTCTCTTAGCTCTGTGCTGGGGAGAATACGATAAGGCCCGGGAACAGTTGCAGGCCAGATCTTCGGGCGAAGCCGCCCTTGAGAATGCGGCTCAAAGTCTGAAAGATTCGTTAGTAATGCCGGAAACAACCGTCGCTTCGGCAGCGAACAGCTACACTCCGAATACCGGCCGGAACCAGACGACTTCCGATTGGCGTACATTAAACGATAACCCGACAAATTCAACCCCCCAGGACACATCAACGAACCAGACGACAATCACGAGCAGTTCCCGTAAAAGGAATCAAACCGACCGCGGCCCGACGATGGGTGTCGGCATGGGACTGGGCGGCATGGCGCCGGTCGATCCGACCTACCTGCAAAACCAGGGCAGCAGCAGTTCGTCCAACAGGAGCTCGCGGCAAAGTTATGGATATGGTTCCAGCCGGAGCAACCAGAGTCTGCTTTCGCTGCCGGTGGAATATATGCCCTCGTCTCCGGTCGGCCAACACATAAAAAACCTGAACCTGGTTGACCTTAATAACAATGTGTTTCAATATAGCGGCAACAGCGGTCAGGCTCTGTGCGCGTTAATGTGGACTATCCCGACCGGCAACGAAAGCCGCGGCGGTTCCTCGTATCGCGGCCGCAGCAGTTACGGCAGCGTCAACCAGTACGGGCAGAATAATGCGGAAAAAATGCCAGGCTTGCAGCCGGAAGACCTGATGTTTGAAGCGGCGTTTGATGTGAACACCAGTTTCAGTCAGTTTGCCAAACTGTTTGCTTTTTATCAGATGCAGGGATTGATGATGGGGACCAGTGACAAAATCGCATTCGTCGGCATTAATTTCAATCCCGTCAACCAGAAAACCCAGGGGCAACTGGCGGAACTGGTTGTCGAACATCCAATGCCCTGGCCGACCTGCCTGTATTATTATGAAAAGAATATGGCCCAACTGAATCCTAAGAAAAGCGGGATTTATGCGGCCAGCCCGGTAATGCTGATGACCGATCCGGAAGGGTATGTGTGCTATGCCGGACCGGTCGGCGGGGTTCTGCCCAGAATGATTCTGCATCGACAACTGGAAAAAGCGGGAAGCTCCGGCGGCATGATGAGCGAGTCGGACAAAAGCGGATTCCTTGGCCGCTTGCTGGGTATTGACGGTCCGGGTCAAACCGGTTCCAAAAGCGACGGCGGCGGCCGGCCCAGTCAGCAATCCAACATCACAACTCAACCCGAAACCGCTCAACAGGAAAACGGTTCGACCGGCGGATATGTGACACTGTCGCCGGCGGAAGAAATGGACGCGGACAACAAACTGGAAAAGGCCAGTAAGCTGTGGAAGTTCAATCGGACGGCAGCGCTGGATTTATGCGATATGATCCTGCGGAAATATCCCAATACCCTGCAAGCGGATAAAGCCAGACAGCTCATCAAGGACATCCTCAAAAACAACAAGGCCCTTAAGCAAAACCGCGAACGGGCGGGTAAATACACTGGTGAGCAATAATCGTGCAGACGATTGCATGCGGTGTTCCATAGACAGGTAACCGCTAATTCCGACGTCCAGAGAGACAGGATGCCGCGAATATGAACGGTTGCACTGCTTCCGATTGAAATCACACGTTTTCTCCAACCACAACTACTTTTGAAGTAAACAGTCACGACAATAGAATGGAAGATTAACGACGTGAGCCAGGACGGTTTTCTCTTTCCAGACGACGAGAACGCACTGCCCTTCAAGCGGCAGGAGGATTTTTTCCAGCCGCAAAAAGCAAAAAAGAAATCACCGTCAGTTAAAAAGAAAAAGACGCCCCAACCCGCGCCGACGAAAGAGCCGCCCAAATCTGTATCACCGCCAAGCTATTCGGTCACACAACTGGCCCGGTTGATCAAGCTGACTTTGAAGGAATACCTGCCTGGCAAGATTACACTGACCGGCGAAATCTCCAACTGCAAACTTCACGGCAGCGGTCATCTGTATCTGGTGATTAAAGATGAAAACGCCCAGATCAGCGCCGTCATGTGGAAGAGCCAGACACAGCGTCTGAAATTTCAGCCGGCTGACGGCATGGCCGTGGTGGCGACGGGCTCGGTCGATTTGTACGAGACGCAGGGGAAGGTGCAGTTTTATATCGAACGGCTGGAACTGTCGGGCGCGGGGGCGATGGAAGCGGCGTTCCGGCAATTGGCGGACAAACTGCGGCGGGAAGGGCTGTTTGACGAAACGCATAAGAAACCGCTGCCGCGTGTACCAGAGACTGTCGCTATTGTGACCAGCGGCACCGGCGCCGCCGTTCAGGATATTGTCCGTACGCTGAACCGGCGGTTTCCCGGCGTACGTAAACTGCTGTATCCGACGGTCGTTCAGGGAGAAGGGGCGGCGGAAGAAATTGCCGTCGCTATCGATGCAATCAACCGGAGGCGTTATGAGCTCGGCGTGGATGTAATAATCGTCGGCCGCGGCGGGGGCAGTATCGAAGATCTCTGGGCGTTCAATGAAGAGGTAGTGGCCCGCGCGATTTATGCCAGTGAGATTCCCATCATCAGCGGCGTCGGTCATGAAGTCGATACAACGATCGCCGATCTGGTGGCGGACGCCCGGGCGGCAACCCCCACGGCCGCGGCGGCTCTGGCCGTGCCGGACCGCCAGGAACTGCTGACATATCTGTATCAGATGGGGCATAGGTTCATACAGGGCCGGCAGCGAATAATGAAAGACGCGGACTATCAGCTGCAGCGGCTCAGTCAGCGGCCAATGTTCACCCGGCCGGCCGAGATGCTGCGCACGCCCCGACAGCTGGTCGATGAGCTGCAGGCCAGATTGATGAACCTGACGGGCCGTCTGCTGCGCGATGCTGCCAGAAAACTCGAACTCCGGCAGCGCACGCTCGAGCGGATCGAACCGCATCGGGCCATGCGGAACGCTCTGCGCCAATTGTCGGAATATGAACATCGGTTGGCGAAATCGACCTGGACCAGAGTCCAAAATCTCGGACAGCAAACGGGTACGCTGCGGGTACGGCTGCGGTCTGTTTCACCCGTACGGCAACTGCCGCGGCATCACCAGGCGGCGGCCGAGGGCGATCGGCGTTTACGTCGTGCGACGGAGCTGCTGCTCCGAAGGCATCAGACCCATCTGAGCTCCCAGGAAAAACGGCTGGCGAATCTTGACCCGCGAGCGGTGCTGCGGCGCGGATTCAGTATTACACGACTTCAGAAAAACGGCGCCATTGTCCGGCAGCACAGCCAGGTCGCAATCGGCGAGATACTCCGGACAGAGCTGGCGGGCAATCGTTTTCTGGTAAGCGAAACGCTGACTCGTGAGACAGAAACGTCAAACCCGGAAACGACAAATGAAAAGGAATCATAATGGCACAAGCGGACAATAAAATGAAAACGTTCGAGCAGGCGATGGCCGAACTGGAAAAAATCGTGGAAATGGTAGAGCAGGGCGAAATTCCGCTCGAAGAGTGTATCGAAAAATACGAACAGGGGATGAAGCTGATCAAGCATTGTCGAACGGCGCTGGAAGAAGCCGAACAACGCATTGAAACTATTAATAAGGATTCGGCGTTGCCCGCGCCGGCAGCCGAACCGGAGAATATCGATACTCGTTCTGATTGAAACGCCCCGTTTTGTCGGAACGTAATTATATGCGGTTTAAAAGCTTATGCCTGGCCCTGCCAGGAGCTGCTACCCGACTGGGTATAACCGGGTAGTTGAAATTGCATCCAGAATAACCGACCGCTGCCTTTAATCCGCATAATTGACGGGCGGAACGATCTGGTAAAACATGCCGTCATTGCCAAGCTCTTTTACACGCATTAACTGTTGTTCAGCCAGTTCGATCAATTCCAGCGTGCCGGCCGGAAAGGCGCCGGTTTCATAATAGATCATGCCCACGCTGGCTGTCACGCGTTCCCTGCCCACAAACTCATCAGAGGTCTTACAGGAAAAGCCGCGCACTTTATTTAGAAGCCCTTCGGTCAGTTTCACGGCGCTTTTCGCGTTCGGGCCCATGAGGGCGACATAATACCGGTTTTGCCCCTCATACGCCACACAACCGACCTCGCTGAACAACTGCCGCAGCAAAGCCGCCAGTTCGTTGACAATCCGAACGGTATATTGCTGACCGTGCAACTCTTTCATTTCCTGATACCTGTCGATTTCCAGGCAGATGAGCATCAAAGGCGCGGTCATCGAACGTACATGGTCGCAGGCAATCTCCAGATAATCCTTCAGGGCATCCATCTGATACAATGTTTTAATGCCTTCCGGCTCGAGGGGCTGCCTGGTTTCATTATCGCGATTAACCTTTTGGGCCAGTATTTTCCAGTCTTCATGAAACCGGGCAAGTTCCTGGTTGATATCGAAAGGCCGGACGGAATCTTCCAGCACCAGCTCGTTCAGGGTATGGCGGGCGTTCTCCAACAGCCTGGTAATGTCAAGCTGCTCGGGCAGGATATCAGCGAATAACTGGGAGATACCGGTAAATTCCTGCTTGGTCTGTATCATGAGTTCGTTGATCGCTTCGGCATCCAGATTAAAGGCGCTTTCGGCGTAATCTTTTAGCGTAATATCTTCTTCATTCAGAGAGAGCGGATCGGTAAAAGTCAGCGAACCGACAAAATATCCGATCTGATATAATTGGACTTTTTCCACCAGGCTCGGCTGCGTCTGGCTGCGGAGATGATGCGAGCAGATCGGGCCCGCCAGCACATCAGGCAGATCCCATTGCTCCATAATCATCCGGGCCGCCTGCATGTGATCGAAATAAAACAGTTCCTGCTCCATGCGATACATCGAGCTCTGAGTATTATGCTTGTTTTGCCACAACCGGGCATATTCCGGTCCGATGGCCTGGACCAGAAAGGGAACGCCGCAATCCTGCAGCAATCCCACTAGGAACGCTTCCTCCCGGCGGGCGGGACAATACTGCCGCGCCACCTGACGAGCCAGCACCGCACGGATCAGATTCTGCTTCCAGAATTCGGGCATGCTGAATCCTTTGACACCCTCGCTGTAGAGGGCTCTGGCCAGGTGGAACCCCAGAGAGATAGTCTTGACATACTTCAGCCCCAGGGCGCTGATGGCCCGTTCCAGCGTGGTTGCCTTGTGACGCAGACCATAATAGGCCGAATTCGCTACCCGTAACAGCCGGGATGCCAGCCCCTGGTCCGATTCGATTAATCGGGCGAATTCGGCAAAACTGGCCTTATCGTCCCGGCATAGCTCCAGCAGCTTCTGGGCTACAACCGGCAACGACGGCACTTCCGACCTTTTTAACAACGCCATCAGCCGATCACGTCGCTCTTCATTGACCTTTGAATTACTGACATCTAAAGTTACGTCCATGTGCTGTTCCCGCCATTTTTTACTAGCATCTGTTCCAGTTATTTATCATATCTACCACGGCCTCTTTACCCTTTTTCCAACTCCAGTCCGTACCAACTTAATCGGTTCGAACAAGGCCACGGATTAACATGATAATGAGGAAAATCAGATTTTTCCTGATACTCATAAATGGTTTTTCCTGAGGAACTCATTGACAATTATGCCCGTCTTCGTGCATCTTCAGGTGTGATAATCCGCGTTTATCGCGATATAGCCCCGGGTCAGATCGCAGGTGTAACAGAAATCGTCCTGCTGGCCAACTCCCAGATCGACGTGGACTTCCCAGTATTTGGCTTTCATTTTCTTACTGAGCACCACGGCGTTGAATTTTGCCGGCATTCCCCGCCGATAAACGAAGGTATCAACGATTTTACACGATAGTTTTTCGGGGTCGAAATTCGCCCCGCTGTTGCCGATCGCGCTGATTATCCGGCCCCAATTGGGGTCGGCGCCATGAAAAGCGGTGCGAACCAGCGGACTGTCCGATAATGCTCGTACGGCTTTGTGAGCTTCACGCACGGTCGCCGCGCCAGTGACGCACAGTTTCATCGACCGGGTTGCCCCTTCTCCGTCGGCCGCCATCTGCCGGGCCAGATCGTCACAAACCTGCCACAATCCTTGACAAAATATTTGATAATCGCGGTCATACATATTTATCGGTCGGTTTTCCGCATAACCGGAAGCCATCACTATCGCGGTATCGCTGGTACTCTGATGATTATCGATCGAGACTTTGTTGAAGGTCTGGCTCACGACGTCTTTCAGAGCCTTGTTGAGTTGTTTACCGCCCACAGCGGCATCAGTCGTAATGAATGCCAGCATCGTCGCCATATTCGGAGCGATCATGCCGCTGCCCTTGGCGGCGCCGGCAATTTTTATACGCCGGCCCCCGATTGATATCTCTTGGTAAGACATCTTTATTTTCAAATCCGTGGTCATGATGGCCTGCGCGAAATCACAACCGGATTTCACCGTACGGCTCAGCGAACCGGAAGCATTCTGAATACCCGCCCGCACCTTCTCCATCGGCAGGTAATGACCGATAATGCCTGTCGAACAGACCATGACATTTTCAGACGCCACAGCCACAGCCACAGCCACTTCCCGGCAGATACGTTCGACATCGCGCATGCCCCGCTTGCCGGTACAGGTGTTGGCGTTGCCGGCATTGACATACACCGCCTGAGCCTTGCCGTTGCGAAGATGATCCCTGTTGACCACAATCGCCGGGGCGACAACCTTGTTGGTAGTGAAAACGGCCGCCGTCCGGACCGGCTTATCCGCGACAATCAGTCCCAGATCCAGATTGCCGCTTTCCTTAATACCCGCTTTTACGACAGCGACCTTGAAACCCTCAGGCGCTGTAATTGTCGTATTGGCCATATTAAAAGTTCCTCGATTTTGTGAAAAATATTTCCTCTTTCACCAAATTCAATCTCGTATCATACCCCATACTATTTTTTTACTCGTTCCGATTGAAAATATCCGTTATGTCAGAACGTAATTATTGTTTGATATTTGATTTATTAAATCAGTCCCATCGCCTCTTCGATATCCGAAATAATATTCATGTTCTGCACCGCCTGACCTGCCGCTCCCTTTATGAGATTATCGATCGCCGAAAAGACAATCACCTTGCCCTTGCCGACCGCGGGGAAGATATCGCAGAAATTCGTAAACGCCACTTCTTTGGTTTTTGGCGGCTGGTTCAGGACACGCACAAAAGGTTCGTTCTTATAGGTCTCCTGAAACAGTGCGATGAGTTCCTCCGCCTTGACTTCCCGGGTCGGCGTGCAGTAAATCGATTCCCCGATCCCGCGATCAAAACAGGCCACATGCGGCTGAAACAATACATTCGCCTTCACGCCGGCGGCCTCTTCCACAATCTGTTCGATCTCCGGCGTATGCCGGTGCGTACCGCCCGCGGCGTAGGCAAAAATATTCTCGTTCATCTCGGGAAAATGAAAACTCTGACTCGGCTTGCGGCCCGCTCCCGAAACACCGGAAACGGCATTCACGACGATATCCGCTGGATCGATCAGCTTTTCCCGGAGCAGGGGCACAATTGCCAGAGCCGCCGCCGTGGGATAACATCCGGGATTGGCGACCAGCTTCGCCTGCCAGATACCTTCGCGGAACAACTCGGGTAAACCGAACGCGGCATGCGGCAGATTGTCTTTGTCAAGATGCTCAACTTCATATGTCGCTTCGTAAACCTGCCAGTCATGCAGCCGGTAATCGGCGCTGAAATCCACCACCTTGACGCCCGCCTTCAGCAGCCGGGGCACAAACTCCATCGCAACCCGATGCGGTAAACACACCAGCGCCACCTCGGCCGTTTCGGCTATCTTTTTGGGATCGGCCGGCTCAATGGGCAGTTCCAGCCTGCCGCGAAACTGTGGAAAGATTTCCGTTACAGAACCGCACTTTTCGGTCCGGCCGGTCAGGCAAGTTATTTCCGCCTGCGGATGCCGTAATAAGATTTCAATCGATTCCCGGGCCGTATATCCCGACGCGCCGATTATCGCTACACGTACCATATTGTTTATTCCCTTTCATATTTATATCGTCAAACTATATCTCAGGGGATGGAAAAACCAGGACCAGGCAGAATAATCTTACCCTTTGGGTATAGGGCACCTCTAAAAATTCATTCTGAGCTGCAAGCGATCTTTTTTCCCTCTGGCCTTCGTCATGAAAAACCGTGAACAGTCACCAATATGCCCGGTTTTGCATTTTTTGTCAGACGAAAAAAATCTTCGCTTTCGCCACAAAAGCAATTATTAGAGGCACCCTATAAAAAAAGCCCCTGTCGGTGTGCCAACAGGAGCCTGATAATACCTCCGAAATAAAATCTGTCTTAACGCTTGGAGAACTGGAAGCTCTTGCGGGCTTTTTTGCGACCGTATTTCTTTCTTTCTTTCATACGGGCGTCACGGGTCAACATGCCAGAATCTCTCAGGCGGCCGAAAAGGTCAGGATCCGCCGTAATCAACGCACGCGAAAGGCCCATTTTTGCCGCACCGGCCTGACCGGTAATGCCGCCGCCGTGCACCTTAATGAACACGTCGTATTTTTCCAGTGTTTCCGTTGCAGCCAGAGGAGCCTTGACATCATCACGGTCCTGTACCCGCACAAAAAACTCTTCCATCTCTTTATTGTTAACCATAAACTTGCCGCTGCCGGGACGTAACCGGACACGAGCGACGGACGTCTTACGCCGGCCAGTTCCCCAGCAGAATTCCTTGGGACCCAGTTCCGCGGCGGTCTTACCTTTTTTCCGGGTTTGCGGGCGACTCTCATCGACCTGTCGATCGGCGGTCTCAACCGGCGGCATCGCTGCCGGGGCGTTCAACGCGGACGCAGCTTCGTTATCGAGCAAGGGAGACTGAGCCGGCTGAACCGGTTGGGCCAAATGATCCGGCTGTTGAGGTTGTTGTTGATCAGTCACTTCTTATCCTCTAAAAAAATCCTGTTTTTAGACTTTGATTACCGATTCCAGTTTGTGGGGCATCTGCGAAACATGCGGATGGGAACTTTCCCGATACACCTTCAGCTTGGTCAGCATCTTGCGGCCCAGCTTGTTTTTTGGCAACATACGACGCACGGCGTCCGTAATCACCTTTTCAGGCTTCGCTTCACGTAAATCTTTATAAGAAACATACTTATGGCCGCCGGAGTGATTGGTGTAGTAGTCATAGTACTTGGTCTGCCACTTGTCCCCAGTCAGCGTCACAGCCGCAGCATCCGTCACAATGACAAAATCGCCGGTATCCACGTGCGGGGTGTACATCGGCTTATGCTTACCCATCAGTACCATGGCCACCTGGGTCGCCAGACGACCGAGGGTCTTTTCCCTGGCGCTGACTTCGTACCAACCCGCCTGGGTGGTTTCCTTCTTGGCCAGTGTTGTCTTTTGAATTCTCGCTCTTCGTATCATGGTCGTTACTTTCTCACGTTTTCCGCTAATTTCTGCAACAAATTAGCCTTCAATAATGCAAGCCTGTCATATCTCACAATTTAACAGAGAGTGAAAACCAGTATTCTAAGTTAGAAAAATATTTTGTCAAATAAAATTTTTTGGAATTCTCTCGGGACGACTGAACCATCCTGTCGCCTCGCAAACTCATAAAAATCCTTAGAAACAATTATACCCGATCGGCGGGAAAGCTCCCCACGGAGCCACGCCTAACTGTTTTCCGTGTAAGTACTTATCGTTGGAGTAAACGGGTCACAAAGCACCACATTAGCGATAACTCAATCGGAAACATTTTTCAATACACCCGAATCACGAATCAGATAACACACCGGTCGCATTTTTTATCGCAGCGAAACCGATACGATTTTACGGACAGGACGCGCCCGTGACACAGCTTTCGCAACTGGAACGAATCAGGTATGGACCGGGCTTGCTCCCAGCAACAGAAATGCCAGCGTAAAATAGATAAGATAACTGATTACGTCGTTCAAGGTCGTAATCAGCGGACCGGAGCTGATAGCCGGATCAATTCCAAACTTGCGAAAGATATAAGGAAGAATAAAACCCAGCAGGGTCGATAACATGATTGCCGAAATCATCGCCAGGCCAACAGAAATCACCAGATGCGGCAGTTCAGTCAAATCGAAACCGGTTACCGGCTTAATATGATTCAACCAGACAAACGAAACCACCATAGCTATAATCGCACAAACCAGCGCCACGATGGAGGCAATGCGGAATTCCCGGTTGAAAACAGTAGATAATTCAAAAGCTGCCAGATCGCCTGTGGCTAGCCCGCGAACAATGATGGTCGAAGTCTGCATACCGCTGTTGCCGCCCATAGCCGCTATTGCTGGGAGAAACATCATGATACAGACCCATTCGGGCTTACTGAAAAACTCTTCAAAAATACCGATAAAGATCATGGCCGACATTAAAGCCCCTACCATACAGGCCAGCAGCCAGGGCAAACGTATCGTCGCCGCTCGAAACGCGCTGCGGGTCATCAACTCCGACGGGTGGGTACCGGCCATGACCATGACATCCTCTTCAGCTTCTTCCCCCATAACATCCACGATATCATCAACCGTAATACGGCCAAGCAGCTTGCCGTGTTTATCAACGACGGGTGCAACAATTAAGTCATTCTTACGAAAGATGTTAGCGATTTCCTCCTGATCGGACTGAACATCGATGGGCACCAGCTCATCGAGATCCATCATATCAATCACCGGCGTGCTGCGCGAGTATCGCAGGAGCATGTCCATGCTCAGACTGCCCATATATTTGCCGTTATCATCGACGATAAAGACATGAAAAAAGTCCTCTTCCGGATCCGCTTCTCGAAATTTGTGGATTGCCTGACGAATCGTATCGCCGATATTGACCGTCAAAACGGCCGGGGTCATGATACCGCCGGCGGAGTCCTCCTCATAGCTGAGAAGCTGTTCGATCTGCTGAGATTCTTCATCCGGCATGTGATCCAGAATAATCTCAGACTTCTCATCCCCTAGCGCCGCGACCACATCCGCCGCCTCGTCCGGCGGCAGGGTAGAAATAATGCTCGCAAATACTTTTTCCGTAAGCTCTTGCGCAATCTGATTACGAGTAGCATCATCCACCTTCTCCAGAACTTCGCCGGCATCTTCGGGATCAAGAAGGTCGAACACGATCTGCCGGGCAATCTCATCGACGACCTCAACCACTTCCGCCACATCGGATGAACGCGATTCCGCCAGCAGCGTCTTAAGTTCATGCAGTTCCTGGTTTTCGATCAGGTCTTCAATACGATCCAGCAGTCTTTTTCTTGTTTGTTCGAGATCCGCCATAACATTCTCCCGCTTTAGAGCTTATGCGGGATAATAGCCGGTATTCTAAAGACTTGCAAACATTTCCCATAAATTAATCCCCACTGGAACAGCCTGTGAATCAGAGGGATAATGCTGTACCGGTTCGAATCACCATATGCATCACGCTCTTTCAGCTTATACCCAATTGGGTATGTTTCGTTGTGTTCAAATGCACATGACCTGCTATTCCACATACTCGGCATAGGTTTTCGATGTCTCCCAAAGTCGCAAACGGGAAAGGCGGGCCGGAGAAAATTTATCCTGCAGAATCCGGTAAAACACCTGTATCATATTCTCGACAGTGGGAATACAATTCTTAAATTCGGCGGTGTCGATATTAAGGTTTTTATGGTCGAACGGTTCAATGATAAACTCGTGGACAATCTGGTCCAACCTTTCCAGTGGAAAGAGCAGGCCGGTATCAGAATCAGGCCTGCCAGACAAGGTGACTTCAAGTTGATAATTATGGCCGTGACCTGAGGGATTCGCACATTTGCCATAAATGGCTTCATTCCGTGTATCGTCAAAATCGGGGCAGGCGAGCCGGTGCGAAGCGGCCAAGTCATATTTTGTGGTTAGTTCAAGCATGTCATCCTCCCTGGTATGCCGGGTTAAAATAAGCGATTCATTCAGATAGAGTTCGATCCGAACAAGACTGCAGCCAGTAAACTGCCCCGCCATGACCTGCCAGGACCAGTCCAGCAGCAGAAGAGCCGGGGATTTGTCAAACGTACGCCCTTCGGCGAGTGCATCTTTCACTGCCTGTTTGATTCGGGACACGTTTACGATCATCGCATGGTCGAGCGGACCGTCGGCTTGAAACGTAAACCAAAGATATAAAGGAACTTGCGAAAATGTCGCTCGCGTCATCCGGCCGCAATAAACCTTTGAGTTATCCTGATCGAAATAGAGCGGTATGCCCCGCGTGATGGTAAGCGTCTTCATCTGCTCAGCCTTTCATGGACTCGGGTTTAATAACAATGGCGAGTTTTTCTTTGGTAATCTCAATAGATTCGATGCGTCCGCGCCGGTTATCCGCTTCTGCTGCTTTAAATGTCGCCGACAGGTAGCACCGGCCGGTTTCCTGCAATTCCCGCAATGCCGGCAGGATATCTCTCAGCGTCCGGGAAACTTCATCTCCCCGCTGCGAGTCAATACGGTCGGCCAGTTTTTCGATTACCCGCTCCAGAAATCGGTCTTGTGCCGAGCCGGGAATCCCCAGGGCACCGAGTCTGGCACCGCTTAATGCGATCTCCAGCCGACCCTGCGAATCTATTCGCGGTCGCAGTTCGATTGTCAGCAGTGAGGTAATACCCTCATAATATACTCGCCCCATAATTTTGAATGTACCGGGAGCGAAAGCAATCTGAGGACTGGCAAAGACATCCGATGAACGCCCCAAAGTTTCGTTCAGGAAATAATTTGTGTCATCATGGAGAAGCATGTGATTAAGCAGGGTCTGGTCAAATTCAAGCGTGAATGTATCGGAAATACTGAAATCTCCCATGTGGTTGGCATATTTTTCGCTCTTTTTCCACATTCGGGCCTCAGCCTCTTTTTGCTCCTGTATGGATATGGGCCGAGGGCCGTATTCGCCGGGTCGATAGGTCACCATCAGGTAGGCCGTAACCAACAAAACGACACACAGGAACAACAATAACAATATGCCGTTGATGATTCTTTTTATTAAACGATTTCGTTTTTTTCTGGCCATAGATACATGATTCTATTATTTGGAGCATCTCTTTTTCAATTAAACACTTGATTATCTGGAACACCCAAATATCCCAGTTTATATTACCTGCCTTGCGCAATCGTTACATTCGTCACAATCTCGAAAACCATTTAACAAATTTTGCGACCTTTAAACAATCGCGAAAAAAGTCCCTTTCAAAGAGACTGCAGTTTGTGGTATGATAACAACGAGAGATTAAGATGTCCAGCAACACGTTTTCTATCTTGTATCTTGATGAATCGGCCCGACCAGAGGACGTTGAAACAGCCTATCGCAAGCGTCGTGCGCAATTTGTAGCCTTGACGGCACGCGGACCGTTGCGGCATTATCGCGAGAAGCTTCTGGCCGGAGCGGAAAACGCCTATAATGAATTAAAACAGCATCGAGACGAACAACAGATACGCGAACGGCCGCAGAGCCTGTTGTCACGCAAAGTGGCAAATTTCAGACAGGAACTCCGCAGCCCGTTGCCAAAATCACCCTGGAAGTCGGAGCGGATTGTACCTGAGAGCTTACCAGCAAAGATCGCTCGTCAGCGTAGAGGAATTGAGAAGAATGTTCTGGAAGGTACGGCAGATCGTGCCGAGGTTGAAGACAGGTTCTGCTTGTTAGTGTTGTATCGGCTTGAGGGTGATTTGATCAGATATACGGCCCGGCAGGAGCTGCTGGGCCTGGCTCGAAAAATGGAGATTCATCCGTTTCGGGCGAATCTTTTAATGGCACAAATCGTGGAATCGGTACGTCAGCACAAGTTGCATGAAACACCGCAAGCAGCTTTCCAAGCTAACGTCTCCGGCAAATCCTTTTGGAAATGGCTTCTGGCCGGTGCGGCCGTTCTGACGGCATGTATAATTGATGTGCTGATAATAGGCTGGATGAGATAAAGAGAATTTTGTATTTTGTCAAGCTCCTGTTGATTCGCATCACCAGCAAGCGGAAAAGAGCGAATGAGATCGTCTCAGGAAGAGGGACGAAGGAAGAGATTTCGGATTTATCAGGGTCGGGATTCATCCATTTCGTTTCTGCATGATATAAAAAGCATAGCTGAAATAGTCGCAGTAATTTTGGAAAAGTTCGATTTCGGTTTCGAAATTCCGAAAAACCTCTTCGGCCCGGGGATTGTCTTTATGCTGTTCTTTCATGGTTTGCAGGCAGCAATGCATGTGCAGATAAAAATTCTCCCACCAGTCTGACCGGGGCAGAATAAAATGATCGAGCAGTTCGTAGCCATGCCGCTGTATGACGGGCCGGGCTTCATCCTGGGTGAAAATGACGGGGCATTCGGTCAGGAAATATTCCTGAATTTCCCGGGGCGGGTCAGGTTTCAGCCAGCAGATATCGGATACGGCCATGTAACCGCCCGGCTTGAGAAGGCGTCGCCACTGCCGCAGACCGTTCTCAAAACCCATGATATAGATAGCCCCTTCGGACCAGATGAGGTCGAACTGTTCATCTTCAAAAGGCAGCTCGAACATGCTGCCGGTGACGGTTTCAATACGATCGGAGATATTTGCAGCGACGGCTTTCTGCGACAGAGACTCGAGAAATGGCGCATAATTATCCACTGCGACTATCCGTCCTGAAAGCCGGCGGGCCAGTTCCAGGGTTTGAGCGCCGACGCCGCAACCGATGTCCAGCACGGCCGTCGGTGATTCAAGCGGAATACGCTGCAAAGCGCGGGCCGTCGATGCCACTGAGCCAGGACCCTGCCGCGGCAGTTGATGAAAAATATCGCAAAACAGCCTGGTGGCAAAATCATTCTTATCCATAAACTTTTGTTCCCTTGCTTACACCTGTGCCGACAATGATCCTGTAACATTCGGCAGCACAGCAAAGTATCAGGTTTCATTGCGGTCAATCCGCATCCAGCCGCGAACGGGCAGAGCTCAACATACCTTGTGAGCCGTTGGATCGACAGAAGAATTATACATTATAGAAATCGATTGTTAAAGAAAATTGGAGCAAGCTTATCGATCTGGGCCCAAGGACTGGGTAAACTCAATCAACTTTAAATCAAGATCCACAGAAAAAATTATTTTGTCAGAGCCTCTGATAAATCTTCACAAAGGCATATATACTCCAATTACTGTAAAAAAAGACTGTCCAGTAGCGAATAAAGAATTGGATTCACGGCGGCGGTTTTCTCGCTGCAATCAAGTAATGCTTCCGCCGGTTGCATAAAGCGGCCGGCGTCAATCTCGTCCTGACAGTTTTCCACCAGCGCCCCCACACTCGCAGGTGTTGCTTCGATATGAAACTGCATTCCCACAACGTTATCGCCCAGTTGAAAAGCCTGATTGGACGTCACATCTGTTTCCGCCAGCCGCACCGCTCCTGCCGGCAGGTCGAATGTCTCGCCATGCCAGTGAAACGGTGTAAACGATTCAGGCAAAAGTGATCCCAGGCCGGCGTCTGTCACTCGCCGGACCGGGAACCAGCCGATCTCCTTTTCCGGTCCCGGATAAACCCGTGCTCCCATCGCCGCGGCTATCAATTGCGCTCCCAGACACACGCCAAATACCGGATGGCCAGCTTCAACTGCATCGCGTACCAGCCGTTTTTCGACCCGCAGCCAGTCATAGCTGTCCTCATCATTCACGCTCATGGGCCCGCCCATAATGACCAGGGCATCAAAATCACCCAGCTCCGGCAACGGCACACCCTCATACAAATGAGATATAGTTAGTTCATATTCCTGCCCATTGGCCCAGTCGGCTATCGCGGCCGGCCCCTCAAACGGCACATGCTGTAAGCAACGTATTCGCATCATTCAAAGGTCTCCATAGAAAACGGAATCCTTACTCAATCGCAACTGTTCACCATTGCATTATATTCGCGGAATGGTCCCATCCGCCAGCCGGTGCAGTAGTTCGCCGGCATGTGGAACCAGCAGGACGCCTTCATTCTCGCGGTTTTCATAGTCGGCGAAGTTAATGCCAGCGGGATTCATATAGCCCAGATTGATCTTCCGGCAACGTACTTCGGGGATGCCGGTCGCCAGAATCACATTCACCCGGGGGGTCTCAACGCCGTCTTCGAAACGGCCGATACCCTTGACATGGGTTGAATGAGCGATGATACCGCGGGGGATATCAGAAAAACTGTCCATTTGCTTGAGGAAATAATCGCGGGTATGGTAACCGATCCGGTCGAGCAGGTGGCCGTGCGTATAGGAAACTTCGGTAATATGCGGCGCATAGATAATCAGCGTCCCGCCGTCGGCCACGATCGGCTCGAGTTTGTACATCACCTTGCCGGCCGTCCAGATATCATCATACATCTCTGGAGCTATACCCAGAATGGTATGGTAAGGCCTGTCTTTATAGATGATATGTACATCATTGGAAAGATCGGCCGCAGCCTCCCACACTTCCAGCATCTCGCCAATGAACACCCCCTTGAGTTCATCCTTCACCGCAACGATCGCAAACAGCTTGCGCGGGCCATCGATAAAAGACGCCGCTTTTTCGACCACCTTGCGGGTGGGAGTCCATTTAGTGCCATTGATCATCGGGTTGGTCACGACCGCACCGAGCCAGTGAAAGAAATGAATGATCTCATCGGCCGCAACGCCGGGGAACAGATACTTATGGCCGCCGGAGAATCCGACCACCTCATGCGGGAAAACCGGCCCCAGAACAAAAAACTCATCGTATTCGAAAATCAGCTTATTGAGAGCAACAGGGACTTCCTCTCGAAACAAACCGCCGGAAATATCGTCAATCTCGTCTGCGGTGATGCGACCGATGGTCTTGCAGGTTTCGGGCTTGTCCCATTCATGGTTAAAAAAGTTCACTTTTTGATAGGTCGTCCGCCGCTGCTGCTCGCTGATCATCAGTCGCCGGCAGATTTGCACTTCACTCATGGGCTGATGCGTACCGAGCGCAACGAGGACATCCAGGGCTGCTGTCTTCTCGCCGATACAATCGAAGATATACTGGAAGAGCAGTCCGATCGGCCCGGAGCGGGTATTATCCGGGATGATAAGCAGAATCCGCTTGCCGCCGGCATCATCCTGAGCGAAAAACTCTTCCACTGCCGCCCGCAGCGTTTGGCTGTCAATACCGATGTCTTTATTTTGTCGTGATATCATCATGGATTCCACTTATAATATCTATTGAATTACAGGCTATGCCGGGCGAGGCCCACCCTACGTAAATGCTTACATCCATGGCGGATTTTCCGGCAGGCAGCTTTCGAATTCATCAATCAGTTTCTGTTCATAGTCACCAGCAAATTCACCCGTGAAGAACTTATCCAGCGACTCTTCGTACAGTCGCTGCCAGGAAGCCTCTTCGTCGCCGGGATTGATCGGATAAAACAGGGCGTCGTTCGCCTTGGCGGCTTTGCGGTCGCCAGGCGCATCCCCAATCATCAGAATCTTATCGCGGCCATAGCGGCCGTTATTGGCGAGTCTGATATGCTCGGTCTTGGTCCCCATCTCCT
Organism: uncultured Pirellulales bacterium; assembly: GCA_964482555.1. Lineage (GTDB taxonomy): Bacteria > Planctomycetota > Phycisphaerae > Sedimentisphaerales > SM23-30 > CAYZXY01. The sequence goes on from CAYZXY010000002.1 coordinate 75,471, forward strand.
GACCAGCGATAATCTCGATATAATGCTCGATCTGATGCTCCTGCCATTCCCGTTCCAGCGCCTCGCAGGGCGTCTGCGAAACGACCAGAGCGTCGGCCCGGCCCTTCATCTTCTCAAGGCTGTCAACCACAAACGGAAACGGCGGCATATCCTTGACGATCTCGCCAATCACTTCGTTGACCTTAAGGCTCCAGGCCAGAGCATGCTGCAATTCGGCTTTAGCCGCCGGATCGGTCGCGGCGTCGATCGCCTGCTGCAAGCCGGCATTACTGAGCAAACTGCCCGGGTCGTCCACCCAGGCGAAATAATGTGGAAAATCCGGAACCGCAAATTTTCGCTTTATCACCAGCGGATGTGTCGGCAGCAGCTCGGCAATGATACGCTTGGTAGTCTTGTGCCGGTTGGCGCCGCGTGTCTTGGAGAACAGATCAGCGAAATCCTTGCATTCCCGGGCCGCCTGCGCGACCGGCTGCAAACCGAAATACGCGATCAGCCACGGGCAAAAACATTCCCGCTGTTTGATGCCCATTGTATCAAAGACACAGCCGTCCGAGTCGATACAAACCAGAAATTTATGTTGGGGTTGAAAGTCTTTCAAAGGTTGAGCAGCATCGGTCATTCTTTACTCCGTAAAAAATAAAGATCAAAAATCAAATATATATGGGTATAATTTTATTTGTATCACACGCCGCTGTAGGCGGAGAAGCCGCCGTCAACGGGCACCACAATGCCGGTCACGAATTTCGCCGCGTCACTGATCAGCCAGACGAGAGGCCCGATCAGGTCTTCGGGGCAACCGTAACGCCCCATCGGCGTATGGTCGATGATCTGCTTGCCGCGGGGCGTCATCTCGCCGGTCTTCTCGTCGGTCAGCAGGAACCGGTTCTGATCCGTCAGGAAAAAGCCCGGCGCAATGGCGTTCACGCGAATATTCGGCGAATGCCGCTGAGCCATGTAGGTCGCCAGCCAGGCGGTAAAATTCGAAATACCCGCTTTCGCCGCTGAATAGGCCGCGATATTCGTCAGCGGCCGGTATGCGTTCATCGACGAAATATTGATGATCACCCCTTCGCCGCGCTCGGCCATGTGCCGACCGAAAACCTGCGAGGGAATAATCGTCCCCATACAGTTCAGATCGAACACGGCCCGAATATCCTCCTCCGGCAGGTCGAAAAACTCTGCTGGCGGCGCACACGTCGCCCCCTTCCTGTTCCCGCCGGCCCCGTTGATCAGGACATCCACCTTGCCCATACTGTCAACGGCGCACCGCATCGACTCGACAACCTCCTTTTTGTCCAGCACATTGGTCTGCACAGGAAACGCCACACCTCCGCCCTCATTAATCTCCCGGCACACCTCATCCGCCCGCATGGCATCATAATCCGACACGCAAACCTTCGCACCCCGCCGGGCCAGCTGCCGGGCCATCTCGCCGCCAAGCACCCCCGCACCACCGGTCACCACCATACACTTATCCTTTACATTAAATAATTCGTCCATCAAAACCTCATTCATTGTTTCGCAAGCATCCTGCTCATGAGTCTTCTGCTCGATTAAACCTTATACTCCGGACATTTCTTCTCCAGCGGCTTCCGCTCAAACCGCATGAACACCGGCAGGCCATCCTCACCCATTGAGACGGGTGCTTCTCCCTGAATCAACGGCCGCAGATAATCCCGCATGGCCTCGGTTATATGATTACCCGCTTCATTGATAAACTCACGCGGCATCTTCTTCTCGCCATTAGCGACATCGGCCAGCTCCGCCAGCCCCGTCGTACAGACATACGGCGTATCCGACTCCCGCACCAGCGTCACCATCTTGCCGTTTTCTCCGGCGAGTGCATGTTCAACTGCTTTCTGACCACACAGATACGCTTCATTCACATCCGTCAGCGACGCGAAATGCATCGCGCTGCGCTGATTCGTGCCGGGCTTGTTGCAGCGGGCCTTGATGCCGACTTCCTTCTCGAGAATCTCCTTGAGCATGTCGGCCACGCCGCCAAGCTGCTTGTGCCCAAAGGCATCCGTCCCGAACGCCCCTGTATCAGCAGTGATATACTCGCCCTTCTCGTTCCGTAATCCCTCACCCGCGACGATAAACACCCGTTTATAAGCTGCCAACGTCTCTTTGACATCCGCTATCAGCTTCTCGAAACTGAACGCCACTTCCGGCAGATATACCAGATGCGGTGCATCCTGCGGCTCCCGACTGGCCATCCCCGCCGCCGCCGCGATCCAGCCGGCATTTCGCCCCATCGCCTCCAGAATCGTGCACGTATCATGCGTATAAAGCGACTCGGTATCGCGGCCCGCCTCCATCGTGCTGGCGGCGATATACTTGGCGACACTGCCATAACCAGGGCAATGGTCGGTATGCGCCAGATCGTTATCGACCGTCTTGGGTACACCCATACAAGTCAGTTCATAGCCGCTGTCGGCGGCGAGTTTGTTCACCTTGTCGCAAGTGTCCATCGAATCGTTCCCGCCGGTATAAAAAAAGTAACGGATATTATGGGCCTTGAACACCTCCAGAATCCGCTCATAATCCGCCCGCGACTCCTCCAGCGACCGCAGCTTATACCGACATGAACCGATCGCCGCGGCCGGCGTCCGCTTCAAACCGTCAATCGTCTCGGCCGCTTCCGCCGAGATATCGAACAAATCCTCACGCAGCACGCCCAGAATCCCGTTCGTCGCGCCGAAAACGCGTCCGATCTTCCCGGAATTTATTGCGGTCTGAATGACGCCACACGCACTGGCGTTTATCACTGTGGTAGGCCCGCCCGACTGGGCGACGATCGTATTGACTTTGTCGCTCATAAGTCTTCCTTTTACAATAATTTACAAACACAAAACGCCCAAAGAAACCTTTTAATTCAAGCCACCGATACCTGCGAAAGACAAGGCCGGCATATTTTGGAGGTATTATAGCCCATTCATCATGGGCTTAACAGGATTAATTTGAGTTATACGCGCAAAGAACCACCATTTCGTTTATGTCAACAATAACACAAACAATCGTAATTGATTCAAAAAAAAGCTTATAAGCTACAGAAAACCGACGCTACGATTCGGACGCCAATGCCATTTGAAATGCTTACGGGTGTCTCTATGTCCATTGGGTAATGGGATGACCTTCTTTGTCTTTGAATTTACCCATGATGATAATAATCATATCAATAATCACCCAGATTCCGAGTCCACCCAAACCCTTGTATCTGTGATAATCAGTAACATCAGTGTCATCAGTGTTCTATTTCTTTTAGTTGCGGCTTGTTCACTCTGTGAACATTCCTGAAATTCCATGAACGGTTACGCATTATCAGTGTATTTTTTCTCACCGCGTATCCCGCCTCTAAATCCTCCAGAAGGCATAATACAAAACAAACAGCACCGAACAGGCCGTCACAATCCATGGGCATTGCTTCATCTTGCCCGAGAGCAGCTTCAGCAGGGTATAACTGATAAAACCCCAGGCGATGCCGTCGGTAATGCTCCAGGAAAACTGCATAATGACGATCGTCAGCAACGCCGGCAGCGCTTCGGCGAAATTATCCCAGTCGATCCGTTTGACCATCGGCACCATGAAACAACCCACCACAATCAGCACCGGGGCAATGATTGGATAGCAGTTTACCTGTGAATCCACCACGGCGCCCAGCTCTCCGGCCGGAACCGTCACCGCCGTTCCCAGAACCGAAACCAGCGGATACGCAAACATACTCAGCAGCAGCAGCGCCGCGGTTACGATGGACGCCAGGCCCGTTCGCGCCCCGACAACGATGCCCGTCGTCGATTCGATATAACTGGTAATCGTGCTGGTTCCCAACGCCGCCCCAGAGAGCGTCCCGACCGCATCGGCCATCATCGCCTCCCGCGCCTGGGGCAACTGCCCGTCCTGCATGAGCCCGGCGCGCTCGCCCAACCCCACCAGCGTCCCGATCGTATCAAATAAATCCAGCAGCAAAAACGTAAATATTACCAGTATGACCTGCGAAACGTGATGATTACGCGTCAGGCTCCCGAAGCCGCCGATGAACTTGCCGGCCGTCGCCGAGACGTCCGGAAACCCTTCCAGCCGGGCGCCGCTCACCAGGGCGTAGTCCCAGCCGCCGCCCCAGATTTTCGTCGCCAGAAATCCGGCACCCGCCGTCACCAGCATCCCCACGAGAATCGCGCCGCGAAAATGGACCGACAACAGAAAACCCATCACCAGCAGGCCGAACAGACTCAACAGCGTCACGGGATGATGCAGACCCCCCAGCGTGATATAGGTAGCCGGGCTCGCGACGATGATCCCCGACCACTCCAGCCCCACCATCGTAATAAGCAACCCGATTCCCACCGCAATCGCAAACTTAAGCCCCTCCGGTATCGCGTCCATGATCGCCTTCCGCAATCCCAGCAGCGACAACACCAGAAACAGCACGCCCGCCGCGAAATTCGCCGCCAATGCCTCCTGCCACGACAACCCGAAACCGCCACGGGCCGCCAGACCGCACACCGTAAAGGCGAAGAAAAAGTTATGTCCCATTGCCGGAGCCAGCGCGATCGGCAGATTCGCCGCCAGTCCCATAACCAGACACGCCAGCGATGAACAGACACAGGTCGCCACCATGACAGCACCCGGCTCCATACCCGCCACCGACATGACCGTCGGCTGCACGATGATGATGTAACTCAACGCCATGAAGGTCGAAGCCCCGCCGAGGATTTCCGTGCCGATGGTACTGCCACGCTGTTCAATCTTGAAAAATCTGTTTAATGCCATGCTCAACTCCAAAAATTCATTGACTCCCAGAGGCAAACCTTATAACACATTTACAGAATCGAACAAAGGAAAAATCTCCTCCGTTGATGAAGCTGCCGATTTATAACACCTTAAAGAAGGACAAGTTACCATGACAAACATCCCACCCGCCGGATTGGATTTAAGCCATATCCCCCCCTATCAACCCCGCTCATTCGTTACCGATGACATCAATCTGTCCGACGTCGAGCAGTTAAAATCACTATACCATGCATTACTGGCTCACCCCATCACCTGCCGCGATGACCTTGACACACTCATCACCGAGCGATCCGAACTGCAGGCCGTCCTCGACCAGCACAGCTCGGTTTTATACATCCGCATGACCTGCCAGACCAATGACGCCGGCCGGGCCGAAGCCTATCAGCATTTTGTCACCGTCATTATCCCGGCTATACAGCCGCTGGACGATGAACTGAATCGTAAATATCTCGATGCCGCCGCGAAATACCCGGCCAAAAATGAACGACTGGAGGTCTATAACCGCAATATTCGTGCGGATGTCGAACTATTTCGGCAGGAAAACGTCCCGCTCATCGCCGAAGAAGAGAAGCTTTCGCAGCAATATCAAACGGTTTGCGGGGCGATGATGGTCCATTTTCAGGGGCAGGAATACACCATGCCGCAAATGGGAAAGTTCGGCTTCGATACCGACCGCGAAATCCGCGAGGCAGCCTTTCGAGATACAGCGAAAAGACGCCTGCAGGATGGGGATAAACTGGACAACATCTTTGAAAACATGCTGGAAATACGCCAGAAACTGGCAGAAAACGCCGATTGTAGCGATTTCCGGGAATATATGTTCCGCAAATACCACCGTTTTGATTATTCACCGAACGATTGCAAGGCGTTTCATGCCGCCGTCGAGAAATTAATCAGCCCGCTTTATGCAAGCATCCTCGAAAAACGCCGTAACCAGATGCAGCTCAAAACGTTACGGCCATGGGATTATCGCGACGTCGACCCGCTGGGCAGACCGCCTCTGAAGCCATTTGCACATGTGGATGAACTGATTAAAGGCGCAAACGAGATATTCAACCAGATGGACCTGGAACTGGGCCGACAATTCCAGCAGATGACACAACTGGGCCTGCTTGATCTGGAAAGCCGCAAAGGCAAAGCTCCCGGCGGATATATGGATAATCTGAGCGAAATCCGACATTCGTTTATCTTCATGAATGCCGTCGGCACTCATAATGATGTAGTGACGCTGTTGCACGAAAGTGGCCATGCGTTTCATGGTCTGGCCTGCAGGGATGAACCGCTGACAAGTTATCGGCGGCAGATTCCAATGGAATTTTGTGAGGTGGCATCAATGGCTATGGAGCTGTTGGGTGGACCATATCTGAGTGTGTTTTATTCGGAAGAAGACTGCCGGCGGGCGAGATACGATCATTTTTGCCGAATTGTGCAGGTTTTGATTTGGGTTAGTGTTGTAGATGCCTTTCAGCATTGGATTTATGAAAATCCGCAACATAGCCGCGAGCAGCGTCACGCGGCCTGGAAAAATATTTACACCCGCTTTTTTGGCGACCAGATCGACTGGTCCGACCTTGATGAAGAATTTAAACGCTCGTGGCAACGGCAATTGCATATTTTTCAAGTGCCGTTTTATTATATCGAGTATGGCATTGCGCAATTGGGAGCATTGGGTGTCTGGCTGCAATCTCTGGAGAGCGAACGGGAAGCGTTGGCCAATTACCGCAATGCGCTTAAACTCGGTGGTTCCAAACCTTTACCGGAATTATTCGCGGCGGCAGGTTTGAAATTCGATTTTTCCAGTGAAACAATAAAGCCGCTTGCCGAAAAAATCGCTCTCGAAATGGAACTGGATTAACTTTAAGCAGAAATATCAAGATATATTTCACGAAAACCTGTAAGAAAATCGATCTCGAAAACAAACCTGTTGAACAAATAGCATCTTTTAATTGTATACAATTTTAGGAAAAGCTATAAAAAGAATCGTCCTCTACCTGCATCCGCCGATTCTAATCTGAAACCACAAAAATGCCAGAAACTGATGTTCCTGAGTAATTAACCTGCGTTTCAGCAAATATATTCCAATAAAAGTGTATAAACTTTCGTCTTATATACACCTGGAAATAAGAACCTCATGCGATTGCGACCTGGCAAACGAGGCAGAACCTATGAGGCAAAGTATTCATAATTGCAGTTTCGAAAATAAGTTACGTTTTGAGGAATGTTAAATGATGCGGAATTTAAAATGGTATGTTTTCAGTATATCTTTAGGATTAATCTTTAGCATAGCGCATGCAGCGACAGAGTACGATTTCTACAAATTGAATGCCTACCCTGGACCGGTAATAGTCGATAATGTCGATCTTTATAAACCGATTCAGGAGGGAAACGGCAATCCGCAGGCTTATGAACGGCGGGCGGTTGAATGGTGGCCGATGAAAGGCGTGGATTATGTCGTCGTGGAAGAGGGCATGCCACTGCGCATGTGGACCCTGCGGGATCCGCTGGACGTGACAGGTCGGTCGTCGGAAACAGAAAATCGATATCCGTCGAGCCTGCCGAAGACGTTCAAAGCACATTTGATCGGCTTTCGGGGCATCGGCAACGAGATGTATTCGCCATTCTGGGATAATCCCGGACCGATCATACCGGCGGCAGTCCTGCGATTGGAAGATGGGAGCAAAAAATGCTTCACGAGGGGCAGCTTCAGCCCGGAAGACGAGAAATACCTGCTGGATCTGTATCTTAAGGAAATGGAACGGATTCAGGCCGGCATAGACAAGACGGAATATGTCGAGCGGCCCCGGACCATCGCGGAATTCCCCAACAACGCCAAACCGGGCGAACCAGGCACGATGCGGATTACAAGTGAGCATTTCAGTTATGTTTCCGGATCGCAGGCCGGAGAGGAAAACGATCCGTGGGTCAATGAGAGATATCCGGAAAAAGCGGAAATGTTCCGCAAAGGCACGCTGAACATGGCGGAATACTGGTGGGCCTTTAGCGAATATATCGGGCATCTGATGCCCTACTGGGATCGAACAGAAAAATACAAGTATGTCGTGACGGTGGCCGGAACCAAACGGGATGGTTACAGTGTCATTGGCGGCTTCGCCGGCGGCGGTTACGGCGGAAGTACGAATAAATGGGCCCTGGGTGGACCGTGGTCGCCGGGACTCTGGCATGAATGGGGCCATGGCGGTCGGGCCAACAGGGCCTGGGATGTGGGCGGCGGCGAGGTGTATGCCGACTTTCATCAGATCATGGGTGACCCTGACATACCCAAATACGGCAACAACATCAATCGTCCCTGGCGAAATTGCGTTCATGGCGCATATGCGACGGGGATGTTTCCTACGATCATGGGCGAGAATCCCAACTGGGGCTATTGTTTCTATGACGCCGTGTCGATTGGCGCGGAAGAAGCAACACCTTTCCATACAATCGCCCGGGTGGGCGAGCATCGAGGCTTGTTCGAAAACGGCATTCGCGGCGCAGGCGATATGGTCGGCGAATTCTATGCCCGAACGGCCGAATCCGACAGCGAAATACAGCATCGCATTCGCAAGGTATTTATGATGACGCAACGGAGCTGGCTGGAGCCGGTTCATAAGGAAAGAGGCATTTATCAGATCCCGTGGGAGATCGCACCAGAACCGTTCGGCGGCAATGTCATTCGATTAAACGCCGAAGATGACGCCCAAGAAATCGTTGTCAATCTGCACGGCGTGCATAATCCGGACGATTTTGGCGACTGGCGGGCCTGCATCGTGGCAGTGGGAGCCGACGGGAAAGTTCGATATTCGAAGTTGTGGAACAAAGGCGAAATGACCATGCCGGTCAAGGAAGGCGACCGCCGTTTCTGGCTGACCGTGGCGGCGACACCGACAGCCCTGCCCCACGCCGAAAGGCATTTTTATTACGGCAAGTTTGCACCGCGTTATCCCTACCAGGTTAAACTGACCGGAGCGGTCCCCGGTTCACCGCGTCCCAGTCGTGCGGATCTGGATGACAGCGAATTCGTGTACGGGATGCCATGGTCGCTGGCTGATACGGTGCCGCTGCCGACAGATACCAGACGGGGCGACGCCTTCGCCAAAGAGGTCAGACAATTCGCCCAGAAACTCGATCAACTGGAAACACGTGCCGGCAATAACGAGTATGTACTGAATAACATCAAAGAGATAAAGCATAAAGTGCAATCTTATCTGGCGTCGCTGAAGGGGCATCGACATCCCAATGGCGGAGGCTGGGTGGCGGAGTCGGCAAAGGTGGCGGCGACGGCTTATGTCGGTCCGGAAGCAATGGTATTAGACGGCGCATCGGTTCTCGATAACGCGGTTCTCGAAGATTATGCAGTGGTATCGGGGCCGGGGGTGGTTATCAAAGACCAGGCGAAGGTCAGCGGCGGGGCGTTCATCTCCGGGGAAGTCGTCATGGATAAGTACGACCGGACCTGGCAGAATGTGGACGGTACCCGTAAACCGCAAGAGACCGAGTCCGTACCGCTGCGACCGTTTGACAATGCGGTTCGAGAAGACAAACTCTGGGCGAACTATGCCATGGATCAGTCGGAAAAGACGATTCTGGAAGACTGGTTCCGGTTCGCGTATAAAAACAATTCCTCCTGGACACTGAATATCCCGCCAGTCAATCTTAACGGGTATATTTATGGTGAACCGGAATTTGTTACAGATGGCGAACGGCAGGGATTTCGGTTTAACGGCCGCAATCAGTATGCCGTCTGTTCGCCGTTTCTGGCGGATCTGGGTGCGATGACTATCGACATATCCTGCAAACATGAAGGTTCACAGCAGCAGACGCTGTTCGACTTCGGTTCGGACACGAACAATTACTTCGCCTTGTCGCTTCTGGCGGACGGCACGGCGGAGTTGAACGCGGTCGTGGACGGCAGACAAGTCATACACCTCTCAGGCGAAGAGAAAGTACCCGCGGGGAAATGGTCGCGGCTGCGTCTGGAAAGCGATGGCTCAATGACATCGCTGTGGTTGAACGGTCGCAAGATCGCGGGCCAGCCTTCGGCATTCCGACCGACGCAGGTTTATCCACCAGACAAGATGAAGCGGAACTATCTGGCGGTTTCCCGCAACGGCCATCATTTCTTCGAGGGCACGATCGACTATGTCGTGGTCTATCACGATGTTCATGAGGATTTCGACAATCTGCCCGAGCCGATTCGCGACGCCCCGCGGCGAGTGACCTTTGAATACGCCAAAGCGTATGAGAAGCAGGTCGGCAATGTGGAGCGGCTCAAGCTGAAGCTCGACTTCGAACTAAAAAAATGGATGCAGTATTACGATAATATTAAACGCCGGCTGGACGCTCGCCTGCTGGAAATCGAGAACGCCTCTCCGGAAGTAGTCGCCATCAAAAAGAAACTGGCGGAAGCGAAAACGGCCTTGCAGGACGCCAAAAAAGAAGCCGAGGCTTCCTTCGCAAAACAGCCGGAATACACTCCACTGGTTCAGGAAGTCGAAAGGCTGCGGGAACAAGAGCGCGAGCTCAAACGATTGACGGATCCTAAAGAACGAGCGTTCTTCGAAAAAGACCCGCAGTTCGAGAAGCTGCAAACGGAAAGGGCATCCTTAAAGAAAAAAATAGATGAGCTGCAAGAACAGGCGAAAGAATTTCCGGAATATATCAAGCTTGAAAAGAAGCTGGAAACCGTCGAACAGGAATACAAGGAAGCGCAGGCCGCGAATTCGCTGCGTCTCGAAGATATCCGACAGCGTCTGAACGATTTGCGGCGCGATTCCAATATGATGGCCGTTTATCTTGCCGGCCGGATTGAAGGGTATCGCGATCTTGAAAACTCGTTCAAAAAGATTAACGACAAGATAAAACAACGCCTTGAGAAACGGCGCGAAGACGCCCGCGAGGCGATTCCGGAACTGAAAGAACTGGACAGTATTTCCGAAGAAATCCGGGAAAAGGCCAGAAATCTGCATCAGCAGCGAGAATTTTACGCTCAACGGAAGGCGACCGAGGCGGAAATGGCGGCCGGCGAGATTGAAGCCGAACTGCACGAAGCCCGGCAAAAAGCCTATGAACACTATCACCCGGAATACCTCTGGCTCAAGGCGCTGCATCGTCAAGCCTTCCATCGCTATTACAACACGCATTACGAGTGGTTTTTGGAAGACAAGATCAAGGCGGAAATTGGCGGCGGCGAAAACCGCGAAGATCTGGAGCTGCTGACAAAACTGGAGCAGGCGCGCGAAAACTGGTCCACGAAAGTAGACTGGGAATGGCGCATGCCGGAAGAAGTGGACGGCAGTATTGCCGAGCTGCCGCTGATGCAAAAATGGCTCAAACGGGTTCGGGGGCCGGTGATGACCCGGCAGACAGCGAATTCGAAATAACGACAGAAATCGGAAAACAGAAAGGATATGCAGATGAACATAAAAGTAATGGCGATGTTGGCGGTTTTATTGACGATGACATTGTCTGTGTGTGCCCAGAACCGACCGGACCGCTCGGCGCTGCCTGAGTATCAATCGGGCAGCGCCAAAGACATGAAAGCCCTGCGGACGAAATGCTGGACGGCGCCGGAGGTGGACCTGAAGATGCGGCTCATTCCGACGGGAAGTTTTGTCATGGGCAGCACCAGAAATGAAATCGGTCATCGCGAGGATGAAACGCAGCACAAGATCACGATCAGTGAGCCGTATTACATGGGTGTTTATGAAGTGACACAGAAGCAGTTTTACGATCTGATGCTGCCGGAGGATTACGATTATGATGCCTGGCAGTATAACCGCGGGCCGCTGCACGACGGACTGGCATTTTGTTACCGTTATAAGAAAGAAGGCGGCTTACTGTTTCATGCCGGGGCCGTCGGTGATGATTTAACTTTGAATAATCCGATGGAATGCGTCTCCTGGGACCGGGCGAAGGAATTCTGCCGGAAGCTCACCGATAAAGAACGTCAGGCCGGACGGCTGCCGGACGGCTATGTCTATCGTCTGCCGACGGAGGCGGAATGGGAATATGCCTGTCGGGCGGGAACGGACGGTCCGTACAATGTCGAGGGACCGTATGATAAACTGAAAGACCTGCAGAAATTCGCTTACGTAAAGATATTCGAAATGGTGCGATATGGGACGGCTCCGGTGGGCGAGAATCGCAAACCCAATGCATGGGGTTTGTATGACATGCACGGCAATGTGTACGAGTGGTGTCTCGACTGGTACGGCCCATATTCGAATCAGCCGTTGACCGATCCGACCGGCCCGACTGAGGGAAATAAACGGATCGCCCGCGGAGGCAGCTATACCTGTGCCTGGACGGAAAAGGCGGACATGAAACGTATTGACATGCCGCGGGATGATGCCGAAGACAAAATGGGTGCTTATGTCCATCCCTTCCTGCGTTCGGCCAGCCGGTACAGTTTCGCGCCGGATACGGATTTCTACGCCATCCTCGGCTTCCGTGTAGTGCTGGCGCCAGAGATTGATTCCTGAATGATTCATTAACCAGCGACGGTGTTGACATACATAATGAATTGGAAAACAGCTCTCGGAAACGAGGGCTTTTTTTTGCGCAAACGTTTATACCCCCTCGGATAGAAACTCCTGGCAGGGCCACGCCTGACCTTTTTTGGGAATCAGTTATGGTTGGAGAGAACGAATAAACTCCCTTGGAAACCGTATAATCTCAGCAAACGCAAGCGATTGGCTTAAACGGTTTTTTGGTTGCCATACGTCCTGATTATGATAGAATGCTTAACAATAGAGATTGCTGAACTGTCATCGCCGCGAACGATACGATAACGCATTATGACAAAGAAACTTATGGCAAACACATTCTCAGCGGCTGCCCGGGCGGCCAAATGAAGTCACTATGAGTACGTTAACTAAGAAAGGCTGTATTATGAAGCGCAGAGATTTTCTCAAGCACAGTATTGCCGGTCTGTCGCTGATGGCGATGAACAATCCGCTGAATGTCTGGGGATCACAAAAATCCAAGCCTAACGTTCTGTTCATTACCGTGGACGACATGAACGACTGGATCGGGCCTCTGGCGCAGCATCTGCCCCAGGCGCAAACGCCGAACCTCGACCGGCTGGCGAAGAAAGGCGTGACCTTCACCAATGCCCATTGTGCCAGTCCGGCCTGCCATCCTTCGCGACTGGCGAACATGACCGGCGTGCATTCCTCCCGTTCCGGCGTTACTAATAACTACTTCGGCAGCAAAGGTGAACCGACCTGGCGGAATAATCCCATCCTGAAGGACACCGTCACGCTCTCGCAGCATTTCCGTAATAACGGATATAAGGCGATGGGCACCGGAAAAATTTATCATGCCCTGCAATGGTGGCCCGGCAGCGAATGCCCGGCGGAAGACTGGGATGAATACTGGCCCAGCGCTAAGAAGCCGATTCCCGAATGGGTACGGCCGGAGATCGTGCCCGACAGCGAAGCCGGCCTGACAAAAGGACGGCCGCTGGGCGGCAATCTGTTCGGGGCGCAGCCGCTCAAGGTGTCGGATGAGAAAACCAGTGATTATAAGGTCGTGGAGTGGGCCGTTTCGCAATTGAAGAAAAAACATGACAAGCCTTTCTTCCTGGCGTGCGGCATATTCCGGCCGCATATTCCATGGGAAGTACCGCAGAAATATTTCGACATGTATCCGCTGGGTTCATTCGAACTTCCGCCGCATAAGAAAAACGATCTGGCGGATGCCTTTTCGCATGGCCGGGAGCACTGGCACCAGTGGGTGATGAAGAACGATTACTGGGACGATCTGGTACAGGGGTATCTGGCGAGCATTACTTATTCCGATGCGATGCTGGGCCGCTTGCTGGACGGCTTTGAAAAGAGCGAATACGCCGATAATACGGTCGTGGTGCTCTGGTCGGATCATGGAATGCATATCGGCGAGAAACAGAACTGGGAGAAATTCACGCTGTGGGAAGAATCGACGCGAGTGCCGTTTTTCTTTACGGCCCCGGGCGTGACACAGGCGGGGACACGCTGCGATAGTCCGGTGAGTCTGATCGATATTTATCCGACCTTGTGCGAATTGACCGGTCTGCCGACGCCGAAACAGTGCGACGGGGAAAGCCTGGTGCCGCTGCTTGAAAACGTCACCAAAAAACGCAGCAAACCGGTAGTGACCTCACACAGGTTTAATCCCGGCTCTGTGCTGGCGCACAGCGTGCGCAGCGAACGGTGGCGGTATATCACCTACGACAACGGCTTTGAGGAGCTTTACGACCACACAAACGATATTCATGAATACAACAACCTGGCAAAAGATCCAAAATATGCGAAGATTATCGCCGAGCATAAAAAATACGCTCCGGCGTTTAAAGCAAAGAAGTGACAATGAACTGGCGATTAATTTTTTTGATATTAGACTGGGCGCTGGCGGCTGTTATGCCGGGCGACCGGCTCCCACGGAAAGTACACATTTTGCCAGGATGAGCGAAAAAACCGGCCAGAGAGTAATTGCCTACGTCCCGTATCACGAAAACACGAAAATGTATGTTGATCGGGTGATTGCGTTTAGGCGCAAATGTAGAGAGAAACCGTTCCATACTGCTTCCGATTGAGTTTTCGCTTACTCGGCTCTTTGTGTCCCGTTTTCTCCAACCAAAACCACTTATAGTCAGGCATGGCCCTGCCAGAAGCTTTCTACCCGATGGGATGTAGATTAGAGAAACAGTAAACCTTTTGCGCTTTTCAGGAGAAAACATGAAACCATTCTTCATCATTGCAACATTAATCATTAGTCAAATGGCTTTCTGCCTCAACACGCTGGCGGAGAAATCCTGGCCGCATCCGATCCCCTGCCGGATACAGGACGGCGATAATCCGGACCTTTTTATGATGACGCTGGGCGATGTAAATCCCGAACTCGCGCAAGGAATGTACGATCCGGTCAGGGACCGGGTCACGCTCAAGGACGGCACGGTCATGGATAACTATTACAAGGAAACACTCGGCCTGAAATACTATCAACCCGTCGATAAATCCATTTTCCCGCTGCCGCCTTCGGGCTGGTGCACCTGGTATTACTATTATCCGCATATCAACGCCGTCGAAGTCAAGCGGAACGCCAAATGGCTTGCCGAAAATCTCAAGGATTATGGCGCGGAGTATGTCCAGATCGACGATGGCTGGCAGAAGCAGAAACGCGACTGGACGACCGTTGTCGAAGAGAAGTTCCCGGACGGCATGGCCGATGTCGCCGCTTATATCAAATCCGTGGGACTGACGCCGGGCATCTGGACCGCCCCGCATGGCCAGGACAATGAAGAAGTCATCAAACAAAATCCCAACGTCTTCCTGCTCAAAGAGGACGGCACTTCCGCCTCGAGCACATGGGAAGGCAAATACCTCGTTGATCCGACCACACCCGAAGCGCACGCCTATCTGCGCGATCTGTTCCAGATGATGTGCGACTGGGGCTATGACTATTTCAAAATCGACGGGCAGCCGATCGTGGTCAATGAATACGGCAAAAAACAGGAGTTCATGCAAAACCCCCAGGATAACGGCGATGAGCTGTATCGCCAGACGCTCAAGACCATTCGCGAGACCATCGGGCCGGAGCGTTATCTGCTGGGCTGCTGGGGCATTCCCGTGGAAGGCGACGGCTACATGAACGGCTCCCGCACCGGCGGCGACATCGTGCTGGGCTGGGGCGGTTTCCAGACGGCGTTACGGGCGGTCATGGCTCATTTTTATCAGCATAACATCATGTGGTATGTCGATCCGGACGTGATGGTTCTGCGGTCGCCGCTGACGGTGGAGCAGGCCCGCGTGTGGGCCACGTTGCAAGGCCTGACCGGCCAGGCGCTGATGGCGACCGATCGCATGATGGACCTGTCCGAAGAGCGGATCGAGATGCTGCGGCGGGTGTATCCGGCAGTGAACATCCGGCCGCTGGACCTGTTCTCTTCACAAGGCGTCTATAAACGCCTCTGGGACCTGAAGGTCAATCATCTGGGCCGTCAATACGACGTCATCGGCCTGTTCAATTTTGATGAAACCACCGCGGAGCAGATGCTCGTAAGCTGGTCTGACCTGGGACTGCCGGAGGACAAGCCCATTCATGTGTTCGATTTCTGGAACGAGGAATATCTCGGGGCCTGGGAAGCGGGCATGACGGTTGACATCAATCCGACCGCCTGCCGAGTGCTGACGCTGCTGCCCGCAACAGGCGAGATTCAGCTTATTTCGACCAACCGTCATATCACTCAGGGCTGGGTGGATCTGATAGACGCTTCGTTTGACAACCGGACCAAAGTCTATAGTGGTAAAAGCCGTGTTATCAAAAACGATCCCTATCAACTGCGGTTCGTTTTCCCGCGCGAGAACAACTTCCTGGTCAAAAATGTGGTCGCCCGTCTCGGCAGTGACTATCTGCCCGTAAAAGTAACCAACCATCAGGGCTGGGCCACGGTGACGATCGACTGCCCGCAAACGACCGAAATCACCTGGGAGGTGACTTTTGAGCCGACGGACATTTATCCTTACCCGGTCGGCGATCCGGCCAAACCGCAAATTGAACGCAAAGGAATCGACACCGTTGCCGTTACCTGGAACGAACAGTACTGGCTGAATGTTGGCTATCAGGTTTATCTGGACGGCCAGCTCCTGGGCTATACGCCCCGAGCCGCTTTTCCGCTGCGCGACATCGACCCGGCGGCGGAACATACTGTGGAAGTGGAAACGGTCTGGGAAGACGGCACGATCAGCAAGAATAAAGCCAGTGAAACCTTCAGTATCAAACAGATGCTGCCGGACAAACTGCCGCTGAGTGAACTGACGCCGATCGTACAAAACCCGCGCCGCGACGACACGGAAATCAAACCGGTCATCATTGACGGCGCCCTGTACCCGGACAGCGTGGTGATGAAACCGGGGCCGACGGTTAACTTCAAACTCAAAGGCCTGTTCAAATCGTTCGCCTGCAAAACGGCTATTACCAAAGACGCCGCGAGCGAAAACGACGTCGTGTTCGTCGTGCTGGGTGACGATAAAGAAATCTGGCGCAGCAGCGGCCTGATGACCACCCGACAGTTGCAGGCGGCCGACATTGACATTTCCGGCGTCGAAACCCTGACCCTTCGCGTCGATGGCGCCGGCGAGGATCGGAACCGCCTGCGGGGAGCATGGATCGATGCCGTCCTGATTAAATAACATACCTTGACAAATATAGAAAGGACAAGGAACATGAAAAAACCAACCGCTTTATTTATTGCGGTGCTTCTGGTCATGCCCGCTCTGGCGCAGGCCCGCCGGCTCACCGTACAATCCCCGGACAAAAGCCTCGAAGTCACCATCAATGTCGAGGGGACATTAACCTACAGCGTCAGCAAAAACAACTTGGAGATTATCGCCCCCTCCCCCATCTCCATGACCGTTAACCACCAGACTCTCGGCGACAAAGCCGTCCTGACGCAGTCAAATCAAATCGACGGCACGACCGCGGTTAAACCGGTGACTCCCTGCAAACGCAGTTCCGCCGTCTATCCTTACCGCGAATTGCAGCTTTCGTTCGCACAGGATTTCCAGGTACTCTTTCGCGTCTATAATGACGGCCTTGCCTACCGTTTTAAGCTTTCCCGCAGCGGTCCGCTCCAGGTCCAGAGCGAGCAGGCAACCTTCACCCTGTCCGGCGACTATAAAATCTTTCATCCCGAATACGCCGAATTTCATTCCTCGATGGAAAAGCCCTATCTGCACGAAAACATCTCCGCCTGGACTCCGGGTAAAACCTCATTCCTGCCTTCACTGGTTGATGTGGCCCACGGCCCCAAAGTTATTATCACCGAAGCCGATCTGGTTGACTATCCCGGGTTATGGCTCACCCGCGATGCGGACAAGGCGACACAACTGAACGCCGTTTTCCCCGCCTGGCCGACCAAAGAGGAAAACCGCCGCGACCGTTATGTCCAGGTGGTCGAACGGGCCGACTATATCGCCAAAACAGCCGGACCGCGTGCTTTCCCCTGGCGAGTCATCGGCGTATGTGAAAAGGACGGACAATTGCTCGAAAGCGATCTGGTCTATCGTCTGGCTTCACCCTGCAAGCTTGACGATGTCTCCTGGATCAAACCCGGAAAGATCGCCTGGGACTGGTGGAACGACCTGAATGTTTACGGCGTTGATTTCGATTCAGGCGTCAATACTCAGACCTACAAATACTACATTGACTTCGCCGCGAAATACGGCCTTGAATACATCATTCTCGACGAAGGCTGGTCCGAAACCACCGATAAATTCAACATCAATCCCGATGTCGATCTGCACGAACTCATCCGCTACGGCAAACAGAAAAACGTCGGCATCATCCTCTGGTGTGTCTGGCGGACGCTCGACGGCCATATGGATAAATATTTCAGCGCCTTTGAGGAATGGGGCGCTAAAGGCGTAAAGGTCGATTTCATGAACCGTGACGACCAGAAAATGGTACAATACTATCATCGTATATGTGAAAAGACAGCACAATATCACCTGCTGCTCGACCTGCACGGTGCCTACAAAAACACCGGCATCGAAAAAACCTGGCCCCATCTGCTGACCCGGGAAGGCGTTCTGGGGCTGGAAAACTGCAAGTGGTTCGATAAGTCGTCTCCGGAATATACCGTCACCGCGCCTTTTATCCGAATGTACGCGGGCCCGATGGACTACACGCCCGGAGCCATGAACAACGCCACGAAAAAGAACTTCCGTGCCATCTACAACAGGCCCATGAGCCTGGGCACCCGCGCACATCAGGTAGCCATGTATGTTATATTTGACAGCCCGCTCCAGATGCTCTGCGACACGCCCTCTGCTTATGAAGCCGATCCGGCTTGTACCAGCTTCATTGCCGGCGTTCCCGTCACCTGGGATGAAACGATCGCCCTTGATGCGAAGGTATCAGATTATATCCTCATGGCCCGCCGACATGGCAGCGACTGGTTCGTCGGCGCAATGACCGACTGGACGCCGCGGGAGTTGACGGTTGACTTCTCATTCCTGACCGCGGGCGCCTGGAAAGCGCAAGTCGTCGCGGACGGCCTCAACGCCGACCGGATCGGAATCGACCACACCATCAGGACCATCAACGTCACCAATGAAACCCGGCTGACAATCAAGCTGGCACCCGGCGGCGGCTGGGCGGCACGAATCACCACCGATTAACGCCAGCCATCCTCTTAAGACAAAAACCCCACACCGCTTTCTATGCCGTGTGGGGTTTTTTGAAGTTCAAATACATCACAAATGATTTGTCCGCATCATCATACCATTTTTACGCGAACAAAACCGCCGGTCCTGACGATCACCGGAAGCCCTGACAGGCATCCTCACGACCATTGGGCATTGAAACACGCTAATTCCGGTTAATCCAGACCCTCATCCAACTGCCGCCGCGATTGGCATGCAGGTAGTAGGGAATCAGTTTAACCGTCGGATTGGAATCGGAAGTGATCGTTACGGCGCCGCTGAAGAAGTCTTCTTCATACTCTGCCGTTAACGTATCTGTATCGGAGATACTGACACTCGCCGCATCATACGCGTTATCCTTACCCTCGATGCAATAGACCACCGGTCCACGCTCGATCGCGACCAGGCCCTGATCGGCACTTACAGCCGGATGAGCGATGACCCGTCTGACCGGCATCGGCAGTTGCAAATGAATGGTATCGCCGGTCTGCCAAACCCGCTTGATGGCGGTAAATTTTTTTCAACGTTCACCTCCACCGGCTGACCATTAACGGCCAGAGCCACCGGAGCGCTGTTCTCATTGATGTACTTATACAAATTGCCGGGCAGAGGAATATTCCGCGCCCAGCCCGGAATACGCAGATGGATTGTGAACTCTCCGGCTTGCGCAGGATCGACGTTTATCGTAATATCGCCGTCCCAGGGATAATTCGACGCCTGGCTTAAAACGACGTCGTTATCCGGCAGGGCCACAGTGGCATCGCCCGGAAGATACATGTTGACCTGTATGCCGTCATTGGTTTTACCGTAGGCGTATCCACCGATCGAGGCGATGACGCGGACCAGGTTCGACGGACAGCAGGCACAATCGTGCGAGGGCCATTCCCAACGCAACCGACCGCTGTGCGTGATCAGAGGATTGGTATAAAAATGCTCATTGCCGCCTTGAGACAACGACCCCAGCATATTATTCAACAACGTCCGTTCCATGCAATCGAGGTGTTTGGCGTCGCCGCTCATTTGATACAGCCGATGATTCCATAAAGCGAACGCGATTCCGGAACAGGTCTCGCAATAGCTGTTATTGCCCAGTTCGTAATCGCCCATGAATCCTTCCGGTCCGCCGGGCTGGCCGATGCCGCCGGTGATATAGGTCTTCTTGGCGACGATATTATCCCATAACCGCAAAACGGCGTTGGCATACGCTTCGTCTTTGAGAATCATGGCGATGTCGGTCGCTCCGCAGTACATATACATCGCTCGCACCGAGTGGCCGACGCCTTCTTCCTGATCGACAAAGGGGACATGATCCTGGCTGTAGGTGCCGTAAAGATTGTGACCGCCGGAATTGCCGCGTTCATCAATGAAGAACTTCGCCGTATTCAGATATTTTTCATCGCCGGTCTTGCGATAGAGTTTAACCAGAGCTAGTTCGATCTCCTGGTGACCGGGCGGATCCAGTCTCTTGCCGGGGCCGAACTCCTCACAGATATAATCGGCAAAGTCAATCGCCACATCCAGAATCTGATTGTCACCGGTGGTTTCGGCATAAGCGATGGCGCCTTCTATCAGATGCCCCGCACAATACAATTCATGGTTATTGCGGACATTGTTCCAGCGACTCAACGGCTTATGCGGCAGTGAATAATAAGTATAAAGATACCCATCATCCCACTGTGCACCATCTATCGAATCAATCACATCATCGACATAAGCCTGCAAGACCGGATCCGGATGATTGCAGAGCGAATACCCTGTTCCTTCGATGATCTTATAGACATCGGAATCATTGAAATAGAGTCCTGTGAAACCGCCGGTCTTTTCGCCGGCAGCTTTACGGAAGTTATCCAGCCGCATGGAGGGCACACCGTTCTTGGTGGAATACTCGCAACGATCCCAGACATGCGGCAGACTCACCGTCCGATTGACGTCCATTCGCTCCTTCCAGAGGCCGCCGGTCACCGTCACGTCACGATAGGGCACAGGCGTAATGAACTTCTCCGGCTGAACATATCGGGGCCAGGACGGATAATCCTGCTGCCAGTCCCGGGCCATCAGCCTGAAATCGCCGATGTTCGTACCGCCGTCACCCAGGGTATCCAGCGTCAGCTCAATGGCATCGAGCCAGCCGCCCGCCAGAGCCGACAGGTCGCCGAACCCAACCCGGCAATCGCCGTCAAAGTCGGCCATCAACCGGTTCTTTTCATTGCAACGTTGATAATGTATGACCACATTATCCAGCCAGATCGTCCCCGAGCCGCCAGTGACGTCCGCGGTCGGATCGCCCATGGCGAAGCCGATCGAAACCACATCGCTCAAACGGAACCGATTATTGCATTCCACAATCCGCGAGAGATCGATATCCCAGCGGTTCCATTGTGAGGTCCGCAGATTCTCCGGATCGCCGTCATAAGGCACGACCGCTGCTTCCGTCCCCCAATCGCCGTCCCTGAAAACCGCATAAAACCGGTCGCCGCCGTTGCCGGGATCGCCCTTGAAATAAACGCAAATCGAACGATACGACTGATCTGAACTGAACCAGTCTTGCGGCGTCTCAAACTCGCAACGGACCTGAGCGAAAACGTCACTGCCGCCGTTGTCGTAATCCATACGCAAGGCGCCTGCGCCGGAATGCGTCATCTCCGTCGAGAGAGTAACGACAGCGGAACCGCCCGGAATCCACACTTCGTTTAATTCGGTGGATGATGCATAGTCGTTAAAGCTTTCCAGCGAGCGGTCCCTGGCGACAAAACTCCAGACATCACCCTTGACGATCTGGTCCCCAATTACTTCATCAACACGCCAGTAGTATGTACGACCGTCCTGTAAGCCGGTCACTTCGTACTCCAGTTCGGTTACATCCTGCCGGCCCTGATAGGCCCCGCTTCCCGGCGACTGCGTATTGTCCGCGGTTAACGCTTCATCATGATCGTCGCTAAAGTAAACGTCATGATATTGAGCCCCGGCCCCCGGCCCCCAGCTCAGAGAAACCGTATGAGCGACGCCGCTCTGACCGTCTTCCGGATAAAAAATCCGGGCGGATTGATTACTGTAAACACTCAGCTCGTAATCGTCAAACGACATAGAGCATTCGGTATTCGTATAGCTGGCCTGAAATATCCCCACTTGCAATGGTATATCCATCAGATCTGCCCGCTGAATCGGCGAACAGGCCAGCTCTTCCCAGTTCTGGCCATCATGACTGTAACGCATATAAAAGAAGCTGCCCATTTTCTCAATCTGCATGTAAGATGCCAGGCTGCCCCCCAGACTGTTATGGCAAACCTCCGTCCGGACATTGTTATCCGCCATTCGCGCGAAATTACCGCAACCGAACAAGGGGAAATAATCCATGCTCACCCAGTTTTCGCCATTGCCGGCGATGCCGGGCTCAGCCGCCCGCACCATCAAGCCGCCGCCGTTGTAATTGACGGATTGATAACTCGTCACACGCACCGTCACTTTGAAATCGCTTTCCACAATGCTATACAAAAACGGCCCCGGATATATCCAGGGAGCGTCCCATCGGGTATTTTTCGATTTCAGATACAGCTTGCCGCCGGTCGCCTGGAGCTGTCTGATCTTGTCGTATTTGCCCTCTTCGATGAGACCGTCCCACGGCGTGCCATCAACGCCTTCGGCCAGGTAATCATGTCCAATGCTGAAATCGTCACTGAAGCTGTTGCCCTGTAACTCCATCCTCGTGGTGAATGACCAGACCGGCCCTTTCCAGGTTTGCTCTCCGTTCACTTCATCCACTCGCCAGAAATAACTCGTATTGTAATCCAGACCGGCAAGACCGACCGCGGCATCGTCAGCCACGTAAACGTCAACACCCGATTGATTGAGCCACTCCGCCTCTTCGACGGCGGCCCGATCCGTTCCCACATAAACGACATGACCGTCGCTCGCCTGAACCTTGTTGCCCGACGTCCAGCTTAACGTCGTATCCACCGGCACATCCACCGCGCCGTCAAGCGGTTCCGGTTCGCTCGCAAACGGACTGGATGTCGTAAATGACCAGACGCTGCCCCGGGTTACCGTATCGCCGTCCACCTGATCGACCCGCCAGTAGTAAGTCGTTTCGTCTGCCAGCCCCGCAAAATCGATCGTCGGACTGCTGACGATATATTGGTCCACATTGGGATGCGCGCCCGCCTCTGCGTCGTCAACTTCCTGCTCGTTCAAACCAATATAGACGACATGACCGTCGCTCGCCTGCAGCGGGCTGCCAGGCATCCAAAGCAAAGTTGGATTCAAAGAAACGTTTACCGCTTGATTCGCCGGTGAGGGATTGAACGCCTGAACCTGCCCGGCCGCGAAATATGTCAACTCGAAATCGTCCAGAACACCATACCCGTCGCTTGAAGTATATGTCGCCTGCTGGATTCCCACCTGCAGCGGCAATCCGGCAAGATCGTCGCGCTGCTTCGGAGAACCCGATAATAGCGTCCAGTTAGTGCCGTCATGGCTGATCTCATGGTAAAAAAGATTGCCCTCACGTCGTAAACGCAAATAATGGGCCAGACCTGTATGCCCCCATTCGCTTTCACTGCCATTGTTAACGCTGCGGCCAATGTTCTTATCGATGACATTGAAAAATTCCACGCACTCGAAATCTTCACCGCTGCCGCCGGCTCCCAGATCTTCCACCCGGGCCGCCAGGCCGATCACGTTCCAGTTCACATTACTGCTGTCAACGACCTTGACCGATGCCGTAAAATCGCCTTCTGCCACTTTATATAAAAACGGACCACGCGGACTCCAATCCGGCTCCCACCGGCCGTTGCTCGAGCCGATTCGCAGACATCCGGCATCCGACATCGAAGCATCCAGCACACTGACCGCCTCACCAACTCCCTGACCGATAAAGCCATCCCAACCAGTCCCCCCCACACCATCGCTCAGATAATCATGAGGCTGATCAAAATGATCGACAAATTCCATCGCCCCAACCACAGAGGTCAATCCCAGTGACAAAATCAAACACAAAAACCACTTAAACATAAAAAACTCCTAAAGTTATAAAACAATAACGCCGGACATTCACGGATGCCTGCTTCATTCAAAAATTCTATAAAAAAGGGAATCCCCAATTTTATACTCATTCCGATTGAAAATCCCCGTTGTGCCCAAACATAAATATTTACGGGAATAGCCTTTACGCCTGGCCCTGGCGGGAATTCTCATACCCTTTGGGTATAAGTCCAGCAATTGCGAATCCGGCCCGTTTAACAAGGTCTGAACAAGTCGCATATTCGCCTCCATTTGCAAAAAGTGCATACACAATCCGCTTAAGCCTTAAAATCACATTTGGGAATGCATACGCGTTCCGATTAAATTTCCCCCAAATTACCGGAACGCAATTATGGGCGGGTAAAACATTTAAGTTTAGCCCTGCCGGGAGATTTATACCCAATTGGGTATCAATACTGTTGTATATACAATTTAAAGAATATCACATTTTTATATGTTAAAAACATGTTACGATTAAAAATA
>CAYZXY010000003.1:0-52412 GCA_964482555.1 uncultured Pirellulales bacterium
TATGCCGACTCGATTTACAGACAGAATCTTTCGTTTGCTTAAACGCCGCGATTATGAACCCATGAAGCCGCGGCAGATGGCGCAGGCCCTGAAAGTCCCGGATGATGAATATGACGCCTTCAAGCAGGCACTGGGGTTGCTCATGGATTCGGGCCGAATCAATATTACTGGCGCCGACATGGTGCAGTTGCCGGAGATGAAAAACCGGATCGTGGGCGAATATCAGGCCAGTTCCAAAGGTTTCGGTTTCATCCGGCCCGATCCGCCGGTGCTGGAAGGGGATGTATTCGTGCCGCCCGGCCAGTCGATGGATGCCGTTACGGGCGATATTGTGGCCGCTTACGTTTACAAACGCGGCAAACGCGGCGGCAAATTCCGCTGCAACGCCAAGGTCATCGAAGTGCTGGAACGCTCGCAGGTCGAGTATGTCGGGACATTGCATAAGCGCGGTCAGCAGTGGTATGTACAGCCCGACGGCGACGATTTCACCGATGTGATCGCGGTGGACGATCCGTCCGCCAAAGACGCCCGTGACGGTGATAAAGTCATCGTCGATATTGTGCAGTATCCCACACAGTTTGATTTCGCCCAGGGCGTCATTCTCGAACGGCTTGGCAAAAGCGGTTTAGAAAAGACCGAACTGCAATCCATCATTCGCCGCTATCAGCTTGAAGAAAAATTCAGCCGCCCGGCGCTGCGGGAAGCCAAACAGGCCAGCCGCAATCTCGATGTCGAGACCCTGATCGAGCAGGGCCATCGGGAAGACCTCCGCAAACAGACCATCATCACCATCGACCCGGTGGACGCTCGCGATTTCGACGATGCCATCAGCCTGCGACGGCTGCCGCACGGTCACTGGCTGCTGGGCGTGCATATCGCTGACGTCAGTCAGTTTGTCACGCCGGGCTCGCACCTCGACGAAGAGGCCCATCGGCGGGCGACCAGTGTCTATCTGCCTCGCTGTGTAATCCCCATGATTCCCGAGCATCTCAGCAACGGCATCTGCTCGCTGCAGGAAGGGCAGGACCGGCTGGTGAAGAGCGCTTATATCAAGCTGGACGAGAACGCCGGGGTGCTGGAAACCCGTTTCGCCAACAGCGTCATCCGTTCAGCACATCGCCTGACGTATGAACAGGTCGATGATATTCTCGCGGGCAACCATCACGGCCATAGCAAGCCGGTGCTCTCGCTGGTCCAGAAAATGGAAAAGTTGGCCCGGTCGCTGCAGGAGCGGCGACGGCGGGACGGGATGCTGGAACTGGCTTTGCCGAAGGCGGAGCTGGTTTATGATGAAGAGGGTCGGGTGGTCGATGCGCACCCGGAAAGCGACACCTTTTCGCATACCATGATTGAGATGTTCATGCTGGAGGCGAACGAGGCCGTGGCCCGACTGCTAGACAGCGTCAAAGTACCATTCCTGCGGCGGGTGCATCCGGAGCCGGACAGCCTCGCTTCGGGTGAGATGGGGCGGGTCATCAACCTCTGCGGCTATACCGTCCCGAAGAGCATCGATCGGGAAGGGATTCAGAAGCTGCTCAATGCCGTGCGGGGTAAGCCCGAGTCGTTTCTGGTGAATCTGGCGGTGCTGCGGAGCCTGTCGAAGGCGGTATATACACCGGCGCCGATGGGGCACTATGCGCTGGCCAGTCGTCATTACTGCCACTTTACCAGCCCGATCCGGCGTTATCCCGACCTGAGCGTGCATCGACTGGTGCAGGCGTGGATCGAGGGCCGGCTGCGGGAAGAGTCGCTGGATGATTTTGACGATTTTGAAACGCTGCAGACGCTGGGCGATCATTGCAGTGAACGCGAACGGAACGCTGAAGACGCCGAAAACGACCTGCGTGAGTTTAAGCTCATGCAGATGATGGAAAAACATATCGGTGAAGAGTTCGACGGCATCGTCACCAGTGTCATGAATTTCGGCGTGTTTATTCAAATCGATAAATATCTGGTGGAAGGGCTGATTCCGGCGGAAGATGTCATTCACTGGCATCAGCAGCAGGGCAAAAACAAAAAGAGCAAAAGCAAAAAAAACCGCCGCTCCCGCAAAGATAAAGGCAAGGACAAAGGCAAACAGGGCAGTTTTTCAGAAGAGTCGCCGCTCAAACTCGGCAAACGCGTGCGGGTCCGCCTCGCCGACGTCAAACTTCACGCCCGCAAAATCGACTTTACACCAGTTAAAATTCTGTCGCGTTGATGAGTTAATGGTGATGGGTTGACAGCCCGAAGCGGCAGCGATGGGTCTATTTCAGAACTTTCAGCTTCTGGTTGGCAGGGCCCAACTTAAAATCTGGAGATTCGAAGTACGAAATTCATGTTGCGCAAGATTTCACTCATAAGAGACTAAAGGGCACCTCTAAAACAAAAAGCCCGGACAATCTGGTTATTATCCGGGCTTTTTTGTTATGTATCATCACGTATGATGATACGGTCCGTTACAATTAAGTAACTCCAACTGACCGATGGTAATCATTTTTATGGATAATCTGATCAAACAAAAAAGGCCTGTCTTGCCGATAAATACAGTAGAGACAAACAGTTACTGGCAAGGAGGCCTTATGATTACTATCGGCAGGATGCCCCAAAAAGTCAAGCGTTTTTTCAAACCGGTCACAGCCGCCGTTTCCGAGCATGTTTACGACTATTTCTGGCGTATGACGCTGGCCCTGTGCCTCAGTCATACCGGCACCATCGAACGGCTGGTCGAACTGCGGCGGAACGTCTGGCAGGAGGAAATCAAAAATGTCATTAAAGTGTCGCATGATAAAAATGTCATTCGCCGCCGGGAAAAACTCCTCGCGGCCTGATATCGGTCAGTTTGAGTTACTTATTTATAGAATACTGCCCAGTAGGCCTGGATATTGTTTCGCCGGATATCCGGACCGGTCGGGCCGCGGCCCCAGAAATAATCATTGTAATTACTGATGGCGCCGCCAGGACCGACGACACCCATAGCCACGGCCACGCGGTCAGAAGGCTGCTCTTCCGCCTTGGCCAGAAACCAGGCAGAACGCACCGGCACCGGATTCAGTGTGATAAAAAAGAACTGTCGTCCCATTTGATACTCCGCGAACACTCTCGTCGTGTCCGTATTGGCCCGGGCATTGGTATCATACCCCAGCAACAGATGCAGGCCGTTAAAGGCCGGGCCCCAACGTTCCCACCACTTACCGCCGCTGGCATCTTCCTTCAAGACCTGACAGGACAGAATGCACATCCACTCGCAATCGCGATCGCCCCATGAATCTTCAACTTCCCAGTACCGCAGAGCTCCATCATCCTGGCTGCTTTCAAACGTAAAGCCGGATGGCGAACCGTGACCGATATAAAGCGTCTGATCGACATCATCCGTATAGTTATGATCCAGCCCGGTAGCCACTTCATCGGTATCCTTGAAATCGCGTTCCCAGGAGGACGCTCCCGTCCAGTTGAACTGACGGGCTATGCCGTTGGCTGACATGACATTCTTATAGCCGGATTGCTCAGGGCCGCCCAGATCGGAAACCGCACGCTCAATACCATAGTCCACCCGGCCGATACTCAGTGTACCTATGTTCTGTTTTTCCAGGCCTTTCAGTGAATCGATAATCAGAGTCTTAACGGCGGCGACACTGATGCCGTTGCCGTCGGTTACCACTACTTTGATGTTCTCTTCGACCAGGCCGCCTTCGCGGGTCAAAACATCATAAGAAAGAGACGAGCCTGTTTCATCCGACAGGTCCGTCGAAGAGGATATCCACGAATAACTCAGGGGTGATGCACCGCCTGAAACCTGCACACCGGCAAAAACCGTCGAGCCTTCAGTGCCGGCACTCAAGCTTATTTGCGGGACATATTGTCTATCCTCCGTGGCCGGTATCATCGTGGAAAGGATGTCGCTAAGTTCGCCGGAATCTGACATGATCTTACCATTGCACTCATAGCAGGGTATCATCGCATTAACCTTTTTTTCAGAAAGTGCCGGGGCATAATACATTAACTGAGGATTGTATTGAGCTTTGATGCCGGGATTGGACTCCGCACATCGGATGGCAGCCTCAGTGGGTGAAATGATTTTCACTTTCGGACCTTCGTCCAACTGGCGGTTGGCAACCAGCAGATGCGATATTTCACCGGAATCGGGGGCGAAGGTGGCGCTCACCTTGGCACCGGGACCCGATATTGGAATGCCGTTGAAAGACTGCATGAAATTAATCCGGGTATCAACCGGCTGTTCGAGAATGGGCTTACCATCAAGATCAAATACCTTAAACATGGTGTGAGTCGGCTCCGGCGTTCCCAGCGAGGGCAGCAGTTCAACCTGTTGTAAGGCATTCGAGAATGAACTTGTTGCCTGCCTGGGATCCACAGGATTGAGGTCTTTAATCGCTCCAAAATCCAGTCCTTCAAAAGATAGTTCCTGGGTTTCAGCATCTTCACTGTCCCGGGTTAACAGGTCGATTATCTGCTGATCCTGTATTTCAAAAGAGGGCAGCTTCAAAAACTGCTGCGGTTCAACGAAAAAGACCTTGCCATTGTCGGTGACGAGGTTTTTGGGATCGACATTCAATATATCAGCCAGGGCAAATGCCTGTTCTTCCGTCGTGCCGTCGGTTTTGGGAATCAGCACCGGCACTTCATCCAGGCAGGGCTGCAACCAGTTTTCCGAGACAATTTTCACGTCTTTCAGGTCAACCAGTCCATCTCCATTGACATCTCCGGGACAATCACAGGGTTTGAGCTGGCCCCAAGCATTAGAAAACGACACAAAACAACACAACATGAATACTTTAACATAACCACTCATAATTATATCTCCTTTCATTTCAAGACCTTAAGCTTTTCATTCCTACGCGGACCGTCTCCGATGATCCTTTTAAAGAAAAGCTTTGAAAATACACACAGACAGAAATTCGAGAATTGCCTCACTATTTATTCTCTTTCTCAATTTTCGGTAAACGCAATGATTATAACAGTTCAATTGTATGACCGGGATCAGGAGTAAGTCAAGTTACCAGCGGCTTTTAACATAATACTCATACTAAACGGTGTGGCGGTATCGGGGATACCATAAATCCCTGTATCATTTTATCTTTGCCGGGTTTTAAAAACTTTACGAAACCCATCGGGCAGATTATAGTGAGGATGTTTTTGGTAGGCCATAAGTATGTAAGATGATAAAATCCAGAGGAATATTGCAGAAACCGCCTACTTCCTGCTCAAGCACGGATACTACGGTTCGGAACGTAAAGCCGTATCGGCTTTGCGCAGGCGGAAGAACACCCGGCAATGCGATCCCGCATTCCTGGAAAGCTCACTGGCAAATGCCATTGCAATCATCCACCGTCTCGACGATCTGGCGGCCTCTGTCCTGAAGAAATATTCGAAATCCTATCATCCCCAACTGGCAATAGAAGAATTCGAGGCAGGGGAGCAGAGCTTGAAGCAGGCCCTGTTTTCTGAGTTTCCTGATTCCGGTACGGAAATCAATTACCTTATGGCAATGATCTGGCACATGCCTTACGTAAGATAAGAATCGGAGATTGGCTTTCATGTAACCATTAAGGTGATTTTTGGAAATTGTTTTGAGACGAAAGTGGCAATGGTTTTCGTCCGGTTAGTAGCGAAGAACCGGGCATATTTGACGATATTCACGGTTTTTCGCCCCGCCGTCCGGGCGGAAACAAGATCGCTTCTCGACCAAAATGAATTTTTTGAGGTTGCCTTGAATTGGAAAATAGCATTTTATATCGTTCCGTCTGAAATTTAACTGACTTTCGGTCAATTGCAGTAATGGAGGTTTCCAGCGAACATGTCTATTCAAATATCGAAAAAAAGTTTAGTGGGATTTGTATTAACTCTTATTATAATTCTTGCCGGTACTATGGCTTATGCTGCGAAAGATCATGACCGGGCCGATGCGAAACCGGCGGTACGCAGCCCCGAAATCCAGAAACAGGTCGATAAACGGCAGGAATGGTTCAAGCATGACAAGTTCGGCATGTTCATTCACTGGGGCATCTGGGCGAATCCGGCCGGCATGTACAAGGGCAAACCCCACCGGCATTTCACCGAATGGCACCAGCACATGACCGGCCAGACCTGGGGCGAGTACAGTCAGTTGGCCAGAAAGTTCAATCCGGTCAAATTCGATGCGGACCAATGGGTGCGTATGGCCAAACGGGCCGGCATGAAATACATTGTCATTACCAGCAAGCATCACGACGGCTTTTGCATCTTCCCGTCCGACTATTCAACGTATGACATAGACGATGCCTCGCCTTTCGACCGCGATCCGCTGGCGGAACTGGCTGGGGCCTGCAAGAAGCACGGCATCAGGCTGGGCTTCTATTATTCGCATTGTGTTGACTGGTCGCACCCCGGCGGCTACAAAGGCGGAGAACGCTGGGCGAAAGAACGAAAAGACGATCCTTCGCTGGATTGGAATAAGGATAGAGAAATCACCCATGAAGATTATGTCAGGGGCAAGGCTCTGCCGCAGGTCCGTGAACTGCTGACGAAATATGGCGATGTCTGTCTGATCTGGTTTGACATAGCCCGCTTCGGCCCGACGAATGAATATCCGCAGGCCTTTCACGACCTCATTCGCGAGCTGCAGCCGGATTGCCTGATCAACAGCCGCATCGTTGATGCATCAGACGGCGTGCCGCGGTATCCGGATTTGTATGATTATTATTCGATGGGGGATTACAAAACGTCGCCGCCGGCAGGGGGGATGTACTGGGAATCGACCATTTCAATGCATGGCTCTTACGGTGTCGATCATCGACCGCGGGCAGCTAAAAGCTGGCGCAGCCCGGACGTTCTGCTGAGACAGCTCGTCAAGTGCGTGGCCCATAACGGCAACTACCTGCTGAATATCGGACCGGAAGGGGATGGTTCCCTGAATCAGAACACGCTCGAGCGCCTGGAATCCATGGGGCGCTGGTTTGATGGCAACAGCGAGTCCATTTATGGTACCCGCGCATGTAAAAATGGTAAGTTGTCCGGCTTTAACGGGGAAGTGACCGCAAAAAGCGAATCCATTTATCTGCATGTTTTCGACTGGCCGCAGGACGGCACATTGACCATAACCGGTGTCCCTGAAAAAGTGGCGACGGTGAGCATTCTAAACGGCGGCGCGGTTGTCAAATTCGAACAAGACGGGACAACCTTAAGTCTGACGGGCTTGCCGACAGAATCCGAACGTCCCGACAAAATCGGTCATACGGTGATTGTCATCAGGTATGCCTCCAGATGATTTCGTATCAGTTCCGGCTACGCCGGTCAGAGTGCTCAGGCAGCGATTTGACATAATACGGGGAGACGGATACCCGTGTACCAAGTGTATCAGCCTTTGAAGACGTTGAACAGGACGGCGATGAGCACGCCGATGGTGGCCAGGCTGGTGATGATCACGCCGACGATCAGCCAGGTGAAACGGCGGGTCTGGTTATCCATCAGATCCTTGACCTGTTTTTCGTTGTCTTCGAGCATCTGGCCCATGTTAGCCAGAGACATCGTCTGGGCCCGGGTATTGTCCATGATGCCCTGAAACGTGCTGTCGAATTTGTTAAAGGTGCTGGCCAATTGATTGCTGCTTTCGGCAGAGCTTTCGAGCTGGCGGGTAATGCCGCCAAGCTTCTCAAGCTGTTCGCGGCTGAGATCGGGCAGCAGCTTCATAAATTCAGACATCTGCCGGCTGCTGGCGGACTGGTTTTTGACTTCCTGGGTAAGCTGTTCCATCGTGCGGGTCTGACCGGCAGCGGAATTCTTCATGACCGTACTCGACTCGTTGAGCAGGGTGATGATTTCCGACTGCTGACGATTCTGGTTCTCAACATTGTCGTTGAGTGATTCCAGAACCTCCAGTAAGCGGTTAAAACTTTCTTCCATGGCGGCCAGCTGCTGTTCGCGTTTATTACCGCGTTTGGGGGTTAAAATAGACGTTGAGGAGCCGGTATTTCCGTTTGTCGTTTCGGTTCGTTCTTCTTCGTAATCCATGTCATCATCCTCCGTGAATTCATCATCCGTGATTTCCATATCCGATGCGGCCTCCGGGATTGGGGCAGCGTCTTGCGTTGCGGTGGGTTGCGATTGAGGGGGCTGTTCCTGGGCATCCTCACCTCGAAACCAGCTGATCAGTTTTTGCCACCAGGACTTTTCTTCCATGATATCTCACTCCTATGGTTTGAATGTTGACGCTCAAAACCTATTTGGCGATTGCCATTCAGGAAACAGCTAGTTAATCTATAATGGAAAAGAAATGTTATTGCAAGGAGAAAAACGTTAATTTTGGGTTAAAACAGTTGGAGGCGTTCGCAGCTTTTATTGATGGAAACGGATATAACCCCAAAGGGTATGAGGGTTTTGCCCGAGACGATTGTATATTCGAATTGGGTATAATTATGTTTGAATATAGCGGACAGATTCAAAGCTGGTGGGTATAAATACTTGAAGGACCTAATGATATGAATAAAAAAAGCGGACGGCTTATGTCGAAATTTCAGCGGCGGATATTGATTTATACGTTTGTATTGGCTCTGGCGGTCATTATAGCGGTGGATCGGTCGGGATGGCTGCGGTCGTCGGGCGGGCCGTCAGTTGATAAAACAGCGGTGGTTTCCAGCGACCGGGAGCGGTATGATGAGAAATGGTTTCAGGTGGCCCGGGTCGTCGATGGGGATACGCTGGATCTGGCAGTGGCGGATTTGTCGAAAGGGACGCCAACGACGCGGGTGAGGTTGCAGGGGGTGGATACGCCGGAAACACATCATCCGAAGTACGGAAAGATGTATTTTGGTCCCGAAGCAACGGCATTTACTGAAAAACTCACATTAAACAAGGAGGTTCGGGTGGTCATGGATCCTTTTCATGAAACACGGGGGAAATATGGGCGGCTGCTGGTGTACATATTTGTCTCCAAAGAGGAAATGCTGAATGAGATGTTGATTTCTGAGGGATATGGATATGCCGACCCGCGTTTCGATCATGTACTGATGGAGCGGTTTTTGCGTCTGGGCAAGCAGGCCCGGGCGGATAAAAAAGGGCTTTGGAAAGGGGTGAAGCCGGAGGATATGCCGGCCTGGATGAGGAATTGAGGGGTTGAGGGTTGGCAAAAGGTAGTTAATTTTGTGCGTCAGGAAAAACAAAAATGTTATACCCAAAGGGTATGAAAATTCCCGGCAGGGCCGGGCGTAAGCTTTTTATCCGCGAATAATTACGTTCCGGCAAAACGGGGATTTTCAATCGGAACGAGTATAAAGGGGAATTGCAAAGTCCTATATTCCATGGAGCTTTTCAATAAACTGAAAATATTTTTAATTAAATTATGAGTTTGTTAAAAAACCATACAACCGGCAAGCGGGTATTGCCCTGTAGGATTAACGGGGAATCAGATCATGGTTTTCATTGTTCATTCCGGCCAGATTCCCCCAGGCGTTGGTCGGAGGGTGATGGGCGTATGGGTATATATATCAATGACTTACAGGGGTAAGTATTTAGATTGCCGATAAGGGTGACAGTGAGTTGAGTCTCATGCAAGGCCGGCATATCCCAAGGGTTAATTCATTTCAAACTCATCTTGATTCGGGCTTCAGTTTCAGTTTCAGCAATTTACTCATTAATTTCAGTTTTTCTCTAAACGATATGAACATCAGAGCAAATTGGTGATTATCTCAGGTAAGCTTCCCGGGTAATCCTTAAAACAGAATGTGACCAACCATTGAAGATTCTATGAGTCGTCAACGATGTTCTCGCCTGATTTTTGCGAAAACGGCGGTCATTCAAGGCCATGGGATTACTGTAGTATATTTGTTGAAGCGTACAATATCGAAACTGAGTGTAAGAGACTATACAATGAGTTCATTTAGAGAATGAAGAGGTGAACAATGGAGCAGGCATTAAATGCAGTCGCGGAAAAAACTTCAGAGGCCAGAGAAGGTAAATATCTGACTTTTGGTCTGGGCGTGGAAGAGTACGGCCTGGAGATTCTCAAGGTTCGGGAAATTATCGGTTATGTCGAGGTGACCCGCGTACCCCAGACGCCCCACGACGTTCAGGGCGTAATCAATCTGCGGGGTCAGGTGATCCCGGTGGTGGATATGCGTTCCAAGTTCGGTATGGAAAGCGTCGAACGGACCGAAGCGACCTGTATCATCGTGGTGGAGATCCGCAGCGCCAACGGCACGATCAGCACCGGCGTAGTGGTCGATCGAGTCCAGGAGGTGTTGGACATATCTAGCGAACAGATCGAACCGGCACCTGAATTTGGCGACACCGTTGATATCCAGTTCATTCTGGGGATGGGCAAGATCGGCGATTCGGTGAAGATCCTGCTTGATATCGACAAGGTGCTCGGCGGAGATGAAATGGCCCAACTGGCCGGTCAACAGGCATAAGACGTTCCAGCGGAGTAAAAGGTCCGCAACGTCCGACAGGGTGCCCGCGACCGGCGAAAACGGACTTACATGCGGCAAATGGAAGCTTAACAACGCGGCATGCAGGCTTGCCTCTGATGATTGGAAGCTTACATCTGCTTAATGGGGGTTTACAACCCGCCATTGTAAAGCGGCGGCGGGCAATTGTAAGTTTACTTTCGCCAATAGCAGGCTTTCTCTCAGCGATCGGAAGCTTGCTTTCGATAGATGTAAATCAACATCTGCCCGTTGTAAGCTTACAAACGGCAGCCCCGCGGGCCGGAACTGGAGTATAGAATCATCGTGGTCAGCAAATACATCTGGCGCGGTTATGATCTGTTTGACGACCACGGCGCCTTTCAGCCCAGCGTCAATGCGGACCTGTTCGGCACCGGCTTGGAAGTCGGACCGCTAACGGTGACCCCGGCGTTGTATTATCAAATATCCCTGGATGATTCCGTTAATGATGAAGATGAATTATGGGGAGGGCTGAGTGTGTCGTATCGTTTCTAAGTATGATAGTTCTCGTCACAGGTATGAAGTTCTGTCGTGCGGGTTTCAACCCGTATCTCGTAAATGTAAAGGTAAAGGTAAAGTAAAACACAAACTAAGGAGCAAATTATGAAATCACAATGGACAATTGACAAGAAACTGATCGCGGCGTTTTTGAGTGTAGCTGCTGTTACCGCAGTACTCGGCATAGTCGGCTACTACGGTGTCAATCAGGGCGGAATCGCCATCAATGAATTAGGCGACGTCAGGCTGCCATCTGTTGAGTCGATGCTGGTCATTAGCGAAGGGCAGACCGCGGTAGATACCACGGAAAACGCTTTACTGAGCCCGTCCATAGATCAAGCAACTCGAGATAGCAAATATAAAGACTTTGCCGCTATCTGGCAGCGAATAGAGGATGCTTGGGCCATCTATGAGCCACTGCCGCAGACAGAGGAGGAAGCGTCTACCTGGGAAAAATTCGTTCCCGCATGGAATGCCTGGAAAAGCGATCACGAGGAATATGTTCGGCTAAGCAAAGATTATGACGCCAAACAGATTATCAATCCTGCGGCATTTGAGGCAAAGATGCGAAAGTTCAGCGGCGACCATTACCATTTCGTGGAAACGGTTGCCAATTCAATCCTCAATAAGACTGACTTCACGGGAGAATGTGACCATACCCAGTGTGCCTTTGGTAAATGGCTTTCCAGCGCTGAGGCCAAACAGGACAATCCGGTCGTGGCGACGGCATTACATGCGATTCGCGAAAAGCACAAGGCTATGCACGATAATGCCGGGAAAGTTCGCGATATCCTCAAAGCAAGCAAGGATGTCGAGGCCATTGCAAAAGCGACGGAAGTGTACAACACTGAAATAATTGCAAATGCCGAAGAAGTCCAAAAACCTTTCAATAGCATCATAGACGAGGCGGCTCACGCGGTCGCGGATTATGACAAGATGACCCATCAGGCTCTGGTAGTTAACGGTGTGAGCTTTGGCGAGTCCGAAGCCCTCTTGAACAAGATTGTCGATATCAATTCGGAGGTCAGCGCCGAAGTGGCCAAAGATTCAAAGGCCCAGGCTGCGTTTTTGAAGGTTCTGGCATTGGCTTCCCTGATTGTCGGTGTCCTTTTGGCGCTGGCACTGGGCATTCTTATCAGCCGCAGTATCAGCAACACACTCAAACGCATTATCGACAATCTCACCGAGGGTTCTGAACAGGTCAGTTCGGCTTCCAGTCAGGTCTCTGCGGCCTCGCAGTCTTTAGCCGAAGGCGCTACCGAGCAGGCCGCCGGTCTGGAAGAGACCTCCAGCTCTCTGGAAGAGATGTCCAGCATGACTAAACAAAACGCCGACAATGCCGCCCAGGCCAATAATCTTTCGAGTGAAGCCCGCAAGGCCGCCGACAGTGGCAGCGAGTCCATGATCCGGATGAGCAGCGCGATTAATGATATCCAGAGATCGTCCGAAGAGACCGCCAAGATCATCAAGGTCATTGACGAGATCGCCTTCCAGACCAACCTGCTGGCTCTCAATGCCGCCGTAGAAGCGGCCCGAGCCGGTGAAGCCGGTAAAGGTTTTGCCGTCGTGGCCGAAGAAGTACGTAATCTGGCGATGCGGAGTGCCGAAGCGGCCAAAAATACCGCCAGCATGATCGAGGAATCGGTTAAGAACTCTCAGAACGGTGTGGAGATCAGCCAGGAAGTCGCCAAGGCCCTGGAAGAGATCGTTACCGGCGTGGGCAAGGCCACCGATCTGGTCGGTGAGATCGCTGCGGCCTCGAAGGAGCAGGCGCAGGGCATCACTCAGGTCAACACCGCGGTATCGGAGATGGACAAGGTCACCCAGCAGAATGCCGCGAATGCGGAAGAATCCGCCAGCGCCGCCGAAGAGCTGAACGCCCAGGCTGAGCAGATGAATCAGGTTGTCGCGGAGTTGGCCGCCCTGGTGGGAGGCGATAAGGCGCAAAACCATAACCTGAGCCGGCAAGTGAACCGTCCTTCCATAAAGAGATTAGGACACAGCGATACGGCCTTTCATCAGATTGCCGGGCATAAAATGAATGGTGCAAAGACATCGCCGGTACAAAATATGACAGTGGGACACAGAGAATCCTCGGAAAGTTTCTCTGAGTTTGACTGACATCCGGTTTGTCAACAGGAGTCAGATTCGGTCCGGACCTGGCAGATCATCGAAGGGATCATGCATGCCGAGCAAGAGGACGCCAAGAAAAATTGAATATATAACATCAAAGCAAAGGAGGTGGCTCCATGAGTCCATGAAGAAGAAGACGCATGGATGCATAGCTAACACAAAAAGGCAGCAACTTAGTAATGAAGAAACGGAAACCATCTGTGAAGTGCGAATGATCCAAAGAAATGAGTTTTTTTAAAAAGGACTAGAACCATGGGTAAGCAAATGACAGTAGGCAAACGTATCGTATTGGGATTCACGGTGGTCATCCTGATTGCCGTGGCATTAGGCGGACTGGGCGTATGGAGCATGCTAACGGCAAAAAACAATTCGGCCAAGCTCGCGACCGAGTATGTTCCTGAGGTCAAAGTAGCCAACGATCTGCGCGGTGCTTCCAACCGCGTTATGTACCAAATGCGGGGCTACGCGATGACCGAGGAGGACAAGTACTACCAGGCGGCCCAGGAAGAGATGACCGCGGTGAGCAAACACCTTGGCGAAGCATCGGACCTGGCGGATAAAGCGGTGTATCTCCAAGCACTCAAAGGTCAGGTCACAGAGGCGACAAGTGCTGTAGAAGATTACAGTAAGCTTATGCAGGAAACCGAAACAACCATTGCCGCCATGGCCGCCCAACGAACAAAACTTGATGAGAATGCCGCCACTTATATGAAAAACTGCCAAGAGTTCCTCGACGGGCAAAACGAAGCTTTCAAGCGGGATCTGGATGAACGGCAGAAGAAAGTCAGTATCGTTACGGCCATTATCGATCTGGGAACCAATGTACGGGTGGCGAATTTCAGGGCCCAGGCCAATGTGGATGCCGCACTGATGGAGAACGCCATCGCCAGTTTGGATGGCCTGAAAAAACACACGGATGAAATTCGCTCCGTCACGCGAGAGCAAGTTAATATTGACCAGATCAACGAGATTGAAGCAGCGGCGGCTGACTATGGCAAGACCATGCAGTCATACCTGCAGGAACTTCGTAAGGGCGATTCCGCCAATACCGAAGACATGAAAACCTACCAAAAGG
The DNA here is from genome assembly GCA_964482555.1 of uncultured Pirellulales bacterium. Classification (GTDB taxonomy): domain Bacteria; phylum Planctomycetota; class Phycisphaerae; order Sedimentisphaerales; family SM23-30; genus CAYZXY01. Next base: position 14,125 of record CAYZXY010000003.1, read on the forward strand.
GCATGGATGACGCCGCCGGCAGATATGTTACCAACTGCAAGGCCTTTCTGGACTCTCAGCAGCAATCGCTCACCAAAGACATGACTGAGCGGCACGAAAAGATCAGCCTGGTCAATGACATCATTGACCTGGGCAACGATGCCCGCGTAAAAGCCTTTAAATCGCAGGCGCTTCGCGAGCCGACCTTCATCGAAAACGCACTCAAGAACTTTCCCAAGTTGGATGAAAAGTATGCCGCTCTTCGCAAAATTACACACCTGAAAGCGGATCTTGATCGCATCGACAAGACCAAAACGTCCGGCGACAACTATGCCCATGCGTTGACGGCCTTTCTTTCTGAATGGCGCAAACTTCAGGACGTGGCCAAACAACGCGAAGAAGCTGGTCGAGTGGTGATTGAAGCGTGTAAGAATACCTCCGATGCCGGAATGACCAACACTGATAAGATCGCTACAGAAGCGGCATCTTCGCTCGCAGCTAATTCTACAATAATGATTGTAGGGCTTGCCGTTGGTACGATAATTGCCATTTTGTGCGCGATTTGGATTATCCGCAGTATCACAGGGCCTCTGAACCGCATAATTGCCGGTCTTACCGAAGGGTCCGAGCAGGTAGCTTCGGCTTCCAGTCAGGTCTCTGCGGCCTCGCAGTCTTTAGCCGAAGGCGCTACCGAGCAGGCCGCCGGTCTGGAAGAGACCTCCAGCTCTCTGGAAGAGATGTCCAGCATGACTAAACAAAACGCCGACAATGCCGCCCAGGCCAATAATCTTTCGAGTGAAGCCCGCAAGGCCGCCGACAGTGGCAGCGAGTCCATGATCCGGATGAGCAGCGCGATTAATGATATCCAGAGATCGTCCGAAGAGACCGCCAAGATCATCAAGGTCATTGACGAGATCGCCTTCCAGACCAACCTGCTGGCTCTCAATGCCGCCGTAGAAGCGGCCCGAGCCGGTGAAGCCGGTAAAGGTTTTGCCGTCGTGGCCGAAGAAGTACGTAATCTGGCGATGCGGAGTGCCGAAGCGGCCAAAAATACCGCCAGCATGATCGAGGAATCGGTTAAGAACTCTCAGAACGGTGTGGAGATCAGCCAGGAAGTCGCCAAGGCCCTGGAAGAGATCGTTACCGGCGTGGGCAAGGCCACCGATCTGGTCGGTGAGATCGCTGCGGCCTCGAAGGAGCAGGCGCAGGGCATCACTCAGGTCAACACCGCGGTATCGGAGATGGACAAGGTCACCCAGCAGAATGCCGCGAATGCGGAAGAATCCGCCAGCGCCGCCGAAGAGCTGAACGCCCAGGCTGAGCAGATGAATCAGGTTGTCGCGGAGTTGGCCGCCCTGGTGGGAGGCGATAAGGCGCAAAACCATAACCTGAGCCGGCAAGTGAACCGTCCTTCCATAAAGAGATTAGGACACAGCGATACGGCCTTTCATCAGATTGCCGGGCATAAAATGAATGGTGCAAAGACATCGCCGGTACAAAATATGACAGTGGGACACAGAGAATCCTCGGAAAGTTTCTCTGAGTTTGACTGACATCCGGTTTGTCAACAGGAGTCAGATTCGGTCCGGACCTGGCAGATCATTGCCTCGTCCGGACTTTTTTATGGTCGGGCATTTGCCGGCAGGCGGGGCGGAATTTTAACTAAACCGGCCTGCCAGATAGCATTGCTGGTATGAGACCGCAGGGTTTTCAGCAGGGCCGGGTTCAGGCTTTGCCGGCTTAAGTAAACGGGATGGCCGTTATTCAGGAAATGGTCGGCCAGGGTTTGCCAGTTTTTCGGGCTTTCGTGCAGGATATGCATATCGGTGCGTCCGGCGTCTATGTGGATCAGATAGCGGTAGGTCATGGCCTGCCAGTAGGTCGCAATGATGGCGGAGCCGGAAGGAAAATCCGCCCGGGCGAGTTGATGAAGTTGTTCAAGCCGCTGTTTCTCGTAGAGCGTATTGCGATTCAGATGTCGGGCGTTGGTGATCAGCAGGAACAGCGGGACAATAAGGCAGAAGACCGTAAAGAGTCGTCGCTTTTTATCCCCGGATTCCCAGCCGGCCGCGCCCATGCCGACCAGCAGGGATAAACCGATCAGGCCGGGAATGGTAAAGGTCAGGTTGTCCCAGCGATGGTGCCAGAGTATGAAAGCGGTGTTGGCCAGGAAGAGCCACCAGCCCAGAGTCAGCCAGCCCCATTGCCGTCGTTGCCAGACAGTGCCAAGCAGGGCGAGGATGAGCCCCAGCAACCCGATAGAAGTGCCCTTGCCCTGAGCATTGTTGCGGGAATCGTTTTCGGGATAGCGGTGGCCCTGCATGCCCAGACCGCTGAGCAGCCAGGCGTATTTGTCGATGTCCTGCTTGACGACCTCCGGTTGGAATTGGGCCTGGGATTTGTAGGTTAATCCCAGGCAGTAAAAAAAAGCGTTTTTAACGCGATTTTTAAAAGAGGGCGCAGAGAGCGGTTCAAAATCGTTATCAAGGATTTGGTAACGCAGTCCCGCATCGCGGCTGTAGAGACGATCCTGCCGTATTTCGGGGCGGGCCCTGATTATATGATAGCTCATGGAAAAGAGCAGGGGGGTGATCAGAATCAGCAAGGCCAGTGACATGCGGACAAAGGTGAGTTTCACTTTATTACGTGCCCAGATATACAGCACTAAAAAGCCCGGCAGAAGCAGAAATTCCGAGCTCCTGTCCGCCACGGTCACACCCAGACAAAAAACGCCCAGATAGAGCCATCCCGCCTGATTGGTATCGATAAAGCGGGCCAGGAAGTAAATGGCCAGCAGCAGAAACATGGCGTAAAAGACGTACGCCTCGGCGACCAGGCTGTAGGACCAGTAGATGCTGCTGAAGGCGAGCGTTGTCGCGGCTGCGACACCAGCAAGGGTAAGGCCGGTAATGCGGCGAACAGTTCCGTAAAGAGCAAGGGCGCCGACGATGCCGGCGACGACCATCATGAAATTGATGCGCCAGGCGACACCGGACCCCAGCGGCACACTGGCAAAGAGATTGCCGAAGCATACTTCAATGGCGTAGCCGGGCGGATGACACAGCCCCCAGATCGGGCTCATAAACTGCAGCTCGGCGGAATCCCCGGCATCGACGCCGGGGTGCATCATGCCGGCATAGATGATAAAGAAAAACAGCCCGAGTAAAATGGGAATGAAGCTTTTCCGCAGGTATTCGGGAAGCGGTGAACGAGCGGGGGGTTCATCCCAGAAATCCGGGTGAGGTTTTCGAGCTTTTCTTTTCTGTACTGCCATAATCTGACTCTTAAAAAGGAGATCAACATTGTTAAGTGAATTATAAGGAGGGGCTTTTCGCTGTCAATTTAATAGCTGGACGACTTTTGCGTGTTTATGTCAGCAGGCTCTTATGAGCTAAATCCTGCGCAAAACAGTCATGGGATCGACGTTGATTCAGTTTTAAGGTCCCAAGGGCAAATCCACAATGCCTCGCAAAGGCGCAAAGCAAGTAATATAAATGGCTTATGGAATAATGCACACTCGTACCGATTGAAATTAACCGTGAGGCAAAGACGGGTACGGGATGAAGGGATACATTTGAACGGACTAAAAGAGTAACGAGTGATGAGTTGGTGAGTTTAGATGTTAAAATTTATACTCACCGAGTCTGTTAGCGATGGCGACAAATTGTTCCGGCGTCAGGGTTTCGCCGCGGGCATTGATATCGATGCCGGTTTTATGAAGTGATTGCATAATGTCTGGTTTCGTTTCGGAGTGATTCAGACAGGAACTGATTTTTTTTCGGCGATGCCTTAGAAGGGCGTCAATAACAGTTTTGAGGTTTTTCAGATTAGAGATTTGACGGCATTTATGTTCATCACGCCGCCAGACGACAAAAGCAGAATGAACGTCCGGCATCGGCCAGAAGGATTGCGGCTTGAGCTTGCGTATGATTTCCACCTCGCCGGTTGCCTGGAGAATAATGCTCAGCATACCGTAATTTTTTGAACCGGGCCGGGCCGCCATGCGTTCGGCGACTTCCAACTGCACGGTAACATAGATTCCCGACGGCATACCCAGATGCTCGCTGCCATTGATAAGCAAATTTACGATCAACGGCGATGCCGCCTGGTAGGGGAGATTGGCTATGAGCAAAAAACGACCCGTCACCAACGGTATATTTTCTCGTAAAGCCGACCATACGGCCGGACTGATCGCATTTTTACCCGCCAGGATATCGCCACCGACAATCCGGACGTTGCCATAGCCGCTCAACTGCTCACCGGCAATCTCCTGCAGATACGGATCGATTTCCGCCGCCACAATCTGGCCGCCTTTTTCCGCCAGCAGTCCGGTCATGGAACCTGTGCCGCAACCCACCTCCAGAATCAATTCATTGCCCTTGAGCTCAGCCGCATCGACCAGCAGGCGCATCTGATTGAGATCGATCAGAAAATTCTGGCCCCATTTGTGACGCGGCCGAATCCCGGCCGAGCCCAGAAGTGCCTGAATCTGTTGTTTGGTATGCGACAATTATCGTTTCCTGTTCGAACCGTTGGCATTCTGGCGGTTTTTGACTTCGGCCATCCGGCAGGCCAGTTTAATAGCCTCTTTCATGCTGTTGGGATTCGCCTTGTTTTTGCCGACCAGATCGTAAGCCGTCCCATGATCGACACTGGTACGGATAATCGGTATGCCGATTGTGAGATTGACGGCCTTATCAAAAGCCAGCAGCTTTATCGGAATCAGTCCCTGATCATGGTACATGGCAACAATGGCGTGATATCTGCCGTCCAGGGCGTTCATAAACAGGGTGTCGGCCGGGTAGGGGCCTTCGACCTCGATACCGGCCTCCTGGGCCATCAGAATCGCCGGGCAGATGATCCGCGATTCTTCATCGCCAAACTGGCCGCTCTCGCTCGCGTGCGGATTCAACGCCGCTACGGCAATACGAGGATGCTCGATATCAAACCATTTCTGCAACGCTTCATGCGCCAGATTGATCGGATCGAACACCCGCCCGATAGTAAATTGATTACGCAGGGCAAACAGCCCTTCATGAATTGTAGCCAGGACTACCCGATACGGTCCGCCCACGAACATCATCGCCGAGCATTTCGACCGGCAGCGTTCGGTAAAAAGCTCCGTATGACCGGGGTATTTATAGCCGGCCAGATGCCAGGCTTCCTTGTTGATAGGACCGGTGACAATCCCGTCAATCCGCCCGGAAAGGGCATCCATAATCGCATCGTTCAAAAACTGCATTGACGCCTGGCCGCTCTGTTTAGTAGGCCTTCTGGTTCCGTTCATGTACCAGTTTATATCGTCATAATCGGCCACCACGACGCTCTGAGGAAAGTCAAACTGAATGCGTTCATGCTGGTCCCGCCACCAGAATACATCCAGTTCGGCCATGTCCGCGGCATACGTCAGGATTTCGTTCATCCCGTAAATGATGAACCTTCCCAAACGTCTCACGTCCGGTTCAGCCAGGGCCTTGATGATGACCTCCGGGCCAATGCCGGCAGGGTCGCCCATTGTAATGCCGATTAATGGTTTATGGTTCGTTAAATTCACCATGAATATATATTAACACAAAATATATTATTTTCAATGTCGCAGTTCAAAGGTAGGTCGGGACTTGTATTTACCTGTGGAATAAACTATAATTTCCTGAAAATATTAAATGTACAATTTGTTAGCCCGCCATGCAATGTATGAAAGGAAACCATGAAATATGTAGTTATCGGCCCCAAGGGTGTGGGAAAAAGCTCAGTCGGCACGGAACTGGCGCATCTGACCGGCATGGTGACCATTGAAACGGACCGTCTTATTGAGCAGCTTCATGAGGAGAAAAACGGCCATTTTTTAACCTGTCGGGAGATTTATCTGAAGTATGGTGAGCCCTCTTTCAGGGAGATGGAACGGCAGGTCGTACAGCAGATCGGCGAAAAGCACTGGCAGATTATACTCACGGGTGGTTCGACCATGATGGACCCCAATAATCGCCGGGTACTGCGAACCAACGGCATCATCATCTATCTCAAAGCCCAGCCTGAAGTTATATGGGGCAGGTATGAAAACGACAGCATACCGCCCTGGTTTGACAAACCCGACGGCAAGGAGAAATTCTTCCAGCAATACAATTTTCAGGATGAAATTTATACCCCGCTATCCGACATCATTATCGACACTTCTACCGGCACTCCGACGGAGCTTGCCGATCAGATTGTCGAGCTGGTTAAGGAGGAACTGGCCTGCCGCAGCCATGCGGCCAATACTTACGGCGACATTATCCAGGTGACTACTTTTGGTGAAAGTCATGGACCGGCCATTGGAGCGATTCTGGACGGCGTCAAACCGGGTCTGGAACTCTCAGAGGCGGATATTCAGATTCAGCTTAATCGTCGTCGGCCCGGTCAGAGCGAGGTGGTTACACCGCGCAGCGAAAAAGACCGCGTGGAAATTCTCTCCGGCGTCTTTAAAGGCAGAACCACCGGGGCACCGATCGCGATGGTGATATTTAATCGCGATCAGGATTCCAGTAAATATGAGGCGATTAAAGGCATGTTCCGGCCCGGTCATGCAGATTTTACATTTTATCAGAAATACGGTCATTTTGATTATCGCGGCGGTGGACGTTCATCCGGACGGGAGACGGCCGGCCGGGTGATGTGCGGCGCCGTGGCCCGGAAGATTCTGGCAGAACGCGGGGTTAAGTTCATCGCTCATGCCGTTGAAATCGCCGGCATCGAGGCGCAAACCTGTCATTACGATGTCATTGAATCCAATCCGGTTCGATGTGCCGACCCGGAAGCGGCACGCAGGATGGAAGCGGCTATTATCGAGGCCAAAGAAAGCGAAGACTCGGTAGGGGGCATCGTCAAGCTGGAAATCCATGGACTGCCTCCCGGGCTGGGCGATCCGGTTTTTGGTAAACTGGATGCCCGCCTGACAATGGCGATCATGAGTCTGGGAGCGGTTAAGGGGATAGAGATCGGTAAAGGCTTCGAGTTGTCGCGCATGCGCGGCAGCCAGTCGAATGATAATATGGCCGATGGACGGTTTCTGACCAATAACGCCGGCGGCATTTCCGGTGGAATCTCCACAGGAGAAACCGTGGAAGTGCGTCTTGCCGTCAAACCGACCTCAAGTATAGCACAGACCCAAAAAACGATCGATCAAAATGGCGATAATCGCGAAATCCAGGTCCATGGCCGGCATGATCCCTGTATCGTTCCCCGGGTGATTCCTGTTATCGAAAACATGGCGGCTTGCGTTATACTCGATGCCTGGGAAGTGCAGACCCGCCTGCGGGGATTCGATCCGATAAGAAAAGAGATAGATTAATTCACTGTAAGTATACCCAAAGGGAATGAGAATGCCCGCCAGGGCCAATAGTAAAGGTATTACCCGCAAATAGTTACGTTCCGACAAAACGGGCCATTGCAATTGGAACGCGTATAAAAGACAGGGCAACCTGTATTCCAGATTGCCCTGCAATTCTCCGAGAGCGTCGTAGTGAAATATATAATCAAACTACGACAAATCCTCCCCTGACCTCCGCTTTGGATTCGTGTCAGGTCTCCATCCTTCGCCTGAATGGAATAAGCCACTCGCTCAGACATTTATACCCAAAGGGTATAAATCAATATTGAGTTTTCCCTCATTGCCGCTTCAGAAGAAACAGCTAAAATATTAACGAACTCCAACTGACCGATAGTAATCATTTTTATGGATAATCTGATCAAACAAAAAAGGCCTGTCTTGCCGATAAATACAGTAGAAACAAACAGTTACTGGCAAGGAGGCTTTATGATTACTATCGGCAGGATGCCCCAAAATGCCAAGCGTTTTTTCAAACCGGTCACAGCCGCCGTTTCCGAGCATGTTTACGACTATTTCTGGCGTATGACGCTGGCCCTGTGCCTCAGTCATACCGGCACCATCGAACGGCTGGTCGAACTGCGGCGGAACGTCTGGCAGGAGGAAATCAAAAATGTCATTAAAGTGTCGCATGATAAAAATGTCATTCGCTGCCGGGAAAAACTCCTCGCGGCCTGATATCGGTCAGTTTGAGTAATTAATCGTTTAGAAATGTCTCCAACTACACCATAATACACACTTGGAAAAGTGCTTACATCTCGTTAACCCAATTCGTTTTATACATTCATAATAGCACGGTTCCGCAAAACAGTCCAATATTTCACCAAAAATTCTCTCTGGCCATTAAAGAAATAATTCACAAATATACCGCGGTCGATTATAATGATTTTACCTGTTATGCTGGATATGTTTGTCACATTCTTTTCTGGAGACTTGTTATGAGAAATCGCATTAGCTTTTCGGTGATAATTCTTTTGAGTTGGACCGCGATAGCCGGCGCCGATGAACCGCGGTGGCAGCCGCTGATAAAAGGCGAAGGACTCAACGGATGGGTACAGCGAGGCGGTGAGGCGCGTTATGAGAACCGAGACGGCGTTATTGTCGGGATTTACACCTGCAATACTCCTAACAGCTTTTTATGCACGGAAGAGGAATTTGGTGATTTCATTCTGGAATATGAGATGAAACTGCCGGAGGGAATGAATTCCGGCGTTCAGATTCGCAGCCAGTCCCTTTTGGAATATCGCAGCGGTCGCGTTCATGGCTATCAGGTTGAGGGCGATTCCTCGGAACGGGCCTGGTCCGGCGGGATTTATGACGAAGGGCGGCGTGGTTGGCTCTATCCGCTGGCGGAAAATCCGGCCGGGCGTAAGGCATTCAAGGTGGGGCAGTGGAACCGGTTTCGTGTCGAGGCCATCGGCCCTCATATCCGCACATTCATTAACGATGTACCCTGTGCCGATCTGCTGGATGATATGACAGCGAAAGGATTTATTGGCCTGCAGGTGCACGGTATCGGCGGTAATAAACAGCATGAGGGCCTGGAGGTCTGCTGGCGTAACCTGCGTATCTGCACACAGAATCCGGAGAAGTATGTCCGTCCCATGAATCATACTATTGCTCAGGTGAACCGGCTAGCGAATCGGCTTTCCGAACGTGAAGAACACGAAGGCTGGCAATTGCTCTGGGATGGCAAAACCATGAACGGCTGGCACGCTTTGGGAGACGGGAGCCCCCCGGAGAAGAACTGGAAAATCGAAAACGGCGAGTTGATCGTTACTGGCGGCGGCCCGGCTCTGGTAACGGATAAGCGGTTTCGCAATTTCGAGTTGAAGCTGTACTTCAAACTCAGCAAAGGCGCCAACAGCGGCATCAAGTATTTCATCGATCCGGCCCGCACAAATAATTACCCTGTCGGTTGTGAGTATCAATTGCTGGATGACCGGCATCATGCCGACGCCAAACTCGGTAAAGACGGAAACCGCCGGCTCGGCGCTTTATACGATCTGATTCCCGCTGAACATCCTTTTACTAAGCGGATAGATTGGGATGGTTGGAACCAGGCAGTTATCCGGGTTGAAGGGGATCATGTTGAGCACTGGCTGAATAATATGTGCGTGGTGTCGTATGATCGCCGGAACGATGAATGGCACAAGCTGATTGCGGCAAGTAAATACCGGGGCTATGAGGGGTTCGGCGATTTCCCGGACGGTCATATCCTTTTGCAGGATCATGGCGATGTCGTTCACTTCCGCAGCATCAAAATTCGCGAATTGCCGTTTGCACCAACAGGCAAATGGGTCAGTCTTTTCAATGGAGAAAATCTGGACCACTGGACCGTAAAGATTACCGGTCATAAAGCCGGCGACAACTATAAAGACACTTTTCGTGCTGAAGCCGGTGTCATAAAAGTTTCTTACGACCAATATGAAACTTTTGACGATAAATTCGGCAATATATTTTATGATGCGCCTTTTTCGCATTACAAATTGCGTCTGGAGTATCGTTTTCTTGGCGAGCAGGTCTCTGGATCGCCCGCCTGGGCTTTCCGTAACAGCGGCATCATGATTCATAGTCAGAGCCCGCAAAGCATGGGGTTGAACGATAGATTTCCAGCCTCTATTGAGGTTCAGCTTCTTGGCGGTGATGGCGAACACGTGCGGTCGACCGGCAATCTCTGCACGCCCGGTACCCATGTTGTCATTAACGGCAAGCTTGAAAAAAAACATTGTATTAATTCCACTTCACCCACATATCATGGCGACCAGTGGGTGAAGTGTATGGTCGAGGCACACGGCAACAAAGTGATTCGCCACTATATCAATGATGAACTCGTTATGGAGTACAATCAGCCTCAACTGGATGAAAAAACAGCAGCCAATCGCAATATTAACAGCGACGAGGACAAATTGCTGCACGGCGGCTTTATCGCCCTCCAGGCCGAAAGCCACCCCGTCGAATTCCGCAATATCGAGATTCTTGTCCTGGACGATAATTAAACAATGTGCCGCAGAGCTCTAAATTTATTGACATAGCAGCTATGCTGTCAAAACGCAACCAGTATCCGCAGGCCAACGGCGAGCGCGTCGCGGGCATCCGGGTTGCCGCCGGGATTGACAATGTATTGAATGTCCGGCGAAATGATCAGCATCTCATGCAGGGCCAGACTGTAGTAGAGTTCGCAGGCTTTTTCGGAGTTGCCGGCAAGCGGCATGCGGTCGCTGAAAAGCCCTTCCGCAAAGGCGAAACCGAGAACATCCTCATCCCGTGACGGCATCGGACCCAGATACTGCAGTCCCAGACTCCAGAACTGGGCAATCTCGCTGACCTCATCATTTGCCCAGCCGTACCGCGCGAAACAGGCCAGCCCCTGCTCATCATCAGGTTCACTCGTTTCCCTGTAAAGCATCTGATCGAAGTTGCAATAGAATCCATAGTCATCGCGTTTGGTGCCGGCGGTATGGAGTTTTTCCTTCTCCTGGGGGTCGTACCAGATACCGCCGCGCAGGATACCGTGCAGTTCGCCGTTCCTGGAAGAAAACATGTATGTATAGCCGGCTTCGGTGACATAAAAATAAGCCGTCTCGTGATTGAAGGCCGTATTAAAGCCGGCCTGTCCGCGACGCGGCTCGGCATCGCTGACGCCAAACGATACATAAGCATTCTCGGCAGGGGTGTAGAGAGCCATAATGCCCAGCGAGTAATCCGGAAAGGGGATCGTAGGATTGTTTATAAACGCTCCGTTAAGAAACTGGGTCACTTCGTCATTGGCGTAATTACTGCCGTCAAAAGCGGCGGCAAAGCCGGCAAACTCCATAGAATTAGTCATATCCACCTTGCCGACCCGCAGGTTGAGTGACTCGGCAAAGATGGGGAACTGATACCAGAGTTCGCTGATCTCCAGGCAATGATCGCCGCCTGCATCACCATTGACGCCGAAAAAGCTGCCGACCGAATAGGGATCAATGCCGTCGTTATAAAAACTTTCCGCCAGCATATAAACCTGCCCCGGCAGGCCGGTCAGCGTTTGCATATCAGCGGACAATTCAATATCGAAACTGCCGGACAAACGCCCGCGATGCCGATGCGTGCTCAGCCCACCTTGCACATTGGCCTGATAGATATTGTTAAAACCCACGGCAAATTCCAGCCCGACAGGCTCTAATAATTTTTCATTAAGCTTTTCGTTAGGATTCTCCCCCGCCTTAACGGAACCAGCAGAAAGGATGACCAATGTAAAAACAGTAATAACAAAAAGATACAATCTGGGCAACATTAACGAGAACCTCCGTACGTTGTAATACTATTGTTGATATTTAAGACAACTCATTTATTCGTTATTTCAAGCAATACCTGTTCAATTCGATTTATCGCTGGAACAGCTGCTGCAGTTATTGTCACAGACGCATCCATCTTTTTTTCTGGTTTGGCCGGCAATCATCCGGACGGTGAAAAAAAGAGCGACGGCGACTATCAGAATGACTAAAATCGTTTCCATTGTATTTATCCTTATGTTATGAGTATTGATCCAACCTGGTAAACCGCAACCGTAATCACATACGCGATTGCCGTCAGGCCGCCAAACTGAAACAGGGCCCATTTCCAGGAATTGGTTTCGTGCTTACAGATTGCCAGCGTGGCGACACACGGAGCGCTGATCAGGCAAAACAGCATAATGCAGAACCCCTGCAACGGCGTGTAGCTTCTTTGCAGTTTTTCTTTAAGCGAGTCAGATGATTCATCGGCCTCACCTATAGAAAAGACGATACCCATCTGAGCGACAAACACTTCCTTGGCGGCCAGAGCGCCGATCAGAGCCGTTCCAATACGATAATCGAAGCCCATAGGTTTAATGATCGGCTCCATGGCCGTTCCAATTCGGCCGGCAATCGAATATTGCAACGTTTCCTGCTGGGCCAGCTCTTCTGAAAGGCCGGCGAGTTTTCCTTCGTCTATTTTGGGATAGCTAGTCAGGGCCCATAATACAATTGAAATTGCCAGAATGATGGTGCCGGCTTTTTGCAGATAAAGCCAGCTTCGCTGCCACATGTGAGTCATTATCCCGCGCAGCGTCGGCATACGATAGGGGGGCAGTTCCATCAGGAACAGACTGCTTTTACCTTGCAGCAGGAATTTGCGCAACAACAGTGACAGCAGCAACGCCAGTATTATACCAATGAGGTATATGGTCCACATCATCAGTCCGCGTATTTCGGCGGCAAAAAACGCCGGTATGATCAGAACGTAGATAGGCAGACGGGCTCCGCAACTCATTAAGGGAAGAATCAGAATCGTCGTCAGTCGGCTTTTGTGGTCGTCAATAATACGGGTGCCCATAATGGCCGGCACCGAACAGCCAAAGCCGATCATCATGGGAATAAAACTACGGCCCTGCAAACCAACTTTTTTCATAATACGATCCATTAAAAACGCGGCCCGGGCCATATAACCGGAGTCCTCCAGTATGGCGATAGCCAGAAACAGCAATATGATATTGGGCAGAAAAACCACAACCCCGCCGACACCGCCAATGATGCCGTCAACCAGCAGAGATTTTATAGCGCTTTGAGAACCTGCCGGCCATAAACCGGTGATAAAATCTCCCAGCCAGCCGAAACCTGCCTCAATCCATCCCATCGCTGGTTCGCCCGCCCAGAAGGTCAGCTTGAACACCAGATACATCATACCCAGGAAAATGGGCAGGCCCAATACCCGGTTCAGCAGTATCTTGTCAACACTATCGCTGATCTGGTGTCGCTGCTCGACGGATTGTTTGACGGTTTTTTCATATACACCCGACACAAATCCATACCGTTGTTCCGCGATCAGAATTTCAGGCCTGTCTGCATATATTTTTTCTAGGCGATTGATGCAATTCGCTACGGTGTCAATCACTTCCGGATTGTGACCCAGACCGAGAATCTGCTGGTCCTGTTCCAGAAGTTTCAGGCTCAACCAACGGGAATCGTACTTTTGAGATTGTGAGCTTCCATTATTGACCAGGGTTTCAATTTTATTCAACTCAGCTTCAATATCATTACCGTATCGAATGATTTCTCCGCGGTGCGGCCTGTCTTTCTCATGGGCTTTTTTGATGATGGCATCCAGCAGTTCATTAAGCCCTCTGGCTTTGGTCCCGACAGTTAGAACCGCCTCGGCATCATAGATAAGTCCCAGCTGTTCGGTATCGAAAATTATGCCCCGTTTCTCTGCCGCATCCGCCATGTTCAAGGCGATGACCATCGGAACCTTCAATTCATGGATCTGGGTGGTCAGATACAGGTTGCGTTCGAAATTAGAGGCATCAAGGATATTTACGACTACTTCCGGTTGTTCATCGATCAAAAAGTCACGAGCTACGATTTCTTCTAAGGAATGGGCGGTCAGGCTGTAAATGCCCGGCAAATCCACAAATCGGATTTGATATCCTTTGTAGTGGCGAACGCCTTCCTTTTTTTCGACCGTAACACCTGGATAATTGCCGACATGCTGCCTGGCTCCCGTCAGGGCGTTGAAGACCGTGGTTTTGCCGCTGTTGGGATTGCCAGCCAGGGCGACAGTGATTTGCTTTTCTGACATTATGTGTCCTCTTATTATTTTAGGCTTTCCTTATTGTGTGGCAAAAAAATTATTGAATCTCGACTTCGATGTTTTCCGCTTCCTGTTTGCGGATCGATAAATGGTATCCCTTGACCTTTATTTCTATGGGATCGCCCAGGGGGGCGACACGTTCAACTTCGATGATGGAGCCGCGGCTGATCCCCATCTCAACGAGGCGTTTTGTGGCTGAGGACTGTTTCTTTATCTGTTTTACAACGCATTTGAAACCTTTGGGAATGTCGAGAAGAGACGTTTGTTTTGGAGATTGTAACATTTTAACTTTTTCCTGTTCAAGTTGTTCTATGCCATTATCAATACATTTCTGGCAATGCTGGTCGCAATATGAGGTTTCCTGGCTGCAATAACGATGAAATTGCTCAATCATGTCGCTGCCGCAACGTGGGCAGGCCTGAACGAATTCCGTAAATGCGATAAGGCGTCCAACCAGTTCTTCCGGAATGACGTGTTCCATTTTGCAAGCGCCTGCTTCGGCGACTTTAACGTCAACTCCAAGTATATCGACGAAAAAATCTTTGAGGATTTCATGTTTGCGAATGATCTCTTTGGCTTCTTCCAGACCTTTGGCGGTCAGGGTAATGACTTCATAAGGCCGGTAGTTTATATGGTTGGTTTTTGCCAGAGCCTGCAAAGCCGTGGTGACAGAACCTGCCTTGACATCCAGATAGCGGGCAATATCTTTGGCCCGAACGCCACCCTTATTCGCGATAATATTAAATATCGCCTCCAGATAATCTTCCAGACTGGCTGTTAATTCTTTTGACTGAGTCATTTCAAGTGTCCATGATTTTACCCAATTGGGCAGAAAGCTTCCGTCAGAGCCGGGCATGAGCTTCTAATCCGCAAGCTACGGAATAAGAATTATCTAAAATACTAAGACAATTCTTATTTGTCAATATTTTAATTAAAAAATATTTCTAATTCTTTGCATTGTTTTATCAAGAGACAAAAAGTCTATAAGTATACTTATATAAACAGGATAGAGCGGCCAGTCATTCTATCGTGCCGAATATAGAAAAATCGTGAATTTTTCTATAAAATTGACTTGTTTTTACCGAAAAGTTGATTAATATAGTCCCACTTGCTTTTTTAAAATAAAGCTTGGCAAAGAACAATTAATAGATATAATTATTCGTTTACGACAATATAGATTTGCCCTCTGGGGCGGTAGCTCAATTGGTTAGAGCATCGGACTGTCGATCCGAAGGTTGCGAGTTCGAGTCTCGTCCGCCTCGTTTTTTAAAGCATTAGCCAGTAAGCATTTATGTTTGCTGGCTTTTTTCATGTATCCGCGAGCCTCCTTATGTTTTGTTAGCCTGAATGAAACATAAGATATATTATAGGACTATCAGTATGGGTTTCAACTGGAGTGGATCAATATTATTATGCTACAGCAATCGACTGGACAACTATCATACATCTTAATACAATCTTCCTTTTATAGTGCTTCAGATATAACAGGAGTTTATCTTGAAACCTTACCCGCTGAAATTCGAGCCGGTATATAAGGAACGCATTTGGGGCGGACGCAGGCTGGAAGCGTTATTTGGCAAAAAACTGCCAGGCGATGTTGTCATTGGCGAAAGCTGGGAACTGTCAGATTTACCCGGCGATGAAACAATCATTAAAAACGGCCCACTGGCAGGGCGAACGCTATCAGATTTTCTTAAAAGTTATGGAAAGGATTACGGCTTTGTCGATAAGGTCGCCGCTAATTCTTTTCCATTATTGATAAAGCTACTGGATGCCCGTGATATTTTAAGTGTCCAGGTCCACCCTGACAACAGGGCCTGCCAGATGTTTTCCGGCGCCAGATTAAAAACTGAATGCTGGTATGTCCTGCACGCCGAGCCTGACGCCGTTATTTATCGAGGCCTAAAACCCGGAACCAATCGTCAGAAGGTCGAGACGGCAATCTGGAATGGCAGCCTGGAAGATGTCATGGAAAAATACCCGGCAAGAAAAGGGGACTTTCATTTTCTGCCGGCCGGTACGATTCACGCCCTGGGCGCCGGTATTATGATCGCGGAAATTCAGACGCCCTCTGATACGACCTACCGGCTGTATGATTGGAACCGTGTGGATAAGCAGGGCCGATCGCGGGAGCTTCATATTGAACAATCGCTGGAATCGATTCATTATACCGATGGTACAGCCCCCCCGCCGGAGCCGGAATTTATCGGCAGTGCGACCCTCGAGTTTCTGATGCAACTGGGCAGTCAGTCAGGGAATGCCAAAAGGCTGGTTGACTGCCGGTTTTTCAGTGTGGTGCATACGGCGGTTTCGCAAGCCAGAGAATTAGTTATTGAGGGAGATTATCCTTTTATTTTCATGTCTCTGGCGGGCCGGGGTGATATCATTATTGATGACAATACCGATACCGCCTGTGCATTTAATAAAGGCGAAACGCTTTTATTGCCGAAAACTGTAAGATTAAAATTGACATATCATGATGCGGGTGAGGTATTATTGTCTTGCCTGGGACCGGAATCTGCCGTAAGCGGATAGAAAGTTTAAATACGATATTTTATGGAACGTTTACAAAAAATCATGGCTGAGGCGGGCGTGGCCAGTCGTCGGCATTGCGAAGAGATGATCCGTCAGGGACAGGTAAAGGTGAACGGCAAGACTGTCAAAAAGCTGCCGATCTTTGTAGATACCAGTCAGGACATAGTCTATGTGGCAGGGAAGAAACTGCGTTTTGAACCCAAGGTCTATTATCTGCTGCATAAACCGAAAAAGGTTGTTTGCACCAATTCCGAACAGGAAAAACGATTACGGGCCATAGATCTTCTCCGTGATGTGAAATGTCGGGTTTATCCCGTTGGACGGCTTGATACCGACTCCAAAGGTTTGCTGATTATGACCAATGACGGTGAACTGGCCAATCAGTTAACCCATCCGCGATACGGGGTATCCAAAACATATCTGGTCGAGGTGGACGGCTGGGTAACAGGCGATGAAGTTCAGAAGCTGAAAAAGGGAATCTGGCTGCAATATGGCCGGGCCAGCATGGAAAAGATAATAATTCGACAGCGCAATTCCCATCGTACGATTTTGGAAATTGTCCTAAAAGAGGGACAAAACCGTCAGATCAGACGGATGCTTTCCCGGCTGAGTCATTCCGTAAAGGGGCTTACACGAATCAAAATTGGACCCCTGTCGCTGTATGGACTGGGGCCGGGAAAATTCCGCCCTTTAAAGCCCAAAGAGGTGGAAAAACTTCGCAGGCAGGCCTCGGTGAAAGATGAACCGGAATTAAAGAAAACCAGAGAATAATCATGAAGCGGCTTTTAATTAACATATTGATGTTTGTATGTCTATTTCTGGGGCAGACAGGTTGTCAGCGACCGACGGACATAGAAAGCCAAAATATGCTTTCGCAGGCCCGTCGCCAGATAGATCAAGAGGCTTATGCTCAGGCAATCGATTTATTAAATACCTTTATTAGTCGCAATCCGCGGAGTCATCAGATCGGGGATGCGTATTATCTCAGAGGCTTATGTTTTCGTCGTCAGGGACCGGGGCAGGAAGATGCCGCTGAAGGTGAGTTTCAGAAGGCATTGGAAACCGGCCGCGACCAGAATGTTAAACAGGCTGCCCTGACAGCATTGGGGCATATATATTTTGAGAGCGATCCCCCCCGCTACAATACGGCAGTAGAATACTACGAAAAAGTTGTCGAGATGATGGATGACACGCCGCCCAAAGATGTCGTTCTGTATCGGCTGGGCGTGTCGCTGCAGGGACTGGGGCGCTGGCTGAAAGCGGATTTGTATTTTTCGCAATGTATGCACCTTTTTGAGGATTCTCAATATGGAGAGTATTCCCGCCGCAGGTTTGGCGCAAAGGTATTCAGTATTCAGGTGGCCGCCCTGTCCGATCTGGGTCGCACAGAAAAGATGGTGTCTTCGCTGCAACGGGCCGGAGAGCCGGCGTTCTGGAGTATGAAAAAAAAGTCGGATAACCGAATCTTATATGAAATCAGAGTGGGATCGTTTCCGACGTTTCAGGACGCCAGGAATAACTTATCGAATCTGACGCGGCAATTTCCGGATGCGATTATTGTGGTGTCGAAAGCCCCCGACCATCTGTAACCAGATGGTGTGCGATTTCGTATTTTTTATTGTGATAACATTTCAGGAAGAGGCATAAAAGGTGTATCATGAAAATTAATGAATCCGATCTTCCGCTGTCGCCTCAGCAGATTCAGTTCATCGAAATATTGCTGGAATACAGGCCTTATCCTGAATCGGCCATAGAGGGGCTTGTTGATACCTATATGACGCTGGTGAAAAATTTTGAGAGCGGTGGATTGCTTTATATCTGCGGCAATGGCGGCAGCTTTGCCGACGCGATACATATCAAGGCTGAACTGGCAAAGAGCTTTGAGTACACTAGGCCGATCAAGGATCCTCAAATCGTAGAGCGGCTGGCAGAAAGTACGAAGGGAAAACAACTGTTGGAGAAACTGGAGATGGGACTGCCGGTCATCGTTTTGGGAGAATCGCACGGCATTCGCAGTGCGTATGAAAACGACCAGGTTGCGGAGTTCAGCTATGCTCAGGAATTGCTCTCCTTTCTGGATACACAAAAACAGGGTGTGCTGCTGGGAATCAGCACCAGCGGGACGGCAAAGAACGTGATCGCTGCGGCAACGCTGGCCCAGGCGTACGGCATCAGCGTTATCGGCTTTACCGGACCGCGCGGCGGCCCCCTCTCACAGATGGCAAATGTGTCCTGGAAAATACCGGGTAATACAACGGCCGCCGTTCAGGAAAATCAAACACCGCTTTATCATACATTATGCCGGATGCTGGAGAATCATTTTTTTGGGAAGAGAACTGTCCTGTAACTGTGCTTTTTCTGTTGATCAGCGGTTGAATTGGGCTAAGATATTAATATGAACAGACAAAAAATACAACTGGGACATTCGCCCGATCCGGATGATGCGTTTATGTTTTACGGTCTGGCATGCGGGGCGGTGGATAGCGGGCCGTTTCAGTTTGAGCATATCCTCAAGGATATCCAGACGCTTAATGACTGGGCCCGGGAAGGCAAACTTGACATAACCGCCATCAGCGTACATGCCTACCCCTATGTACAGGACAAGTATGCGATACTGGCCAGCGGTGCCAGTATGGGCGGAACAGAACTGGCAACATATGAAATGGATAGCGGTACCGCCCTGCCGGACTTACTCGAGCGGGACGAAGATTATCGGACCGGCGTGCATGGGCCGCTGCTGGTGGCTCGCGATTATACCTCGCTCGAAGAGCTCCAAGGTAAAACGATTGGCATACCGGGCGTTTTGACGAGCGCTTTCTTAACACTCAATCTGGCTTTGGGAAAATTTGATTATCAGGTCATTATGTTTGATGAGATTCCCGATGCGGTCCGTGACGGCAAAGTGGACGCCGGCCTTCTGATTCATGAGGGGCAGCTGACATTTCAGGATTATGGCCTGAACGGCGTTCTTGACCTGGGGCAATGGTGGTTTGAACAGACCGCCCTGCCGTTGCCGCTGGGTTGCAATGTCATACGCCGCGACCTGGGCGAAGCGATCATGAAACAGATAAGCGGGATTTTGAAGGAAAGCATCGCATACGGCCTGAAAAATCGTCAGGAAGCCGTGGACTATGCTTTGCAATTCGGACGAGGGCTGGATAACAATCAAGCGGATAAATTTGTGGGAATGTACGTCAACCAGTGGACGCTGGATTACGGCCCCAAAGGCCGGCGAGCCATTCAAGAATTGCTTTTACGCGGTCATCAGGCCGGCCTGGTCCCCCCTGCCGACCATATCGTGTTTATTTAATCCTTAGTGAATAAGTTAAAAGGGAATCAATTCCTTTTTCTTTTCGAAAATCTGTTTGGCCTGTCCGACCAGATAAAAGCTGCCGGTAATGCAGATCAGGTCGCCGGTACTGAACGCGGGTTTGGCAATACGAAGAGCTTCTCCCAGTGTTTCGGCGGTTTGGCACATTTTGCTGCAGAGCTCTGTGTACATCTGGGCCAGATCGTTCGGATAAATGGCACGTGGGGAATTGGCACGGGTAAAAACGACTTTGTCGGCGCCAAACTGCAATTCTCTGAGCATGCCTTCAACATCTTTATCCTCGCAGCAGCCGAAAATGACGATCAGTGAATCATACGGTATATGCTGTCCGGTCGCCTGGATTAACGCTCGAATGCTGGCGGCATTATGAGCGCCATCTACCATAACGCGGGGATCATGATAAATCATCTCCATTCGGCCAGGCAAGTTGGTCTTGGCCAGGCCGCTAACGGCCATCTCGTCGTTAATCTTAAAGCCTTTGCTTTTCAGGCAATCCAGCAGAGAGAGGGCCAGCCCACAATTAATGGCCTGATGCTCACCCAGGACCGGCACGGGAAGGTGTTCGTACCGACTGGTTGGTGTTGTAACACAAATACGATTATGCGGGCCCAACGTCCGTGACGACTCAAACCGGCAGGAAAAGTCGATATCCTTTCCGGTGAAGCGTAAAGTCGCGCCGATTTGTAATGCTTCTTTTTTGAGGACACGCATCACTTCGGGGTCCTGCATAACGGAAACGGCTGGTATGCCCTGTTTAAAGATACCGGCTTTTTCTTTAGCAATTGATGCCATATCCTTGCCGAGAAAACGCTGATGATCGATGCTAATACTAGTAATTCCAACAGCTTGCGGATTTATAACGTTGGTACTGTCCAACCGTCCGCCCAGTCCGGTTTCAATAATGGCAAAATCGACTTTCTCATTCACAAAATGCAGAAATGCCATCGCCGTGAGAATTTCAAAAAAAGTTGGCGGGTCATCGGTCATTTTTTTGACCGCTGTCGATAATTTTTTGGTCAATCTAACCATAGCGGCTTCGCTGATCATACGGCCGTTCACCTGGATTCTTTCGCGTAAATCCAGAACATGCGGTGACGTGTACATGCCCACCTTATAACCGGTTGACATAAGCATTTCCGAAAGCATCATGCATGTCGAACCTTTTCCCTTGGTGCCGGCGATATGGATTGCAGCCAGTTCTTCGTGAGGATTATTCAAAAGTTCCAGTAACCGCTTCATGCGGTCCAGATTGAAGGTGTCACTGTTATAACGCAGCCTTTTCATGGATTCATAGTTTGTATTGCTGAATAGAAAATTCAATGCTGCTTTGTACGTGGTGATTGAATTTATCTTCTTACGTGTTTTTGTTACAGGCATTTTTGTTTCCTATTAAGTAACTTGCCCTGGTGTTTTGTAAGCTGTGCTGCAAGGTTAAAGTTGTTTCATAACGGCGTTGTCGCTAATTAACACAAAGAATATCATTCTATCAAAACGGCGAAAAAAATCAAGCCATTAAACGCACTGAGCCACTCCTCGTAAATGTGAACGACGTAACTATATATTATGTAAGATAATACAAATATTTCACTCCGGCAAAATAAAAAGAAGGGCCTATAACAAAACTGTTAAATGACGATCAAAAACATGAAAAAATCATTGATTATTGATATTATACATACAATCCTTAAAAGCTACATAATAGTCATAAATTTTCTATTTTGACATTTTTTTCTTTTTGCGTCTTCAACAAAGAAGGCAACTTAATGCTGTCATTTACACGAAAATGTATTATCATTACGTATGCGCCATGATCTGGTTCAACCATTTATATCCAAAATGGTGTGACGCCGGCATGCCGGGACAGGTGGGGCAAATCACATTGTACAGCAACAAATAGATTTATACCCGATCGGCAGATAGCTCTTGGCAGGGCCACGCCTAACCGTATTCAGTGTAAGTCGTTATGGACACGAAGAGCCGCGTAAGTAAAAACTCAATCGGAAGCAGTATGCAGCGTGGTATAACAGAAAATCGCAATTGAAAACAGCTAGAAAAGGATTTACAGTTTATGACTAATGCTATATCTGATTTTTCAGGTAAGACCGTGGGCGTCGATCTGGGTGAACGAAGTTATCCAATTTATATTGGTAAGGAGATTTTTAACCGTTTTGCCGAGGTGTTTATTCACCATTGCGGCAGAAAAAAAGCGGTGATTGTTACCGATTTTAATGTGGGGCCGCTGTATGCCGGGAAGCTGCGGGATTGTTTGAGTGATAACACCATCGCGACTTCGGTGATGACGATTAATGCCGGGGAATCCAGTAAATGCATGCCGATCGTTGAGAACATATACGATTTCCTTTTTAATGAAGAAATGGAGCGTTCGGATGCGGTAATTGCTCTGGGGGGCGGGGTCGTCGGCGATCTGGCAGGATTTGCCGCCGCCACTTACAAAAGGGGCATTCAATATGTTCAGTTTCCCACGACGCTGCTGGCAATGGTGGACAGCAGTATCGGCGGGAAAACGGGTATCAATCACCCTCGCGGCAAGAATATGATCGGAGCGTTTTATCAGCCAAAGTTCGTTTATGCCGAGGTCGACACGTTGAACACGCTGCCGAGGCGCGAACTGGGATGCGGCCTGGCGGAGACGGTTAAGCATGGCATGATCAGAGACACGGCTTTTTTTGAACTGATAGAGAAAAAAACTGACCGTATTTTATCCCTTGATTCTGAGACGATGACCGACCTGGTATTGCGTAACTGCCGGATCAAGGCGGAGGTGGTGTCCGCGGACGAGAAGGAAAGCGGTTTACGGGGGATACTGAATCTGGGACACACCATTGGGCATGTCTTCGAAACAGTTCTTCACGAACATGATTTCCATCACGGTGAAGCGGTATCGCTGGGGATGGCGGCAGCGGCACGGCTTGCCGTACATCGGGGATTCCTGCGGGAAAAAGACAGTAAACGTATGTTAGAATTACTGAAACGGCTGGCCCTGCCGGTTTGCGTGAAAGAGCATCTGGCAACCCACCAGGATAGCATCCCCCCCCTGTCGGAGCTGCCGATTGATGCCATGTACAACGCCATGAAACAGGATAAGAAGGTCAAAGACGGCAGGATCACCTTCGTCCTGCCGACAAAGATTGGCGATTGCACATTCGTTAACGACTTGACGGAAGATGAGATAAAAAAGTCCATAGAATCTTTATACGAGTAGTTATTCTCAACGGGTTAAGTGCGATTTCGCACTATATATTGTGATAACATTTCAGGAAAAGGCTTACAGTTTTTTTACCAGCAACTCCAGATTTTATGGTGTATTCGATCACTTATTCGAAAGTTATCAATAATATCATCAGGCTTAAATGGGCCTGCGGACCGCCAAAACGCTCACAAAAAGATGCGAAACTTAAGGGGTAAGAAACATGTCAAAACAAAATGATTCACATCAGGGCGATTCTCACATTACCAAATGGCTGCGTCTGCATTTGACCGAGCGTGTCGGGGCGGTAACATTTAAAAGGCTGCTGGAGTATTTCGGCGATATTGACGCTGTGTTAGATGCAGATATCGGAAAGCTGGCGACGGTGCCGAGCATTGGACGCAAGACTGCCGAGCGCATTTTCAGAAGCCGTAAGGAGGTCCGTGCCGAAGAAGAACTGGAGCAGACCGCAAAGCATGGCATCAGATTAATTACACTGGACAGCGAAGAGTATCCGCCATTATTAAAGCAGATATATGACCCCCCTGCTGTGCTTTACGTCAAAGGCGATATTACGCGAGCGGATAACCTGTCGGTCGCGATTGTGGGTTCGCGCACGTGCAGCCATTACGGTCAGGAGCAGGCCTCGCGTCTGGCTCACATGCTGGCGGCGGCCGGTTTCACTATCGTCTCAGGTCTGGCCCGCGGCATCGATTCAGCGGCCCATCGCGGTGCGTTGGCCGGCGGCGGCCGGACCTATGCCGTTCTGGGTTGCGGTTTATCAGATATTTACCCTCCGGAAAACAAACCACTGGCCGATCAGATTGTCGGTAACGGAGCCTTGCTTAGCGAACTGCCGCTCACCTACGAACCTTTAAAAGGTACATTTCATGCCCGTAATCGCATTATTTCAGGATTATCGCTGGGGACCATTGTCGTAGAGGCTGGGCGCAACAGCGGCGCGATGATAACGGCCCGCTTTGCCGGAGAACATAACCGGGAAATCATGGCGGTCCCCGGCCGTATAGACGCTCCCGGCAGCCACGGCCCTCACCAGCTCATTCGAGATGGGGCCATGCTGGTACAGAGAATGGAAGATGTACTGGAAGCGTTGGATAAAGTGGGCGAAATTCTGGGCGACCATGCGGAAAAGACGGCCAGGAAAGCAGAGGGAAAAGTCGAGCCGCCCCTGTTTTCAATCGAGAATTTGAAGCTATCGGAAACGGAAGATGTGATATTCAAGGCGATGAAAGAAGAACCCGTTCATATCGATCACATTCTCAGTACATGCAGTCTGAATGCCGGCAAAGCCCTGTCATCCTTAACTTCATTGCAGCTCAAAGGGCTCGTCAAGCAAATGCCGGGCGGCTATTATACGAAACGTCCTGTTGGACAGGCGTAAGTTTTATACGAATTCCAGCCCGACCTTGACCAGTGTGCTCTCCAGTGCGTCATTGCGGTCAATGCGAATCACTTTCGCCTTTTTGATGCGAGCGTCCTGCCCTTCGATGCGGGAAAGCTCTTCATGACGCGGCATGTTTATTTCCAGAAACTGTCCGATTTGCACCGGCGTTTTCATGGGAAGTTCGACCAGCGCCCCCTGCTTCGAGACATTCACGCTGCGACCGTTAAAAAAACGCGATGCCTTAGGATGCCAGACACTCACGGGCCATTTTATAATCGACCGTTTGCTTTGCCTTTGTTCATTCAGGAAAACCACTTTCGGGCCCTTTCAAAAATCAGCGTTACCAGCCAATAGCTCAATAGTCAAATCAGGCTCCTTGAGATTATCGGTGCTTTCGGAGGCGTTCTTAAGCGGTTTTTCCACGTAATAGGGAAATGATTTGAGAGAAAGGTTGCAATACTGACTGGAAATAACTATGCTTTTAGGCTCGAGAATAGTTGTAAAGATATGTATAAAAATAAGTTGTAATCCTGTTAGGCTCTCAGCACCGGCAGGAAAAGCCCTTAAGAGTCCTGCTAGAGGGTCTTTATCAAGGCGCAATGGCGCCGGCTGATTAACGATTTACATAACTTAAAGGAACTAAGATAGTTACGATGAACAACCACCAGATCAATACCTATGATTTTCTGGCTATCGAGAAGAAATGGCAATGCTTCTGGGAAGAAAGCAAGACGTTTGCCGCGATAGATAATTCCGATAAACCAAAGTATTACATCCTGGATATGTTCCCCTATCCATCCGGGGCAGGGCTGCATGTGGGCCATCCGGAGGGGTACACCGCCAGCGATATTGTCAGCCGGTACAAGCGGATGAACGGCTTTAATATCTTGCACCCAATGGGTTACGACGCTTTTGGCCTGCCGGCCGAGCAGTATGCCATGGAAACCGGTACCCATCCGCGCATCACGACGGAACGAAATATCGACAATATTCGTAAGCAGATAAAAAACCTGGGATTCAGCTATGATTGGGACAGAGAAGTCAACACCACCGATCCGGGCTATATTAAATGGACGCAGTGGATATTCCTGAAGCTGTACGGCAGTTTTTTCAATCATGAACAGCAAAAGGCACGCCCTGTTGAGGAACTGGAGATACCTGAAGGGTTGAGCGCGAAGGAAAAGCAAGATTTTATCGATAAGCACCGGCTGGCTTATCAGGCCGAAGTTCCCGTAAACTGGTGTCCGGCACTGGGAACCGTACTGGCCAATGAGGAAGTCATCGACGGCAAAAGCGAGCGCGGCGGCCATCCGGTAGTCCGTAAGCCGATGCGGCAGTGGATGCTGCGGATTACAGCGTACGCGGAAAGGCTGCTGAACGATCTGGAGGGGCTGGAATGGTCCGAAGGCATCAAAAATATGCAGCGGGAATGGATCGGTAAAAGTGTCGGGGCGGAGGTCGATTTCAAGCTGGCCGATTACGATGAGACATTGCGGGTGTTTACGACCCGGCCGGATACGCTTTTTGGAGCGACATATATGGTCATGTCGCCGGAACATCCGCTGGTGGACAAAATAACGACGGAGGAACAGCGAGCCGCGGTTGAGGCCTATGTTGAGCAGGCCGCCAAGAAAAGCGATATGGACCGGACCGATCTGGCGAAGGAAAAAACCGGCGTGTTTACGGGAGCGTTAGCCGTCAATCCTGTTAACGATCAAAAGATTCCGATCTGGATCAGCGATTATGTTCTGATCAGTTATGGAACGGGCGCTATTATGGCCGTGCCGGCCCATGATGAACGCGATTTTGAATTTGCGACGACATTTGATCTGCCGATTATTGATGTGGTGCAGCCCCCGGCTGATTACGACGGGCCGAAATGCTTCACCGGCAATGGCACCGCGATAAACAGCGGCCGGTTTGACGGTCTGCAGACGTCGGAATTCAAGGCGAAAATCACTGAATGGCTGGAAGAACAGGGCCTGGGCAAAAAGGCCATAAATTATAAGCTGCGTGACTGGCTGTTCAGCCGGCAGCGTTACTGGGGCGAGCCGATTCCGATAGTCCATTATGAGGACGGCATAATCGAGGCATTGGATGAGAATGAACTGCCGTTGACCCTGCCGGAGGTGGAAAGCTATCAGCCTGGCGGAACAGGCGAATCGCCGCTGGCCAATATTGATGAGTGGCTTTATATTGAGCGCAAAGGGAAAAAAGCCCGACGGGAGACGAACACCATGCCGCAATGGGCAGGCAGTTGCTGGTACTATCTGCGATATCTTGATCCGCATAACGATGTGACGCCTTTCGATAAGCGAAAAGAAAATTACTGGATGCCGGTCGATCTGTATATTGGCGGCGCCGAACATGCAGTGCTACATTTGCTGTATGCTCGCTTCTGGCATAAGGTGTTGTATGATTGCGGCTGGGTCAGCACCAAAGAGCCGTTCCGCAAACTGGTCAATCAGGGGATGATTCTGGGCCTTTCATACAAAAACAGCCAAGGTTCACTTATTCCAAACGATAAGGTCGAAGAACGGAATGGCAAATTCTATCATACGGAAACAGGCGACGAACTGGTAGAATTCACCGCCAAGATGTCCAAATCGCTCAAGAATGTCGTCAGTCCGGATGATGTGATTCAGCAATATGGGGCCGATTCCATGCGTCTGTATGAGATGTTCATGGGGCCGCTGGACGCGACCAAGCCGTGGAAGATGGACGGCGTGGAAGGCGTACACCGGTTTTTACAGCGGGTGTGGCGGCTGATCGTGGGCGAGGATGGCAACCTGCATGTCGCGATCGCGGAGATCGAGCCGGAGGATTATGCTTTGCGCACCCTGCATAAAACGATCAAGAAGGTGACCGAAGATATTGAGGAACTGGCGTTTAACACGGCGATCTCTCAGATGATGATTTTTGTGAATGAGTATTCCAGGTTGAACAAGAGGAGTAAATTTGCGTTAGAGCAGTTTGTGCTGTTGCTGTCACCGTTTGCACCGCATATCGCCGAAGAGCTCTGGCAGCGTCTGGGACATGAGAATACCCTGGCTTATGAAGTTTGGCCGCATTATCAGGAGGAATTGACGCAGGATCCGGAAGTCTCTCTCGCGATTCAGATCAACGGCAAGGTCCGCGGCAAGATAACCGTCTCTGCCGCCACCGATGAGGAGGCCATCAAGGAAACCGCCCTGGCGGAAGAGACCGTCATAAAACACCTCGACGGCAAGACCATCCGTAAGATCATCGTCATCAAGAATCGATTGGTGAATATTGTGGCAGGTTAGTATTTTGGGGTTAAGGCGTTGATGGGTTGCCAGCCCGGAGCGGCAGCGACGGGATTATGTATCAACGTCTTACGTCTTACGTGCCACGTCGCGCGTTTCATTCGTGCCTAAGATTTGCTCGATAATTTCCAGCGTTCGTTCAGAAGCTCCCGGCCGGATAATCGGTTTCATCAGTTCCCGCAGACTGGCCTGCAAGTCCATCAGACCCTTTTCGTCGTTGAGCATTTCGAGACAGCGTTCGGCAACCTCGTCCACCCGCCCGGCAAAAGGAATAAACTCCGGCACCAGCTCCCGGTTCGCCAGAATATTCACCAGCGAAATGTATGGTGTCTTCAGCAGGTATTTTCGTCCCAGCTTCCACTGCCACTGCGGGACATGGTACAGCACCGCCATCGGGCATTGCTGGGCCGCGACTTCCAGAGTGGCAGTCCCCGATGCCACAAGCGCCAGATCGGCATACCGCGCGACCGCTTCCACGCTCGTGACCCGGATATCGATCGACAAATCCGTCGCCAGCGACGATTCGAGCCGTTCCTTCGCCTCCTCATCCAGAGCCGCCGTCAACAGGCGGATGCGTCCGTAAGCCTGCTTGATCCGTTCGGCGATCTTCTGCATCGGCTTCCAGAGGTATTCAATTTCATGTTTCCGTGAACCCGGCAGCAACGCCACCGTGGGAAACACTTTCGCTTCCTCCGACTCCACTTTGTACTGGATCATCGCCTCATCATCAAAAAGCGGATGGCCCACAAAAGTCGTCGGAATCCCCCGCTCATTAAACCACGTTTCCTCGAACGGCAGCAGGCACGCAACATGATCCGCCCTTTTCCGCAGCTTCTTCACCCGCCAGGCACCCCAGGCCCACAATTGCGGCGCGACATAAAACAGCACGGGGATTCCGCGTTCCTGGGCCGTTTTGGCAACATGAAAATTCCAAGCCGGCGAATCCACCACGACCACCAGATCGGGCCGCTCGAAATCGAACTCTTCTTTGACCCGCTGGAGCAGCTTATAATAAAACCCGACCTGCGAGACGGCATGGCTGAGCATGGCCGCTCTTTCGACGAGGTTCTCCATGATCACGCAGCCGGCATCCTCCATCCGAGGTCCGCCCAGGCCATTACAGACATAAAAGGGATACTTCTCGTAAATTTTTCGTATTAATAGACCGGCATGATGATCCGCGCTAGCTTCCGCAGCGCTGATAAAGATTTTCTGGCGTGGATGTCCTTTCATGGTGTCGTATTAACCCCGAAAAGGACCGAAATGTCAAGCAGAGAATGATGAAGCAAACGCCGCACTCAGAGCGAGAGCTTGAGCGGCTGGATAAATTGAGCCCCGACGCCGTATCGCTGGATATCCGCAGCTTCCTTGATCTCCTGGATTTTCTCGACGCGCACGACATTCGCGACGGTGTTAATCGTGCCGTTAGGCGGGAAACGCGGATCGTTCGGCTTTACGCCAAATGCCAGCGTCAAACGGTCGCCGACCTTGATGTTATCCAGCGATGTTTCGAAATACACTCCGCTCGTGCTGACATTGGTAGAGGAAGTACGCCATTGGCTATGACGGCTTTCGCTTACATGTTCGAACTCTAGCGGTAACTGGACATCCAGCCGACGATGTGCTCGTTTTTCCTTAAACTGAATCATGGTGTCAGCTTTCGCCATTGGTAACATCTCATATAAAAAAAACCGGGAAAGCAGCCGTTGACATGACCAGCCATTTTCCACTCCTTATACACATCTCTATACCAGCAATTTAAATGCCAAAGCCTCAATAGCCCATATTACTGGACCATAAACTCTGTAAACAACTGGAATACAAGGACTAATAACGCATACCCCTGCATTTTTTCAACCTCACATCCATGTCCTCTGTTGCTGATTTGCAACAAAAGCAATCCACTATATTACATATAACTTTATATTACAATGACTTATAATGCATCCCGCCGTGTTGCCGCTTTTGCCTTTGATGAAAAAAAACCTCATGACTTAACCCATTTTTAATGATCATCATTAACTATATCATCGTTTCAAACGTTATAAAACGTTTAAACATTTTCAAAAAAACTATTTCATGATCCTGCCCGATGAGATAAACTTATGAAAGTATCAAAATAAAGTGTTTTTTTGAGAATAATATTCTTAGCATTTTTTCAGGAGAACTGGTGAAAACCATCGCAGTCATTCCCGCCCGTTACGCTTCAACCCGTTTTCCCGGCAAACTTCTGGCGAAAGAGACGGGTAAATACCTGATTCAGCATGTGTATGAGCAAGTGTCCCGTGCCGGGAATATCGAATCTGTTCTGATCGCCACGGATGACAGGCGTATTGGCGAGGCTTGCGATGAATTTGGGGCGAAATGGTGTATGACCCGGGCGGACCACCCTAGCGGAACCGACCGCATCGCCGAGACGGCAGCCGGTCTGGAAGCGGACATCATCATCAACGTTCAGGGTGATGAGCCCGAGATCGAACCTGCAAACCTCGAAACGCTGGCGGGCCTGCTGAAAAAGCATTCGTTCGCAGATATGGCGACGCTGGCAGCCCCTTTTGGCAAGAATGAAGATGTGTCCAACCCCAACGTCGTCAAGGTGGTTCTGAATAACTGGGGCTCGGCTCTGTATTTTTCGCGGAGTATTATTCCGTATCAGCGGGACGCCCGGAGTGATAAGCCGGTTTATTACAAGCATCTGGGTACGTATGCCTATCGGCGAGAGATGCTGCACCAGATTTCGCAACTCAAGCCGACACCGCTGGAACAGGCGGAAAAACTTGAGCAGCTGCGGGTATTGGAATACGGCTACGCCATTGCGGTGGGGATTGTGGATCATGCCGTCGCGGGCATTGATACGCCGGAACAATACAAGGCGTTTGTTGAACGATATAATAACAGGTAATCTCATACAATAGATTCACGGGGAATACTTAAAGTCAAGCCCGATGCGGAATTTGCCGGTATGATGCGCAGCGCATTATAAGGTATGGGATTTTCAATAAAGGGAATCTGATTTTCGTAAAGGAGAACTGGTATGATGTTTAGAACGATTACACTTATTATTTTAACAGGCATTATGGTCAGCAGCGTTCACGCCGTCAGAAACGACTGGGAAGATCAATATACGATCGGGATCAACAAGGAACCGGGGCATTGTACGCTGATGCCCTACCCGGACATTGAGACGGCACGGCATTGCGATCGTTTGGCCACACCCTGGCGTTTGAACCTCAACGGGTCGTGGAAATTCCACTGGGCGAAACAGCCCTCAGAGCGGCCGGCAGATTTTTACAAACTGGAATATGAAGTCGGCAGCTGGGATGATATCGAGGTGCCGGGCAACTGGCAGCTTCAGGGCTACGGGATTCCGATTTATACCAACGCGACTTATCCGTTCAAGCCGGAGCCGCCGTTTGTCATCAATGAAGACACACCAGACCATTACACTTCGAAAAAGCTGCCCAATCCTGTAGGCTCCTATCGCCGGACATTCACGATCCCCCGCAACTGGGACGATCGCCGGGTGTTTCTGCACTTTGACGGCGTCAAGAGCGCCTTTTATGTTTGGCTTAATGGCAGAAAAGTCGGCTACAGCCAGGGCAGCATGCTGCCGGCAGAATTCGATATCACCGATTATCTTCAGACCGGCGAAAATACGATCGCGGTCGAGGTGTACCGCTGGTCGGACGGGAGCTACCTGGAAGATCAGGACATGTGGCGGTTTAGCGGCATCTACCGGCAGGTGTATCTGTTCAGTACGCCGCAAGTGCATATCGTAGATTTTGCCGTGCGGACCGAACTGGATAAAAACTATCAGGATGCCGACTTGCAGCTGCGCCCAAAAATCAAGGTGTATAATAATCAGAACACCAAAGGCTGGGTTGTGGAGGCCCGTTTGTTTGATGCCGCAGGACAGGCGGTCTTCGATAAGCCTTTGCGGAAGTCGGTCAATGACATACGCTTTGAGCGATACAATCCGCGTAAGCCTCCCCGGTTCCCTTTGATACAGGCCCGTATCAAGAATCCGAAAAAATGGTCGGCGGAGCATCCGTATCTTTATACACTGGTGCTGAGCCTGCATGATAATCACGGTATGGTGGTCGAGGCGGAAAGCTGCCGGGTGGGGTTCCGGGAAGTGGAAATTAAAAACGGACAGTTGTTCATTAACGGTCGTTCGATCAAGCTGCTGGGCGTCAATCGTCACGAGCACGATCCGGACCGAGGACGGGCCGTCACCCTGGACAGTATGATTCAGGACATCAAGGCCATGAAGCAAAACAACATCAACGCCGTGCGGACCAGCCATTATCCGAACGATCCGCAGTGGTATGATCTATGCGATGAATACGGCCTGTACCTGATCGGCGAGACGAACCTCGAAACCCACGGCCAGGACGGCTATCTCAGCAACCAGCCCGAATGGCTTCAGGCATTCGTAGACCGGGCGGTACGCATGGTCGAACGCGATACAAATCATCCTTCAGTGATTATCTGGTCGCTGGGCAATGAATCCGGTGTCGGGCCGAATCACGCGACAATGTCGGCCTGGATTCACGAGCATGACCCGACGCGACCGGTGCTTTACGAGAGAGCTCAGGACCCCTATTATGTGGACATAATCAGTCGCATGTATGCCAGCGTGGAAGGCATTGTCGCTCTGGCGACGAATGACGATACACGGCCGATGGTTTTGTGCGAATACGCCCATGCGATGGGCAATTCAGTCGGCAATCTCTATCAGTACTGGGACGCAATCCGCTCGCACAAGCGGCTGATCGGCGGGTTTATCTGGGACTGGGTCGATCAGGGCCTGCGTAAAACAGGGACAGGCTGGGACGGTCAGGAGCATGAATTCTGGGCCTACGGCGGCGATTACGGTGACCATCCCAACGACGGCAACTTCTGCTGCAACGGCATCGTACAACCGGACCGCCAACCCAACCCCTCACTGCATGAAGTAAAAAAGGTCTATCAGTATATCAGCGCCCAGCCGCTGGATGCCCAGCCGGGCCGCGTTGTCGTGCAGAATCGCTATGACTTCACCAGTCTGGAACGTTTTACGCCGGTGTGGGATTTGCTGGAGGACGGCCAGATCGTTGACGGCGGCGTTCTGCCGACACTGTCAACCGCTCCGGGCGAGAAGGAGATCGTTACCCTGCCGCTGGATAAATCGATAATCAAGCCGGGCCGCGAATATTTTGTACAGATCAGCTTTGTGCTGGCCGAAGATACTCCCTGGGCCTTGCAAGGGCATGTGGTCGCGTGGGATGAGTTCAAGCTGCCTCATGACCGTGAAACCGTTGATTCCTCAGAATCAGAAGTCCGCGCCCTCTCGGTGCGGGAGACAAGCCAGGCGGTCGAAATCAGCGGCGACGATTTCACCGTCAGTTTCAGTAAGCGGAACGGCTCGCTGGCCTCGCTCAAATATGACGGCAAAGAAATCATTCAACGGGACCTGCTGCCGAACTTCTGGAGGGCTCCGATCGACAACGACAACGGTAACGGTATGCCGCGCCGCAGCGGCGTCTGGAAAACCGCAGTATCTAAAGGCAAGCTCTACAGCCTGAATATTACGCGGCCTTCAGAATCAATGGCACGCGTGGAGGCCGCGATCAGCCTGGCGGCTGAAAAGAGCATGTTCTATGCGACATATACCGTTTTCGCCTCCGGGCAGATAACCGTGAATGGCCGGCTGATTCCCTCCAGCAAGCTGCCGGAGATTCCACGGGTCGGCATGCAGATGCAGATCCCGGCGGCATACAACACGATACACTGGTACGGGCGCGGCCCGTGGGAGAACTACTGGGACCGCAAGACCGGCTCGGCCATCGCCCAGTATCGTATGAACGTGGAGGATTTTATCTTCGATTATATCCGTCCGCAGGAAAACGCCAATCGCTGCGATGTCCGCTGGTTTACGCTTACTGATAAGGATGGCCGCGGGTTGCGATTCAAAGGAATGCCGCAGATTGATTTCAGCGTCTGGCCCTATGCGATGGAGGACCTGGAGAAGGCCCGCCATACCCATGAGCTGCCGCGTCGCGACTTCCTCACGGTTAACGTCGACCACCGGCAGATGGGCGTCGGCGGCGACAACAGTTGGGGTGCCCGTCCGCATCCGG
Source organism: uncultured Pirellulales bacterium (assembly GCA_964482555.1). Classification (GTDB taxonomy): domain Bacteria; phylum Planctomycetota; class Phycisphaerae; order Sedimentisphaerales; family SM23-30; genus CAYZXY01. The sequence continues at coordinate 47,946 of CAYZXY010000003.1, forward strand.
AATACCGCCTGCCCGCCAACAGCGAATACAGCTATAGCTTCATCATCGAACCAATCCGGTAGCGTTATGAGTTAATGGGTTGCCAGCCCGAAGCGGCAGCAACGGGTTTATTTTGCGTGGTAAATCTTGCCAGCCAGAAGTTATACCCAATCGGGTAAAAACTCCCGGCAGGGCCGTGCGCCAGTGTATAAGAATGCGAACTAACATCCATCAGCCGGCCCTGACGGGACTAAACCGCTAAGGCGAATGTGTATGCCAGAATTATAACCGCAATTACCGAAAACATTTACAAAGTGCAGACAAGATGCCCGTTGCAAAATTGTATCGGAGGTTGCAAGCTCCCGATACATATTTTCACTCATTTACTCGTTAACGAAAAAAGGCCTTACTCCCTTGCGAGAGTAAGGCCTCAGGCACATAAAACAGAGATTGTTTACGGCCGTTTGGTTAACCACTGCCGTGTCATAATTTCAAAATCCCTCAGGTCAACAAATCCATCGCAGTTAAGATCCGCATCCTGTGGGCAGAACTTCTCATTGGTGATGGCAAATGCCATATCAATTGAGCTGGAGCTGACATTATCAACCCAGAGTTCCTGCCCGCCTATGGCGAAGGAGCTAATCTGACCATCCAGATGCAGCAGATACTGGTTGGGATTGCCACCCGGGTTGGGCAGAACTGTTACATCTACGCCGCCAACCTGAGTCCCATGCAGACCGATCAGATCGTTCAGGTTACGGAAATCGCCGTTGATTTCGATATTGACGTTACCGCCGTAGTCAGCGAACATCAGATCAAGATTGTACAGTGTCTGATGGAAATCGAAGCCGACATTGACGTTGTTCAACATCAGATCGTTGCCTGTCCCGCCGGCCATCTGACTGGTATCGACAAGAGCCTGGCCATTCGAGGTCCAGATATTATTGGACCACTGGAAAGGCTCGACTTTCATATCGACACCGCCGGAAGAGAACACATCGCCAACGACATAGGTAGTTCCGGCAGCCAGGTCTTCGAAGGTGGCGCCATGGTAAGGATGAGAAGCGGGATAACGCAGTTCTCTCCAGTCGCCATCCGCAGTGCCAAAGGTCGCATCGTCGTTCCAATGATTCGGCCAGCGACGCGTTTTCCAGCCAAAGACGGTACCTTCTGACGTCTTGACGTCGGATACTTCCAGCCAGTACACGACCGGTTCATCGGGCGTACCTTCCTGCATGAAGGCTTCATCGGGATCGATGAGAATATCGACCTGCCATATCTGGGTATCGCCGTTGGGGATCAACTCATTCTGAACCAGATCCCACCAGTATTCGCCGGGAATGACTTTGGCGTAGAGCCGTTGACTGATACGGTCTCCAGGGACGACATACTCCCACAACAGCTTATCGGGCTTCGAATAGACATTGATTCTGTCGGAACCGCCGGGGCCGACCGGATCGTCGCTGTAGATTTTCAGCCGCAGTGATTCAATCTCGCCGACGTTATCGTTTCGCCAGGAGGTCCACAGATGCACATCGGTAATCGAATCGATGCTGGTGCAGAGAAAGTCGTCCGCCAGACGCCGCAAAACGCCGTCATTGCTGTCCACGCGGATATCGATACCGGTTTCGGTTTCATCGGGACCCTGTACCCATTTAACGCCACAGCGTTCGCCGATTTTCAGGATATAATCTTCTACTTCACCATTACGGGCCGAACCGTCATAGCTTAAGCCGGGCTGAGTCGAAAGACGGAAACGGGCATACGTCCGGGTATTGGGTTTGGCGGACATCGGCACACTGAAAGTGAGGTTATTCACACCGGCGCTGACGGGAACATCTGCGAAGATCTGGTCTCCGGCCTGTGCCCAACTGCCGTCGTCGGCAAAATCAACCCAGGCGGACAGCAGGCCACTCTGCGAACAGGTCACCTGAACTTTTGCCCCTTTGCCGGGAATCAGCGGCACGGTCAGGAAATTGACGCCGTCTTCATCATCGGCCCCGGCCGGATTGATGTCATCGCCGGTAGCGGCGGCATTCGGCTGGCCGTCGGCCTCGCTATCAACCAGATTGCCCATATAGAGTATTCCGACAATATGACGGGCGCCGTTATTGACGGTCAGCGTCGGATACAAGGGAGCTTTGGGGCTGTCAGGCGCATCGCCAAAATCAAGTTCATCCGGCTCAGGCAGACGTATATCCACGACATGATCTTCGACTTCACCATTATCGCAATAGCCCACAGGAAACAAGCCGCCCTGTTGACTGATACGAAAACGGGCAAAGCTCTGACCCGGCGCGGCATTGGCCGGGGTGTTAACATTAATGGGATGAACGCCGTCAGGAAGGAAGCCGGCGAATATTTTTTCTGCCGCAATGTCACCCCAGGTGCCATTGCCGTTGAAATCAATCCAGGCATCGACCACGCCGCCGCCATTGCTGACAGTAACCAGCAGAGTCGAAGTTTGACCCTTAACCAGCGTGGGAATCAAGACGCCATCTTCGTCATCATTGAAATCGAAGTTGTCATCACCCAGGGCAGCAGGTTCGGGTTGACCATCCTGTTCACCATCTGGACCGTCGTTCGCATTGCCCAGCCAGGGGCCGCGAATAATATGACGCGCACCGTTGCTAGCGTTCAAGGTGGGATACGGGCCATCAGGAGCATCGCCGTAATCCAGTTCATGCGATTCGTGCATGTGCCAGGTCCAGTGCAGTTCCTGCTGACCGGCATTATCTTGATAGGCAACTCTCACGCGGGATACCAGAATATCGCCCGGATTCAGCGGCAGCGGAATAGCCGGATGCGGCTGATCGGGAACCTTAATATCAAAAAAAACATCGAAGAAACTATCCACGTTAAAAGGCGGCGGTCCCTGCGGGAATTCTACTGGTATCCATTCAAAATCTTCCTGCTGTCCATTGGAACGCAATTCTTTGAACAAACCGATTTTAGAACCATAACGCACTTCGACATCTTCGGGAGTAAATTTAAGCAGATCCATCTGGACAATCTGGCCGTTAATTCCCTGTGTTGCTTCAATTGGAGAATCATTCTGGATTCTGATTTTCTGCTGCGGTCCGCCGGAGCCCTGACCATCAGGCAGAACAATGTCATTCACTTCGAAACCCGGCAGGAGGATCGTGCCGCCGTTCATGCCGGCTTCGATCCGCTTACCATCCAGCGTCCAGTAACCTTGCAGGTCGATGACCAGGTTATGGCAGACCAGATCGAACACCAGGCCCAGATGCAGCCACTCGCAATATTGGAACTCCTCACCTTTCCAGTGGGCCCGAAAGAAATATTCATTCTGACCGGGACTGGAATAATCCGGAGCGATAACATAACTGAAGTCTGGAAATCCGCCGTCTTCATGATGAACCAGTACCGGCGGCTGCGCCCAGCCCTGTCCGGGCCATCCCGATTTGATACGCCCTTCGATATGAAAATCATTGGCCACCGCATCGAGAATATCCATGTGAACATCGGGGTTAATGCCGGCCAGAATCGCCAGCGCCGGCGAAGCCGCCCCCCATAACAAAAACAACAACATACAAACCAATAACAAACTTACCTTTCTCATAATACGTTCTCCTTAAATAAAAAGTGTTCAATAAACCCTGATCCGGTAATTCCGGGATACCTAAATAAAACTTAATTCTCCAAAATATGCTCATGCAATTAAGCGACAGGCCTGTGAATTGACAATAAGCATTACGAAAGAGTCACGCTTTGGACTCCGGCTGAATTGATATGATCCTTCCCGTTATGCCGGACTGTCGTTGATGACAATGTCAGAATGGTTAATCTCCGGTGTTGCTCTAAACTCATCATCGGTCATCTAAAATCTGATTTAACTGAAATATTCTGCATTTCTCATATTTACTTTTTTTGGATCTCACAAGTAAATACGGACCAGGATACTTTATCTTGGATAAAAAAAGAAAAATGCCTGAGGCACATCATAACACCTTGACAAATTTGTATTTATAAAATAGAATGCGGTAATGTGAGACAAGGATTCCCTTCAAGATTCCGGCAAAATGAATATGTAATTATGCCGGCTTTTTTGTTCATTTTAAATGTGTCAGTTTTTGAGGTTTTATGGGACATTATGGCTCGAATTGACCAGACAAGTATGGGCGGCACACCGCGAGGGTTTCAAACGACAAGCTGGTCAATCATACAGCAGTTGGGCGGACCGCAAGGTGAGAACCAGCAACAACTTATCAATGAATTTATGCAGCGGTACTGGAAGCCGGTCTATTGCTATCTGCGCCGCAAGGGCTACAACAATGAAGCAGGCAAAGACCTGACACAGGGTTTTTTCACCGAAATCGTTCTGGGACGGCATCTTATCGAGCGGGCTGATCGCAATCGCGGCCGCTTTCGCGTATTGCTGCTGACAGCTCTGGAAAGGTACCTCAAGGACGTCTATGCGAAGGAATCGGCGAAAATGCGGCGTCCGGAGGGTGACAAAATCGGCAT
>CAYZXY010000003.1:52512-95801 GCA_964482555.1 uncultured Pirellulales bacterium
TCCCGGCATAATAAAGCTGATGACGGACGAATTAAAACTCAACCAGATGAGGATGAATCAACTCGCCGACCTCTGGCAGCTTGGCGAAGAGAAGGAAATCCCCACGCCCTCCGACCGCCTGGAAGAGACGCCCGGCGACATGCCGACCATCGACGGTTATCGCATTCTGGATAAACTGGGCGAAGGCGGTATGGGAACGGTCTGGCGAGCCGAGCAGCTCAGCACGCATCGGGAAGTGGCTTTGAAAATCATGCGGGTTCATACGTTCGGTTCTTCCCGGACGCCGGAGCGTTTCGAGCGTGAGGTTGATATGGCGGCCCGTCTGCAGCACCCTCATATTGCCCGGGTGTATGACAGCGGGCTGCATCAGGGGCTATATTATTATGTCATGGAACTGATTGAGGGCGTTACCCTGCAGGAATATGTCCGGGTAAAGAATCTGAACGCCCATCAGATCATAGGCGTCCTAAAAACGGTCGCCGACGCGGTTCATTACGCCCATCAGCGGCGGGTGATTCATCGCGATCTTAAGCCGGGCAACATCATGGTCGCGGACGATGGACGGCCATACGTGCTGGATTTCGGCCTGGCCAAGCCCACTGAAAAAGAACAGCACAGCCATACCGTTTCACTGCGGGGCGAAGTGCTGGGCACGCTGAATTATATGGCGCCGGAACAGCTCAGCGGGCATCCGGAAGATATCGACATCCGCTCGGATATTTTCGCCATAGGCGTGATCGCCTATCAACTGCTGACTGGCCATTTCCCATTTGGCGAACATCTCACGACGGCGGAATTAATAGTGAAGCTGCAGAATGACGACCCTGTTCTGCCGCGCCGCCATGTCCCCGGCATGGATCGTGACCTGGAAGCCATCATCCTCAAGGCCCTGGCACGCAAACCGGCGGACCGGTATCAATCCGTTGCCGAACTCACGACCGATATCGACAACTGGTTTGCCAACCGGCCGGTCATCGCCCGCACGGCCGACCGCATGTACCTGATTGAAAAATGGATCGCCCGCAACCGCGCCAGCAGTATTATCCTATGCCTGTTGCTGGTGATCCTGCTGGGCTCATCGTTCATCAGCCTGTTTTTTTATCGCCGCAGCGCGGAAGCTTACCGGCATTTGCAGCAGGCCCAGGCGGAAACGCTGGCAAGTTATAATCAGCTTTATGACAATGCGAACAAGGTCATGCTGGATACCTTTCTTATGCTCTGGGAAACCGGCCAGAAAGACCGGGCACGGCTATACCTGACATTCCTGGATAATCATACGCGGGAGCATGCGGCCATCACTTTCTTTCTCGATGAGGCCCCATACGCCCAAAAAGCAAAAGCCTTCCACCAGGCCGTCGGCAAAAAGCATGAAGGCTTCTATTACTTCATCGCGGGCGAATATCAGCGGCTGCACGGCCGGCCAGGCCAGGCCCTGGAAGCCTACCGGCAAAGTTTGCAAATGGATCGACAATCGTCGCAGCCGGATCGCTGGACCATAAAGCAAATACAGCTTCGTCTGAACAATTATGAAAACGCGAAAACGAAACTTTAAACATTTAACCACAGAAAGCGGTTTCACGCTGATCGAACTACTGGTGGTCATTGCCATAATCGTGGCGCTAATCGCTATGGGGCTGCCGGCTCTGAACCAGGCGCGGGAACTATCCCAACGATTGAAATGCCAGACGAACCTGCGGCAGATCGGTCTGGCCTGGCAGATGTATCTTGATGAATACAACGACCGTTTCTACAAAGGGACTAACACGGGACTCGATTACGGCGGCTGGCGCGGCACGGACAACAGCGTTATCCATAAAAAACGCGTTCTGAATCAATTCGTCAATCTGCCGGATATCCCGCAAACCGAAGAAGAGGCCATGCTGTTCAAATGCCCAAACGACCGCGGCGGGCTGCTCGGTGCGGATGTGGTTTACACCCGCTACGGCAACAGCTACGAGACCAATTACATGCTTATCGGCCAGGCGGTGACAAATCTGCCGCCGGGCGATCTGCAAACCTTGCAGCAGGCCCTCGATCCGCGTCTGGTTACCCTGAAAAGAACGCAGGTCAATAACCATTCTTTTGTGGTGCTGGCCGGCGATTACGGCTGGGTAAATCATTCCCGGCCGCAAAGCTTCACCCGCGGACACTGGCATAAAAAACCCTGGTATTACAATTTCGTCTTTCTGGACGGACATACCGGTTTTATACGCATCCGACGCGGGCTGTTTGTGACAGAAAACTATACCGTTCTCCCATTTGCGGATCTGTATGGACTGGCACGACAGGTACAGCAAGAAGAACCGGATGAATGATTGAGTAAACGAGTCGAAAAGTAAACGAGGTTGAGTGACAAATTGATTTCCTTGAACTTTAAAACCGGAGAAAAGATTCAAATTATAAACGAGGGCCAGGCCATGGTTAGAAATAAAGCATTTATCATATTCTGCGTTATCCTCTTGTGTTTATTATATTATGGTACGCTTGTACAGGGCGCCATTATCTATGTCGATGCCGGCAGCAGCCCGGGCGGCAACGGGCAGTCGTGGAATACCGCTTATCGTTTTTTGCAGGACGCCCTGTATGCGGCGATGCCCGAAGATGAGATCTGGATCGCCGAAGGCCGCTATTTCCCCGACCGGGACGAGAGCGGTTTGATCAATCCGGGCGACCGCACGGCTTCATTCCAGTTGAAGAGCCTGGTCTTGATTTACGGCGGTTTTTTAGCCGGCGGTAATTTTGCCGACCGCGATCCGGAAACGTACCAGACTGTTTTGGACGGCGACATTGGCATTTCCGATGAGTATGTCGATAACAGCTATCATGTCGTCCGTACAGTTACGAACATATTCAATGCCGTCATCGACGGTGTAATCATCAAAAATGGCAACGCTGACGGCAGCAACGGCAACGACCGCGGCGGCGGCATCTATATCTCCAGCGGCGAAGTCATCATGAACAACTGCCGGATCGAAACCAGCCGGGCGGCTATCGGCGGCGGGCTTTATAACACGAACGCCGCCCATACTAACATGCGGAACTGCACATTTGTCAAATGCTCGGCTTTGTTGAACGCCGGAACCATATTAAACACCAACGATGCGGAACTCATACTGGATAACTGTACACTGATCAACACCCCCTACCATGAAACAGATGATCTGGTGAATACGCTGGACGCGTATGCGGAATTACTGGGTGTCACCAATCTGGAAGAAATAGTAATGGCCGGAGCCGGCCCCTGGTGGTTGAATCAGGAAAGCATTCTTGTCTGCCGGACCGTTACGCTGAAGGGCATCATCGCCGGACCGGGCACGGTCGAAATCGCAACCCGGCTGCGGCTGGAGCAGGATGCCATACTCAATCTGGACCAGGCGACGGCTCAGGGCGGAGCGGTGCTATGCGATGGCCTGCTGACCATGACCAACCAGACAACCTTATTAGCCAACACTTTCAACGTCAGCAGTCCCTACGGGCAATATTTTCTACATGATGCCGCGAGCATGTGGCTTCAGCATTATATCGCTAAAGGCGACGCCTTGCCGGACTTTGACGCCCGCGTATTCGATCAGGCACAAATCAACATCGCCCTGCTCGATGTCATCATCAATCCGCACCCGGATACATACTCCGGCGAACTGCTTGAATTACGCGGCGTACCTGACGACAATTTGAATATCGTTTGTGATGACGCCATCCCCAATCTGTGCCAGCTGCTTGACTTCACCCCGGAATTCGACACGGAAAAATGGTCACTGAATAAGCTGATTCTAACCCCCAATGCCCGGGCTACGCTGACCAATCGCTTCGATTACCATAATCTGTCGCTGGAAGATGAGGTCATCTACATCCGCGAAGTGACGCTGGAACCGGATTCGGTGCTAAACCTGGCGGGCAAAAAGCTCTATTATCAGGAACTGCACAAGGCAGACTCAGCACAGATCGTGAATTTACCGTTGATGGGCTTTTCGCTCGACGAGATACGATTCAATCAGGAGGAGGATTATTTGGTAAAACTGGATGATAACAACCAGGCCGATGATGATATCCGGGTTCGTCAGGTTTTCGGCCAGCAGCCCGACCCCGATGGCATGCTGGAAATGCGGCCGGTTCAGACGCCGACCGGCAATCTGCTGCCGGCCCGCTTTGCCGCCCGTTTCGCTAAAGCCAACGAAGATGAAATTGCTATCACGTTTGAGTACCAGTTCTTTGGCCCGGAAACGCAAAACCTGGAAATGCTTGTTTACCTGAGCGAAAATCCTGAAAATGATACCCCACGCCGCCAGATCGCGGCGATTCGCCCGCCGGCTCCCGGCAGGCCCGGCTCAGCAGACAGCAACCGTTTTGCCACCTTTTCCACGAATATTTACCGCAATGAATCTGATCTGATTATGGGGTCATATGTTGAGTTGGAATGTCGGTATGTGCAGGAACCGCGCAACGTCTCTGCCGGTTTGAATCTGATGACAATGACGGATCCTCAACCTCTGGCCGGCAACAGCGGCACCTATATCAACAATCTCGACACCCAGATTCAATGCTATCATCACCGCTATGATTTCAACGCATCCGGTATCGTCGGCATTGATGATTATCTGCTGCTTGTGGCGGAATACGGCCTGGTCGATCCGAATTTGTCGCTGGCCTGCCTGGACGTAACGAATGACTATAATGTCAACATCGAGGATCTGTTGATCTGGTCGGAAGATATCATTGCCGGTGAAGCCGGTGTCGCCGCACTGCCCGCGGCCGCCATGATGGGCATGACCGGCGGCCCCGCCCCACTTTCCGACCCGAACACGCCCTGGACACAGCGTTCGGCGCTGCTGCTTTCGGGTAATCCGACAACGTCCGAAACCACCTGGATTGGCAGCCGGCTTTATCCGATCTATATTCCCGGCTGGGACGACCTCAACAGCGGCGAACCGCCGGTGATTGAAAATCATCGTCTCGTTGCCAATGCGGGGGGCGAAGTATATCAGATTGATCAAATGCGCGGCCTGATCCGCCTCAGCGATGATACCATTATCGTGGAACCCAACAGCGTCAGCTTTGACGGCAAGACCGTTGATGTGGATTTCGAGATTGTTTCCGATGCCGCTTTTGATCCTTATGACGGCGATACCCTCTTTGTCACACCGGTTACGGTTTCCGGCACGCAGGGATGCGATTACCGGGCGGCGGCCCGTTTAAGCATTAACGGTGCGGGCGGTTTCACTGTCGAAAAGCTTTATGGCATGAATCCGGCGCTCGATCCGCTCCAGCAGAACACGCCCGCCGACTGTAACGATATTGTCCAGTTTGTCTATGAACCGGATGTTCAGCATCCGCATGAACTGGAAGTGGACTGGGATGGACGTCTCTATGTACTGAGCGTGTGCGGACGCGGCAATAACAACTGGCTACTGACGTATGATATCGATACCGGCACCGCTTCCGAACAGCGAATCGACCTTGAAACGCACGACCCGAATCTGTCCGGCCCGATGGCCATGGTCGTATCGCCCGTTCAGCAAAAGCTGTTTATCGGCGATACGATTGGGCTTAACGACGATCCCAATAGTCCCAGGCTGGAAATTCATCAGTATGACATCAGCAATAACGGCGGCACGATTCAACTAGGCTCCCCCTCAGTCCTGCAGGTGAACACCTCCTCCCCGGCATATTGCCAGAGCCATTCCTGTACCGAAGGGTACAAAGCCGCCCTGACTGGGCTTGTCGAGGATGTCACGACCGGCACGCTTTATGCTATCGGCTACACCGCTCCGATACTCGATCTGGAATCGCTGATTCAAAGTGCGACCACTGATTTTTTCTCGACGCCGATATATGCCGTTATCGATCCCGACAGCGTCTCGCCGGCAACCGCCCAGATCATCGAAAGCGACTATGATTACCCACTTACCCTGCCGTTATCCTTGGCCTGGACCTATCACAAACCCTGCGGGCAGGCCGATCTTGACGATAACCTGAAAATCGACATGGACGATTTTGGCATTATTTCGGACTGCTGGCTGAAAGAAAACGCTGAATTGTCGCCCGATTGCATTCTGTCGGATATTAACGGCGACAGCATCGTTAATCTCACCGATCTGGGCCTGTTCGTCGGCTTCTGGCTGGAATGCGACTGCCTGAATGGCAATTAGTTCTTGTCGCGGAAAACCCTGGTGCGGCCATCTTGCCCGAGAAAAAGCATTTTTCGATACGTAGAATCGCCTGGCAAGCGATTTTGCGAGGACTGCAAGCCCTCACTACATAACTGTGAACGCTAACAAAAAAAGGGAATTACCCCATCTGCATGACGAATTTACTCGTCAACACAAATAACGGAGAGGGGGGGATTCGAACCCCCGGTACGGTTGCCCGCACACTGGTTTTCGAAACCAGCTCCATAAGCCGCTCGGACACCTCTCCATCATCGGGGCGGCGAGAACCGCTTAATCATTTATACAACAGCATTTAATAAGGAACAAGGAAAATTTATCAGATAATTTAACTGATTCTGAGATTGTAATCATTGCTTACGATTAATGGTTTCAGCGGTTTCCAGAATACGGACGTCCAGTGAATGGCTGATGCCGGTCTCGACGGCAGCGACGCCGGGCACATTAAAAGCGATCTTCCCATTAAAGATTATGGGCCCGCCTTTTTTCCGTTCGCCATCCTCTTTCAGCGAAACCTTAACCTTGACGACATCGGCCAGCAACGGCAACACCTTTTGACGAATCGATTGCGGCTCTATATTAAAATCGGGGTGTTCGATGAAAACCCCCTCAATGGACATCGGATACGGTGCGAAATTTTTGATAGTGATTTCAGTCATGCCCCCCTTGACGTCGCCGTCCTCAACCGAGATTGTCACCGGTTCAGACTGCATGGATTTGCCGGACCTGATTTTCGCCGTCACGTCGGCTACCATGTCCGCAAAAGCCGGCACAGTTGGATCTTCATCGAAAATACCCTCCAGTGTCAGATTGGCAATCACCGGCCCATCCGGCTTCATCGTCACCCACATAATATGATCGAAATAGCCCGAACGCGGCCCTACCAGCGAACTGCCGCCGCCGGTCGTTGCCAGACGGAAATATTTTTTATCCTTGCGAATCGTCTTTTTGAATTGATGTTTATGGCCGGCAAAAACAGTGTAATCCCGCCCTTCCAGCATGCTTTCAAACTGTTGCCAACTGGCCAGCGTTTCCCCTCCATACTCCCACATCGGTTTATGCAGGACAACGATAGTCCATTTCACATCCTGGACTTTAGCGAGGACACCCTTGAAATACTCTATTTGCTTATCGCTGATAAAGGCATCGGCTTTCCGGGGCGGGTCTTCACTATTGAGACAGAGAAACAAAGTATTTTTATAGACAAAATGATAATAAGAGGGCCCCCGCTTTTCTTCCCACAGCTCCGTCATCAAGTCATTGGTTATATCATGATTGCCGGCAACATAAAAAAACGGCATGTGCAGATGCCTGACGATAGTGTCAAATTCATCCCATTGCCGCAGGATTTCTTCCTTGTCTTTGGTATAGCCTTCGATCAGATCCCCCACGCTGATGACGAATTCCGGCTGCAGGTAATTGATCTTTTGGACGGCGTCAGCAAATACGCCGGGACGGCATCCGCCCGTGCGGTCAGAAACTATGATAAACTGAAACTGCCCCTCGGGATCATTAAAATTCAGATGCGTCCAGGGTACTTTCTTATGTTCTTGCCCATAATCCGCCGAGAGTCCGCTCCAGCACATTAAAATGATTAGCAATATTAATCTGTGAACTTTCATAGTGTGTCTCCATTCCAAGCGATTTATTATATTACTCATATATACAATAATAATGTTAGCGGATTATTAGAGCAGGAAATGATAAATACCTTTAATATTCATACAAAAATGAAATTTGACCTGTCATAAATCTTTGTTATCTTTTGTTTTACTAAAATTATTGTCACAATTCCGACATATCCTCGTCTTAATGTATGGAGAAAAACTGTATGGAGAATAGCGCCGAGAGTCCGAAAAAAAACGCCTATTCCTCCGGCAGGAACACCCACTGGTTGATAGACGAATATGGAAGTCTGATTATGGCTATTTGCCTGGCGCATACCAGAAATATTCATGACGCCGAAGATATCGCTCAGGAAGTGATGTTAAAAGCGTTTCAGAAGATTGAAACTATCCGGGATCCGAACCGTATCCGGCAATGGTTAGCCCAGATCGCCCGACGCAGTTGTATCGACTTTTATCGAAAATCCCGGCTGGTCCGGACTGTATCGCTGAGCAAAGAAGCAGGCGATTCAATAGCGAATAATGATGAACAACATCAGCGTTTTGAGCGTCTCTACGGAAGTATTTCGCATCTACCGAAAAAAAATCGCCAGGTTATATACCTTTTCTATATGGATAAACTGACGTGTTCTCAAATCGCAGATATGCTCAAAATCAGTGAAACGGCTATTCGTAAGCGGTTGTGCCGGGCAAGGAGTGAACTGCATAACATGTTGAAAGATATGGACATATGAAAATAAATACCCCATGCCGCCGTTTTCGCTTAAGGGTGGTTGCCTTGGGCACAGGTACCATCGCCCCTTCGGATGCGCACACAGTCCGCCAGCACATTGCTGTATGTCCAAGGTGTTCAGCCTTTTATGACGCAATTCGCGAGGAGGACAAAAAGTTATGGCAAACAATGCTGTCCGCCGGTGACCGCTATAAAACAAGTATGAATAAGAACATCGAATCGCCACCTCCGGTGATGGCACCGGTCTCCATCCCGCATTTTATCAAATATAAACGCTTAATATCACGCCTCGCGGCTTCGATTCTCATTTTAATAACAATCGCCTGGGCCATGTCGCATTTTGCCGATAATACCCCATCTAGTGCAGCCTATGCTAATGTTTTACAGCCATTTATCGACGCTCGCTGCGTGAGCTTTACTATTGAAATTACGCCGCCGGGCTATCCAAGAGAAGTGTATCAAGGCGGCTATATAGCCCCGGGGAAAATATACCTCGCCCACGCCAACGGTAACGTCGCCTTCTTACACAACCCCCAAAAATACTTGACATGTAAACTCATATTAAATAAAAAGCTAGCATACGTTGCTTCCGAAGAAAATTCCAATCTGTCCGGAAATTCCGATGATTATTCCAATCGTTTTCTGGATATAATACGACAACTTCACCTGGCGGGCCTCGAAGGTGAGCACACAATCGAATATATCGGTAATCGCGATATTAACGGCACCCCCTGCCAAGGGATGCTTTTAAAAGAGACTTCGCCGCAAATGCTTATATGGAGAGCAGTTAAGTCATATAAACCCCTGCGGATCGACTATAATATCGCCATACCCGGCAAAGGAATGATGACAGTTATCATTTCCCATATCAATTTTGATGCAAATGAAGAGATTTATGGGCCAAAAATGACTATTCCTGACGATTTTCAGGCAATTCCCATTAAATAGCTCCATTTGCGGATACATTTTTTGACGTATCTTATTAATACAATATTTTCCGATTTCAACGAGTTCAAGCGTGGTTAAATGCAGGCAAGGTGCCTGCGGTACAAGTTTCCAAACAAGATCTAATTAAAAATGGAAGACAGATTGACCGTCATTTAACAATATGGTAATATGAAAGCATCTAAACTATTCATTTTTCAATTTATTACAGCCATAATCGTGATAACATTATTCGCCTATGACGATTATTTTCTGCAACACCGTACGGGTGATCATCCCGAACGGCCGGCTCGTCTGACCAGTATTATTCAGTCGCTGCGGCGTACGACACTCTGGCCGGCATTACTGCAGGTCAAAGACCAAGTTAAGCCGGACGACTGGATCACGCTGGTACACAGCCCGGAGTATGTGGAACGCTTGAAACAGGCCTGCGATCAACGTTTACCGTTTATCGACACCCCCGATTCGTCTATTTGCGACGATTCCTATGATGTGGCACGATTGGCGGTAGGAAAAACGCTGGGGGCTTGCGATCTGATTGTATCTGGAGAAGCCCGTAATGGGTTTATAGCGGTCCGCCCACCCGGCCATCATGCTGAATTTGACTGTTCGCTGGGATTCTGTTTATTTAACAATATCGCCATAGCGGCCCGCTATCTACAGCAGCAGCATGGCATTAAGAAAATTCTGATTTTCGATTTCGATGTCCACCATGGCAACGGCACGCAGAACACCTTTTATGCCGACGATACGGTCTTTTACGGCAGCATCCATCAGCATCCGGCAACCCTCTTTCCTGGTACAGGCTGGCCCAATGAATTTGGCGACCGGGAAGGTCGCGGCTATACCTTGAACCTGCCGATGGAACCCGGGGCCGGTGACGAGGAATTTCTGGATCTGTTTTATGTCAATTTTCTGCCGATGGCGAAGGAATTCAAGCCGGATTTCGTTTTGCTCTCCGCGGGATTTGACGGGCATCGCAAGGATCCGCTCAGCCAGATCAACCAATCGGAGGACAGTTTCATAGAAATCACAAAAGCAATGACCAATTTTGCCGATAATTATTGTCAGGGCCGTCTGTTATCTGTGCTGGAAGGCGGCTACCATCTGGGTGCGTTGAGCGCCTGCGTGATTTCACACCTGCATAATCTTAGCGGCTATGTTATGGACAAAACAGGATAATACGTTATAATGCATATTTTCAATAACACGTTTATTAAATGTTAAGTTTTTGTTAAGAGTTCATGTTTATATTCAAGAGGTATAGTCAATGATAAAACAATTCATCACTTTTTCGCTAATCGCAGCATTAATCATCTTTGCCGGCTGCCAGGGGACGAATAATGATATGATCATGTCTGACATATCCGAGGAACAGCCATCATCCACCGTTCCTGAAAAGACAGCGGATGCCAAAACCAGACCGGCTAATGAATCACAGGCTCCCCCTCCAGCCGCAGAAGTTCGTCAAGAAAAATCTGAGACCAAACCGTCGGCAAAGCCTCAAAAAAACGGTGTATTGAGCGTCGATACCGATGTGTATAATTTCGGTTCGGTTGAGCCCAAAGGCTCAGCGACCGGCCAATTCACCCTCACCAACTCCGGTGAAGGCGTTCTGGAGATTCAGCGGATTCATGCCTCCTGCGGCTGCACGGCCACAACACTGAAGAGCAAAGTCCTTAAGCCCGGCGAATCCACACCGCTGAGCGTTACATATAACGCCGGTACCCAGCCGGGACCGGTCAGCAAGACGATCTCGGTTTTTGTCAATGCTCCCGGCAAACCCAGCAAAAAGATACTGAGAATAACCGGGAATATTCGTGACATTGTTGCTGTCGAACCGGAAAACCACAATTTTGAATTACGTCAGGACGCCGATCTGGAATATACACTGACACTGAAAAGTCTGGAAGATAAACCGTTCAATATCATCAGCGTCACGGCCGTTGGCGATGTGGCGGAGGCTGCCTTTGACAAGGAAGCCAGCAAGACCTCACATGATATCGTTATCAAAGGCAACATGGAAAATCTGTACCAGACGCCGAACGGTTATATTTCCATTCGAACCAATCACGCCAAAGCGGAAAGAATCACAGCCCGGTTCTCCACGATTAAACCGTTCGACGTTCATCCTCCATCGCGGGTGCTGCGTGATATCAAACCCGGTGAGCCGCAAGAAGGAACCTTTAAAGTGGTCTCGAACTTCAAAGAAGATTTTGAAATTGAAGAGATCGTTTCCGAGAACGGCTTTATCAAAAAAGGCGACATTACCAGGACAGATGACGGCTATCAAGTATCCTATACAGCGACGCTGCCCGAAGATTCCAGTAAGAGCTATATTCACGACAATTTAACAGTCACGATCAAAGATCATCCGATGGCAACGTTGAAAGTATCCTTTTTCGGCAGAATGAGCCGAACGAGCATGAGACGCTGAAACGAAGACGTATCACGGATTATACTTCCGCACGTAAATCAGCTATGATAACCTTGATAAGAAATTTCAGATGTCTCATAGTTGAAGCCTCAACATGATTACGCTTTGCCAGGAAGGAAATTCACTCGAAGCGAGAAATGATAATACAGCAGGCAGGATGCCTGCGTTACAGAATTTGTAAAGTAACAAAATCAAGGTAAATCCCATATGCCCCCGACAAATCCCATTAATAAAAAACGCTTGCGTTTTATCGTCGCAATCACGAGTCCTTTAATATGCATTCTTCTGCTGGGAATTAGCCAGATCATTGCAGCCGTCGGCAAAGGCGGCATGGCCGAACCTAAAGGCTCTCAGGTCATCCTCCAGCCGAAGGAGAAGCCTGCCGAGGGATTTGCCGTTATGGTTACAGGCAACTGGCAAAGCCACCTTGAACCCTGCGGATGCACGGACATTCAACTTGGCGGGCTCGACCGCCGGACCAAAGTCATGAACCAGATTGCTGACGATCCGTGCAGCCGGCTGCTCATCGATGCCGGGCCACTGATCGATGAACAGGATCGACTGTCACAGATAAAATTTGAATATTTCCTGTACACCCTGCATCGACTGGACTACGACGCCATCTGCCTGACCGCATACGAGCTGGTCTATCTCAACGAAAAAATCTCTCTGCCGACCGATCAATTCAGTTCGATCATTTGCACCAATATGCCGGAAGAGAAAAGGAATAAGTATCAAACCCGCCCTTATCTCAAGAAAACGCTCATCCGCAAAGACAAAAAAATCAATACGCTGACATTCGGTCTCGTCGTGGCGAATGATCTTGAGGACCCGCGATTTCAGGAAAAACTACAACTGACGGATCCGCTTGAGGCTTTAATAGATGAGCTTAGAAACCTCAACGTAGATCCTGATAAATCAAGCGATAAACATCTCGTTGTTGTGCTGCTGAACCGGAATGACGATGATCTGGCCAAAGCCGTGCATGAGATCGAAGCCGTGGATATTATTGCCATGAAAGGCCTCAGCGATAAACCGGAACTGTGCCCGCTGAACGGCAACGGTAAACTGGTCATCAACACCGGCCAGATGGGCAAATACATTTCCGTAATTGATGTCCCGGTCAAAAAACCGGACCAGATAAAAGCATTTTCATTTAAACCGGTCCCCATCGACTCGCGTTTCCCCCGCGACGAATCCATCGTCAATATCATCGACGAGTATCAGATGCGTCTGCAGATGGATGAACTGATAAAAAAACTGCCGCGTAAACCCCTGGAGGAAGGGCAGACCTTTGTCGGTAATTCGCAATGCGAAGAATGTCACCAGGAGATTTACGACACATGGAAAGGTCTCAAGCACTACCAGGCCATGAACACACTTCGGGAAGTGAACCGCGACCATAACCCGGAATGCGTCGCCTGCCATACTGTAGGTATGCATTACGAAAGCGGCTATGTTTCTATGGAGGCCACACCCGATCTGGGCAATGTCGGATGTGAAATGTGCCACGGGCCCGGCTTCCAGCACATCCTCGCGCCGGAAGATGAGTACCGTATTATCTTCACGAGTTGCGAAACCTGCCATGACGCTGAAAACAGCCCGGCCTTTGAAGGTAACCGGGAAGAATACTTCGAAGGCATCAATCACTGGGACGGCAAGCGAAAGTACTGGAAATAAAGATTTTACTCTTATTTTGCCGATAATATTCATGTGATTATCGGACATGCGGACTGGAGGCCCGCCACTATTACAGGAAAGGAATCCGGCGATGACAGGACGTCACTGTTGGCAAAAGCTTGCAGTTTTTGGACTTATGGCCATCATGTATTCAGCGTCGACTGATCTCAATGGCGCTGAATTTTCGGTCGTACCAGACGGCAGTGGCGACTTTACCGACATCCAGACGGCGATAGATGCTGTCGTTGAGGGGGATGTCATTATCGTAACCGCCGGCGTATATACGCTGTCGCACTCGCTGGAACTCAAGGGGAAAACCATCACCTTACAAAGCACCGATCCCATGGATCCGTGTGTCGTTGCTGATACGATTATCGATGCCGCCGGGGCCTGTTCCGCTTTTCTCATTAACCAGGGCGAAGACCCTTGCTGTAGCATCGACGGTCTGACCATCACCCACGGCAACGGCAGTTTTGGTGGAGCGGTCGTCTGCTATAATGATTCCGGGCTTACGATACGGCGATGTGTGATACAGAATAACACTTCGTCCGGCGCAGGCGGCGCGATCTGGTGCGGCAATGGTTCGGGTATTATACTGGAAGACACGATGGTTCGGGATAACCAGGCCGGTACCGATGGCGGCGCCATGTATGTTTACAATACACCGATAACGATAAAAAATTGTATTATTGAGGGTAATCAGACCGGCCGATATGGTGCGGGGCTATGTGCATCTCTCTGCAAGAAAGTCGAAATATTCGGCTCTCAGTTTTCATATAATGCCGGAGCCACGACCGGCGGCGGCATGTATTGCTTGGAGAGCAAGTTGACTCTTACTTACAGTCGTTTTCTGGGCAATGAAGGGGCTATTGGCGGCGGCATATATATCAAAAACACCCCGGCGACATTCTCGCACGCCCTCATGAACGGCAATATCAGTGACAAGGGCGGGGCCATATATTGTGAAAACATGCAGGATATGACCGTCAATCACTCCGTTTTCGTGGGCAACTATGCCGGGTACAGCGGGACTTTCGAGCCGGGCGGCGCGATACATTGTACGACTTCCAGCAAGCCGAAGATTCGCAATTCTATCTTTTGGCAGAATCGGCCGCAGCAAATCGCCGCCTTGTCGACTTCTGTCCCCACCATTCAGTATTGCCTGGTGCAGGGAGGCTGGGGTAGCACAGAGGACCATAATATTGCCGCCGATCCCTGTGATCCGCGAAAGCCGGGTCCGCGTTTTCTGCTCGAGGGGCAATGGCAGAATGACACATGGATCGAAGCCGATTTCGAGAATTACGAGCATCTCGCGTATCGTCTGCGCACGGCAAGCCCGGTTTCCATTTGTGTCGATGCGGGCGACCCCAATTTTGTGCCAGAACAGGATGAGACCGACGTTGACGGCGATTTCCGGTTCAATGGTTTTGGGCTCGATATCGGCATCGACGAAACGCATCCCGATTATCGTGTGTATAATTGCGAGAAGCAAAAGTGGTATCCACAGAATCAGCCCGACATGCCAATATCCGAGGCATTGGCCGAAGCCGGGGCGGGCGATGAGATTGTCATCAATCCCGGCAAATATCGGGAAAATCTTTTCATAGACCAATCGATTACCCTGCGCAGTCAGAAGCCGGACGTTCAGGCGTTTCTTGACGGGACGATTATTGAAAATTCTCTATCGGAAACAGCCAACAGTTTAATCGTCATAGAGTCGGCCGGAGCCCCCCTGCTGTCGGGCCTGACGCTGCAAGCTGCGGAAAACAGCATCGGCAACGGCATCTTTTGCCGCGACAGTGATCCGGCAATTAACCGATGCGTGATACGAGGCCATACGGCGACGATGGGGGCGGGCATGGAATGCTGGAACAGCAATCCTCTCATCACTAAAACGATTTTCGAGAATAACGAGGCCGCGATAGATGGCGGGGCGCTGGCGTTATTGGACGGCAGTCACGCTGTTTTGCGTAACTGCGTTATTGACGACAACAAGGCAGGGGGCAGCGGCGGCGGTGTTTACTGCGATAATAATTCCTGGTGTACGGTTGATTTCTGCACGATTAAAGACAACCATTCTTATGCCTTCTTCAAAACCGGGCCGCAGCGGATTGCGATTAACAACAGCATCCTCTGGAACAATCATCCCGAAGATCAGATCGAACAGATAGCGGCGAGCGATCCCTGTTCTTTTGTCCTACATTATTGCAATGTCCAGAATGGCTGGGGCGGTTTTGGGGCGAATAATATTGATCACAACCCTGTTTTCAGCGGCTATACCGATGAAGGCGACCCGGATGATCCCAACGACAATGTGTGGGTTGAATGGCCCTATCCGCTGAGTGCAAGTTCGCCCTGTATAAATGCCGGCGATCCCGATTATGAAACCGGCGATACAGAGGAAGATATTGCCGGTGGGAACCGTCTGGCGTTCTGCCGGGTGGATATCGGGGCGTGGGAAGCCGGGAATGTTTCGACGAGTGGGCTGCCCGGTGTGGTGAATAATATCACTCAAAACACCTGGCACTGCCGTATTCAGGAAGCGATCAATGCCGCCAAAAAGAAAGATCAAATCGTCGTTTCCCGGGGGATATATTACGAAAATATCCGCATTGCGACCCGGGAAATCATTTTGAAGAGTTACAGACCGACAGACGCAGAGTATATCAGCGAAACGGTCATCGACGGCAGCCGCATCGATCCGTGCAATCTGGATTACCGATCAGTGATTACTCTGATGCCGCAAATAGCGGCTCAGGTTTCGATCGAAGGCTTGACGCTGCAGAATGGTATGGGATTTACGGATCCCTGCGGTCTGGGGGCCGGGACCGGCAATGAGCTTAAAATTGGCGGTGGTGTTTTCGCCGCTTACAATGATGATCTGACGATAAAAAACTGCCGCATATTAAACAATACGGCGGAGGCGGGCGGCGGCATTCTTTTGCATGAATGCGTGAGGCCGAGCATAGAGCATTGTATCGTGAGCGAGAATTCCGCTTACGGCGTCAACGGGACCGGCGGGGGGATTTATCTGCTGGATTGCCGGGATATCGAGTTGAACAACAGCATCATAAGCCGCAATATCGCGGACGCGATCAGCGGCGGCGTGTATCTGGTTAATGTCGAGAATATTGAAAGTGAGTTCTGTACGATCGCGGACAACCAGTCGTTTGTCGGCGGCGGCATGGTCATCATTCGGGACAATGACATTGATATCTCCAACAGCATTATGTGGAATAATCAGCCGGATGAAATAACGATTCTGGACCCTTGCGGCGTAGCGATCGAATCGCCGGAGAAGGTGTCATTCACGTATTGCAACCTTTCCGGCGGCTGGGGGGACGATGAGGATCATAATTTGAATGTTGATCCCTGTTTTGTTAACGCGGCGGAACTGGATTATCATTTGCACCAGAAATCGCCGTTGATTAATGCCGGCGATCCGGATTATCTCACGGGAGCCGGAGATGTGGATATCGATAACGAAAAACGGCTGCAGTTCGTGTATGTGGACATCGGCGCGGATGAGGTATCGGAAATTGAAGCGGAACTGCTCACGGGCATCGTAAAAAACATCAGAAAGGACAAATGGTACAATTCGATTCAGGCGGCAATAAATGATGCCGCGGCTGATGATGAGATCATACTGGCGCCGGGGGAATACCGGGAGAATGTCACGATTAATAAAACAGGGTTGATTCTGCGCAGCCTCGAGCCGGAAAATGAAATCTATATCCGGAAGACTGTTATCGACGGCGGCGGCAATGACCCCTGCCTCAGCGATAGCGGCCCGGCTGTCACGCTGGTGAACGGTCAGGCCGACCGCGTTAAAATCAAAGGGCTGACTCTCACTCATGGGACCGGTAAATTGTTTAATAACCAGACCCCCTCCGACCCCTGCGACGATTATACCCAGGGCGGCGGATTGTATTCCCTGAACAACGACCAGAATCAAATTTCGTATTGCCGGATTATCGACAATGCCGCCGATTACGGGGCGGGAGTGTTTCTCAGTCATGCCAATCTCGGCAGTTTTACCAAAACCTCCACCATCGATCATTGCTCATTTCTAGGCAACAGTTATCGCGCCACAGGCAATGACGGATATGGCGGCGGACTCGCGGTCAACAATAGCAATAACGTCAATATCTATTACAATATTTTTGCCCGCAATGCCTCACTGAAGGAAGGCGGCGGCATCGGCCTGCGGGAAGCGTTCAATGTCAATGTCGATTTTTGCACCACGGCTGATAACATTGCCGGGAGCGGCGGCGGCATTGGCGTATGGAAAAACAACCAGGATATTACTATCAACAGCTGCATTGTCTGGGGGAATACGCCGGAACAGTTGTTTGACGACAATACGACGAATCTAAACGTAAGATATTCTGATATACAAGGCGGCTATGCCGGGGAACATGTGATGAGCGCCGACCCCTGTTTTGTCGATGCCAATAACGACGACTATCATTTGAAGTCCACGGTTGGGCGATGGAATCCGGCAGCGCAAAGCTGGTTTGTAGATGGTAGTCACAGTCCCTGTATCGATGCGGGCGATCCCTGCGAGCCGGTCGGAGACGAATTATGGCCACATGCTTACCGGGCCAACCAGGGCGGATACGGCAGAACCATTGAAGCGAGCTTTTCAACCTTATCGGTCGTTGGCTCTGCAGCGGACATTACCAACGACAAAACTGTGAATTTGTCAGATTATTTGTCTATTTCTGAAAAATGGTTAAGCAAAAGCCCGTTAATGAAACAAGACGTAAACCGGGATAAAACCGTCGATATGCTTGATCTGGAGATTCTGATAGAGGTCTGGCTGGCAAATTACGACTAACTTTCTACATTTCAAATAGTTATCACTGGCATTTCTCAATTAATTTTGTATAGTTTTATTCTGAATTCATTCAATAAGAGTTTTCTTATTGGCGATTTTCATAATAAAGTGATTTTTATCATACATCTTGGGAACTTCATACCCCATTGTATGTCAAAAAGTACGCGTCCGGATTTCATTCTGGAGTGCATATAGTGTAAACTATTACTAATTAAGGCTTTATACATTTAGTGCTTGATGAGGTAATGTTTTGTGATCAAGTGGCTTTGGTATCTCAACATATTTCTGGTTGTCGTTGCCGGCGGCATAGCCGCAATTGGCATGTCCAGGCTGCCGGAATTAAGCGATCACAACAGCTCCACTAGCAAAAAAGGGGCCAAAAATACGTTGAGTAATGCCTTGAACTCTGATGACGGCGATTCGGAGTTATCCCCTCTTGTTGCCGCCACCGAAGCTTTTTCAGAGCGATGGGAGCCGCCGCAGGGCTGGGTTAGAATCAAGATTGAGCCCGAAGAGGTTTTGCAGGAAAGCCCAAAATGGCGGTTATCGGGCGGTATCTGGTA
Source organism: uncultured Pirellulales bacterium (assembly GCA_964482555.1). Taxonomy (GTDB): domain Bacteria; phylum Planctomycetota; class Phycisphaerae; order Sedimentisphaerales; family SM23-30; genus CAYZXY01. The sequence goes on from CAYZXY010000003.1 coordinate 71,500, forward strand.
CGAATCCGGACAAAAATCCAGAAAAATCGGCAGCGGCAAGCACCTTGTCAGTTTTTCCGACACGGAAAACTGGAATCCACCTCAACCGATCGAAGTGGATGTTTCCCGCAAGTCATTGACGGAAAAAACCGTTCGCTATACGAAAAAACCGCCGCCGGAATATGGCAAGATCAGAGTCGTCATCGATCCCTGTGACGTACGGGCTTTAGACGCTAGATGGCGGATTAACAATGGCCCGTGGTTAGAAAGCGGTCAGACTTCTGATAATATTCTGGTGGGTAAGGCGGCCATCACTTTCAAACCGATATCTGACTGGAGAAGCCCGGCCGGGCAGACCGTTGAGATCAAAAAAGACGAAATCGTTGAATTAAATGCTGCATACGTGAAGATTCCCAAACCGGTGGTGCATTACGGTTCGCTCAAAGTGATCATCGAACCGCAGAAAGCGGTCGAGGCAGGCGCTCAATGGCGGCTTAAAAACCAACCGGACAAATGGTATGATAGCGGAGCCGTCCTGGAATTAAAGACCGATAATTATGAGATTGATTTTAAACCGCCGGGCAATTTATGGAAACCGCCCAAGACCATCGCTCTGGTTGTGCAGAAGGACAAAACCATCGAACGAACCGTTACGTATGAAGAGATTAAGCCGCCGGGGCCAAAAAGCTGGGTGATAAAGGGTACTTTTTCCTCCGGTGATTACTGGGGCTGTGTCTTTTTGCAGACACCATCCATCCGGGAAGAAACCTGTTTCTTTCTGGGCGATGAGATCGAAGGTTTTACTCTTAAATCGGTTAATGACGGGGCGATCGTCGTCACAAAGAACGATTTTGAATATGAGCTTAAGATGCCCTCTACCGAGCGGTCAGCGATAAGCGGAGCGCCAACGGCGCCGTCAATCAACCCGCAACCGCCATCACCGCCTTCTCAACGTACTCGGGTCATGCAGCCTTCGAGATAAGATCAAGACAGTATAAATGAAAACAGTTACTGGTTACATTATATTATTGACAACATCTATGGTTATGACGCTATTGACCTCCTGTACGCAATCAACGGCAGAGGCGGCCGATGTCCGACCCGGACAAAAGATTGCCCAGACGCCCGAGGAACTGGAGTCCTATAAAATCAAACAATATACCGATGAAATTCTGCAAGCACTGGCCCGTCGGGAATTCGATCGCCTGGTCCCAGTCATCAAAAGCGCGACCCCAATGACCAGCGGGCTCGACATCGCTCGCCGGCTGCTTGGTCCGGAAGCCGGTAAGATTATTATCGAGCGCTGGGATGCTCAGCAGATGGAAGTCACGTTCGACGAGCAGCGGCTTCATGCAACGGCTCAATGTTCTCTTACGGCAAAGACCAGGCCGAACCGCAGACCCCGCACAATACCGATTACGTTTACATTTCACCGTGAATCTCAGGCCGTCCCCTGGCGGCTGGTCGTTCCAGAATAACCGGGAGTTTTTATGACAGACCACCAGAACAAGAATAATAATCAATCGCTGGCGTCGATAAGGAGTGAGACTATGCAAGCCGGTACAGATTCATCATCACGTTCCAGATTATTTTCCCCCTGGCCGATGGCGATATTCGCCCTGATAATGGTGTTCGTCTTGTGGACAATCGTCGATACCGGCCATGCCGAGCCGGATAACGACCAGGATACGACGGCCCAGAAAGAAACGGAAAAAAAGGATTCAGAAACGCAGAAGGCAGGCACCAAGGAAAAGTCTGAATCCAATGAAAAATCGGCCGAAGAAGCAAAAGACACTGAGTCGGACGAGGCTAAAACCGACAAGGACAGTCAAACCACCCGAGAGGAAGAGCCGGAAGAAGAAGTCGATATCGAAACGGAGTCCATACGATTAATGGAAGTTTTCGTCAAGATGGCCGAAGCGCAGCAGATCGACCCTGATTCGGCAGAATCCAGGGCATTAAGTGAAGAATTTGAACGGATTCAAAAACGTCTGGAATCGGCGTCCGAGAAAGCGAAACAAAAATATGAGGAAAGCCTGAAAAAACGCATTGAAGCTCAAAAACCTTCCCCGCAAAAAGCCCAGCCTCAGCCCCGTCAGATACCCCCGGCAGAACAGAGATCTAACCTGGTAGAGGAGGCACGTGAGCGTTTGAAAAATTCAACGCCGCCGGATAGAACACCTCGCCTCCCTGAACCGGCGGCCAACGACAGGAAATCTTCTCCCATCCGGATTTCCGAACCAAATGAAGCATTGAATGCCGCCATCCAGGTCATGTCAGAGAAAGACGGCATCCAGGAACCTGCCGTAAAAGTCGCCGCAGATAAATCAGAAGCTCAAGAAGAAAACAACAATGTCAAGATCAAGGTGACCAATGATATCGTCGATGTTGACTGGCTGCTGGAATTGATCGGCAAAGAGTTAAAGCTGAACTATCTCTATCCGGACGGCGACATCCCCAAAGGAAAAATCAAACTACACCAGTACGGCGAAATCCCACGTGAAGCACTGCTGCCGCTACTGAAGTCTGTTTTATCCGCCTCGGGCTATACGATGGTCAAGGAAGGACCTTATGTCAAAATCATGAAGCGGACGAGCGTTATCCAGCAGACCGACATCTTTTATCCCTCACAAAACGGCCAGGGTAACCGCAGCAACGAGTCGATCGAATTGCAGATAGTCGATCTGGAGCACACGAACTTCAATGAGGTAAAAAGCTTTATGAGCAGGTTTGTACCTGACATAAATATCTTCTCGGATGTTCCCAATTCCAATTCGATTCTGTTAGTCGATTATTCGCGCAATATGCAGCGCAACCTGGAACTGATCGATATGATCGACCAACCCGGGCCGTCCATCAGGCTGGAAATCATCCAAACGCGCTACATTTCGATCAGCGAAGCTAAATCGAAAGTCCAAGACCTGATGAAAACCCTGCACAGCCAGGGCGGTTCTTCGCAGTCGGGGCAACCGGAAAATGAAAAGCCGACGGCTCCCGCCCGCACGATCGTCAAAATCGATCCCAGGACCAAACGTCCCGTTCGCGTACCCGCTCCCACGGAAACGCCGCAGCCATCCCCGTCTGCCGCCGTTTCGGGCGAGAAAATACCAACGGTATTGGAGGATCAAAGGAATTCCCGGCTATTCGTCATAGGTACCGATTCGCAGATTTCGGAATTCAAGCATCTTCTGGGCTATTATGATGTGCCGGAGCCAACACCGGATGTTCAGTTCATTATATTCGAGATCAATTATATCGAAGTCAAGGATGCCATCGGCCAGATCAACAGTCTGTACAACGCCATCCATCAACAGGGCGGCCTAAGTTCCTCTCCGCCGGATTCCACGCAACCGGAACCCAATTCCTCGCCACAGCAGAACCCATCGACTCCGGCGGCGAAAACTCTGGCTGAACGCCGCAGTGCTACCTTGCCTTCTTCACAATCCAGCAGGGACGGCCCCTTCCTGATGGCGGATGAGCGTATGAAGCGGTTTTTTGCCGTGGGTACCTCCGATCAGATTTCCCAGGTGACAGAATTGCTGAGCATGCTGGATGTGCCCGCGCCGGTGGACATCAAACTGGAAATCATGGAAGTTAAACATCTGGTGACCGAAGATGCCGCCAAGAGCATTGGGGAAATCCTCAAGGCTCTGGCCGATGAAGGATTGGAAGGCGGAGTGCTTTTGCCTTCTTCCTCTCCGGCAAGTTCCCGGACGTCGCCGGCCCCGACACCTGGGACGTCGGACAGCTCCCGCAAGCCGACCGACCCGCGTTCACTGCCGGGCCGCAGTCCCGGCGGTTCCAATGAGGGCGGTTATTTGTCCGTACCGGGCGGTCCGTTTATAAAGCCAGATATAAGAACGCAGCGTCTGATTGTCGTTGGTTCCGAATCACAAATCCAGCAGACACGCGATCTTTTACAGATGCTGGATATTCCCAGACCGGGTACCGTGGTCTTAGACCTGAAAAAGGTTGAATATGTCGCTATCGACTCGGTTATGGAACAGATCAGCGATCTGTTGTATAAGCTTAACGAAGGGACAGCCCCCCTACCCGCTGACAATACCGGCGCCCAATTACCCCAATTGCAAACGACCAGCGCCCAGAATATGTATATCATGTGCCAGCCGTTTGGACCTTTCATGATGGCGGATGAGCGGACAAAGAGGATTATTTTTGTCGGCACGCAGGAAAAAAACGACCAGGCGATCGACCTGCTGTTTCTGCTGGATGTCCCGGTGCCCGACACGGAAATCAAGATTGCACCTTTCGTAGCCCAATATCTTCAGGCTGATATCGCCGCCGAACAGATTACCGAGTTGATTGAAGCCATGACGTCTCAGGAGATCGATCAGGAGACGGGCGCCGCCGGCGCCCAGTCGCCGCCGACACCGACCCGTCAGCCTGCGTCTGCGTCACAAACCTCTCGAACGCAAACACAATCTCGTACCGAGCCTCGCAGATCAAGCCAGAGCGGCTTTTTGAATTCTGGCACACAGGGCCCCTATCTGGTGCCGGACCCGCGAACCAATCGTATTCTGGTGGTCGGCAACGACGAGCAGATAGAAATGGTCCGAGAATTGATGGACCTGCTGGATGTGGACCGTCAACTGGAACTGGAAGTCCTCCAGATTCGCAATGTGCTGACGTCTGATGTGGCTCAGCAATTGTCCGATCTGATCTCCACTTTGAACGAGCAGGAAGGCGCCAGCGGCACGACCGGCGGCATAAGTGGTCGCCGCGACGCCCGTTCCCGACTAGAAGAAACACGTTCGCAGCGGCAGCAATCACCCGGCAGATCACCTCGCAGCGGCACGACTGGCGTAGGCGGCATGATTCAGGTGGAACCGCGGGGGCCGTATATGCTGGCGGATGAACGAACAAATCGCCTGCTGGTTGTGGGTTCGGATGACCAGATCATGCAGGTCAAGGACCTTTTGGTGGTGCTGGATGTACCGCCCAGCGGTTATGATAAAATGATTCTGGAAATCCATCAGCCCCAATATGTGGAGGCGGTCGAAGTGGTGAAGATTCTGGATGAGCTGGGCATTACCGCACCCGATCTTGAGGATATGCGGCCGCGTGATAGAGCCCGTTATCAGGACAACCGGGACGGCGGCCTGGGACCAACCACCGAACAGCCGCGGCTGAGCGCAGAAGGTGAAGTCATTCCCGGGCTCGAGGAGCCGGAAATACGCGTAGCGGTACAGGAATCAACCAACCGGATATTCATATATGCAACCGAGTATCAGCACCGCGATATCAAAGAGATCATGGATCATATCGATATTGACCCGAATGACGCCCTAGGCGCCATCCAGATTTATACTCTGGAAAACCGCGAGCCCAGCGCCGTAGCGGACATGTTGACGCAACTGCTGGAATCCGATCAATTCGAAACCAATGAAGATCAACGTGTGAGAATTCCCGGCCGGGAAGGAGCACCTATCATTGTTCCACTGGACGATATTTACGCCATCGCGGTACGGGCATCCAGCAAACAGCACAAAGATATCCAGAACATCATCCATCAACTGGACAGGCGGTTGCCGCAGGTGCTTGTCGAGGCGCATCTGGTGACGATCAATGAAAGCGGCTCCTTCGATCTGGGGGTTTCCCTGAAGGATGGAACCATTTTCGATAATTTAGACGAAGAGGGTAATCCTCGACCGGATGCCTATCGCCTGTCGGGTACATCGCCGTTTAATATCGGTGACATCACGACTGCTGGAAGTGTGGTCTCTGGTTCCGGAGCTACGCTCGCTTTCTTTACGGAAGAGTTTGTTTATGCCACACTGGAAGCTTTGCAATCCAGCAATAACGGCAGAGTGATCTCTCAACCGAGACTGCTGGTTAATGATAATGAGGCGGGCACCATCACCAGCTTACGCAGCGAACCGACAACAAGAACGACCGTAACGGACGATTCCGGTTTTGCATCGACAACGTTTGAAGGCTATCAGGATGCCGGTACCACATTGTCGATTACACCGCATATCAGTGAAGGCGGTTTCCTGCAGCTGGAAATTGATTTATCGGTTGAAAGTTTTGACGGCAATAGTTCTGATGGCATACCGCCACCCAAGAACAGCAACCAGATCACCACAAAAGTAACAGTCCCGAATGATATGGTTATCGTTCTGGGCGGCTTGACGACGCAGAACAACGGTACGACCGTTCGTAAAGTACCTCTGCTGGGGGACATTCCCTTGATAGGCGCGGCGTTCCGGAGTGTGTCGCAATCGAACACCCGTGGTTCGCTGTACGTGTTCGTAAAAGCACAGATCGCCCGCAGCATCGATCCGGATACGCTGGAAGACAATTTCGATGATCTGGATGATTTGTCGGAAGATCACTTGATTGATTACAAAAAGCGTAAAACGAATTACAAACAGCAACCCATCATACCAGGTATTCCCCGCAAGGAGTCTGAATCGGATGAGGATATTGAAAATCGCTTTTTTAACAGACAACCCGATCTGTAAGAACAACGATTATGATTAAACAAAAACTCATAGCTTTAGCGAAACGAACCGAACTGGTCGATTCTGGTACGCTGGCATCGTTTGTCGAACGGCATGAAGATGACAGCGTCACGCTGGACCGCGCTCTGATTGAATCAGGCATTTTTCCGGAAGACCAGATTCTGCGGCTTTTGGGGCAATATCTGGACATTCCCTATCTGGAAGAAATCAAACCGGTTGACGTGCCCCGAGAGTTTATTGAAAAAGTGCCGGCCAATTTTGCTCAGCATCACAGCCTGGTCGCGGTTCATAAGAACGGTTCGCTGATGAACGTGGCGACCTGTTATCCGCTGGACTTTTATGCGATGGATAATCTGGCCAAGATGCTTGGTTATGCCGCCCGGCCGGTTCTGGCGGCCCGGACAACGATTAACACAGCCATCAACGCCGCTTATGAACAGCGGACGGCAGTGCTGGAAGATGTGGTCGGGGAACTCGATTCCAACGGGATCGAGGGGATTCTTGGGGAAATGGCCTCATCGGAAGACCTGCTGGACGTGGTGAATCGTCCGCCGGTGATCCGACTGGTGAACGATGTACTCTTCCGGGCGCTGCAGCTACGGGCCTCGGATGTTCACATTCATCCGTTTGAACAGAAAATTCAGATACGCTATCGCATCGATGGTTTGATGTACGATATGCTGTCACTGAGCAACCGGCTGCTGCCGGTGATTGTATCGCGTATTAAGGTGATGGCAGGTATGGATATCGCCGAGCGGCGAATGCCGCAGGACGGCCGGTGCAGTGTGCGGATCGGACCGCGTGAGGTCGATTTACGTGTCAGTACCGTACCGACAGCGTATGGGGAGCGGACGGTACTCCGTCTGCTGGACAAGAGCACGGGGGTGTTTGATCTAGAGAGCCTGGGGCTCAGTCCTAAAGATTTTTACAAAATCGATGATTTGCTCAGTCGGCCTCACGGTGTCTTTTTTGTGACCGGCCCGACCGGCAGCGGTAAGACAACAACGCTTTACAGTTTTCTTCGCCGTATCGATGCGAAGGAGAAAAATATTATGACCGTTGAAGATCCGATCGAATATCAGCTCGACGGTATCAGCCAGATTCAGGTCGCAATGAAAAAAGGTATGACCTTTGTCACCGCCTTACGGCATATTCTCCGACAGGATCCGGATGTGATCATGGTCGGTGAAGTCCGCGATCAGGAAACAGCACGAATGGTGATTCAGTCATCGCTGACCGGCCACCTGGTCTTTAGTACGGTGCATACCAACGACGCGGCCGGCGCGGTGACGCGTATGCTCGATCTGGGCGTAGAGCCTTATCTGGTCGCGTCTTCGATTGCCGGCGTTCTGGCTCAGCGGCTGGTGCGGCGTTTGTGCTCCTCGTGCAAGAAATGCGTACCGGTCAATACTGCGGAACTGGAAAAGCTGGGTCTGCAGTTCGCATCTTCTGATAAAATCTACCAAAATGTAGGATGTGATAAATGTTTCAATACCGGCTATCTGGGCCGGACAGGTATTTATGAACTGATGATTATTGACGACAATATCCGTCAATGCATTTATCAGCGGAAATCCGCCGGCGTCGTGAAAAAGACAGCCATGGAAGCCGGCATGACCACCCTGCGGATGGACGGCCTGGAAAAGGTCGAAAAAGGTATGACCTCCATCGAAGAGATCATGCGTGTAGCGCAATCGGATGATATATAATGGACTCGGCTGAAGGCCGAATCCACAATTTTCATATTTTATTTTGATATTTTTATGCCAACATTTGAATACATAGCTCTGGACCGCAATGGTAAGAAATCCAAAGGCAGCATTGCCGCGGAATCGCCGGCTGCCGCCCGGCGTCTGTTGCGCAACCGGAAACTGATGGCCAGCAAGGTGCGACCCATCAGCGATTCAGCCCGCTCCGGCAGCACGATGTTCGAATCGCTGTTTACCGGCGGACGCCGTGAGCAGGTTCTCGAATTTACCCGGCAGCTCGGTACGATGGTCAATGCCGATGTCAAACTGACCGAAGCCCTGAGCATTCTGATCGCTCAGGCCCATCATCCCCGCTTTATCCAGATTATCCAAAACATTCGCGATGAAGTTTTGGCTGGCGAATCTCTGGCCGACATCCTGAAGGAATATCCCGGTTGGTTCGACTCCATTTATATCTCCATGATTCGCGTTGGTGAAGCAACGGGTAATCTGGGTCGCTCCTTGTCGCTGCTGGCCGATTACATGGGCAAACGCCAGCGGCTGGAAGCCAAACTGAAATCCGCCTTGACCTACCCGATGGTTCTGGTCTTCTTTTGTGTTGTCGTTGTCGTATTTCTCATGACGGTGGTCATTCCCCGTATTGCTAAAATTATTGAAGGTACGGGGCAGGAACTGCCGGGGATTACGAAATTCATGATCGACTTCAGCCATTTGCTGCTCAATTACTGGTGGCTGGCGATTCTGTTGATCGTGTTTGTCGGCTGGCTCTTTTCGCGCATTCTCAGTACGCAAAAAGGGCGGCTGATGTTTGACAGTTTTCTGCTTAAAATACCTGTTACGGGCGAACTGCTTCGCCAAAGCATTGTGGCCCGTTTTACCTCAACGCTGGCGGCCCTGATCCGCAGCGGTCTGCCCATGGCCGACAGCCTTCAGGCGGTTTCCGCCACGACCGGTAACGCCGTCATGTTTCAGGCCATCCAGCAGGCCCGCGACCGTATTATTGCCGGAGCTGATGTGGCGACGCCACTGCGGGAGAGCAACGTCGTCGGACCGGCTATCGCCCACATGATCGCCGTGGGAGAAAAATCAGGCGAGCTTGAATCCATGCTGATCACCGTTTCCGAAAGCATCGAGGAAAGCTCCGATCTGACCATCCAGAAAATCACCGCGACCATTGAGCCGATCATTATCGTTTTTATGGCCGTCATTGTCGGTTTGATTATTTATTCCGTAATGCTGCCTATTTTACAGGTATCGGATATCAGCAGCTTTTAAGGAAGATGTCAATCAGTCTAATTATTTTGTCAGAAAAGGAAAATAACTATGCAGCAACAAACCAATATGAAACGTATGATTCGCCGTGGCAACCGGGGTTTCTCGCTGTTGGAAATCATGGTCGTCATTATCATCATCGGCCTGATGGCCGGCGTAGTCGGCGTGCAGGTGATGAAGAACCTGGAAAAAGCCCGCCGCACAACGGCGAAACAGCAAATCGCGGTTTTTAAAGATGCTCTCAAGCAATACAAAATGGACACCGGCACGTATCCGGAGACGCTCGAAGGACTGATCATGCAGCCGCAGGATGAGATTAAATGGAACGGCCCTTACCTGGACGAGGACGTAGCCGCTATCCCGATGGATCCGTGGGGCAATCCTTACGACTATTATCCCAATGGCGAGTTTGCCCCCTTTGAAATCATCAGCTACGGCGCCGATGGCGCCGAAGGCGGCGAAAATGAAAACGCCGATGTGTACAGCTGGGAACTCACCGAAGGCGGATCGCAGGCGAATTAACGGGAAAGTCTTTAGATCAAGGCTTATATATTCTTAATGGAATGGTATGGTTCCGGCAATGCCGGATTCGAGTAACGGCACATGTTTCATAACAGCACCAGCAAGCGGAACGTTCATTCTCAAGGACTGGTTCTTATCGAACTGATCCTGGTGGTCATGATCATTCTGCTGATGCTTTCAATCGCCCTGCCGAACCTGCTGCGGGGCCGGGAGCAGCGGGACTTGAACGAGGATGTTAAAAAATTCGTTAAAACCCTTCGGCAGACCGCCGAAGCCGCCATGCTGGAGGGCCGCTATTTTGACATTCTGATTGACATTACCGACGGCTATTACACCGTATATGAAATTAATGCCGAAGTCAAGAAAAACGCTGATGACGCGACCAGGGGGCCGGAGTTCAATAAAACGATTGACGGGGTTGACGTGCCCTGGGACGCAGCTTCGCCCGATTTCACGACTATGACTCCGGTGATCGAACGACAAGGGCTAGATGAATGCTATATCGAACAGATACTCTTTCTCAACGCCGCCACGCAATACTCCGGTGAACTTATACTGCACGCCACGCCGAGCGGCTGGAAACAATCAGTGGTGTTCGACCTGATTGATGTGCCGAACAAAAACTGGCGTTTTGTTCGCTGCGACGCCATGACGGCCCGCGTCACCTACAGCGCGTTTCCGCTGGAGCTGCTGGAAACGCGGGAATCGGTCTCTATGACCAACGTTTTGCAGGACTGAAAACGAACATGAGGACAAACGACACAGACAAGATATGCCGCCTGACATCCCGCACATGCCGGGCGTTTACCCTCATCGAAGCGGTCGCCAGTATCGCGCTGCTGGCGATGATCATCTCTTTCATTCTGCAGGCGTATCACCCGGCCGTTGACAACGTCACCAGGCAGATGGTCCGGGAGCGCGGGATGGCCGTCTGCCAGCGACACATGGAGCATCTGCTGGCTACCCTGCAGGAACCCAACAGCCTTAATCTGCCCGAGCAGGATGTGACCGACCCTCAGTTCACCTGGGAACTGGACCTGGAGCGCATCACGATCAACGACGTCCCTCCTAATAGACAATACACCAATACGGTTATTGTGGTTACCTTGACCGCCCGCAGCCTGCATGAGGAATTCTCTGACGAGGAACCCATTCAACTGGTGCGGTATCTGCCGTGGAACGGCCTGAAACCTCTGCCCGGCCGCCCCCTGGCCGTCCCTTACACGCATGAATATGAAGAGCCCGACTGGTTCAAGGAGTTGAAGAAACAAAACGACGGCAAGGACCCGACTCTGGAGCAGATGATCAAATATCTCTTCCCGGACATGGATATGGAAGAACAAATGGAACAGATGGATGATGAAACTGAAAATGAGGACAATAACGAAATAACTGTTAATCCTTCAATGTTTCTGAGAACGAAATGAGCAAACCCAGGAACCAACGACATAACGCTGCCGGTCTTTCCATGCTGGAGTTGCTGGTGACGATTATCATCACCGCGATGATGTGCGTTGCCGTTCTGAGCCTGCTGAATGCCGTTCGTAAAAACACGACGAAAATGACCCGGCAGATGGAAGCGATTTCGCATATTCACTTCAGTCTCGACCGGCTCATGACGGACATTGTGCTGGCCGGCCAGAATGACTATGACATCAAGGTTAACACCGCCAGGTATGACTGGCATGATACCTCGCACCTGGTTATTCGTTCCGCGGAAACACATAACAATGCCGACCGCCAGATCGAATGGATCGCTTCTCCGCGCCGCGAGCCGCCGGATCTGGTTCTGTTCCGTCGCGACACATGGAACGCACAAAGCAAGGATTATATCCCGATCTGCGAAAACCTGCACGCGTTCAAAGTGGAAATTCTCAACGAAGACGCGGTATCCATCAACGATCCGAACCAGGGTTCGCTGCTGATCGATGTGGAAGTGCAGTTGTACAGCACCGATCCGCCCGAACCTTTAAAAACGATCACCGTGCACCGGTCGTTCTGTCTTGACCGTTTCAATACGCCAGGCACACCGGAGGAGACAGCCAACGATAATTAATTCCATATTGCCGTTATGGAACGACTGATATTAAAATGACATACATCCAAAAACAACCCAGAAAAGCATTTGTCCTGACTTTGACACTGATCGTACTGGTCTTGCTGACGATTATGATTACCGGTTTCCAGATCAAGTCGCTTCGGCATACCAATACCAGCCGCTACCGCGTCAGCCAGATCAAGTGCCGCTATGCCGCCGAATCAGCCATTATTGCCGCTGGCGAAGTCATCAGCAATGTTGTCGCGGACCCGGATAGAATTAACCGGCCGGAAAACTGGGCCGACTTCAAGGCGCTGCTGGAAAGCAGCGTTGAACTTGACGAGGACATGCTCGACCAGCTCGGCATTGAAGACCCTTGCCAGCTCAAGGATATGCTCGGATTTGAAGACCCCGGCCAACCTTCCGCCGCTCCCTTTCTTGATGACCCGTGCAGCATCGCCCCCGAAGATGATCCCTGCGTGATCAATGATCCATTCATTTTTCTCGATGAGGAGCGGCAAAACAGAGATGACTACTCACCTAATATCTTTCATCGGGATACCATTCAGGTCGGCGACGTTGAAGTCGAAATTATCATTTATGATGAGAACAGTAAATTCCCGCTGCTCTGGGTATTGCATTCCCCGATCTACCAGAATAAGAAAGCCGGCCTGCAGGCCTTCAACACCCTGGGCGAAGAACTGGATATCGACCGTAATCTGATCCGCAAGGCCACCGAACTGGCCGAGGATATCGGAAAAGAAGTGAAAGTGCCCGAGCCGCCCTATTATTTTTATAAGCTGACGCGGCGCCGCGGCAAGGAAACGACCGTCTATTGGCGGAAACGCGCTTCCCGGGTGTTGTACCAGCCGCGCGGACGGGAAAATCCATCCCGGGCCCAGCACGTCTATTATGAATTGCTCCGACAGGTAATGGCCGATTTCTCCGAACAGTGGATGGACCGTATCAAGGCAGATGAACGGCGTGATCTGACCTTGCGCATTCCCGGGAAATCGTTCAGTTTTGCTGATTATGTGGGATACTGGGGCAATACGAACATCAATATCAACACGGCTCCCGTTGAAGTCATTCACGCCACCCTGGCCCCCTTCGGCATTACGCGCGAGCAAGCCGTGAAAATCATAGAATTAAGAACGCAAACACCTGTTAAGAATATTAACCAACTGGCGGAGATTGAAAGCATCGACAACTCCCTTCTCTATGCCATGCGCGATATCACCCGCACCGGCAGCAATACCTTCTCTATTAAAGTTATCGCCCGCAAAGGCAAAGCCCGCTATTCATTGATCGGCGGGATGCACCTGAGCCAAACGAACAATACGGTTCTTCAGGCTATTTTTCCAGGAGATTAAATCTTGAGCTCAATAAAAGGAATCGGCATCCATATCGCCCGGTCTCAGGCGACCATCGTCGGCATCGAAAAAGACGGCTCGACGTTTCGCCCTCTGCCCGCGGAAACCTTTCCGCTGGAACCGACAGCGGATATGGCCACACAAAACGACTTTTATCAGCAGCTTCGCAAAACGCTGGCGGCCAAAGGCTGGACCGATTCGCCGGTTACACTCAGTCTCAGCGGCCACTGGTACCGCAGCATGCAGCACATCAGCCCGTTCACTGACCCGGTGCAGATCGAACGCACCCTTAAATACGACGTCGAAGAAGACCTGGCCCAGGATGCCGACGAAACGGCCTTGTGCTATCAGCAATGCCGGATCAATGACGATGGGACGCATCTGATTGTCCACACGGGGGGCCGAATGCAATTGGAAGAGCTGTTCCAGCAGTTCGAAGCGGTCGAGATGGACGCCCTAGTCGCGGAACCGGATATCGCTTCCTGGTGGCATTATCTTCGGCTCAGCAATGAATTACCCGCCGGCCAGGCCTGCATCGCGGTGGGCCAGTCGCAGGACAATCTGTCGATTCTGGCTTTTGATAATGATGGCCGGCCTGTTCTGGCACGCTCCTTGCCCGCGGCCGGGGACCAGGCGATCGACATGCTCGAATATGAACTGAACCGCTCGCTGGCCACTCTGCCGGAAAGCCTGCAACCTCAGATTCTGGTTTATCACGAATTGAACCTTGACTCGGTGGGCCTGCTGAAACTGGCCGACAAGTTCGAGCTGAAAGGACATCAACTGTCGCAGCCAGATATGATGAGCGTCTGTGCCGCTGGTGTTGCCTGGAACTGGCTGGCCGGAAAAGCGGCGGTGGACTTTCGGGCGGACGGGCTGATGCCCAAAACCATCCGCAAGGCCAGAAACGCGGCTTTTCTTGGCGTTTCCGCAGCGACGACGCTGGTCCTTCTGGCCGCCATTGCGGTTTGCTTTCTGCATGCCCAGAAATGGCAGACGATTGCTTGGGACACCAATGTAACGATTGAAAACGCTTACAAAACCGTTTTCCCCAACAAGCGCATCCCTCCATTTGAGACTCGTATAAAAAAAGAACTGGAAGATGTGAGAAAAAACCTGGAAGAAAAAATCCGCATCAAGGAACAAAAGGTCCTGCCTGATTCAGCCAGCAGCACCTTCATGCAAACATTTAATGCCCTGAACCAGCTTTCTCTGGATTTTGACATCATTCTGACGGACATGCGGTTTGATGCCGAAGTCGCCTCACTGAATGGTTCCGTCAACGATTACCTCAATATGGAAACGCTACGTCAGGTATTTCTGGCAAAAGAATGCCCACTGAAAATCGACTCCCAGAAATTTAATATTGAAGACAATCGGGGCAACGCCTCCGATTCATCCGGCCGATACAGTTTTACTCTGCGACTGTCGCACCAAAACGACAGCGACGATTCTGAAGGGAGAAGACGATAATGGATATACAAATTGATCGCGATACCATCAGACATCCGCTGTTCTGGGCCGTTGTTATTCCGATTCTGCTTCTCGGAGTAACCGTCTATTTATATTATAACCTGTCAGATACCAGACGCTTAGCTCTCCGGCAGCAAGAAACCGCCGATGAAATCCTGAAGCATGTCGAGGCGATAAAACATCTTCGCCAACGGGTTTCGTTAACCGATTCCGATTCTGAGCTTCCCTATACCATCAGGGAATTCAACAGCATCAGCTCCGCTCGTGTTTGTGCCGAACATGCCTATATCGGCACATCAAAGATTGAGCGAATCAGTGTCGGGACACCCAAAAAGCAGAAAGACGGCTCTGAACTCATCAGCGAAAAGTACAACATCAAGAATGTCAAACTCATTGAAATCGCCATGTTTATCGACCATGCGGAACGGCAATTCGATTCCGTTCGCTGTTCACAGGTGGCCATCAACCATTCCCGCAACAAGGGCCGCAACACCTGGGATGCCAATATCGACTTGCAGTATCTGCGCAAGCCGCCTGTCTTGCAGGCTTCACGGTAACAACGTGAGAAAACGGGATCAGACACTATTGAATTAATTCTTTCGTGAAATGGCAAGGAGAAATCTTCACATCTAAATTGGTGATAAAAGTAATTGCTGTTTAGATTTCGGATTTGAGATTTATTTTATACGTGTTCCGATTTCCTGTCCGGTCTATCCGGATTGGAAATGCTTCAGAAGTGTCAAACTCAGCGGAACGAGATTGAATGCGGCATGAATCGCTATGGGAAGCCAGAGCGTTCCGAAACGCTGATAACAGTATCCCAGCCCGACCGACAGGACCGTCAGCGCCGGCCAATGCTGCCAGTTACCGTGAAATACGGCAAATATAAAAGAGCTTATCACAATGGCGGCCCAGGTCACATATTCCGGCACGGGTTTATCCAGAGAAGTTTTGGCGGACGATGAGGGGCTTACAATATTGAACAGCCGGAGCAAAAATTTTCTGATGCTGTTTTGCAGCATTCCCCGGAATATCAACTCCTCGGCAATCGGGGCCAGAACAGCCGGATTGATAAACAGTAAAATCTTTGTCAACAGCGGCGGATTCTCGCTCAGCAGTTCCAGAAAAGGATGCACCTGCACGGTTTCGTAACCATAATACCGGCAGATCGCCAATGTCACGCCAAGCGTCATAAACGTCAGTCCGGAAACAGTTAAGGTGTATCCCAGAAACCGCATGACAAATCGCAGCGGCTGCTCCGTTTTAAATCCGAAACCTTTCAATCCTCCCGGAAATCGCAAACGGGCCAGGTAAAGCGTCGTCATGACTGCCAGACACTGCCCCCCCGCCAATGCCAGCGCCATGTAATTATTCTCCTGCCATTTATCCAGTTCGACACGGTTGATCAATCCTTGCCCCAAAAGACCGGGCGCGAATAACACAATAAAAACGAGGAGAACATCTTGCGCCTCAATCGTATGCTCTTCGAAATGAGCCTCCGGAAATGATTGTTTCAGCCATCGGGTGTCAATGAGCCATTTAACGAAAAGTCCGAAGTTGACAGCAATCAGGAGAACGTAGAAAATGTTTATCAGGATTTCTTCCATTAGCGATTCAGGATCCTGCCAGTTCACGGCTGCGTTCGGCAGCCCGGGCTATTGTCTTGTGGATAATCTCAGCGACATCTGAAGATTCCAGTACCTCCCGCCCCGCCACCGTAGTACCGTTGGGCGACGAGACCATCGCAATTAAATCCTGCGAACTCATGTCCCACTCCTTCAGCAACCGGGCCGTCCCGGAAAACGTCTGCAACGCCAAATCGCGAGCCACCGTCTCGGTCAGCCCTTCTCTCGCCGCCCCGTCAATGAACGCCTGAATCAGATACGCGACAAAGGCCGGCCCTGATCCGCTCAAACCGGTCACTGCATTAATATCGTTTTCGCTAACCCGATGTGCAATCCCCACTGCGGACATCATCGTCTCCACCAGCGCGGTGTCCACTTCCGAAACGTTCTCACCGACGGCATACCCTGCCGCTGTCTCGCCAATCAGACAGGCCGTATTCGGTATCACTCGAACGACCTTCCCCGGCATATGCCGCTGAATATCGTCGATGAGTATGCCGGCCATGATCGATATAATTATCTGGTTCGACTCGACATACGTCGATAATCCGGCCACCGCGTCCGGAAAATTCTGCGGCTTGAACGCCAGGAAAACAATACCCGCCTCCTTGATGACCTCCTCATTGGAATGGGTTATCCGGACGCCGCATTCCTGATGGATATAATCCAGTCTTTCCTGCTTGATATCGAAGCAGATTACATCATTTTTGTCGATGATTCCCTTCCGCAGCATGCCGCGGATCAAAGCTTCTGCCATTTTGCCTGAGCCTAAAAACCCTACTTTCTTTCCTATTTTTACCATTTTATCACCTTGTCTGCCGCATATAAGAGTTATAAGTTATTATCTTATGCTATTTTACAAACATAATACCGCCATGCAACGTCTAAGTCGAACTTTTCACCCAAACCTCAACACAATAAAATAAAAAAAATTCCTGTCACCTGAACTTTCCGCTGCGTCCCTCGTAAATTACTATAGATAACAATTAAATAGTTGTAAATGTTGCAGGAAGAATCGTTTTCCCAATTTCGTTTCCTCCTCCTTCCTTGCTACACCAATACAAACAACGCTAACTGCAACAGACCAACAACATTAATTGCCTCCTTTATGAAACCCGCTACTTGTTAGCGGGTTTTTTTTTCGCGAATTATGCGTAAACATTCCGACATCCCTTAGTTTAATACATATTTCATTTGCATTCAGCAACGGAGTCATGTAGTTTTCTGGTGAATAAAAACAAAGACATTATTATGGAGGATATTGAAAATGAAAATGCGTTTTCGCTTGTTTTGCCTTTTCCTGACAGTGCTGTTTCTCAACTTTTCGGCTTTTGCCCGTCAGCCCGGGCCGGTTACCGGCATCATCTGCCCCTTAAGTGAGGAGTTGACGCCGTTGGAGAAAAACCTCAAGAATAAACAAATCACAAAATCTCTAGGCTTTTCCTTCCTGTCTGGGACCATCAGCGGCCGTCGGGTTGTTCTCGTCTGCTCCGGCATGGGCAAAGTTAATTCCTCCGTCGCCGCCGCCCTGCTGATCGACAATTACAATCCGTCGGAAATCATCATGTGCGGTATTGCCGGGGGCCTGAACCCAGAACTGCGGCCTGGTGATATCGTCATCGGCCGTCAAACCGTCCAGCACGATTACGGTATTTTCCTGCCAGAGGGCATGAAAACGCAGGGCACCGTCCATCCTCTGACCGGAGAAACGAATCCCCTGTTTTACCCGCCCGATAAGACCCTTTATGATCTGGCATTGGCGATTAAGAATACGATCTCTTTGCCGCCGCTCAAAAGCCACGACAAAACCTGGTCGCCCAGTATCACGGCAGGCGTCATCGTCTCAGGCGATGTGTTCGTCGCCTCTTCCGCCAAGGTATCGGACCTGCGAATCAGGTTGAACGCCGAAGCCGTCGAAATGGAAGGCGCCGCGATAGCGCAAATCTGTCACCAGGTCAACCTGCCCTTCATTGACATTCGCTCGATCAGCGACATGGCGGATGAAAAAGCCGTCGAAACTCAGGAAAGCTTCATGAATCAGGCCGCCGAGAACGCCGCTCAATTTACTATCCGTATGCTTAAAGAGCTACACCTTGCCGAAAATGAAGACAAAAACGCCCCCGCAACCGTCTCCCTGCAAAATGATTATAATGGTTTGCGCATAAAATGCTTGAAATAATCCGTCAACAACGTATCTTTAATATTAAAAGGGATCAGTATGCCCGTCAGGGGCAACCCTGAGTGCTTAATCCGCACCCGATTACGTATTGCCATGCGGGTCAGCTTTTTGCAACTAGATTAGTATACCCTAAGGGTATGAGAATTCCCGCCAGGCCAGTCGTAAAGGCTTTGCTCGCTCATAGTTACGTTTGGACAAAACGGGAATTTTCAATCGGAAGCCGTATAAGTATCGATATTATGTGATATCTGAGATTTTGATTTTGGGATGAATTTTCGCCCGGCGTATCGGGAAAACCACCTGAGTATTTTATTATGATTGACATTAAACAACTTCGCGACAACCCGGACTACTTTAAAAAAGGCTGCCTCGACAAGGGCTACGACATTGACATCGATCGTATTCTGAATCTCGACCAACAGCTTCTCCAGCTCAAGCAGGACTTGCAGGCCATTGCCACAGAGAAAAATCAGGCCGGCAAAACCATCTCCAGAATCAAGGATAACGATGAACGACGGCAGGCCATCCAGCACATGAGCGAACTGAAGGAGAAGGAAAAGGAACTCTCCGCACAAAAAGATGAGCTCGAGCCCTTATTGAACGAACTGCTGCTGAATATGCCGCAGCCGGCTCATTCGGATTCACCTGTCGGCCCGAACGAATCGGGCAATGTTGAAGTCAGACGCTACGGTGAGATTCGTTCCTTTGATTTCGAGCCCAAAGACCACATTGAACTGGGAACTGCTCTCGGCATCATCGACCTGGAACGGGGAGTAAAATTGAGCGGTTCGCGAAATTATATCCTGCGCGGCGATGGCGCGTTGCTCCATCGGGCGGTCATGCAGCTCGCTCACGACATGATGATCGCTAAAGGTTTCGAACCATTCAATGTGCCGGTTCTGACGCGGGAGGCCGCCTTTATGGGCACCGGCTGGTTCCCGGAAGGTAAGCCGCAAGTGTACCATGTCCCCGAAGACGATCTGTTTCTGGTCGGTACGGCGGAAGTGCCTCTCACCAGTCTGCATATGGACGAAATACTCGACGAAGCCGACCTGCCCCTGAAATTTGCGGCCCAGTCGCTGTGTTTCCGTCGGGAGGCCGGCGCCGCCGGCAAAGACACCTACGGCCTGTACCGCATTCATCAGTTCGAAAAAGTGGAACAGGTCATCATCTGCAAAGCAGATCTGGAAGAAGTGGAGAAATGGCATCAGTACATCGTCGCTAATTCCGAAGAAGTCCTTCGGACGCTGAATCTGCCTTACCGCGTTCTGGAAATCTGCACCGGCGACATGGGCATGGCCAAGTACCGCATGTACGACATCGAAACCTGGATGCCCAGCCGTGACGCTTACTGCGAAACACATTCGGCAAGCAACCTGCTTGATTTCCAGACACGGCGCCTTAATCTGCGCTATCGCGATACCGATGACAACAAAGTCAAATTCTGCTACACCATGAACAACACCGTAATCGCGTCGCCGCGTATCCTGATCCCGCTGATCGAACTTAACCAGAACGCCGACGGCAGCATCACTATCCCCGAAGCCCTGCGGCCCTATATGAACAACCGAGAACGCATTGACAAAAAATCTTAAAGGGTGGCATGCCTACACGTTCCACCAAAGATGTATAAGTTCAGGCATGAGAAAGTAGATAAAAATCGCAGTGAGCGCAGCTACACAGCAAATTTTGCATTTTGATTTTTAATATTTAATTTTATCTGAAGTTTTTGCTTCGGTTTATCAGGAGTCCCTAATAATGATCGTCGTCATGTCGCCCAACCATACGAAAGAGCAACTGAACCATCTCGTGGAACTGGTGGAAGAAATAGGCCTCTCCACGCATATCATCTACGGCACTAACCGCACCGTCGTCGCGGCGGTCGGCGACAAGCGCGGCGTCGATAAAGGAGCATTGGAAAACCTTGACGGCGTCGAAAAAATCGTCCCGATCCTCGCTCCCTATAAGATTGCCAGCAAGGAAGTCAAGGAAGAGAAAACGGTCGTTCAGCTCGAACCTAATAACGCCACCCTCGGCGGCCCCAGACTCGGCGTCATTGCCGGCCCGTGCAGCGTGGAAGACCGGTCCCACCTGCTGGAAGTCGCCCACGCCATCAAGGATTCCGGCGCGATCGCCCTGCGCGGCGGTGCTTTTAAACCGCGCACCAGCCCCTACAGCTTTCAGGGTCTGGCCGAAAAAGGCCTCGAATATCTCGCCGAAGCCCGCGAACAAACCGGCCTGGCTGTCGTGACCGAAGTACTGACCGTCTCCCAGGTCGATCTGGTCGCCCGCTACGCCGACGTCGTCCAGATCGGCGCCCGCAACATGCAGAACTTCATGCTGCTGCGAAAGGTCGGCGAACAGCCCAAACCGGTCCTGCTCAAAAGAGGCATGAGCGCAACGATGGAGGAATTCCTACTGGCTGCGGAATATATCATCGACGCCGGGAATAAAAACGTCATTCTTTGTGAACGCGGCATTCGCACCTTTGAAGATTACTGTCGGAATACACTGGCGCTCACCATGATTCCGGCCATTCAGCGGGTGAGCCATTTGCCGATTATCGCCGACCCCGCTCATGGCACCGGTCATGCCTACCTCGTCGAACCCATGAGCATGGCCGCCATCGCCGCCGGGGCCGACGGCCTGATAATCGAAGTCCACACGGACCCGGAGCATGCCGTATCCGATCCCGGCCAGCAGATCACCCCGGAGCAGTTCCACAATCTAATGAAAAAAGCTGCTCGCGTCGCCGAAGCGGTGGACCGGGTTTTGTGATGACAGCACCAGGTGCCTGACCAAATCAGTCCGGGAGCGTTCTACCCATTTGGGTATTAAAACTCGATTTTGGGCTGCAAGCGATCTTTTCTGCCTTAAAAGCAATTATTAGAGACTCCCAAATGTTTCTGGATAGTAAGCTTTCACAGACATTACAAGTCATTAATTGCTTCCGATGGGATATGCTTTACTTAATGGCATAAAAAATACAAATCATGAACAAGCTGCCAGATAAACAATCCGCCGTCGCATCTGAAAACAACCGAACTGCCTTTTCCGACATGCTTAAATCACTGTGGAAGACATATCGCTGGCTCTTCATCCTGTTTTTCTTCGCCCTGCTTTGCGACGCAGCCAGCACCACCTATTTCATGCTGCAGGACGGGCCCAACGGTTATGAACTGGAATCCCATCCAGTCATTCGCCTGGCGGCCCAATGGTTCGGCCCCATGCTCGCCTTCGTCAGCAAGGCCCTGGCCGATATAGCTGTTACGATGGCGTTGAAAAAATGGACCCCGTACTTTCTCATTACGGCATCGATTATTTCTCTCTGGGGCGCCAACTCCGATTATGTCCTAAATATTTTCCGCTATCTGGTCTGGTAGAATCTGATCCAAATAAACCGGGGAGAGAATTCCTGGCGGGACCACCCCTAAGTATTTTATGTACAAGTAGTTATGATTGAAAAACGGGACACGATGAGCCGCGTTAGCGAAAACTCAATTGGAATGAGTATAAATCAACTGTCAACGGCGGTCATTTCAACCTTGATCACACTGATTGATTCGATACAATGGATTTTTTCTACCCCATTGGGTAGAAACACCTGACTGGGCGGAACGCATGTGTTATCCGCACATAATTACGTTCTGATAAAAACGGACCATTTCAATCGGAACGAACATACAACTATATGGATGGATTCATGAAACCGAAAATACTTATCATCGGCATTGACGGAGGTTCCTGGGACATTTTTGAACCGGTCATGGAACAGGGCCATATGCCGCATTTGAAAGCATTGCGGGACGGCGGGGTATCCGGCATTTTGGCCTCGACCCGGCCGCCGACGACCGCTCCGGCCTGGGCTACCCTGATGACCGGTGTCCAGCCCGGTAAGCACCGGGTGCTGGGTTTTGAATCTTACGACTGCGGCAAAGAAACGATTCATCTAAGCAATTCGCACAGCATCGCCTGTGAGACCATGTGGAGCTATCTGGGCCGACAGGACTTTAAGGTTGCGTCCCTGAACATGCCGATGACCTATCCGCCTTTCGAGGTCAACGGCGTTATGGTATCGGGATTCGGCTGTCCCGGCACGCAGGCGGCATTTACGTATCCAGCGGCGTTGAAGGATGAAGTGCTGCGGGAAATACCGAATTATGAAATCCTGATGGGCTGGAAACTGAAGGATACCGGTCATGATGAATCGAAACTGACATATAGCGTCGACAAGGCGCTTCAGTGTTATGAGGCGGAGAGCAAACTGTATAATTATATTTCCGAGGAACACGGATGGGATGTACTGCTTTTACAAACCCATGAGATCGACCGGTTTCTGCATTTTTTTCTGTCTCAGGTACAACCGGAGACGTGGCGAACCGGCAAGGAACATCCCGAAGTGGTCCGGTTTTTCAAGCGGTTGGATGAACTGATTGGGAACATGTGCCGGCGGACCGATCCAGGGCAGGACATTGTTGCCGTTTTGAGCGATCATGGTCACGGCGCGCATTGTTCCACCGTCAAACCTAACAAACTGCTCTATGAATGGGGCTACCTGCGTACCCGATACGCATTGGGTCGAATTCTCTATCGGCTTCGCAAAGATATCGCGAATCTGAAAAAAGGCGACCGGTCCCGACGTCAAAGCGGCATGAACCTGGCGGATATGCTGAAAATCAACTGGGCCGGTACGCGGGCGTACGTGGCACATGTCAATCATCATGGGTTTTTGTTCGTGAATCTTAAAAACCGGCAAAAAAACGGTATTGTCGAACCCGGTAAAGAGTATGATCAGCTGCTGGGCGAATTGCAGGAGCGATTTCGCGGTGTGACCGACCCGCAAACCGGTGAGGCGATTTATGAGCAGGTGGCAACGCCGGAGGAATTTTTCGGAGTAACGGTGGAAGATCGAGGCTTTTTTGGCGATCTGATACTGGTACCGAAGGAAAATTACTGGCATAAACGAACACTGCGGGGGAATGATTTCATTGAACGCCCGGCCCCGAATGACGGCTTCCATCATCCGCGCGGAATGCTGCTGCTGCACGGAGCGAATATCAAGCCGAATATGCTGCTGGATGCGGATATTGCTGATGTCGTGCCGACGATTTATGCGGCGCTGGGTGTGCCCCTGCCGGCAAATCTGGACGGTCGCGTACTGCTGGAGGCATTTGTGAATCCACCGGAGATCAAGAATACGGGCGAAACCATTTCCTGTAAAACGCTGAGACAAGAAAGCCATTTTGATAATGAGGATGAAGCGCTCATCGCCGAGCGACTGAGTGATATGGGGTATTTGCAGTAGGAATCAGGTGTCAGAGCCACAAAAGAAGCAGGGATATTCGTAAGCGTTCTGGCGTTCCGCAGAGCCTTTTCGGCTCGATGATATTACTTATACCCAATCGGGTAGAAACGCCTGGCAGGACCACGCCGGACCATTTTCTTCAAAAGCAGTTATGATTGGAGAAAACAGGCAAACTCATTCAAAGCAGTATATACAGTCGCAAAACTTGGCTCCGCAGTGATTTATCCTGCAATGCCTTTATGGCTGTCATAGCCCATACACGGAAACAACCATCCGTCGCGCAATCTTCGACATGGCTCATTCGTCAATGATTCATCATTCTGGTTTCATCATTTTTAATTA
>CAYZXY010000004.1:0-63228 GCA_964482555.1 uncultured Pirellulales bacterium
TGGATCCTGGAAACCTGGGGCGATGTCAGCCATTTACGGGATCTGGAAACAATTGAACACCCGTAACAATAAAAACCGAAAAAATGAAATTTATACGAAAGCCGAGGTAGACCCATGACAAAGCCTTTTATACACGATGATTTCATGCTGCAGAATGATGCCGCCCGCACGCTCTATCATGACTACGCCGCCGGTATGCCGATTTTCGATTATCATTGCCACCTCCCTCCGGCCGAAGTCGCCGCAGATCTGAACTATCAGAATCTCACTCAGGTCTGGCTCTATGGCGACCATTATAAATGGCGAGCCCTGCGCAGCAACGGCATTGCCGAACAATACTGTACTGGCGATGCAAGCGATGAAGAAAAATTCATGAAATGGAGCGAAACCGTACCCCGCTGCCTGCGTAATCCGCTCTACCACTGGACGCATCTGGAACTGAAGCGTTATTTCGACATCGATGAATTGCTCAGCCCTGCCACAGCAAAAGATATATATGATAAAACCGCCCACCTGCTCCATTCGCCCGAATTCTCCACCCGCAATCTGATGCGGAAAATGAATGTCAAGGTGGTCTGCACCACCGACGATCCGGTCGATTCACTGGAGCATCATCAGCAGATCGCCGCTGACGGTTTTGAAATCAAGGTCCTACCGACCTGGCGCCCGGATAAAGCCATGGCCGTCACGGACGCCGCCGTGTTTAACACCTATCTCGACAGGCTCGCCGCCGCCGCCGGCATCGACATCAGGGATTTCGCCTCCTGCCTGGACGCGCTGCGTCGTCGGCATGAGTATTTCCATGCCCGGGGCTGCCGGTTGAGCGATCACGGCCTCAATAATGTTCCCTCTGGCGATTACACCGAAATCGCTATGAAGGGTATCTTCTCTAAAATCCGTTCCGGCAAGGAGTTATCGCTGGATGAAGTGCAAACCTTTACGCTGGGCATGCTCGTTGAGTTTGGCATAATGGACGCCGAAAAAGGCTGGACTCAGCAGTTCCATATCGGTCCGATTCGCAATAACAATACGCTTAAGTTCCAGACGCTGGGGCCGGATGCCGGTTTCGATTCCATTGGCGACGACATCTATGCCCTGCCTTTGAGCCGTTTTCTGGACCGTCTCGCCCGGCAGAAAAAATTAACCAAAACCATTTTGTACAACATCAATCCACGCGATAATTACCTGATGGCTACCATGATCGGCAACTTTCAGGACGACACCATTCCCGGCAAGATCCAGTTTGGCTCCGGCTGGTGGTTTCTCGATCAGAAGGAGGGCATGTCCTGGCAGTTGAACGCCCTCTCAAATCTGGGCCTGCTGAGCCGTTTCGTCGGTATGCTGACCGATTCCCGCAGTTTCCTGTCTTACCCGCGCCATGAATATTTCCGCCGGATTCTGTGCAACCTGCTCGGCGAAGACATCGAAAAGGGCGAACTGCCTCATGACATACCGATGATCGGACGCATGGTCCAGGACATCTGTTTTAATAATGCGCGTGACTATTTTGGAATTGAAGTTAATATATATACTCGTTCCGATTGAAAATACCCCTTTTGTCGGAACGTAATTGTCTGCGGATAAAAAGATTACGTTCGGCCCTGCCGGAAGCTTTCTACCCAATTGGGTATAATTCAAGGGATTCTGTTTGAAATAATCCATCACTTTTTGGAAGGAGAAGCACAATGAAAAGCCGTACAATGTCGGCATACTTTTTGTTCATTTTATCAGTAGTCGTCCTTTTTCTCATCCAGCTCGCATCCGCGGGAGAGAGCCTTGCCTCCAAACGACTGCGGGAAATGTGGGACGGCGAAGATCGTACCTACACCGAAAACGAATTCTACACCACCTTTGCTTATTCCCGGCTCGAAGGCCTCGGCCCCGAAGAGGGCGTGTCCCGCCGCGACCCCAGCTCGGTCATCAAGGTCGGCGACACCTATTACGTCTGGTACACCCGAACCCAAAAACGTGACGAACCCATTGACTACGACAAAAATCCCAAAATGCTCTGGACCGCCACCTGGTATCCCGCCTCAATCTACTATGCCACCTCCAGCGACGGCCAAAAGTGGGAGGAACAGGGCCAGGCCGTCGGCACTGGCCCCGAAGGTTCTTATGACAGCCGCAATGTCCTGACCTGTAACATCTTCGTCGGCAAGGATAAATACTACCTTTTTTACCAGGCTTCAGGCCTGCCTTACAGCAAAATTGAGGGCGGCAATGTTATTGGAATGTCCTGGGCCGAATCACCCGGGGGGCCCTGGCATCGCTGGGAAACACCCATCCTGACGCCGAAGCTGATTACCTGGGACGCCAATGCCGTTCACGATCCTGTCGTGCTGCTTAAAGATGACAGGTACTTTCTTTACTACAAGGGTGAACTGCCCGATTACGGCAAAAACAAAAGCCGCAACCGCGCCTGGGGCGTGGCCATCGCCGATAAACCGGAAGGCCCCTATGAGGACTCTGAGCTGAATCCTATCAGCAACAGCGGTCACGAAGTTCTCGCCTGGCGCTACAAAGACGGCATTGCCGTCCTGATCACCACTGACGGCTTTGAAAAGAACACCATACAATACGCTCCCGACGGTTTGAATTTCCAGATCAAGTCCCGTATCGCGATTCCCCCCAACGCTGGCGGCGCCTATAGTCCCGATGACTATACCAACACCCAAAACGCCGAAGGCATCACCTGGGGCATCTGTCATATCACCCAGACTCGATCCAGACCCTGGCCCTATCTGGTTCGTTTTGATTGCGACCTGAGCCAAAAAGCCAACCGCAGCTGGAAATACAAACGCGCCAATCACCGCTTCTCAGAAGAAGCCTACCTCACCGACGGCCCCCCGCGGCATAAATAACAATCCGTACCCTTTTATACTACTTCTGATTGAAATCGACCGTTTTATCAGAATGTAATTATGTGCGGATAATATGCTTACGCTCGGCTTTGCGAGGAGGTTGCTGTCCAATCGGGTGTAATTTCTCAAACGAAGCGCAAAAAAAGTGGGATAGCTGACCCGAACTCAGCTATCCCGTTTTGCAATACCCTGGTTCTGTATTGTTGTGCTTATTGAGGCAGAATAAGCAGCGACCATTGCGAGCCGTTCTGCAGTAAGTGCAGTTTCATCAGATGGACCGGGCAGGGAATCTGCTCACTGGCCGTTTTAATGGTATCGGTCGAACCGCCCGTTACGAGAATCATCCCGATTTCCTGCGTGCGGTCGAAGCGAAGCTGCGGGCAGTAATTCTGCACCAGCATGAGATTCTGGTTGAGCCAGTTGCGTGCCGTCATGGCTTCGGCGAACAGATCATAATCATCGGACAGGCTCGCATGGAAAATATACAGTCTGCCGTTGCCGTCCACCAGCAAACGAATCCCCGGGCTGATCGGTCGGGGCAGCGGGATCGGCAGTATCATCGGAGATGCGATGTTGTTCAGCCATTGCGGCATCTGAAGTTGCAGAACACTGCTGAGTTCGTCGCTGCTGCGCGGCAAATGAGGGACTTCGACAGGCGAATAGACCATAGGGTGTCCGAAGGGCGATGACATCTTCATCTCCGGCATATTTTGTGAGGGCGCCGGCGGCATCTCCTGGCGTGTGGCCGATTGACGGGAGCCGCTGAAACCGGGAGACATATTCATATTTTCAAACAGTTCTTCCGGCTTATGGGATTCTGATGAGTTAAAGTTGTCCGATTGCATGGGTTCTTCCTTTGGGGATGGTTGGGATTCTTCTGAAGGATAAAATCCAATCAGGTGCAGTTCGGCGTGCAGATGTTCACGACTGACATCCGCCAGTTTATTAAAGATTTCCTCAGCTTTCTTTGGGGCGTTCGAGAGAGTCTCGTCCTCGGGCAGGCATATGAATACCGCGATCTTCTCCTGCCAGCCGATCTCTTGGACCAGCCATTTAATCGTTTTGTAGGTTTCGATCATATCGGCTTTATGCGGCGTACACAGTACCGTCAGCCAGGAGCATTTATGGATCATGTCCCCTGCCCGGTCCCGTATCGACTGGTCGAAATTCACCAGGATGATATCGAGACTCTCGGCCATTTCCTGTATTGCCGGAATCAGCGAGCCCGGAATATCTTCCGTTTCGGCAATGACCGGGTTCTCAGGTTCGCTTATGCCGTCGCCGCTAAGATCCTGAATCCATTTGGCTTCCCACTGGTCAATCTTGATCAGGGCGATCTGTTCTTCACGAGTCGCTACA
Source organism: uncultured Pirellulales bacterium (assembly GCA_964482555.1). Classification (GTDB taxonomy): domain Bacteria; phylum Planctomycetota; class Phycisphaerae; order Sedimentisphaerales; family SM23-30; genus CAYZXY01. The sequence goes on from CAYZXY010000004.1 coordinate 4,221, forward strand.
AAATCGGCATACGCCAGGATTTTTTCTTCATGCTCCGGCAGATGATCCGCAAATACCGCTTCCGCCACGATATCCTCCACAGTCTGTTTCTCCGGAGGCTCTACAGGCAGCTCCGCCGGCTTTGACTCGTCTTCTGCCTGGCACGGCGGCATACGGTACGGCGCTGCGGCGCCTTCATGAGAACGGGTTAGAAAATGACGGGCGACCGATTCGATACCGCGGCCTTCAGATTGAGTAGTTATGGTTGCCATTGATACTTATTTAACCTCGAGAACGGAGTTATATTCGCCGAATTCATTCATTTCATTATGACCGTTATAGGGGTCTTCCTGCCACCGGTCGTCAACCACATACCGATAACGATACGTGCCGTAAGACAGCGGCAGTTCGACAGCCCAGTCGCCGTTGCCGTCCAGTCGGGACAGTGGTGTCCGGTCCGGCTGCCAGTCGTTGAAATCACCAGCAATGCACACCTTTTCGGCCTTCGGATAAAGAGCGACGAATCTGACTTTACCCTGATCCTGTGTGATGCCGTAGTATCTGTCGATTTTTTCCTGAGTTGTGGGCTTTTTCGCGACAGCTTCCTCAGTTTTGTGCGGCTGAGGCTTGACACCGATGAACATCTTCGATTCTTCCAGTAATTCGTTTGCCGATTTGCTGATCGCACGTAGCTGCTCGTCAACGCTTTCGATTTTCCGGGCGGGTGTATCCATCTGTGCATTGGCAACACGGGTAACCTCGGAAGCCAGACTCATGAAATCCCGCATCCCTTTACTGGACGGATCATATTCAGATATGGGCTGGCCATAGCTGGCGGCTTCCTTGAGCTTCGTATTAAAGTTGATAACGGTCTTGTACATTTCCGCTTTGTGGTGTTTTTTCAGTTCATTCAGGACTTCCCGGGCCAGTTTCGTGCGAACATCATACATGCTGGCCAGAATCTTGAAGGTGATGGGCTGCCGGCATTGCTGTTTGAGAACATTCAGCGTTTCGAGCTGACGAATCAGGCCATGCAGGGCGAAATACCCAGTTTCTACGGGAATTATGACCTCATCAGATGCGCGCAGGGCGTTAAAAGTCAGCAGTCCGATATTTGGCGGACAATCAATCACGACATAGTCGTAATGCTCTTTGACCATGGCCAGCGTATCCGCCAGACATTCTTCCCGCCGGTCCTTATCGGCCATTTGCGGAGCCAGGGCCGCCAGTTCGATGCCAGACGGCGCCAGATCGAAATTCTGGGAAATCTGCCAGATAATGTTCTTTATCGGAAGTGGGCTGTCCGAATGGACAGAAATCAGAACATCATATATATTGTTTTCAATTTGTTCCTCTGGTACTGCCAGACCAACGGCGCAATGGTTCTGTGGATCCATATCCACCAGCAGGGTCCGATGTCCCTGAACGGCCAGGCAGGCCGATAAATTCATTGCTACTGTTGTTTTTCCACATCCGCCTTTTTGGTTAATAACCCCAATGCAACGCATAATTCACCTCGTTTATCTCCGACCGAGACTCACTAGGCCCACCCGGAAACAATAAAATACCACACTAACTCTGGGAACTCCTGTTTTACCACGATGCCTTTCCTCCATGAAAAGCATATAAGACGTATTGTTTTCCTGGGCGTAGTTTCTGCTGACTAACACTCCATTTTTCGTGCTGTTACAGTTTTCGGCAGAGTCCGTTATAAAACTTTATTTTTTATCGGACGAGTTTACATTTTTCCGGTTTTTCAGTGTTACCAGTTATCGTGGCATTTCCTGCCAGTATTGGCAGCCGGGGAGGATGTGGCAGGATTCGTTATGATAAATTGTTAATATTTACAAAATTTTTGAGAAATTTCGTGTCAATTCTGCCGTATGCACGGATTGTGCCAAACAGACAAGACAAGGGTATTGATAAATTGGATAAATAATTTTGAATAACTTTACCCAGTTTGACCCTTATGAGCTTGTATTTTATAGTTGAGAAGCTATGGATGATAATATGGATAAAAAGAGAAATATATTAATATAGGATATATAGGAAGATTTCAGTAGGCAGAAATTGTCAGGAGGCAGCAGCAACATGTTAAGGCTATTGCGAAAAAAAGTGTATCCCATTGGGATCGATTTAGGCAGCCACAGCTTGAAAATTATACAACTGACAGGTGAGGAAGACGAATTAGAGCTGGTTGCCGCCGCAAAAGCCGACGTGCCGGAGGAAATTCGTGATGATCCGCTGGAACTTCATAACTGGTATATCGCTCAGATCAAGGAACTGCTGGTCTCCCGTGGTTTTAAAGGCAAAAAAGTCGTCAGTTCTCTGCCGGCCCAGGCGATGCTGATACAGCATTTGCGGCTGCCGAAGATGAAGCCAGACCAGATTCAGAAGAATCTGACCTTTGAGGCTCAGGAAAGACTGCCCTTTACCGTAGAGGGGGCCATGCTGCGGCACATTATTGCCGGAGAAGTATATGAAAATGAAGAAAACAAACTGGAAATTATTCTGATGGCTGCTTCACGAAATGCCGTTCAGGAACATCTGCATCTGATCGAACATACCCGCGTGGAAATCGACTCGGTCAATGTGGAAGCCTGCGCGCTGGTGAACAGCTTTTCAAATCTGCTGCCGGACGATGAGTCCGAAAAGGCTTATATGCTGATCGACCTAGGTCATTCCGCTACTAAAGTCATCATTGTTCACGGCAATGCCATCCGGTTCTGCCGGACGATCAATGCCGGCGTTCAGGATATCATCAAGGAAAGTTCCCGTCGGTTATCTATTCCCACTCAACGCGCCATGGCAATGTTTGCTGAAGGGCTGTCCTCCGCATCCGTTGAGGCGACTCCCGCGACTGCCGGTGCCCCGGCCGCTTCGTCAACTGCCCTCGAAACGGAAGTTATAGATAAAACATCTGTATTACAAAAGGTCATTTCAGAAAAAGTACAAAAACTCGGCTATGAGATCAGGAGTTGCGTCCGTTATCACGATACCGTATTTGAAAATCATCCTGTGGCCAAAGTTATTTTTGTCGGTGGACCTGCCGGTAATAAATCGTTTTGTCAGCAACTGGCCCGCGAGATCCGCCTTCCGGCCCAGCTGGGCAATCCCATGGCACGGATTAAAAAAGACAATCAGCCGCATCCCGATCTGGATGAGGCCTTCAATGGCGAATGGGCCGTGGCGTTTGGTTTGAGTCTGGGAAAGACATAATGAACAGATGTTATCCTGCCTGATTTCGTCCGTCCAGCAGGTGGGTATTGAAGCAATAGAACTGTTTACTTTCGAAATGAACAATAAATTCCGGCCCTGCCGGGTCAGAACAGGCATATTGAATTGCAAAACCATTATTTTATAAGGCAGGATAAGTTATGAGTAAAAATGTGGATTTTTTACCCGATGATTATCTGGACAAGAAGGCTCAGCGGCAGACCAACCTGGTTTGTCTGGTGCTGTTTTTTGTGGTTGTCGGCTCTGTGGGGGCGGGATTCCTCCTGATTCAGCAGCGACATCAGGGATTGAAAAAGAAACTCGACCGTGTCAACCGGCAGATGGCCCAGGCCAGCAGTTCGCTGGACCAGCTGGAGGAGCTGGAAACGAAAAAGGAGAAAATGATCACCAAAGCCAATGTCTGCGGCTCGCTGCTGGAGAAATGTCCGCGTTCGCTGATCCTGGCGACGTTAACTAACGATCTGCCGCGAGGCGTATCGCTGCTGGAATATGAGATGGAGAGTAAAGAAATCAAGCCCGAACGGGAAGCCCCCTCCCGGTCCCGTAGTAAATCGAAACGATCGCTTACTAAAAAGACTAATACTGAGAAAGAAGCAGATGCCAAACCCCCCGTGTTCACCACCACGATTGACATCGCCGGTCTGGCCCCGACAGATCTGGAAGTCGCCCAGTTGATTTCCAATCTCGATCAGAGCCAGATGTTCAATGCCGTTAATTTACAGCTTTCGGAAGAATATGAGATGAAGGATGAAATCGTCCGTAAATTTAAAATTATCGTTCTGGTCGATCCGGAATTCCGCGCCAGCATGGCCGATGTGGAAATAGCCCGCAATAAACATATCAGCGGCATGTAAAGTGAAAGAAAAGACGATTGTCAGGTATAATCTGTAAAACTGAAAGGCAGTCAGAAAAGATAAAGGAATAAAAGATGAAATTCGGACCTAAAGAACTAGTTTTAATCCTGTTGCTGCTGGCGATACCGGCAGGCTCGTTTATATGGGTATTCAAACCGGCCAACGAAAGCATGCAGCAGCAGAAGGAAGAGCTGGCCAAAAAAACCGGGAAACTGGAAGATTTGCGCGACGCCCTCAAGGGCATTAAGGACTTGGACGATGAAGTCAGCAAGCTTTCTGCGGCGATTGATTTCTTCGAAGACAAGCTACCCGCCCAGCACGAAATACACCGTGTTCTCGAACAGGTTACCAAAATCGCCGAGAACCATCGACTGGAAACCCGGCTCTTCAAGACCCTCAAACCCAAACCATTCGCCCATTACAGCGAACAGCCGATCCAGATGGAAGTGTACGGCGATTTTGACGCTTTTTATCAGTTTCTGCTCGATGTCGAAAAGATGCCCCGTATCACCAAGATCATGGACATGGAGCTGGTAAAGGATAAAGACAAGGAAGGCGTTACCAACGCCAATTTCAAACTCAGTATTTTCTTTGATAATAAGTCAGAATCCAAGGCATAAAACAACTCTCAACGAATCATATAGAAAGGCAGAGCTATGTTAGACGATAATAAGTTAAATCAGGGCGTAGAACCTAACGATTTCAATCCGGACCCGTCCAGTACGGCCGGCGACTGGAATATGGACGCCGAATCATTTCGGCAGGCCGATTCCGTCGGTCAGATTTACGCGACCACTCACACGTCCAAAAATTATTCCGCCTTTATGCTGCTGGGCATTTGTTTGCTTTGCATTGTTGCGGTCTATGTCTTCGGCCAGTATCAGAAGCCCAAGCAGGCCACTGAAGAAGAAAAAGCCGCCGAACTCCAGGTCGATACCGCCCTGGCCAAACTGGTCAGTCTCAACCGCAGCGATGAACAGGAAGAGCTTTTCAAGGACACCGAAAGCATGGTCAAGGCTTTTTATGATTATCCTTCCAAGCAGCAGGTTTCTGTCGAAGATTTACAGAAAAATCCTTTTGAACGAACTATAACGAAAACCGTTGAGAAGAAAGACGACGCTGAAGATCAGCGTGCCCGCCTGCAGAAAGATCTGCAAATGAAAGTGGACGCCATAAAACTCGGTGCCGTCATGCAGGCGGCCGGCGGCGCCAAATGTCTGATCGACAATGAAGTCAAGAGCGTCGGCGATCTGGTCGCCGAAACCTTTACCATCCAGTCGATAGGCAGCGAACAGGTTAAACTCGCCTATCGAGATTTCGTTTTCATTGTAGCGATGACGAACTGACCTGTACCCATACCGGATAAATCGTAACCGAGACCAGAGGATTCTATCAATGCTCGACAGTAAGGCAATCGACAAGAGCTTAGTGCAGGAATACACGCCCAATAAAACGCGGCGCGGCAAAGCCGGCCAGCCGGCCGAAGGCGAACTCTGCGATTTATGGCAGCCTGAAGAAAATACCCCGGCCGAACAATCTGTTCTGACGCTGGAAGAAAAGCTGCACCAGAACGGCCGCATCACCGCACAGCAGATGGAACAGGCCCGCAGCCTGCAAACCAAAAGTCCCCGCAAGCGTCTGGGCCAGATTCTGCTGGAGATGGGCGCCGTTAAGGAAGAAGACCTGCTCGCCTGCGTCGCCGAACAATATAACCTGCCCTTCATCCGTCTGGAAAAAGACATGGTCGATCTTCGGGCGGTTGAATTGCTTGAGCGGTCTTTCATCGAATCGCATCACGCCATCCCCATCGGATTCGAAAATGACCGGCTGGTGCTGGCCATGTCCGATCCCACGAACGTCTTCCTGCTGGACGAAATCCAGCGCAAGACCAGAAAACAGATCACGGTCAAGGTCTGTCCCGGAGAGGATATCAAAAAGGTCATGGAAGTCCTGGACGAGAGCACGACCGATTTCCACGTGGACGACATCATCGAAGACATGGGCGATGAAGACGTCGAAGTGGTCGAATCTCAGGAAGAGGATCTGAGTAACCTCGAACAAGCCGCCGGCGATTCGCCGATCATCAAATTCGTTAATTATGTCATGGTGAACGCGATTAGTGAAGGGGCCTCTGATATCCATATCGAGCCGCAGGAAAAGAAAATCAAAGTTCGCTACCGGATTGACGGCGTTCTTTTCGAAATGATGTCGCCGCCTTCGCATATGCACGCCGCGGTCGTTTCCCGTATCAAAATCATGTCCAACCTCGATATCGCCGAACGGCGTCTGCCCCAGGACGGCCGAATTCGCGTCGTCATCAACCATCGTAATGTCGATATGCGTGTTTCGACCTTACCGACCTCTTTCGGCGAAAAGGTCGTTATTCGTATTCTGGATATCGGCCGCACGCAGTTGACCCTGACCGATCTGGGGATGGAAGGGGATACCCTTGATATCCTGACTCATCAGGTACACCAGCCGCACGGCATCGTACTGGTCACCGGTCCGACCGGTTCCGGTAAGAGTACTACGCTTTATGCCTGCCTGCGGACCATGGACCTGGAACGCATGAATATCTCCACCGTGGAAGACCCGGTGGAATACCAGTTGTCCGGTGTCAATCAGGTTCAGGTACATGACAAAATCGGAATGAGCTTTGCCGCCGCCCTCCGGTCGCTGCTGCGTCAGGACCCGGATGTCGTCATGGTCGGGGAAATTCGCGACAGCGAAACCGCCCGCATCGCCATTCAGGCCTCGCTGACCGGTCACCTGGTGCTTTCGACCCTGCATACCAACGACGCCCCCAGCAGCATCACCCGACTGATCAATATCGGCATTGAGTCTTACCTGATCGCCGCCTCGACCAACGCCGTCCTGGCCCAGCGGCTGGCTCGTAAAATCTGTCGGCATTGCAAAGCCCCCTACGAACCCAGCGCTGAGCACGCCACTTATATGAAAATGTTCGGTTTTACCAGTGAAAACATGTACGCCGGAACCGGCTGCGAAATCTGCCGGAATACTGGCTATCAGGGCCGTATCGGCCTCTATGAATTGTTGACTATTGACGATACCTATCGCGATATCATCACGAACGACCCCTCGGTTACCGAACTGCGGCGTATCTGCAAAGAACGCGGCATGGTCACTCTGCGGGAAGATGGCTTCCGGAAAATTGAAGCCGGCGTGACCACTATCGAAGAAGTTATGCGGGTAACGGAAAGTACGATATAAGCGATTACCTTAAATGAATCATTAATTAAACATAAGGAGAGCAAACGTGTCATTTTTACAGGAAATACTGATTGCGGCGTTGGACAATAAAGCGTCGGATATTCATATTATGGTGGGCTCGCCGCCGCTGCTGCGTATTCATACCGTTTTGCAGGAAACCGATCACGGCGTCATGACCCCCGAAGGCGTGGATCAGATGCTCCGGGAAATGATTTCCGAAGAACGCTACCACAAATTTATGGATAAGCGGGACCTGGATTTCTCCACGGAAGTACCCGGCAAGGGCCGTTTCCGTGTCAATGCCCACTTTCAGCGCGGCAATATCGGCATCGCGTTTCGTGCCATTTTGGACAAGGTCCTGCCGCTGGAGAAGCTCAATCTGCCCGAACCGGTCCACAAGATGGTCGATCTGGCCCGCGGCCTGGTGCTCGTCACCGGCGATACCGGTTCCGGTAAAAGTACCACCATGGCCAGTATCATCGATACGATGAACAAGAAATACCGCAAGCATATTATTACGCTGGAAGATCCGATCGAGTATATGCTCACCAATAATAAATGTGCGATCGAACAGCGCGAAATCGGCGATGATTGCCCCACTTTCGAGTCCGGTCTTCGCCATGCCCTGCGTCAGGACCCCGATGTCGTACTGGTGGGCGAAATGCGCGACCTGGAAACCACCTCGGCGGCCATCACCGCGGCCGAGACCGGCCACCTGGTCATGAGCACCCTGCACACCATCAACGCTTCGCAGACCATTGAACGTATCATCGATATTTATCCCGGCGGTCAGCAGAACCAGGTGCGTTCCATGCTGGCCAATACGTTGCAGGCCGTCATCAGTCAGACCCTGTTCAAACGCATCGACACCCCCGGGATGATTCCCGGTGTCGAAGTGATGCTCTGTACCCCGGCGGTGCGGAATTGCATCCGCGAAAACCGGATCTTCGAAATACCCAACATCATCGAAACCTCGCGCGGCCTGGGTATGCAGACCCTGGACCACAGCATCGCCCAGCTTTGCTTCAACGGTCATATTTCGCGCGAGGATGCACTGGCCCATGCGGCCTATCCCGAAAAGCTTGATCGTGCCTTGTGTGCCTGAATATATATTTACATTATGAGGAGTTTTTATGACCGAAGAAGAAATCTTGTTCTAACGTTTTGAGTTTGGCCGAGGAAGCCCCGGACCATTCGTTCGGGGCCCCCGGCGTTTGTTATTGGTTCAAAAAACTGCAGAGCAGTCAGGAGGCAGGTGTAACATGCCAAACTTTCGCTATGAAATTCGTCAAACAACCGGCCAGGTGAATACCGGTGTCATTGCCGCCGATTCCAGTACGGCCGCTGCGCAGATGCTGCGGGCCCAGGGGGCCTATATACTCTCGTTAATGGAAGACGGACGTGCCGGCAAACTCAAAAATGTCCTCTCTCTGAGAATCGATACCCCGCCCGGTGATAAGGACGTCCTGAATTTCACCCGGCAGCTTGCCGTTATGATTAAGGCCGGCATCAGTATTCGGGCCGCTCTCGAAGGGATCGTCGATCAAGTCGAAAACTTTAAGTTCCGGGAAATCCTGGAAAATATCCGCAAAGACGTCGAAGGCGGTAAAAGTTTCTCCGAGGCGCTGTGCAAATACCCTAAAGTATTCAGCCCGCTGTATATCAATATGGTCCGGGCGTCGGAACTATCCGGTTCCTTCGGCGATATGCTCGAACGCATCGTCGATTACATGGCTCAGCAGATCGAAACCCGTTCCCAGGTTCGCGGCGCGATGGTCTATCCGATTATCATCGCCGTGCTGGCCGTGGCGACGACGGTCTTCATGCTGACCTACGTATTACCGAAGTTTGTGGCGATCTTCGAAGGTAAGGAAGCCGCGTTGCCCGCCCCGACCAAGATTATCCTCTTTATCAGCGAGGTGTTCCGCACCTACTGGTATGCCATCGCGGGCGCTCTGATCGGCGGAATATGGACCTTCCTGTGGATTATTCATACCAGTTGGGGCCGCGTCTGGTGGGATAAAACCCTGCTCACGATGCCGATTGTCAGAAATCTCTGCCGTTGTCTGTATATCTCCCGCAGTCTCCAGACGATGGGCGAACTGGTCAACGCCGGCGTCCCGATGCTCGATACGATCAACATTACCGCCAACATCTCCGGCAATACGATCTTTAAACGCATGTGGCATCAAGTGTTCGTTGCCGTGAAACAGGGTAAGAAAATCTCCGCCCCGCTCTCGCGCAACAGTCTGCTGCCCAAGAGCGTCGTTCAGATGATCGCCAGCGGCGAAGAAAGCGGCAAGCTGGCCGATGTGCTGCGCGATGTCAGCGATTTCTATCAGAAAGAATTGAAAAACGTCATTCGCGTCGTCACCGCCATGATCGAACCATTGATGATTGTTATTATGGGTTTCATCGTCGGTTTCATCGCGATGAGTATTATTCTGCCCGTATTCAAACTGTCCAGCCTGGTTAAAGGATAAACGCTATGAAGACGACCGGCCAGAATCGAGTCCAACGCCCCGGTGGTTTCACCCTGGTTGAAGTTACCCTGGCTATCATTATTGTCGGTGTGGCTATCGTGGCATTGATGATGCTCTTTACCAACGGCACATCAGTCAATGTCTATGGCAATGACTTATCCACGGGCGTCTTTCTGGCGGACCAGATGCGGTCCATGACCGATGAAATGCCCTTCGATAATCTCGTTGCCGACGGCAATCAGACCTATGTCAATGCCGTCGATGCTCAGGGGACGCCAATCCCCGGTCTGGAACCGTTTCGTCAGGATCTCTCCGTCCGGACCGTCAACCCGGATGATATGTCCACATATATCGGACCCGACCCCGAGGCCGCGGTCATTTCGGCAGCCGTATCACGCAATGGAGAGTTCATTACACGTATCAGCTGGCTTCGCGTCCGCTGATGGGACTTCCAGGGAGAAAGGCCTGGCTATGAAAACAATACGATTACGCAACAAGGGATTCAGCTCGCTGCTGGCCGTTATTTTTGTGACGCTGTTCTCTGTGCTGGCGATTTCATTTACCGCGATGAGCAATATCAATCTGCAGATATCCGAAAATCATCGCAATATGACGCTGGCTCAGGTAACGGCCGAATCCGGCCTGCAGTATGTTAACTTCCTGGTAACACATTACGATCCCCCGCAGGACGCCTATTCCGCCCACAATACCGTGAGCGAAAACGAAGCGGTGTCAACCTTTAATTATTTCGTTGATTACGTGGATTCGACCATCGGCGGTTCCTGGAGCGGCAATGTCTTCGTCTCCAATCCCATCGTTTATGATAATACCGCCCAGGCGTCCTTCGTCCTCGAGTTCGATTTTCTCGCCGGCGCCGAAGATGAGGCCCATCAACTGGTCGTTACCAGTATTGGTTCACATGGCGGTGTCTCGCGGGCGGCCCGGCTGCTTTATCCGATCCGCAAGGATGCCGAAGTCCTGGAATATGCCATTGCCGGCAACGGCCGTTTATGGCTCACAGGCGATACCGTCATTCATGGTGATCTTTATACCACCTGGGACCGTACCGATGTCTCACCGTATAATGTCACCAGCGAATCCAGTGTGGTCGGGACCCTCAATACGGTCCTGGCCCTGAATGTGATCGAAGACGCCGGCTATTATCAATTGGAATGGGTCGACGAGAACGGGCTGCCCATGTTTGATGAGGACGGCAACCGTCTCTACCATGAAGATGATCAGGTTCAGGGCTATCATGAAGGCATCAAATATGGTCAGACTCATCCCGAAATGCCCGGCATGGATATTAACGATTATGACACCAGTATGTATCGCGATCTGGTCAGTGCCATTCCGGACTCTTCAACCACCCAGACCGAATATTTCCCGCATGCTCCCGGTGATTATCAAAGCCCCAAACCCGGCTATAGCGAGTGGGTGGTCAATTATTATCACATGCAAATGGAACGGCATGTTTACACCAATCAGACCTTCACCAACAGCAGTCTGCCGGCGGATCGTAACGCCCTGTTTGTCAATTGTACATTTGAAGGTGTTCTGATGGTGGAGGCCGGCGAAAACGGCTATAACTATAACAATGTCCGGTTTGAGAACTGCCGCTTTAACGGCCCGATAATTACCGCCGTGCCGGAGCCGTTTAACTGGATTCGCAATTGCCTCTATTTCACCGCCGCCGCCGAATTCCACAACACCGTCATGGAAGAAGCGACCATCCTGGCGCCGCATTTTAACGTCAACCTGGGTAATACCGATCCCGGGGTCGTGGAAAATGGAAACAGCGAACTGACCGGGGCCATCGTCGGCGGCATCGTGGATGTCCGCGGTAACGCCAACATCGAAGGCACGATCATCTCGATGTATGACGCCACTTCCCACAGCAGCGGATATGTAACCAATATCGGCGCCACCCTCGGTGACGGCGGTTCCGAAACATCCGAAGCCGGTGATATCGGCGTTATTCGGATCAAACCTTCGCCGGACCGTCTGTTGCCCAGCGGTATGAAAACCCCCATCGTGATCGGCAATGCCGATGGCGACACTTATATCGAACTTGAAAATTACAGCTGCTCGAATTGAGCAAAAAATATACAACATTAAATTTCAAAATCTTAGATGGATACTTCTACCGGGAAGAGCGAGGGAGAGGTGCGGATATGCAAAAGAACTATTATCAACAATCCAGGAAAATATACACAAACAGGAGGCCAGCTATGGGTATGTCAATTGTCGAAATATTGATCGCGTTGACCATCGGAGCATTATTGCTGACCGCAACGGCTGTGGCCTTTGACGCCGCGTTTAACAGCTACGAAGTCAACCGCGATATGTCCATGATCAGCGTCACGTCACGCAATACGGTTGTACAGATGTGCCATACCATTCGGTCCGCATGGAACGATCCTGAAGTGGCCACGATCGACGTCAGCGTGGACGGCAACCAGTGCAGTCTGGTCGATGCCGACGGCCGTGATGTCATCTATCGCTACATCCCGGCGGACCAGCGCATCGAGGTCAGCGTCGATGACGGCGCCAACTTTTATCAAATGGTGGAAAATGTCTTTCCCCTGACACCTGGTCACCCTATCTTTACCGATGCTCCGCCCGCCAACCCGGACCTCCCGGCCGGCACCGTCGGTAAGCTGGTCGTCGCGTTTCGTATCGTCCAGAACGATATGTCCTATCCGGTCGTCGCTTCCGCCGTTCCCCGGAATATTGTTTATTAGTAAGCGTTCACGCAATTTCTAAACCCAATCGGGAAGAAAGCTTCTGGCAGAATCGTGAGAAATGTACCAGGAGGGACGTAAGACGTAGAACGTGAAAGAGGCAAATCCGGCTCAAACACTGGATGCTGGTCGCGAAGCTGATGGGGTATGCTTTGCACTGTTATGAGTCTGCAAGTATTCTAAAACAGTTTCTTCTGATACTTTTCAAAGGCGTATTTCGAGACCGGCTCATCCACCGCGATAGGGTAGTTACCGGACCAGCAGGCGTTACAGTAATGGTCGGGCGGGAACTTGACGCAACTGAGCATTCCTTCCAGGGACAGGTAGTGCAGCGAGTCGATCTCCAGATAACCGCGTATTTCCTCGACTGTTCGGTTGTTGGCGATAAGTTCGTTAGGATTGGGGAAATCGATGCCGTAGAAACAGGGAAAGCGTATCGGTGGTGACGCGACACGCAAGTGAATTTCTTTTGCCCCCGCTTTACGCAGGGCGCCCATCTTGCCGCGGGTGGTGGTGCCGCGAACGACAGAATCCTCGATCACGACCAGCCGCTTGTCCCGGACCACTTCCTGTATGACGTTGAGTTTAATTTTTACCGCCAGATCGCGCGTCGGCTGCTCCGGTTCGATAAAACTACGACCGGCATAATGACTCACCGTAAAACCTCGCCCGTAGGGAATGCCGATTTCTTCCGCGTAACCCCCGGCCGCACAACGGGCACAGTTGGGCACTGGTATGACCAGATCGGCGTCTGCCGGGGCTTCCCGTGCGAGCTGCTGGCCCATGGCATGACGGACCAGATGAACATTCTCACCGAAAACCATACTCGACGGATCGGCAAAATAGACCTGTTCGAAGATGCAGTGTGCCGGCTTCTGATGCTGTATGTCTTCATGGGCGCCGTCGAAATGCCGGCTGTGCAGGCCGTTCTTATCAATCGTAACGATTTCGCCCGGTTCCACTTCCCTGAGAAACTGCGCTTCGACAATGTCCAGAGCACAGGTCTCCGATGCCACAACATAAGCGCCGTCTTCCAGCTTCCCGATGCAGAGCGGACGGATTCCATGGGCGTCCCGGGCGGCTACGATCTGGTCCGGAAACAGAAACAAAAGACAAAACGCCCCCTGCAGATGGCCCAGAACATGAGCCATGGTGTCCGGCTTGGCGATATGCGAGGGTTTTGCCATCAGATGAATGATGATTTCGCTGTCGGAAGTCCCCATGAAAATATGACCATGCCCTTCGTATTCGTCACGCAGTAATCGGGCGTTAATCAGGTTGCCGTTATGGGCCACGGCCATCTGTCCCAGTGAATACTCGACCAGCAGCGGCTGGGCGTTCTCTTTACAGGAAGATCCCGATGTGGAATAACGCACATGGCCGATGGCAATATTTCCCGCGGTGGAGAGGTCCCGCAAAACGGGCGTAGTGAAAACATCGCTCACCAGCCCCATGCCGGTATGGCACCGGATGACTTCGCCATCGCTGGCGGCGATCCCGGCCGATTCCTGGCCACGATGCTGCAGGGCATGCAGGCCGAAATAACATTTTTCCACTGCCCCCGGCGAGTTATAAACAGCAAACAATCCGCATTTTTCTTTAGGTTCGTAACTTTGTGGTGTTTTCATAGTTGGCTGGCAATCTCTGAATACAGGCTGGCAGGCGGCGTCATCCCGTGCGCCGCTTTGATTTAAGTCATTTCGCATCTTCAAGATACGATAATCGGGCACTTCTTTTTGGCAGACACTGCTCAAAAGAATAAATGATATTGATTAAAGATAGAAAAGTCAATCATTCAGATCAATTGTGGTCCATAATAAATAAATATAACCGATAACTTCAAGAAACAGAGTTGTATTTTATACCTGATTCATGTAAGTTATAAATGGATAAGAGCAAAAGAGGAAAGAAGCACAACTAAAATATGACTGCCATTACAGAAAACCAGTTACCCTATCTTACGGAAGATATACCCGGTTCCGGCGGAAAAATCAAACGTTTTTGGAAGGATTTTATCGTAGAGGAAGTGCCGCTCTATGAGCCATCGGGTGAAGGAACGCACCTGTACGTTAATGTCGAAAAAAGAGGAATGGCCACTCTGGATGTAATCGTCAAGCTGTCGCGGGCTTTAAAGGTCTCCCGGCAGGCTATTGGTCATGCCGGCTTGAAAGACGCCAAAGCCGTTACCCGTCAATGGCTTTCCATTGAGCATGTGACCAAAGAAGAAGTCGAAAAGCTCGATTTGAATAACATTACTATAATCAAATCGGAATATCATACCAATAAATTGCGAATCGGCCATTTGAAATCTAACCGATTTATTATCCGCATCAGGGAATTGGATATGCCTCTGGAGGAAGCAGAATCCCGTGCCGGACAGGTCATGGAATTACTCCGTAAGCATGGAACGCCCAATTATTTCGGCCCGCAACGTTTTGGCAAGCGTCAGGATTCGCCGCAACTGGGGCAGTATGTCATAAAAGGGGAGTATGATAATTTTATTGATTTATATTTGGGCTGTCCAAGAGAGACAGATCAATCGCCTATTCTGGATGCCCGGACATATTACGACAGCGGCGATTATCAAAGCGCCCATGATGCCTGGCCGGCTCATTTTCACGATCAGCGACTGGCCCTGCGGGCTCTGACGAAAGGCAAATCTAAAGAAAGTGCCTTTAATTATCTGAATAAGCAAATCAAACGATTTTATGTGTCCTCTCTGCAATCATATCTGTTTAATCAGGTCGTGACGAAGCGAATGCCAAATATTGACCGATTATTCGTCGGGGATATTGCCTGGAAGCACAATAATGGTTCCTGTTTTATTGTGGAATCCGCGGAAGATGAGCAGTCGCGTTGTGAGAGTTTTGGAATAAGTCCCACGGGACCGCTTTTTGGTCATCAGATGCTGGGACCAATGGGCGAAGCTGAAAAAATCGAGCAGGATATCCTGGAACAGAATCATATTCTGGCCGATCATTTCCATTCAGAGGAGATGAAGCAGCTCAAAGGTGGCCGTCGTCCCCTGCGATTTCGACCCCGGAATGTCCATATCCGCCGCGGTGAAGATGACCGCTCGGAGTTTCTGGAGATTCGATTTGAGCTGAGTTCGGGCTGCTATGCCACCAGCGTTATTCGGGAAATCACCAAAGCCGAAGTTCAGTAAATCCCGAATACCCTCACTTGCGGGTATTCGAGGAATGGGCTATAATGTCGGGAATATTTCATAACTGCAAGCGTGAAAATACGTTATTCTGATTATTTTCCGGATGTCCATATAAGTATGTCCAGAGGTATTATTGAACATTCCAATACCCCCTTGAACAGGCTGCTGTTATCGGTGGCCTTTCTTGTAGCGCTGGTAGGGCTGGGGACACTGAGATTTGTGGTGTTGGAAAAGTTTCCCATACTGGAATCGCTATATCTGACGCTGGTGACCATCAGTACGCTGGGTATGAAGCTGGAAAATGGTTATGAATTTCATGCTGGCGGCAAGATCTGGATTATGCTGCTTATCATCGTGTTGCAGAGCCGCGACGGCCGGATCGAATTCAATCCCAATCCCGATACGGTCCTGCAGGCCGGCGACATCATGGGTGTGACCGGACGCATAGGTTCGACCGCCCGTTTGCAGAAACGATATCTATAACAAAAACACTATGAAACTATATTACATATTTTCCGCCGTTATTCTCGGCATCCAGTTCATTGAGATGTTTCAGGCGATCATTCATACCGTTTTTACCGCCCTCCATTATAAACCCCGGGAAACCGGTTATCCGCCCCGAACGGCTGTCATCAGTCCCTGCAAAGGGCTGGATAACACCTTTGAGCGGAATATTGCTTCGCTGTTCCAAATGAATTATCCACATTATGAGATTCATTTTGTGGTGGAAAGCGAATCCGATCCGGCTTATGAAAAGCTGCACATACTGATCGAACGCTATCTGAAGGAAGGCCGGGCGGCTAAAGCGACCGTGCATGTGGCCGGGCTGGCCGCCACGAATTCACAGAAGGTCCATAACTTACGGTATGCTATCACTCAATTGCCTGATGATATTGAAGTATTCATATTCGTCGATTCGGATGCCTGTTTTCCGCCCCACTTCATTACCAGTATGGTAAGACCTTTGAAGAAGGAATTTGTCGGCGCCGCAACGGGGTATCGCTGGTTCGTCCCAACGGATAAGCGTCTCAGCAGCCGGACGCTGAGCGCCATCAACGCCTTTTTCGCCTCGCTACTGGGGCCGCATCCCTGGAACAGCGCCTGGGGCGGCGCGATGGCGATTCATAAAGAAACGTTTATCGAGGCCGGCCTGCCGGAAATATGGAAAACGACACTGTCCGACGATTATTCGCTAACCATGGCGGTGCGGACGCTTAAACGCAGGGTATGGTTCGTTCCCGCCTGTTTTATTGCCAGCTATGAACAGGTGAACTGGCAGCAGTTGGTTACGTTTGCCCGGCGACAATTCATCATTACCCGCCGCTATATGCCGTTGTTGTGGCTGTTCGCGGTCGGGGGTATCGGCCATTATGTTCTGGGATTCTGGATGGGTGCTGCGGTGACAGCCCAGCAGTTGCTCGCCGGTTCGGAGCAATGGTTCTATGCGGCACTAATGCCGATGGTATTGCTGGTCCTTTCGATACTGAAGGCCGCAGTCCGGCAGTTTCTGATTCGGAAGATTCTGCCCGCGGATCGAAAACCTTTACTGATTCCCGGCCTCATCGACATATTCTGTCAGCCCTTTCTGGCGTTGTTCACCTGGATTCTGTTGCTCTCCACCGCCGGTAGCCGCACGGTTGTCTGGCGGGGCGTCCGCTACATAATCCTCAATGACAAACTTCAGATCGTCAAGATGCCAGACTGAAACGTCAGACTCCGCAACTGATGAGCCGCTCCTGATGCTCACGGCACAGATTCAGCAGTTCTTCGGTCTGTACCATCAGGGATTGCAGCTCGGCATGGTCGTTGAGAGCGGATGTGATATTGTGGGCGGCCTCGGCGATGTCGGGCAGGCTGATTTTCATGGCGTTGGAGGCCAGGTTTTCTGATATGGCCGACAGCAGGCAGATATCTTGCGCTTGCATGACGCACGCCAGACGTTCAATCTCCAGATTGATCCGCAGCGCCTTCGCCTGAGATTCCGGCAGCGAGCTTACCTGGCCGTCCAGGTCGCGGGTAATAATCGTTTTGATGAAATGCTCCACCAGCTTCGGGTCGAATTGTGTCCCGGTTCCGCGCCGCAGCTCGGCAAACGCTTCATCCCGGTTTAGCGATTTACGGTAGATTCTGTCGGAAGTCATGGCGTCATAAGCGTCGGCGATCAAGATAATCCGCGAACGCAACGGAATATCCATGCCGGTCGGCAAGTCATCATGTCCGGGTCTGCCGCCATACCAGGCATGGCTGAAACGGACGATATTGGTCAACTCGGGAGCACGGAAGGACGCGTCGATGATATCGACGCCCAGCCGGTCGTGCTGCTCCATGATCTTCCATTCTTCTTTGGTCAACGGACCCGGTTTTCGCAGGATATGATCCGGAATGGCAAGTTTGCCGACATCATGCAGCAGGGCGGCGTTTTCCAGAATATAGCAATCGCTGGGCGGCATCATGTTTAATCCCATCGCCACGGCGTAGTCCGCGACGTTGTAGCTGTGGTCTGCGGTGGCTTTGTCGCGATGCTCCAGGGCGCTGAGCAGCGCCTTGACAGAGAAAAAAGGGATGTAAGAAGTCAGGCGTTTAATCCGGGCCGGTTCGCTTTTCGCGGGATCGGATGGTGACGACTGCACGGTTTTCATAGGGGGTTTACCCTTAATGTCATCCCAGCGGCACACGCGGTTCCGGCCGTTGTTTTTCGCTTCATACAAGGCTTTGTCCGCCTGGTCCAGCATCTCCTGCGGGCTCTCTGCGCCCAGATCTATGGATGAAATGCCCAGGCTGGTCGTGATCGAAAGGTTCGCGGGCCTGATCGCTTCGATTTGCTTACGATATTTCTCCGCCACGATCCACGCCGAATTAATATCCGTATGGGGCAGCAGCACGCAGAACTCTTCGCCGCCGTAACGGCACACCGTATCGCCTTTTCGCGTTGAGCCCAGCAGCAGGCCGGAAATGCCTTTCAGCACTTCATCACCGGTGGCATGACCGTAGGTGTCATTGACGTTTTTGAAATGATCCGCGTCCACCATGATGCAGCTCAACGAAAGGTTATGCCGCCGGGCCTTGCTCCATTCGGATTCGAAACGCTCAAAGAATGCCCGGCGATTGTAACAGTTGGTTAGCGGGTCACGCATCGAAAGCCGTCTTAATTCTTCGTTCTGGCTCTTGATTTTATTTCGTGAGACCTGCAATTGTTCCAGGGCCCGTTCCAGTCTGGTGTTCTTGTCCTCGACCGAACTGACATCGTCAAAGGTCACCATCGCCCCGATAATGTTTTTGCCGTTGTTATGGATTGGCGTTGTGTTGATGATAAAAAGGTACTCTTTGTCGGGCGTTTCCAGCTTGAGCGGAACGCTTTTTCTGGTGATATCCGATTCGACCGAAGCTTTCCAGGGCGGCTTGTCGGGACTTTTACCTGTTTTGGGATCCTTCCAGGCGATGGTGGAGGCTTTTTTGCCGATCAACTGCGAGGGCGGCATAGAGACAATTTCGGCGAAGGATTCGTTGGTTAGTACGATTTCTTCTTTTTTATCAAGAATGATAACGCCTTCCGAAAGGGTATTGAGGATCGATTTCACCCGGTCCGGCACTACTGATGACGGATCCAGATGCTTCAATGTCTTTTTAAGATACAGGATATACAGTAAAATGCTGACCAGGACGATGAAAACGAACAACTCGTATTTGGAGCTTTTGAGGATTTTTGACAAAAACCCCGAAGCAATGTCATCAAAACAGACTTCGATAGTGCAAAGCAAATTATCGTTTTCATACAACGGAATGTTCAGGTTGCGACCTTGAGTGCTGCGGATTTTCGGATCGTTCCAATAGGTTTCATGATTGCCGGAATCGAATATCAGTTTTTTGCTTTTGTCCCGGGCGCCAATAGACAGAATATCGTCGTTCTGTTCACAAATCGCCTGCATGGAATTGCGTAAAAGAACAGTGTTCTTCTGGCCGGCCGCCAATGAGAAATTCATGGCGATCATCTCGGTGGTCGAAACCCTGCTCTGAATCTTCTCGTGGGCCGGATCGGGAATTAACCCCAGCATATCCGCCAGGAACAGTGACGTCAGCAGCAGCACTCCCAGAATAATACTCAATCGGGTAACGATGGAGATGCGTTTCATTTTGTCGCCTCCCGTTTTTCGGCCCTGGTATTATTGGCGTTGTGCTTGTCGGCGAGAAATGCTTCCACGCGTTTTTCGTCCTGGTCATTGCCGGCGTCTTTATCCTTTTTCAAGGATTGGCGGATCTGGTTTTCGCCCAGCACGGGAACGGGGTCGAACAGCGACCACATCGGCAAGCTGGACGAAAGGCTGGCCGCCAGAGCGCCGGTACGAATAGCCCAGGCGATATATCCAAACGTTACACTGCTGGTAATGCCGGCAACCGTTCCTGAGCGGAGGGTCCTGACCATGTTTTTCGCCTCGCTATTGCCGTTTAGTTCATCAGCCGCCTGGCTGGTTTTTTGCCAGGTTTGGGCGTTTTGTACCACCTGGCCGAGGCGATCCATGGTGTCGCTATCCATATCGATCATACTCGATAATGCTGAAATTCGCAGTTGCTGAGCGGAAACCGCCTTTACCGCACCGTCGCTGTCCGCCCGGAGGTGGGGGACCTGCATGCTGTTGTTAAGGTTTAAGCTTGCCATATGGCGATGTCCATCGGCGGGAGCAGGATTGTCGTTCACTGGCCTGACAGCCGCACTGTTACTGTTATTGTCGCGGCTGGGCGACCAGGAAGATTCCTGTGACCGGTCAGATTCACCCGTTTGCCTTGTAGTCGTGTCTGAGGAGGTTTCGCTGTTTTCCGTGACGGCATCATCAGGAGCTGATTTCAGCTCTTCGCTTCCAGTTTCGTCTGTTGAGTTATCAGACGTGTCTTCGGCCGTCTTGTCAAGTTTCGCTCCCGGCGATTCATTCAGGTCGCTGTCATTATCATCCGGGTCGTCCGGCGTAATGATAGAGCCTCCCTGGTTGTCATTGTCATTAATGGTGTGATCATTTTCATCCTGGCCGTTGTCTTGCGGTTCAGTATGGTCGGGCAACTGCGGCGATTCCGGTTCGCCGTCTGCCGAACCATCATTATCGGAACTGTCGTCATCGACTGCGGGATTAATGATAATCTGGATGACGGCATTATCGGTCAGGATATTACCGCTGCCCGTGGCGCCGTTGTCACTGATTTCCATTACCAGTGTGTCCACTCCCGCATCATCAGCGGGATGATACACCATGCCGTCCAGGGCCTGATTAAGGGCGTCCTGTGTGCCTTCAAAGGTCATGGACTTATCTTCACTGCCGTCACCGGTCAGGAAGGCCAGGCCATTGAGGTTGGACAGGCTTATCGTTCCAAAACTTGCCTGAACAGACATACGCATGATATTTGCATCGGCATCAATATCCCGTATAATTACTGGATTATGATGTAATGGGTTAAATACCAGAACGGAATCCTGATTGACAGATTGATTATTCGGACGTTCCATGACCGGAGCGTCGTTAACCGGTAAGACATTCAGTGTGATGGTATGGAGAGAGCCGGTTTCTATGCCGTCCGTAATCCGGTACTGAAAGCTGTCCTGCCCGTACCAGTCGGCATCGGGGATATAACTGAACGTGCCGTCGCTGTTGAGCATGAGTGTGCCGTGGGATGATTGTTTTTCGAGTATGATCGTCAGGGGGTCGCCTTCAGGGTCGCTTAAGTGAGCCAGCAGGCCCAGCGAGCCCTCAATGTTCAAAACCGTATCCTCTTCAATCTCATAAGAGTGGCTGGAACCCTGATGCAGATCATTGACCGGCAGAACAGTAAGGCGGACTGTAACCATGACGGCGTTCAGCGATTCGCTGATGACCTGCGCCGTGAAACTGTCCTGTCCGTACCAGTCTGGATCGGGAGTATAAATATAGGAACCGTCTTCGTTCAGCGTCAGAGCGCCGTGGTCCGCATCATCATGCAGCAGGGCGGTAAAGTCCTCCTCTTGATAATCGGACGTAAACGCCAGCAGGCCGGCTTGCGATTCAACATTTAGTACGGTATCTTCATTGATGGTATGGCTTATTTCATCAGGGACAACATACAGCGTGACGGTAGAGATTTTGCTGTATGCCGTGCCATCGAAAGCGGTATAAGTGAAACTGTCGGTTCCCTGCCAGCCGGTTTCGGGGATATATTCGAATGTGCCGTCGCTGTTGAAAGTGAGTGTACCATGCGCGACGTCGCTTGCCAGTTGAGCTGTCAGGGTGTCCTGGTCATAATCGAAATCGTTTTCCAGTACGCCTTGAGCGGCTGCCGTCGAAAGCGTTGTATTCACGGCAGTGACATACCTGTCCGGAAAGGAAATGGGTTTGTCGTTGCCGGCAGTTACGGTTACAACGAACCTTTCTTCTGCCCAGAGGCCGCCGCTGTCGGTAGCGCGAACGATGATAACGGCAAAGCCGCTGTGGTTGGGAGCGTAATTAAGCGTAAGAATGCCGTTGGCGATCTCGGTATTGGTGAAAAGCCCCGAATTTGTATTGTCACTGATGCTGTAAGTCAGGTCGCTGCCTTCTTCTTCGTCATCAAAAGCGTTGAACAGGTTGATCAGCGTATCGGGGGCGTCTTCCATGACGGTGATGTTACTGATGCCCAGGGAAACAGGGGCGTCGTTGACGGCGGTTATGTTTACATCAAACGTTTCTTCCGCCCAGAGCCCGCCGGTATCCGTTGCCCGCACGGTAATCGCGGCTGAGCCGGACTGGTTAGCCGCATAATCCAGCGTCAGGGTGCCTGCGGCTATGTTGACGCCGCTGAAAAGCTCACTGTTGGAATTGTCCGTTATGGTATAAACCAGATCAGCGTCGGTGTCTTCGATGTCATCAAACGATTCGTACAGATTTATCACCTTATCACCCGCGTTATCGTTTACATTAATATCGTCAATGCCGGAACTGGTTGGAGGATCGTTCACCGCGTTGACCGTAATCAACATGGTTTCTTCCACCCAGAGCCCGCCGGTATCCGTTGCCCGGATAGTAATGGTCGCCGTGCCGTATTGATCGGCGGCGTAAGCGAGTGTGAGATGGTCGGCGATAATATTTACACTGTCAAACAGAGCGGCGTTGGTGTTGTTTTCAATGGTATATGTCATTTCCTCATCATTATCTTCGATATCCCCGAATGACGGATGCAGGTGGATGACCGTATCGTCTGCGTCTTCATTGACAACGATATTGTCGAGACCCAACCCGATCGGCGCGTCGTTCACCGCGTCAACCGTGACGGTGAGGTTGGTTTCTTTGAGGAGGCCGTCGGTATCCGTTGCCCGGATAGTGATGGTCGCATCGCCGAATTGATCGGCGGCGTAGCTAAGTCGCAGTTCACCATCGACAATACCGATGTCTGCAAACAAGTCGGGATTCGTATTGTTAACGATGGTGTAGGTCATATCTTCATCGGCATCCTCGACATCCGCAAAGGAAGGGTATAGATTGATGATTGTGTCGTCGGCATTCTCAATGACAAGGACGTCGGCGATGCCTGTCGTCGTCGGTCTGAATAAAACCAGATCGTTCATCGCCATTTCCGATGTCGAACCGAAATTGTTTCCGCCCAGCTCTACTGTAGCCGTGGCGGTAATAAAGTCGCCCGCATTCATCACCGCTGTTAAGGTTTCGGAGAATAGCACATCTCCATTGGCGTCGGTAGTGACCGTCATCGCGCCCAGAAACGCTTCCGCGTCGCCGTGGCTGCTGTCGTGAGGCGTAGCACCGGAGAAAAATTCAATGCGAAAGGTCGTGTCAGGCGTACTGTCCAAGGTGCCGGTAATGTAAACTTTGCCGTCGTCGAAAACCGTTGCTGTAATTACGGGATAATTCTGGTAATCGTTGGGGCCGACATCCGCGTCGTCCGGATCGTTTGCCTGGACGGAATTGTTGGTGTCCAGATTGATCGCCCGGTCGCCATTGCTGAAAATCAAATTGCCCAGTATGCTGTTGCCCGAGCCTGCCTGGTCTTTCAGTATGATGCCTTCCTCTTGATTGTGAGCGATAATGTTGCCTTCGCCGGGATTAACGCCGCCAATGCAGTTGTTGGAAATAGTCTGATTGTTGAAAGAAATGCCATACTTGTTTCCCAGCGGGCTCACGCCGTCAGCCTGCGTACCGACCATGTTACCCTGGATGATATTGCCGCTTGTGCCATCACTCGTGAATACGAGGCCTTCACTGTCATTGCCCGAAATGAGATTGCCTTCTCCCGGGTCTGATCCGCCTATGATATTGCCTGTCGCGCCGCCGCGGATATGAATACCGGTTACATTGTTGATGGTGGCCGTACCGGTGATATTCGTACCGATATAATTGCCCTGAATGATATTGTCATGTGCATTGTTTATCAGGATGCCTGTGCCGTTTTCGGTGCCGGAGATAATGTTTCGCTCAGCAAGGGTCGTTCCGCCGATGATGTTGTTGTTCGCGCCGGCTTGCAGCCAGATTGCATGATTGCCGTTTCCCTGGTTCAGCGTGCCCGTCGGATCCGTACCGATGAAATTGCCCGTGATGGTGTTGTTTGTACTTTTGATGAGGAGAAATTGATTGGGAAAACTGTGGCATACCAGTCCCCGGATGACGCTCCCGTTCGATCCAGTGTCAAGATATAACCCTTTCTCTACGCCCGCCAGGTCGCTGCCGTCCAGCTCGATTACCGGAGCGCTCGCCGCCCAGTCGGGCTCGCTCGTGCCGTCAATCGTTACAGGATCAGTGATATACGGCAGCTCCGAAAGCGGCGTAATCGTGTGCGGTCCGCCCCCGGCTATATCAAAAGTGATGGTATCCATGCCGTTGATGGCATTGGCGTCGATGATGGCCTGCCGCAGCGACCCGGCGCCCGCGTCGTTCGTGTTCGTGACGGTATAAGTGTCCAGCGTGCCGGCCCATGCTGAACGGGCCTCAAGGGAAATAACCGGTGTTGATTCTATAATTCCGGCATGGTGTTCCAGCGTCCAGTTGCCGCCGGCCTCAGCGTGTCCGGTCATGTCTGTCGAAGCGGCAATATCAGCACTTGTATATTGTGAAAGGTTTTCAATAAAAATCTTACCTTTTGGGCCGCCCGAAACACTGCATCCATATAATAAAATGTCGCCTGCTTCGCTTAAAGACTGGCCGATTATCTCCAATTCCTGATGATATTCGCTCATTGTTTCCGTCGAAATGACGGCATTTCCCAGAGATATCTGTCCCTCACTGCCGTGAGAAATAATATGAATAGATGTCAAATCGGCTTTGTTTGCCAGTATATTGGAAATTTGTTTAATGCCGTCCAGGTTCGGATCCAGCGTAAAAAATGCTGTATCGTCTGCCACGCCTTTGAGGATCGTCCCATAATCTTCGATGTTTTTGTCGATAAAAACAATATCACTTTGGTCAAGGAGAGGGCCATCCATTAAGATATTATCGTCCGATAAATTATCATGGTTGGGTAAGAAATGTCCGCCATTGGCCCATTCGGGATCAAAAATTGGCAGAATATGATCTGGCACCAGAGACAAAAGCACGCGCTGCTCAAGCGGCTCTAAATATAGTAAGTCCTTTTCTGTCATAGACATAGTTTAGTTGTAGAATCCGTGATGCCGGACTCGGGAGTAGCTCGAATACTTTAAATATGATATAATGCTTATGAAAAAGCAAAAATATATAAGACATTTCTCAATATGATATATGTGGTCGCTCCAGTGTAAATCATCGTCATCGAAAGCAGCCAGATTAACTGAATTCAAACATTTCTACCAAATTGGGTATCATGCATGAAATGGTAGTTGTGGATAATTTGGTGATTTGGTGAAAAACACGGGAAATTTTATTGACCCGTTGGTTGAAAACGTTTATCATATATACACATTTAAAATTCAGATCTAAACGGACTAAAGAAAGTTGGAAGATTTTTACGGACAAGGTTTTTGCGTGGCGGAATATTTTTGTCGCAGCGAGATCTATACCCGATTGGGTAGAAAACTCCTTACAGGGCCGTACGCATTTTTTTCACATGACATAATCCTGATTTGAGTAAACGGGAAAGCTCAATCGGAGGCAGTATAACAGGAAAGCATGTACGTTGATCATTGAAGAATGACTGTACTCTTTCAAATGCTTCATGTCATAAAGTAGAGAAGGAGAATCACGTAAAGTCGAAAACAATTGCTGAAAAAACTGTAGAGGAATACTGTATCCCGGACTTCCGCCCCATTCCGCAACATGATATGAGCCGCGTGAATCGCGACGGTAAATATATGGGCAAGATGTCCTGTTGTTGTTTTCCCCGGCAGACGTTAAATATACTCAAGTGTTTTGCTTCGTTGTTCCGTTCGTACGGATTTAGCGGTTGAATTCTGAGCCTGAAAGGAGGTGTTTGCAGATGATTGATGGTTAAGGGGGTGTTGAGGTGGATTTTTAAAATTGAGAATTCTGGAAAATAAAGCACACAACACTTAAAACGAGAAAGGAGGACTGCTTCAAGTTTTCATAATGACTGTTATGTCATATCTATTTATAACAGTTAAAAACTTCTGTATTGATCATATCTAACTACAACTTTGTTAATATCCAAATTATTTTGGAGGAATGCTATTATGAAAATTGAAAATAAGAGTCTTCGATACCTTACGCTATTTTTAATGACCTTGGGTTTGACCCTCAGCATGTTTTCCGGCGATGCCTGGGGACAGCCACTGAAAAAGTTTACCTGGTTCGGCGGGGGAGATGACAATCTCTGGAGTAATCCCGACAACTGGAGCCCCACCGAAGACGCTCCGCCGGATGTTGTTGACGAAACGGTACTGGAATGGGCCCAGTTTGACCGTCCTTCTACCGTCGCCACTTACCCGGCTGTGATCGATGATTCCTTTAACGGGTCCGTACAGCGTACCAACTTTGGTCTTTCCGGCGGCGATGCCACCGTGAATATGATCGGCGGCAGTTTGACGGTAACTCCGGGCGGTTTCTGGATCAATCGCAATACCGCTCCCGGAGTGAACTCCACCTTCAACATGAGCGGCGGAACGATGACCGTTGAGGGCAATTTCCGATTTTGTGACAGCGGGGGCGACAACGGCAATATCGGAACTTTCAATCTCTCGGACGGCGTTTTTGAAGTTAAGGCCAACACGGGGGGGGCAGACGATAGTGAAATCGGCCGAAGAAACGGTTTTGCCTTTTTGAATAT
The DNA here is from genome assembly GCA_964482555.1 of uncultured Pirellulales bacterium. Classification (GTDB taxonomy): domain Bacteria; phylum Planctomycetota; class Phycisphaerae; order Sedimentisphaerales; family SM23-30; genus CAYZXY01. Next base: position 31,114 of record CAYZXY010000004.1, read on the forward strand.
CAGCGGCGGCGTTTTCAAAGCGGTTGATTTTATCGTGAGTGATCCCGGCTTGAATGGTTATGGTAACGTCACCATTACCGGCGGCCAGCTCATCATCAGCGGCGACCTGACGGTGAACGATCCTACAAGGCCTATTGAACTGCAAGGCGGAGAAATCGCCTTTACCGGCAATGAAGTCAACGGAAAAGCCAAGACGGCTATTGACAACGGCGATATCGTCAGCTTTGACGGCATTGCCGAAATTGATGTCGCGTATGATTCCGAAAACGATCTGACGGTCCTGACGCCCGGTTTCTTCTTCAACCCGGTTCCGGAAAACGGCACAGAAGCTCTGTTCGATACGATTTCCGAGTTGAGCTGGACCGTACCAGAACCGAACACACCCGGCAATGACGTACTCATCACTGTTATCATGGAAAGCGAAGATCCGAACCTGGTCCTGGTGGATAACGTCAAGGACGCTTCTTCGGTGCTTTTCTCGCCCGATCCGAGTACTGATTATGTCTGGCGCATTATCTCCCGGGAAAACGGTCAGATCATCCACGATCAGACCTTCACCTTTACCACGCAGATTACGCCGATCGTCACCCTTTCCAGCGATCCGCTCGGCCTGTGGCTCCAGGACGGCGCCGAAAGCGTCACCCTGACCGGCACGGTTGTGGACGATGATCCCGGCTCCCTGACCACGACCTGGTCCCAGCTTAGCGGGCCCACAGCCGCGCCCAACTCCCCGTCGTCTCTGGTTACCACGGTGGACTTCACCGAAACGGGCACTTATGTTTATCAATTAGAGGTACAGGACCCGACCCATACCGTAACGGAAACCATTACCGTGACCGTATATGGCGATGCCTGTACGGCCGCCAAGAGTGTCCCCGGTTATCAGAAAGACGAAGGCGACATTAACAACGACTGCGTAGTTGACCTGAAGGACTTCAATGAGTTGAGCCTGGGATGGATGAGTACGACCAGACTGATGGATTAAAGCTCGTCGGTTTGTCCGGATGGACACCGTGACGATTTGACCAATAATCAATAATCAATTTGAAGGAGTGTATATCATGATGATAAACAAGAGTAATTTATTCGGGACCCTGCTTTGTCTTTGCCTGGGCGCAGCGGTCTCTTATGGAACCATAACGGATGATTTCAGCGGCGACAACGATTTCCAGAACAATCTGGCCGGAACAGTTTGGGATGGCGCCGTGGTCAACAGCGGCGTCAGCCTGGTCCAGGATGGCGATCTCATTGACCTTGATACTACCACAAATGACGATGCGCTGACCTACACAACCACCAACACTCATTGGGCCGGTGTTGATGACGATGGCGCTTTGATGTATATCGTCATTCCGGCTGACACCGACTTCTCGGCCCGTGTCCAGATACTTCCCGGCAGCAATTTCAAGTCATTCGACCCCTGTTTTGAACGCAACGATGACTGGAACGGCACACAGCCGCCGGCTGTCACCTGGCATTCCGCCGGCTTGATGGTTCGTAATCCCGTAGCGGAAACGACTGCCGATATCGACTGGCAGGCCCTCTTCGCCTTTGATCACTGGCAGTGGGGTTCGACCCATATTTTCCGATCCACGGACGATGGTGCGGAGACCAACCAGAATTCCGGCGATCTGACCATCGCGGAACTGCCCTGGCTGCGGTTGGACCGCACAGGCACAACCCTGACGGCTTATAAGAGCGCCGATGGCAATAGTTGGACCATGCATGCTGAAATCGAACGCGAAGATCTGGCCGGCCAGGTACATGTCGGTCTGGCGCATGGTTTGTTCTCTGCAAATACCGCCACGGCGATTTTGGATAATTTTTCCCTCGATGCCGGCCCGATACCTTTTGCCCCGGATCCCAAACCCTTCCAGGGGATGTATTCCGATCTGGACAATCCTCTGTTCACCGAAGTGCCCGTCGATAAGGTATTGTCCTGGGCGGCTCCTTCGGACCCGAACCTGGAACCGGGCTTCACAATCACCTATGATGTGTATCTGGACCCGAACCAGGCGGCTGTAGAAACCGGCGACCCGACGGCGCTGGTCAGTGAAGTTCAGGAAGGCACGAGCTTTACGCCGCCTGCCGACCTGGATTTTGATACGGTTTATTACTGGCGGGTGGTTGCCAATGTCGATCTGGATTATGAACCGGCCGCGACCGATGTGTCTTCGGCGTTGTGGTCTTTCCGGACCGTTCCGCTGAATCAGGAGCCGATCGCCGACGCGGGCGCTGATATCGTGTCCTGGCTGGAAGGCGGTTCGGCGATAGAAACGCTGGCCGGCGGCCTGGCTCTGGACGATGGCGTGCCGGTGGCCGCGACACCGTCCTGGAAGCTGATCAAAACCAGTCCAGAAGGCCTGGAAGGCAACTTCAGCTTCGACGATCCCTGTTCGTTCACGGCGACGGCAACGATGACCGCGACGGGTACCTATACCCTGGAACTGACAGTGGATGATACGGTCTTCACTGACACCGATACGATGAAGATTACCGTCTATGCTGATTCCTGCCTGGCCGCCAAGGCCCAGCCGGGTTATACCCGCAATCCAGCCGATATAAACGACGATTGCGATGTGAACCTTGCTGACCTGCAGCTGCTGGCTGAGGACTTCCTCAAATCTACGGCTCTCACTAATTAACGCCTTATCATTGCCCACTCCGGGCAACGCGATAAGGCTCATCAACGACAAACGCCGGGAGCTGCCACGCTTCCGGCGTTTTTTTATCTATAGCCCCTCACATAAAATGAGTGGATGGTTTTATACGCGTTCCGATTGAAAATACCCGTTTTGTCGGAACGTAATTATCTGCGAAAAAAAAGCTTACGCCCGGCCCTGCCGGGAGCTTTCTGCCCAATTGGGTATACTGAAATTGCAATCCCCCGATTTTACATCAAGAACGAACTGATTTAAAAACCGGCACCCGTTTCTACCCAGAATCTAAGATCATCCTGCGTATTCATGAATCTCTCGGCACCGACCCGGACCTGTTTGATTTTCTTCGCGGCGGCCAGACCGAAATAATCATTCGCGTTCCGGTCTATCTCACCAAAATACACTTTGCCGATGACGCCGCCTGCTTCTCCCATCTGCCCGGTGGCTGGCAGAGATTGCGTCTGTTCCGTTTCCGGCAGCACACCCGCAAAGATATAGCTGTCCGCAAAGGTCCCTCTCGCGGTTACCTGATGCACATTGCCGCCGGTCAGCAGATCGCCGCCGCTGGGAAATACCAGCCCGAACGACATATCCAGTCCGATATCGTACCCGCCCATGATATACGAGTCGATCACATCTTCCTGCGCCACGACTTTGAAGACATCGCCGCCAGCGCTTATCAGCGCGTCATTCAATGTCTCGGCCTGAATCAGGTAGATATCCTCTGCCGCCCGTGCCGTACCGGTGAAGGCCCCGCCCCGCGCGATCGCTTTATACAAATTCTCGTCCGCGTTTAATTGTCCGGTGATATCGCCGTTGATCATCACCGTGCCGATCGAGCCGGTCAATGCCGTTATTTCGCCTTCCAGGTCGCCGTCGCGCGTGATGATTTTATCAATACTCGCCGCCCGTATCCATTTGCGAATGTCGCCTTCTACAATGACCTGTCCGATACCATGCTGCGTCGAAACGTAAGCATCCAGGTCGCCGTTCCTGACCAGAATCTGATCGATCGTATGGCTGTTGATCGTCCCGGCTGTCGCTTCCTCCAGTTGTAGCCGTCTCACCTGGGCGATGGTTGTACTGATGCGCCCGCTCAGGCTTTCAGCGGATATAAAAACCGGGCGGGGCGATTCGCTGATCAGTACGTTCGCGTTCGGCCCGATCGTCCCCAGCATCATACTCTTGTTCAGATTCTGCAGTTGCAGCGTGCCCGTCAGTGTCATATCCTGAGCGTAGAGCGTGTCCAGCGAATAGCCCGAAAGGTTTTCCAGCACAATCTCGTCGTTGCCGCGGCTTCTGAGGTACAGATTGCCCCTGCCTGTCGAGGTGTAAGGCAGATAGATGTTTCGGATCACCAGATCTTCGCCGGTAATGACAACATGTCCGTTGACTGTTTTTGTATCGATCTTTGATCCTTCCACATCGACATTGACCGTCAGATGACTTGCCGTAATCGTGACCTCCGAGCCGGACAGATCGCGAATCACAATGCTCCGGACGGTCTTCTGGTCCAGTTCGACCGATGCAAACGGACTGACAATATTCACATTTACGGTGGCGGTGTCTTGCAGACCGTATTCATTCTGAATGGTATAGCTGAATGTTTCCGTCCCCAGATAATCCGTCACCCGGTAGATCAGAATATACCGCATCAGATCCGCGTCGAATCCCATCGTCACTACACCGTGTGCCGGCTGGGTGATGGTGTGCAGCAGCAAAATACCACCTTTGTCCGTCGCCAGATCGTTCCCCAGTACATCCAGCCGATACACGCCGCTGTCGTTCTGCTGTTGCAGGAAATGGTCGTCGATGGTCGTCGGTCCTGATGCCGCCACACCGCTGATGACGATCTCATAAAGTCCGTTATAAGGATCGCTGGTGGCCAACGTCAGCGTTTCCGTAAATTCGCCGGCTGCCGTGGGCTCGAACATCAGCGTAATGGTCATTTCACCTCCGGCGGGTATGACCATATCATCCCCGCTTCCGGCCCCATTATGCGGGTAAAGGGAAAATGCCGTCCCCGATAAGGCCGCTTCCGTAATCGTCAACGGCGATTCGCCCCGGTTATGGATAACCAGCTCCTGCGTGCTTGCATCATTCATGTCAACATAATAGAAATCGAAATCGTGTATTTCATTTTCCGGGGCCGCCGGGGTGGTTACCACCATCCGGGCCGCGTCATTATCCTGTATAACGCCCAGTCCCCGCCAGTCGTCAATATGAGCGAACATAGAGTTGCTCAGCGATACATAAAACTCCTCCCGTCCCTCGAGCAGCTCATCGCCAACGATCGGCACCATGATGCTCGCTTCCGTCTGGTAGGGGGCGAAGGTCACTGTGCCGCTCTGTTCCAGGTAATCTTCACCGGCCTTTGCGGTTTTATCATAGGCGGCATAATTGACCGACACTTCCTGTCCCGTCTTCTGCGACAGTTCCAACATAAAAAGCATTCCTTGCTCGCCCTCATCGCCTTCCACTATTTCCGCATCATGGATGATCAATCTCGGATTATCTCCCACTGCCGTCAGCGTCATCTGGTTGTTCTCCGCTCCCATTTCCTCAATCTCGTTGCCCGCATCCGCCATCACCGTGATAGTATGCAGCCCCGGCGAGGCGATCCATGTGCCCAGACTCACATGGGCAATCGTGCCGGCTGACACTCGAAACTTCGCCTGAAGGTTGTCTATGTCGATGGAAGTCGTCCCGTCCGCCGTCTGGTATTCCAGAATTAACTGCGTATTCTCCAGATGAAACGGATTGTAGGACGTGTTGACCTCATAATGAATCCATTCGCCTTCTTCTGCCCCTTTGGATTCCCAGAACGTCTGCTTCTCACCCGTGGCCGGATCAAGCAGACTCAGCGTAAGTTGGCCGACCTTCGTATTGCCGTTTTCGCGTAAATCGAATGACAGGTAATCCGGCCAGGCAAACATCGGCGAAACGGCCTCTCCTTCAGTATCCATCTGGAGATAAACGCCGTGCTCGTCCTGATCGCTTGCGAGCGACAGGCCGTCATCGATCGTCCAGCCGTTCAGCGAACCTGTGTTGAAATTCGCATTTGTGAAAGGTGCTTCCCATGGCCCGATGATTATGCTCGGTTGATTCCAGGGATATGTCTCCGTAAACACCCGCTGCGTGCCCAGATTGACCGCCTCGCTCGTGCCCGCGTCAATAATGAAACTCACATCAAACGGTTGCGTCGTTCCGCCTTCCCCCACATTCGCCACCTGAGCAAAAAACGTCACCTCCTCGCCGTCCATCGGGTCTGACGGCTCCCACCAGATATCCCGGACAATCAGGTCCGGATGCGGCACGGAAATCTGCGTTGTCTTCGTATTGTTCCACTCATTAATCTCCTCAATGTCGTTATCCACATCAATAAACGCCATCACCTCGGTCACGTCATAATCCACCTTCAACTGAAATGTCTTCGTGGTGGTGATATTCAGATTGTTTACATCGAAATCCGTTGTGATGTCCTGCCGTTCCGCCAGTTGCCATCCTGTCCCCCGGTTGATCATCCAAGCCAGCGTACTGTCCCGAATCGTGCCCCCTGGTCCCAGATTTTGCACCGTCGCGGTAAAAGTCAACTGCGTTCCCTGAATATGCCGGGCCGGATCAAAACTGTGCGACAAATCCACTATGCTCAGATCCGATTTCGGAACGGTAAACGATTTCGCCAGCTTATTATTATTCTCCGACGTCTCAATAATGTCGTTATATGTGTCGATAATAATCTCCACGTCCGGCAGACCCGTCAGATACTGATACGATTTCTGCACCAGAATACTCTCGCCCGCCGCTATATCCTCTTCTACCAGGAAACCCTGTCCGTCAGTCAGACTCTGCCCGTTAGCCAGAAAATCGACATAAAAATTCTCCGTCACATTTTCTTCCCCCGCATTTTTTATTTCCGCCAGAATATCGATATATTCCCCAACCTCCGGTACGCCTTTGCTGAAACCGATATCCACCGGCTGTAAATCCACACTCAGCAGTACACGGTTTTCCAGTTTTTCCAGATACAATCTGCCTTTATTTGCCTTTTGCTGTATTCTTTTTTTATTCTGAGCTCGCTGCATAATCCAGAGCCTCCATGTCCATTTAATACATCGTTCAAATTTATGGGCCGCCCACTCCGATGAGTCATTTGGCAAAATATCCTGATGACAACGTCAAGCTGGCAGCGATTCGCATACATTTTCCATTTATCGACCTTATAACCCGCAAAACGTAAATCTTCCCTGTTTCAGGCGATCATGCTTTTTTATGTTAATTTATGACTTCCCGGCTGACCGGAATAAAATTCCGGCATAGTATATACCAGAAAGGAATTTATCATGAAAACCATACATATTTATCTGTTTCTGGCGGTATTTCTGGCAACCATCAACCCTGTTTGGGGACAATCTTCGGGCAATAATGTTTATTTCGAATCCCAGGTGCGGAAACTGGCCGAGGGTTTCCGGTTCACCGAAGGCCCCGCCTCGGATGAAATCGGCAACATCTACTTCACAGATATTCCCAACAGTCGCATTCATAAATTGTCGCTCGACGGCGAACTCTCCACTTTTATGGAAAATACCGGCGGAGCCAACGGTCTCTATTTTGATAAAAAAGGCCGCTTGATTGCCTGTGCGGGACGTGCGGGAAAACTGATAGCCATCGACAAGAACGGTAACGTGACCACCCTCGCCGATGAATATCAGGGCAAACCGCTCAACAGCCCCAATGATCTCTGGCTCGATCCCAACGATGCTGTCTATTTTACCGATCCGCGCTACGGATCGCGGGAAAATTTGTCCCAGGATGGGGAACACGTTTACTTTCTCTCTTCCGACCGTCAGAAACTCGTTCGCATTATCGATGATATGGTCCGCCCGAATGGCATTGTCGGCACCCCGGATGGCAAACGCCTGTATGTCGCCGACCATGGCGCCAACCGCACCTATTCCTGCAAAATTAATCCCGACGGCACACTGTCAGATAAAAAGCTTTTCGCAAAACAAGGCTCGGACGGCATGACGCTCGATGAGCATGGCAATCTATATCTCACGACGGACGCCGTTACGATATATAATCCCGCCGGCAAACTGATCAAAACGATTGACGTTCCAGAAAGACCGTCCAACGTCTGTTTTGGCGGTTTGGACCGCAGAACGCTTTTCATCACCGCCCGCACGTCATTATATGCCATCGACAAATTAAACCGGTTCCATACCTTCTCCCTGAACGATATTGACGGCAATCTCGTCTCACTGTCGCAATATCGGGGAAAGACGTTGCTGGTTGTCAATGTCGCCAGCAAATGCGGCTTTACTCCCCAGTATAAAGGATTGCAGGACCTGTATGAAACATACAAAGACCAGGGTTTTGCCGTGCTGGCCTTTCCCGCCAATAATTTCGGTAATCAGGAACCGGGAACTGACGAGGATATCAAACAATTCTGTTCCTCCCGGTTTGACGTCACTTTTCCCATGTTCTCGAAAATCTCCGTCAAAGGCGAGAATATTCATCCGCTTTATGCCTGGCTGACCAGCCCGGAAGAAAACGGCGAATTCGGTAAACCGATTGCCTGGAATTTCAACAAGTTCCTCATCGATCGCCGCGGCAACACCGTCGCCCGCTTCTCCTCTCGGATTGCTCCCGGCGACCCCATTTTGATCAACGCCCTGGAAAAAGCTTTGAAAGAGTAATACATGTACCCCGGTTTAACCGGTTACGTTTTTCGCCGATACTTTTTGTGATCAATTTCCAGATTTTTCACTTTATAGCGCAATATCCGGTCGGTTGTCTGCAAATCCCGGGCGCTGCCGGACAGATTGCCGTTGTTTCGCTTGAGGGCATCCACGATCAGATCGCGTTCAAACAAAGCCACTTTTTCTTCAAACGAACCCATGCCGATTGTATCCGAGGCATCCGATGTTTGCAGTGTTGGGGGCAGGTGATGACCGTGAATCACATTGTCATCACTCAGCAGGACCGCCCGCTCAATGCTGTTTTCCAGTTCCCGCACATTGCCCGGCCAGTGATACGCCACCATCATATTGATCGCCGGCGTACTGATGCGCCGAACATCTTTGCCCATTTTTTCCGAATACTGCTCTACAAAGAAATCCGACAGCAGCAAAATATCGTCTTTTCGCTCCCGCAGCGGCGGCATATAAATCGGGAAAACGTTAATGCGGTAATACAAGTCCTGCCGAAAGGTCGATTCCGACACCGCCTTTTCCAGATCGCGGTTGGTAGCGCAAATTACGCGGATATTCACCTTCATGCGCTTATTACTGCCGACCCGTTCGAATTCCTTTTCCTGTAAGACCCGCAGCAGCTTGACCTGAATCGCCGGCGAAAAATCGCCGATCTCATCCAGAAACAGCGTCCCGCCGTCGGCTTCTTCCAGCCGGCCTACCCGCGTTTGCGTCGCACCGGTAAAGGCGCCTTTTTCATGGCCGAACAATTCGCTTTCCAGCAGGTTCTCGCTTAATGCCGCACAGTTAACCTTCACAAAAGGACCCCGCGCCCGCGGGCTCGAATAGTGAATCGCATGGGCGACCAGTTCTTTGCCTGTCCCTGATTCTCCGCGTATCAGCACGGAGGTATCGCTGGCCGCTACCTGATGAATCGCCCGATACACCATTCGCATCGCATTGGAGTTGCCGATGATGTTCTCCGGACGGAACTTATCTTCCAGCTCGCTGCGCAGCCGCAGATTCTCTGCTTCCAGAACCTTGCGCTCCGTTGCCGCTTCACGCTGCGATTTGACGTTGTACGCAATCATGCCGGCAATAATGCTCAAAACCCGCAAGTCCTCCTCCAGCGGATGCTCCGGTCGGTATTCCTGAAACACGGAAATCGCTCCAATCACTTCATTGCCGATCTTGACAGGTACACAGATAAAGCTCAACTCGCGGTTGATGTCCTGTTGTTTCTTCAGCCGGTCCAGAAAATCCGGCTCCTTCGATATCTCTGGTACCACGATTGGCCGGCCTTCTTCCACCACCCGCCCCGTGATGCCTTCGCCTTTGCGATAGCTGGCCTCGCGGGCCATTTTATCCGGAATATTATGCCCGATTTCTACCGAAATCTGGTGATTATCCGTCGATAAAAGCAGTATAACGCCGCTGTTCATGTCCAGTTCCTTGTCCAGAATATCCAGCAGCTCGGCAAATATCTGCCGCTGTTGTGTCCCCGAAGCCAGTAGCTGGCTGATTTTATACAGGGTTTCCAGTTCGCGCACATGTCGCCGAGCATGATCCAGATAGCCTCCGTTGTGTTTGTTGGCTTGCATACCTGATATCCTTTTTTTGTAAACCTAAATTCAATTAACAACAATATTGTGCAATACTATAGCGTATTTGACATAAATGTTGTATATTTTTTTTTGTTTTTTTAAAAATAAAGTTCATAACTTACCTGAAATCAATACTATATAGAATTAGATTATTCTGGCATGCGATATGCATATGCTCTATCGCTTCTCGAAAACCAGAAAATTGAAAGGAACTGTTTTTAGAGTTGCATGCGGTAAGCGTTTACCGCAATTTGAAATTAAGGGTGCATTGTTAAGGAGATGTAACATGAAAGAAAGTTTTGGAAAGTGGCGAAAAACGTTGTTGGTTTGCGCTGTAGCTTTATTGGCTGTGAGCCCGGCGTTTGCCCAGGAAGATGCAAGCAATGAAATTGGCGAGATGGTATTTGATGTGACCACGACTTCAAAGTACATCTGGAAAGGGTATGACGTTTTTGACGATCATGCGGGTAATTTCTTCAGCTTGAACTGGGATGCCTTTAATTCCGGTTTGAATCTGAATGTCTGGTACGCGATTCCGTGGGGCGGCGGCAATGAAGACGCTACCGAAATTGACTATTCAGCATCATACAGCATGACCTTTATGGAAGAAGAAATGTATGCCGTCGAAGTCGGATTGTTCTATATCTATTATAACTTCCCCAAAGGCGGCCGTTCCGATGGTTTCGTTGATACCCAGGAAGGGGGCGTTTCCATATCGTTACCAAACCTGCTGCATGTAGGCGACAGCGCTTTGGTTCCCAGTTATTCCGCTTCCAAATTCTGGCCGACTGACGATGAACTCGGTTTTGACGTTTTCGGCGGTTATCATACGCTGGCATTGAACCATAGCATCATGGTTCCGGAAACGGATATGGCGATTGACTGGTTTGCCGACCTGCATTACAACGACGGGATTCTGGGTACTGATCATGACTGGACTCATGCCACGCTGGGCTTTTCCTCCACCTTCGACTTCGATCCGATAGCTGTGACGCCCTTTGTTAATTTCCAGTGGACGATCAGCGACGACTTTGCCAATGCCTTCAATGGCGGCGACGATTATGAGCTCTGGGGAGGCATCAGCCTGTCCTATACGTTTTAAGTTTAGCTGTGGTGAAGAGGTGATGTTCCGGTCCTGTTTTGTGCCGGACAATTACGGCGCAGATAACTGTTGCTGTAATACTAGTTGATAAAGTGATGAATTGATATGAAACAAACCGGACATTATCAGGTTTATCGATTCATTACTGACAATGACTTCTTAATTAAAGCAGTTAACGTTTCCGGTTTAGATTTGTATGCTTGCGGATGATACGGGCGGCATCCCTCCGCCGCCCGTCTTGTCCAATTGACAAACTGAATTTTCTGTTCGGGTAGAATTTCAACCTGTGTTTTATTTCACGCGGAGATTCCGCGCGCAAATTGCGTTTATACGAAAGGTGCATTTAGTGTTATGTTTATGAAAGGAATGAATGATGAGCAAGAAAAACATGTTACAACGAGCTAAAATCATCACACCATTATTTCTGCTGCTGTTTGTCCTGACGGCGACCACGTGGGCCCAGGACACTCCGGACGCGAGAGCGGTTGTCGAAGCCGCAGCGGAAGCGGCCAGGTCGCCGGTGGAGTTGCTGGAAGAGAAGATGCAGAATAATATGAATATCGTCTGGACCTGCGTGGCGGCCTTTCTCGTCTTTTTCATGCAGGCCGGTTTCGCCATGGTCGAATCCGGTTTCACCCGGGCTAAGAACGCAGTCAACATCATTATGAAAAACCTGATGGACTTTTCCATTGGAACCATTACGTTTTTCTTATTAGGTTTTGGCCTGATGTTTGGTGCCTCGAACGGCTGGTTTGGAACTTCGAATTTCTGCCTGTCCGGTATTTTGGGCGAAGGCGCGGACCCGGAGCACTGGAACTACACCTTCCTGATCTTCCAGACCGTCTTCGCCGGAACTGCCGCGACCATTGTTTCCGGCGCCATGGCCGGCCGCACCAAGTACACCGGTTACATTGCCTACAGCGTATTCATCTGTGCCCTGATTTACCCGATATTCGGTTCTTGGGCATGGGGTAGCCTCCTGGATGGGGGCGGCTGGCTGGAAGCCCGCGGATTCTGCGATTTCGCCGGTTCGACCGTTGTTCATTCAATTGGCGGCTGGCTGGCCCTGGCTGGAGCAATCGTCCTGGGCCCGCGTATCGGCAAATATGCCCCTGACGGTACTCCCAAAGCCATTCCCGGTCATAACATCACTCTGGCCGCGCTGGGTGTCTTCATCCTGTGGTTCGGCTGGTTTGGCTTCAATCCCGGCAGTACCACCACCGGTAACGGCGAGATCGGCCGCGTCGCGGTAACGACCAACCTCTCGGCGGCTGCCGGTGCGATTGCCGCGATGATCACCTCGTGGATCATGTTCAAAAAACCGGACGCCTCCATGTCGCTTAATGGGGCGCTGGCGGGACTGGTGGCGATTACGGCGCCGTGCTATACCGTAACTCCGTTTGCCTCGATCCTTATCGGGCTGGTGGGCGGTGTTCTGGTTGTCTTAAGTGTTGTGTTTATAGACCGTGTGCTGAAGGTTGACGATCCGGTGGGTGCCGTATCCGTGCACGGGGTCTGCGGGGCGTGGGGCACACTGGCCTGCGGCCTGTTTAATGCCGAAGCTCTGCTGGGTATCGGCGACGCCAGTACCGGCCTGTTTTACGGCGGCGGCATCGGCCAGTTTATCACGCAGATTATCGGCGTCGGCGCCGGCTTCATCTGGGCTTTCGGTACCGGCCTGCTTCTTTTCCTGGCCATAAAATACACCGTTGGCTTACGTGTCAGCAAGGAAGAAGAGATCAAAGGTCTCGATATTGGTGAACACGGTATGGAAGCTTATGCCGGATTCCAGGTATTCACTACCCAGTAATGAACAGGTTATGATATAATCTAATGACACATAACTGTCATTTGCTATATAAATCAAGGAGTACTAACGATGAAATTAATAATCGCATATATTCAACCCGAAAAATTAAACGATGTAAAACAAGCCTTGTACAAGGCGGAAATCCACAGAATGTCCGTAACCAACGCTCTGGGCTGCGGACAGCAGATGGGTTACCACGAATCTTACCGCGGCGTCGATATGGAAGTGAACCTCTTGAAGAAGGTCCGTCTGGAAATTGCTGTCAACGAAGAGTTTGTTAAACCGACCATCGACGCCATCATCGAAGGCGCCAAAACCGGCGAAATCGGTGACGGCAAAATTTTCGTCATCTCCCTGGAGCAATGTATCCGTATTCGCACCGGGGAAGAGGGTACTATGGCTATTGGCTGACCCCACGTGGTCAGACAGTGCACCTTTTTCAGAGCCGGTACAGTCTTTCGGGATTGTGCCGGCTCGTTTATGCGCTCTCGCTTCAATAAAGATATCTTTCACATAATCTTTTTTTCTTTTTGTGGACGTAAACCAGATTTTCACAAATGTATTTAACAAGGTAAAAAACAACAATTGTGTCATTATATTTATAATTATTACAATATTGTAAAATGTCTGTTCGGGATAATATATTAATGTATGATTGTAATTAACTGTTAATAAACATGATATGGATATTATTGTTTTCTGGCACCATAATTGCATAAAATGCACTCAATATGTGATTCTTTTTGTCTGGTAACAGACAAAAGAATCAAAAAATGAAAAAGGTGACACAAAATAGTTGAGGTTCAAATCATGGATGCGAGCGGTTATCGTTCCAGGAGGCGATTATTTCTAATCGTTCTGACGTTGTTTGTCTTATATCCGGCAGCCTTACAAGCGGCCGAAGGTACGCCCGAAGTCGATTCTGGCGCAACCGCCTGGATGCTGACTTCAACAGCACTGGTCTTGCTGATGATCCCCGGTCTGGCGATGTTTTATGGCGGGCTGGTGCGCTCGAAAAACGTGCTGGGAACCATGATGCACAGCTTTGCGGCCATGGCCATAATGAGCGTGCTGTGGGTCGTGTGTGGTTATGCTATGTGCTTTGGCGATAATGTGCTGGGCGGCTGGTGCGGCTGGGATTCCGGTTTAGTATTCCTCAGCAGCATCGATACCTCAATCATGGAAGCCGGCGTGCCGGATTACGTTTTTGCGATGTTCCAGGGGAAATTTGCCATAATTACCCCTGCCCTGATTGCCGGAGCGTTCGCCGAGCGGGTTCGTTTTCGCGGATATTGCATTTTTATAGCCCTGTGGGGATTGTTGGTCTATAATCCGCTGTGCCACTGGGTGTGGTATGAGAAAGGATTCTTGTTTAATTTGGGCGCTAATGGCGCCATTGACTTTGCCGGCGGCACCGTAGTTCATATTTCATCAGGCGTCAGCGGATTGGTCGCAGCCCTTTATCTTGGCGCTCGCCGTGGATATCCGAGAATGACCATGCGGCCCAGCAATCTGGTCATGACCCTGATCGGCGCCGGCCTGCTGTGGGTGGGATGGTTTGGTTTCAACGCCGGTAGCAGCGTCGCCAGCAGTTTAAGCACGGCCCAGGCTCTGACAGCTACGCAGGTTGCGGCCGCGGCCGGGGCATTGACCTGGATGCTCATCGAAGGCATTCATCAAGGCAAGGCCACAGCGCTGGGACTGGCCAGCGGCATACTTGCGGGACTGGTTGCCGTAACGCCGGCGGCTGGTGTCGTTCAGCCGTTTGGCGCGACCATGCTGGGTGTTATTGCCGCCGCGATCTGTTACGTCGCTATTTTACTCAAGAACAGGCTTGGGTATGATGACAGCCTCGACGCCTTTGGCATACATGGCGTGGGCGGTCTGATAGGTTCGATCATGCTGGCCTTTTTCATCCGGCCCAGCTGGATGGCTGAAGCTAACGAGATCATGATTGCCCAGGGCGAGGCCGGCTGGACGGTCATGCAGCAGTTCCTGGTCCAGGTGCAGGCGTCCGGCCTGGCGGTGATATATGCCGCCGGCGTGACGATTGTTCTGCTCTTTATTGTCAATAAGACGGTCGGCCTGCGGGCCAGACCGGAATCGGAAATGGCGGGACTGGACTACGCCTTCCATGGTGAACGCGGTTACGGTATGCTGAATCCGCAATAACGGCAGCGTAAACATAAGGATATAAAACCATGAAATTGATAACAGCGATTATTCAGGAAGACCGGCTCGACCTGGTTCGAGAAGCGCTGATTCAGGCTGAAATAACCCGTATCACTATCAGCCGGGTTTCCGGCCACGGCCAGCAGGAAGATGAAAACATTTACCGCGGTCAGCGCGTGGTCCCGAACCTGATTCCCAAAGCACGGATCGACATTGCCGTCAATGAAGAGTTTGTCGATGTTACAGTTGATACGATTATCAAAGCGGCCAAAACAAACCGCGGCGGTAAAATCGGAGACGGCAAGATCTTCATCACCCCGCTCGATGAATGCATCCGTATCCGTACCGAAGAACGCGGCGGCGGAGCGATATGATTTGCCCATTGATATTTATACAGCTATGTTATACTGCTTCCAGTTGAGTTATTGCTTACGCGGCTCTTCGTGCCCTTTTTTCCAGCCATAAAGAAAACGGTTAGGCATGGCTCTGCCAGAAGCTTTATACCCGATTCGGTATAAAATGTATTAATGACTTTAAACGAGAATGTTTAAATATGAGATTTGAAATTTCAGATATCAGATTTTAGATTTGTTTTATAATTCGAAATTCCGGTTTATCCGGATTTGTACTGTAGATAGAATTATGTTTTTTCTGACCAAGTAGATTTTGAAGGAGTATTGTTATGACACCAAAAGAATTTTTCGATCTGGCCAGGCAGCATGGCGCAAAAATGGTTGACCTGAAGTTCTGCGACCTGCTGGGTACCTGGCAGCATTGTTCTTATCCCATTGATACCTGGGACGAGGGCACGTTTAAGGCCGGCCTGGGCTTTGATGGTTCCAGTATTCGCGGCTGGCAGGGCATTCACATGTCCGACATGCTGGCGGTGCCGGATCCTTCGACGGGTGTGATAGATCCATTTTTCAAGGAACCGACCATCAGCGTCATTGCCGATATCGTCGATCCGATCACGCATGAAAATTATTCACGCGACCCCCGGTACATCGCCAAAAAGGGTGTGGAATACCTCAAACAGACCGGCATCGCCGACACCTGCTTCATCGGCCCGGAACCGGAATTCTTCATCTTTGATGAAGTGCGGTATGAACAGAATCAGCATACCGGTTTTTATCAGATCGATTCGGTTGAAGGCGCCTGGAACACCGCCCGGTTCGAAGAACCCAACCTCGGTTACAAACCCAGCTACAAAGGCGGCTATTTTCCGGTCAGCCCGACCGATACCTATCATGATCTTCGGGCCGAAATGTGTTTCGAAATGCAGAAGGTCGGTATTATCGTTGAAGCCCATCACCACGAAGTGGGCACCGCCGGACAGGCTGAAATCGATATGAAGTTTGACGAACTGGTCAAAATGGCCGATCAGTTCATGTGGTACAAATACATTATCAAAAATATCGCCAAACAGCACGGTAAATCCGTGACCTTCATGCCCAAGCCGGTTTTCGAAGATAACGGGTCCGGCATGCACACGCATATTTCCTTCTGGAAGGGCGGCGAGCCGCTTTTTGCCGGAAATGGTTACGCCGGCATCAGTGAGATGGGCTTGTATGCTATCGGCGGCATTCTCAAGCACGCCCCGGCGGTACTGGCGTTCGCCGCACCAACAACTAATTCCTATCGTCGTCTGGTGCCGGGCTTTGAAGCCCCGGTAAACCTGGTCATGTCGGCCCGTAACCGTTCGGCCGCTGTGCGTATCCCGATGTATTCCGACAGTCCGAAGGCCAAACGTGCCGAGTTCCGTTGCCCGGATCCGACCGCCAACGGCTATCTCGCCTGGACCGCGATCATGATGGCCGCCATTGACGGCATCCAGAACAAGATCGATCCCGGTGAGCCGCTGGATCGCGACATTTATGAAATGACCGATGAAGAACTGGCGAACTACCGCAAGACGCCGGCTTCTCTGGAAGAAGCCGTTAACGCTCTGGAAGAAGATCATGACTTCCTGACCGTCGGCAATGTCTTCACTGAAGATATGGTCCTTAACTGGATCGACTGGAAACGGACTGAGGAACTCAAGCCCTTGTCGCTGCGGCCTCACCCGTATGAATTCCATCTGTATTACGATTGCTGATTGTCCCCTGTGACGCTAAAGCCTTCCATTTCGCATGGAGGGCTTTTTTTGTTACCCCATCGGGTAGAAACTCCCGGCAGGGGCATGGGAAATTTGTTTTTTTCCCGACAGAATGCTGCCGAAAGCGGCGTAAAAATGGTTTTAGAAATTCCGTGAGCGCTTACGATTATTAAAAAAAAGACCCATCTACTTGGTCTTTTGCGGTCAGGATGACCTTGCGTTTCCTGGCCGCTTTTTCTTTATCTGAGCGCAAAAAAAAGGCCGGCATCATACCGGCCTTGTATTTGACTTTCATTTTCGCATTAACCCTTAACGCATTAACTAATAGGGCGTACTTTCAATCTTCAGGTTTTTGTCCTTTTTGGCTTCTTTTTCTTCATCGGTTTCGACTTCATCCCAGCGAATCAGACCGGAATCGTACTTATTCGCCAGTTCCGGATGACAGGGTATTACCCGCACGGCAAATCCGCACAGTCCGCTGTGACGGCAGGGAATAAAGCCATTGAAAATATGCCAGCCGTCGTTCGCCTGGCCATGATATTCCATGGTTTCGGCTTCACCGCCTTCTATGGTGCCGTTGTGGCTTACCTGTCCCTGATACAATTCGACCAGAACGTCCGAAGGGTCGATGCTGTTAAGCTTGACCTGACAGCGAACATGCAGTTTGCCGCCCACCTGTAGATGACCGTCCCCGACGATATCCACCTTGCCGACCTCAACCTCGCTCCAGCGGTCGCGAATACTGTCTTTCCAATCGGCCAGGTCTTTGGCCAGACTCAGATCGCCCTCGTTAAACCGTTTCCATCGCTGGGCGGCAGGCACATAAAATTTCTTCGAATATTCAGCGACCATCCGCGAAGTAGAAAACTTTGGCGTCAGCGGCTTCATGGATTTCTTCATCAGGTTGATCCAGGAACGCGGCAGTCGATCGGATCCGCGATTGTAGAAAGTCGGAATAACTACCTTTTCCAGCAGATCGTACAGCATGTGCGATTCAACTTCATCCTGGTAATCCGGGTCGGCATAGCTTTCGCCCTGACCGATCGCCCAACCGGTGTTCTCGGCTGCTGAATAGCCTTCGCACCACCAGCCGTCCAGGATGCTCATGTTGATGCCGCCGTTGACCAGCACCTTCATGCCGCTCGTGCCGGAAGCTTCCATGCCGCGCCGCGGCGTATTCAGCCACACATCCACGCCCTGCACCAGATGCCGGGCCACGTTCATTTCATAATTCTCCAGAAAAACCACCCGCCGGCGGAAATCCTCTTCACGCACAAAGTGCACGATCCGCCGAATCAGCTCTTTTCCTTCTGTATCCCTTGGGTGAGCTTTGCCGGCAAAAATGATCTGCACCGGCATATCCTTATTCGAGACGATTTTGGCAAACCGTTTGAGGTCTCTGAACAACAGGGTCCCGCGCTTGTATGTGGCGAACCGGCGGGCAAAACCGATGGTCAATGCCTCCGGGTCCAGCACCTCTTCCGCCAATGCAATATCCGCAGGACTCGCGCCGCGCTCCTTCAATTGATTACGCAGACGTTTCCGGGAAAATGCCACCAACCGCTCGCGGCGGCGTTCGTGGGTCCGCCATAGCTCTTCGTCCGGAATCTGATCGACTCGTTTGAACGATTCTTCGTTCAATGGCTGATCGTTCCAGCTTGGTCCAAGATAACGGTCAAACAACTCGCACATTTCATGCGAAACCCAACTGCTGACATGAATGCCGTTGGTGATGGAGCCGATCGGCACCTCATCGTTGGGCACATCTTTCCATATCTCTTTGCACATCTCACGCGATACATCGCCATGCAGTTCACTGACTCCGTTACGATAGGTGCTCAATCGCAGCGCCAGGTTCGTCATACTGAACCCTTCGTTTTCATTTGTCGGATCGACCCGGCCCAACGCCATGAATTCTTCCCAAGAAATGCCTAGCTGACCGGCATAGCCGCCCAGATATTTCTCCATCATCGCCGGCGGAAAAACATCATGGCCGGCCGGCACCGGCGTATGTGTCGTAAAAATATTGCCGCTCATGGTCGCTTCCCGCGCCTGAGCGAAATTCACATTCTTTTCCAGCATCATTCTGCGAATACGTTCCAAGGCCATGAACGCGGCGTGCCCTTCGTTCATGTGGCAGACTGACGGCTCGATGCCCAGCGTCTTCAACGCCGTGAAACCGCCGATGCCCAGAAGAATTTCCTGGCGGATACGCATGTTGTTATCTCCGCCATAAAGCTGAGCCGTTATTTGACGGTCTTCAATCCGGTTGCAACGCAGATTCGTGTCCAGCATATAAAGATTTATTCGGCCTACCTGAATCTTCCATATCTGAGCGACGATATTATGGCCGTTGATATCAATATGGAACCGGATCGGCCGGCCGTCTTCATGCAGCATCAGTGTTACCGGCATGTTGTAAAAATCATTTTCCGGATACGCTTCCTGCTGCCAGCCGTCGGCATTGAGGTATTGTTTGAAATAACCCTGACGATAAAGCAGGCCTATACCGACGAGTGGCAGGCCCAAATCGCTCGCGCTTTTCATATGATCGCCTGCCAGAACTCCCAAGCCGCCTGAATACAGCGGCAGGCATTCATGCAAGCCGAATTCCGCACTGAAATAAACAATGGTGGATTTGTCATCCGCGCCGTCAAGGCTGTTGTACCAGCGTTGGCCGTTCATATAGCTTTCCATTCGCTCCACAACCCTGTCCAGATGAGCCAGCAAGCCGGCATTCTCGGTCGCAGCGTCAAGACGTTCTTGCGACAGCTCTCCTAACATCTTTATAGGATTATGGTTACAACTTTCCCAGAGCTGAGTGTCCAGCCGGCGAAACAAATCCACCGCCTCATGGTCCCAGCACCAGTACAAGTTATGAGCGATATCACGTAACGGTTTGAGTCTATCCGGCAGAGACGGTACCACCACAAACGTTCTGATAGTCTTCATAAATAATTTCCTTGTAGTAACTTAAAAAATATCATTTCTCAGCCCGGTCATTCATATCAGACAAGGCGTTTATGTGTACTCGTTCCGATTGAAATTACCCGTTTTTTTCGGAACATAATTATGTGCGGATAAAAAGCTTACGCCCGGCCCTGCCAGGAGCTTTCAACCCGATTGGGTATATAAAATAATACTGTCACTAACCTTATGTCGGCGATTTACGGAGCTTTCTAAACCACTTTTAATGACTTTTTGCGGATTGCCGTCTTTGTCGGCTTCATCACTCACAATGATTATTATCGGTATAATCGTATTAATTCTCACATTTTAAACATTTTATGCCCAATTTATTGTATTATTGAGGCCGCGAGAGGCGATTTGTACATAACTCATTTTATCACAAATACCTGCATGGTTATATAAAATGGGTAAACCTGGTCGTGCCTGAAAAAATATAAAAATTATAACCTGCATGTTCCCTCCTTATACTCAATCGGGTAGAAAGCTCATGGCAGTTCCATCCATAACCGGTTTCTCTGTAACTAATTAGTTCTTGTTGCGGAAACATGTACCGCAGGCATCCTGCCTGCATGTAACCACGCTTAAATGTTTGCAATCGGAAAATGTTGTATAATGAGATTCGTCAAAAAAATGTATCCGCAACAGAAATTAATCAGGGTTGGTTTAAGCGGGAAAATGAACCAGAAAGCAACATGAAATCTCCCAGTGATATCAGCGTCCTATAATTCTCCTTTTGCAATTTTACCATAACCTAAACATCCCAGGCTGTAAACGTTAAAATACAGTAAATCTTTTCTTATGATTGTGCCGTGTGGCAACCAGGTTAAATGAATGCTGGATTCGTGACTTTTCTTATGGTAAAAAGATAAACTTTGATTGTTTTTAACTGAAATAGATGTGTTTTTTGCTTTTTTTGGAGCTTGAATGGACGAAAATAGAATGATAATAGCCTTGGGAACCGATCATGCCGGCTTTCATTATAAGGAAGCGATCAAGAAGCATTTTGCGGATCGGGGTGTTGAGGTTGTGGATTTTGGCACCAGTACGCCGGATCGTTGCGATTATCCAGATTTTGTCCACCCGGCGGCGGCTGCCGTGGCGACGGGGCAATGTACACATGGCATCGTGCTGGGCGGCAGCGGCAACGGCGAGGCGATCGTCGCCAACAAAGTCAAAGGAATCCGTTGTGCCGTCGTACACAGTGAAGAAACCGCTGTCTGGGCCAAGAGCCATAACGACGCCAATATGATTGCCATTGGCGAACGAACCATCACGGTGGAGCAGGCCCTGCGTTATGTGGATATCTGGCTGGGCACGGATTTTGAAGGCGGTCGGCATGCGATACGGGTAGATAAAATAAACGCGTTGGATGAAAACAGAGGTTGAACGAATGCGGATTTCGTGACCTGGATAAACCGGAACCCATAAAGCAACCACTGTTTTATACTGCTTCTGATTGAGTTTTCGCTTACGCGGCTCTTCGTGTCCTGTTTTCTCCAATCAATTTTGCATATGGGGATACTTTGTCACTTTTTTATGAATGATCTGGCTTTAAACAATCTGGTCGAATTATTGAAATCCTCCCGGTTTGCCGTTGTGTTTACCGGAGCGGGGATTTCGACGTTGTCGGGCATTCGCGACTTTCGCGGCAAGAACGGCGTATATAAAGACATCGACGCGGATCGTATTTTCGACCTCAATCATTTTCTGAACGATCCGACTTATTATTATACCAACGCGAAAAATTTCATATACGACCTGGCGGAAAAGGAGCCTAATATTATTCATCGGGTGTGCAGCCGTCTGGAGGAAAGGGGTATTGTCAAGGCAGTCATTACGCAGAACATCGATATGTTGCATCAGAAGGCCGGTTCAATAAATGTAATCGAACTGCACGGCACGCCTGCACGTCATGTCTGCCTCAGCTGCAGCGCAGCCTATGAATTTGACTGGATTTGCGAGCAGCTTGACGCCGACAAAATCCCATATTGTCAAAAATGTACTGGCATCATTAAACCCGCCATAACTTTCTTCGGCGAAATGCTGGACATGGATTGCATCGAGCGTGCCCGGCACGCCGCCGAAAATGCCGATCTGATGCTTGTCCTCGGTTCTTCGCTGGTCGTCCAGCCCGCCGCCTCGATACCTGTCCTGACTATCAACGCCGGCGGTAAACTCGTTATCGTCAACGACCAGCCCACGCCGCTCGATCTGTATGCGGAATTAACGTACCACGATCTGGAAAGCTGCTTTGCGTATCTGGAAGAGAACGTCTGATGGCAGGGAGCATACTCACTATAATTGATGTATGGTAGTTTTCAATGGGGTATAAAATGGATAGCTTCGTGTGAGAATGCCATAAACGGTTATTCCCAATAAACTTTCATATTTTGTCACGGACCGACAATTTGCCGGGCATGGTCCCCCGGATCAACTCTTTTTACACGGCCCTGATAGACCAGGCTATACTCATTCGGCCCTGCCATGTCCCACGTCATACCTTTTCTCTCCCTGTCAGGTTGGCATAGGCCGTATGCCGGCGTTGTCAGCATGGCAGTTGAATTGGCAATCCGGAAGACGTCGCTGGACAAAATATGTATTTTAACTATCTGTAAACAAAAGAATTAAATATGTTTTAGTTATGGGCTTTAATCTCCTGGCACTAAATTTGCTCTCTCCTAGAATGTTTTACATTATGTCTATAGGTAACAGGATGCCGTTGACGGTATCAATAGAAATGACAAGAAGTTAAGGAGAGACCAATATGGCAGTGAAGGATCTGGCGTTTGACATTCAAGCCCGTAAATCTCTGCTTGACGGCGTAACCAAGCTGGCTGCGGCTGTCAAGAGTACCCTGGGACCACGGGGGCGAAATGTGGTGTTGGATAAAGGTTGGGGCGGCCCGACCGTCACGAAAGACGGTGTCACCGTCGCAGAAGAGATCGAATTATTCGACAAGGTCGAAAATCTCGGCGCCAAGCTCGTCAAGGAGGCTGCTAGCAAGACCTCCGATGTCGCCGGCGATGGAACCACTACCGCTACGGTTCTAACCGAGGCCATTTTCAAAGAAGCTCTGCGTAATATTGCCGCCGGAGCCGATGCCATGGCCCTGAACCGCGGCATGAAAGCCGCTGTAGGAGCGGTCAGCAAAAAATTAGAAGAATTAAGCAAGCCCGTCGATATCACTAAAAAGGATGATATCATCAACATCGCCGCCATCAGTGCCAACAACGATTACGAAATCGGTAAAATTATGGCGGACGCCTTTGAAAAGGTCGGCAAGGACGGCGTCATCACCGTGGAAGAGAGTAAGAGCATGGATACCTATGTCGATATTGTCGAGGGTATGCAGTTCGACCGCGGTTACCTCTCGCCGAATTTTGTGACTGATACAGACAACATGCTCTGTGAAATGGAAAATCCGGCGATTCTAATTTTTGAAGACAAGATTTCCGCCGTTCAGAAAATTGTTCCCCTGCTCGAAGCCTCGGCCAAAGCTAAGAAGCCGCTGTTGATCATTGCGGAAGATATCGAAGGCGAGGCACTGGCGACGCTCGTTGTGAATAAACTGCGGGGTATTGTCGATGTCTGTGCAGTCAAGGCTCCCGGCTATGGCGATCGCCGCAAGGCCATGATGGAGGATATCGCCGTGCTCACCGGCGGCAAGGCCATCTTTAAAGACCTCGGCATTGATCTGGAAAGCGTCAGCTTGAGCGACCTTGGCTCCGCGGCCAAAATCACCATCGATAACGACAACACTGTTATCATTCAGGGTGCCGGCAGCCAGAAGGCTATCCAGGGCCGTATTGAAATGATTCGTCGGGAAATCGAAACCACCACCAGCGATTACGATCGCGAAAAGCTTCAGGAGCGTCTGGCCAAGCTAGCCGGCGGCGTAGCTCAGATTAATGTCGGAGCCGCCAGCGAAGTTGAGATGAAGGAAATCAAGGCCCGCGTGGAAGACGCACTACATGCTACCCGTGCAGCGATTGAAGAAGGTATCGTTCCCGGCGGCGGTGTCGCGCTGCTGCGGTGCCGTGAAGCCGCTATGGATGTCAAACTCAAAGGCGATGAAAAGACCGGCGCTCAGATCGTATTCGACGCCTTGAAGATGCCGCTGTGGCAAATCGCCACTAATGCCGGCGAAGAAGGTAATGTCGTCGTCAGCAAAGTAGCTGCCGGCAAGGACGGCTTCGGATTCAACGCCGATAAGCTGGTTTACGAGGATCTGATCGCAGTCGGTGTGATTGACCCGACAAAAGTCGTCCGTTCTGCGCTCAGCAACGCGGCCAGTGTTGCCGGTCTGCTGCTGACCACCGACGCCGTAATCACCGAACAGCCGTCTGATGAACCAGCCGGCGGCATGGATGGCATGGGCGGCATGGGCGGCATGGGCGGCATGGGCGGTATGGGTGGCATGGGTGGTATGGGTGGCATGGGCATGATGTAATGCCGACCCGGAAAACCGATGCATCAAGCATATCATTGATGTCTTAAACAAGTAACAGGTAACAAAACAATTTTGACCTTGAAATATAAAGGATAACGCTTATGGCTAAACAAATGAATATCCAACCTTTAGATGATCGTGTTCTGGTAAAACAAAGTGAGGCTGAAGAAACCACCGCCGGCGGAATCGTCCTGCCGGACAGCGCCCAGGAAAAACCCCAGAAGGGTAAAGTCGTGTCCGTCGGCAAGGGCAAACTGCTCGACGACGGCTCCCGGGCTGCTTTTAGCGTCAAACCGGGCGATATCGTTTTTTACGGTAAATATGCCGGCAGCGAAGTTGAAATCGACGGCGATAAGTACATCATTATGCGGGAAAACGAAATTCTGGCAGTGGTAGAATAAGAGACCCTCATTTTTTAATAAAGGGAGTTGATAATAATGGCCAAACAAATGATGTTTGATGAAAATGCCAGAAACCAGATCCGCGACGGATTGAAGGTTCTGGCCTCTACCGTAAAAGTGACGATGGGTCCGACCGGACGCAACGTGGTCTTGCAGAAAAGTTTCGGTTCGCCCCGCGTGACCAAGGACGGCGTGACGGTTTCCAAGGAAATCGAGCTGCCCGAGCCGTTCCAGAACATGGGCGCCAAGATGGTCAATGAAGTCGCAAGCAAGACCAGCGACGTCGCCGGCGACGGCACCACGACCGCAACTGTTCTGGCAGAAGCGATTTACTCAGAGGGTTTGAAGTATGTAGCCGCGGGTGTTAATCCTATCGCGCTGCAGCGCGGTATCGGCAAGGCCGCCGCGGTGGCCGTGGACGCTATCGCCAAACAAAGCAAAAAAGTCAAAGGCAGTGGCGATATCGCCAAAATCGGCGCCATCTCCGCCAATAACGACAAGGAAATCGGCAAGCTTCTCGCCGACGCCATGGATAAGGTCGGCAGCGACGGTGTCATTACTGTCGAGGAAGGCAAAGGCCTGGCAACCGAAGTCGAGGTGGTCGAAGGTATGCAATTCGACCGCGGTTTTCTCTCGCCCTATTTTCTCACCAAGCCCGACACGATGGAAGCCATTCTGGAAGACTGCCTGATTCTGATTCACGAAAAGAAGATTAGCAACCTGCGGGACCTGCTCCCGCTGCTCGAAAAGATTGCTCATGCTGGCAAGCCGCTGTTGATTATCGCCGAGGATGTCGAAGGCGAAGCTCTGGCTGGTCTGGTCATTAACAAGCTGCGCGGCGTTCTGAAAGTATGTGCCGTCAAGGCGCCCGGCTTTGGCGACCGCCGCAAGGCGATTCTCGGCGACATTGCTGTTTTGACCGGCGGCCAGCTCATCTCCGAAGATCTGGGCATCAAGCTGGAAAGCATTGAACTGAACCAGATGGGAGAAGCACGTCGTGTTGTCGTTTCCAAAGATCATACCACGATCATCGAAGGCGCCGGCAAGAAAAAAGACATCAAGGCCCGCACCGATCAGATCAAATCGCAGATTGAGGCGACAACCAGCGATTACGACCGCGAGAAACTTCAGGAACGTCTGGCCAAGCTGGCCGGCGGCGTAGCGATAGTTCGTGCCGGGGCCGCGACCGAAACAGAAATGAAAGAACGTAAAGACCTGCTCGAAGACGCTCTTCACGCGACCAAAGCGGCTGTGGAAGAAGGCGTCGTACCTGGCGGCGGAGTGGTTTTCCTGCGAGCCATGAAGGCCATCAGAGACGCGGCACAATCGGTCGAAGGCGATGAAAAACTAGGCTACGAGATTCTCGCCAAATCGCTGGTTTGGCCCACCCGACAGATTGTCGATAACAGCGGCGCCGATGGCGCGACTGTTGTGTCCGAACTGTTCGACAAGAAGGGGGCCGAAGGCTATGACGCTGCCACCGGCGAGTATGTCGATATGCTCGAAGCCGGTATTATTGATCCAGCCAAGGTCTCGCGCTCAGCTCTGCAGAATGCCGCCAGTGTGGCCGGTCTGATGCTGACGACCAATGCTCTGATTACTGACCTTGATGAAGAAGATAACAAACCGAAACCGGTATTGGGAGCCGTATATTAACCAGCCAGGCACCGGTCTCCGGAATTCCTGGCGAAAAATAACCCCATCCGGTTGAAAGCTCCTGGCAGAGCCGCATCTGACCGTTTTCTTTATATATTATTGTGATTGGAGAAAACGGAAAAACTCAATTGGAGGCAGTATATAAGGTTGCTTTGTTCGATAACGTTAATGAAAAGGACACAGGACATGCCTATGCATCGTGTAGGCATGTCCTTGACGTGAATGGGGAAAATTCAATGAGGCCTGTGAAATATTCCGATACGTCTCTATGTGTTTGTTGATTTATGAGCCGTAAAATATATTCTAAGGTACACAGGAAATGAGCGTTAACGTGGCAACGAAACGTGATTATTACGAAGTGTTGAGTTTGAGCCGGGATTGCAGCGGCGATGATATTAAAAGGGCGTACCGCCGTATGGCCCTCAAGTATCACCCGGACAAGAATCCCGATAACGAGGAAGCGGTACAGAAATTCAAAGAATGCGCCGAAGCGTACGAGGTTCTCAGTGATCCGGAGAAACGTCAGCGTTATGACCGCTACGGCCATGAAGGCCTGCGCGGCGTCGGCATGCATGACTTTTCGCGAATGGGATTCGACGATATTTTCAGCATGTTCGATGATATTTTCGGCGGCGGAGTGTTTGGCGGGACGCGGCGCAGCCGCACCGGCGGCCGGCGTGCCGCTCGCGGTTACGATATCGAGACGCAACTGGAACTCAGCCTGAAGGATGTGCTTACCGGTGTCGAAAAGCAGATCGAATTCAAACGCCGCGATCTCTGCGATAAGTGTTCCGGCGCCGGTAATGAGCCAGGCCATCAGCCCGATCCCTGTCCCCAGTGCGGCGGACAGGGGCAGGTTGCCCAATCCGGTATGGGCGGCCTCTTCCGCATGGTCACCACCTGCCCTCGCTGTCAGGGCAAAGGCTCTATCATCAGTCATCCCTGTAAGGCCTGTCAGGGCCAGGGGCTGACCATCAAGAAACGATCGCTGACGGTCCGGATTCCCTCAGGCGTGCGCGACGGCCAGGCTATCCGTGTCTCCGGTGAAGGCGAGCCCGGCCAGAACGGCGGGCCGCGCGGCGACCTCTATTGTTATGTCAAAGTCGAACCTCACCCGTTTCTTTTGCGCAACGATGATGACCTGGTCGTCCGGGTGCCGGTGAGTTTCAGTCAGGCCGCTCTGGGTGCAACTATCGAAGTGCCGACGCTGGACGGTAAAGAAGAAATCAATATCCCTGCCGGCTCACAGCATGGCGCTGTTCTGCAGATCAAAGGGCAGGGCTTACCCGAACTGCAAAGCCAGAAGCGCGGTTCGCTCCTTGTACAAATTTTGATCGAGATACCTAAAAAACTCAACAAGGAACAGGAAAAACTGTTGCGTGAATTCGCCAAACTGGAAGACAAAATCGTTTTACCGGAAAGCAGAGGTTTTCTTGACAGACTGAAAGAATACTTCGCCGGGAAAAATGTTGATAATTAGCACACTGATCATCCCCGGTCCTTCGTTTGTCAATGACGCCTTTAAGGCCCGAAGGGATAATAAGGATTTCCGCCAGGGTATTCGACAGCGTTTTATTCACACATGATTGCGTTTAGGCAAAACGAGTAGATATATGAGTAAAAAGAATAAAGAATCAGAAAAAAGAAACAATCAACCGGACATTGAGTCTCAGGAGCAGGAAGCGACACAGGAGAATCCCAACGTTGAAGAGTCTTCACGGCAGGAAGCTTCAGCTGGAATGGAAGTGGATTCCCCGGACCGGATTACGCAATTAGAGCTGGAGGTTGACGAGCTTAAACAGCGTCTGCAGCGGCTCGGGGCCGATTACCAGAATTACCAGCGCCGTTCTCATGGCCAGATGGAGCAAGCTGTAAAATTCGCTAACGAAAACCTGGTCAAATCGCTGCTGCCGGTGCTGGATAATTTTGTCCACACCCTCGAAAATCTGGAAAAAGCTCAGAGTACACAGGACCCCGCCGCGATCCATAAAGGGATTCAAATTGTATATGATCATCTGATGGACGTTCTCAAAGGGGTCGGTATGCAAAAAATCGTCGTTTCTACCGGTTGCGAGTTCGACCCGGCCATGCATGAAGCCATGCTGCACGAAGAACATGAGACCCTGCCGGAGAATTTCGTCGTACGTGAGCTTCAGGCCGGTTATGTCCTCAACGACCGGACTATCCGCCCGGCAAAAGTGTCTGTCGCCAAAGCTCCGACAGAAAATAGGGTGGAAAACCCCGATGAAGATGAAGATATGCCCGAACCGCGGGAAAACGATTGATTGTTATGAGCATGTGTTATTAACGTGTTTTCAGACTTGAAAAATTCGCCGTGAACGACGGCATACAATTATTGTTGCGAGGATTGAGATATGCCTACGTATGAATATGTTTGTGAAAGTTGCGGCCACGCGTTTGAAAAGTTTCAGCGAATCACTGAAGACCCCATAAAGGTCTGCCCTGAATGCAGCGAAAAAAAGGTCAGACGTCTCATCGGCAGTGGGGCCGGCCTGATTTTCAAGGGCAGCGGCTTTTATGAAACCGATTATCGCAGCGAGAGTTATAAAAAATCCGCTAAAGCCGAAACCGAAAATACTACCGGTAAAACTGATACGGCAACGAGCAAACCCAAAGCTGATTCCGCCGGCAGTAAAAACACCACGCCAGCCGCAACCTGATATGAAAGCTAAAGCAGTACCAGGAAAACCTTCGTACACGCTGCCAATAATCGAAAGATGAAGAAAAAAGTTTGTTCAATTTGTAAAAACAGACTGGTTTCGCAGGATCCACTGTCATCGGACTATTACCCTTTTTGTTCCGAAAGATGCCGGATGATCGACTTGGGGCTGTGGATGAGCGATTCATATGCCATTCCCGGAGAAGACCCCGGTAAGAATGATCTGGACGCTGATGAATCCCTATAACAGAAGCCTTCTGGAAGGCTCCTGTAAGGTTTAAACCATTCCAGTTAAATCATTATATACTGCTTCTGATGAAATATTTCTGTTGGCTCCAACCATAACTGGCTATACAGCAGATGGTTAGGTATGGCCCTGCCATAGGTTTCTATCCGATGGGATATTCCTTAAGGTGTTCAATGAATGCTCCGGCTTTTTGCCGGATTTTTTATTGCAAGCGGTAAGTCGGCGAATATAATTCAGTTAAGAGTTAATCAGAAACGCGGGATTCGTTATTCGGCGGAGACATTGTAAGTGCCGGTCAGCACAAATGTTCGAACTGTCCGGTATCATGATATGCAAAAGGAGAATGCTCATGTCAGATCAAGGAAGCCAGTCAGACAATAAAAATGCAAAGTGGTGCGACCAATTGTCGTTCGTCAAAGTATTTCAAGGTTTTCGCTCTGCCATCCAACCGGGCAAATTGCTCCTGGCCGCGATGGGGATCATTGCTATATTTCTTTGGGGCTGGATGCTTGATGCCCTCTGGAATAATGATGATGTCATGATATTTCAGCCGCAGGAAACCGTCTCCTGGTCTATGATAAGCGGCCTAACGGACGAAGACCTCGCTTTGAAACAGAAAACAATGTGGACCGACCTCGATCTTTACATCAGCAGTGAGAAGTATCATGATAAAGATACATTTGAGGAGAAAAAACAGCAGCTGCGCGAGGATCTCCTTGATAAATTAGAGATTATGGTACAAATGCCGCCGTTTGAAAAGGACCGTGAAGCGGTAGAGCAAATCATTCAAAATGACAAATTCAGTGAATTGAAGGATACTTACATGGATCAGTATAATGCTGCCTGGAAGATCCTTAATGAACGCTATATCGAAGCCGTCGAACTAAGAAAAGATGAAAAGGAATCCATCACTCAGGCCTACCGTGATTTACATCAGCATCTCACGTGCGTGAATCCTTTCGGGTCGGCTTCGGTAAATAAATACATCAATATCCTGATCCAGCCGAATTCCAATCTCACCGATGCCGTAAAAATCAAAGACGATAAAGAGCGCGTCCAAAAAAATAAAGCCGTGGTTGAGAATGCCGTGACGGCTGCCAATGTGAATAATCTGGTCCAGGCACTCGAGGGCCGGGGTATTTTTGACACTTTCGTTGGTTTCAAGCTCCGCCATCTCCATGGGGCGTTGCTGTCCATGGTTACTTTAAATTGCAATGAATTTCGCATGCATATTTGGAACTATCTGTTGGGACTTTGCTGGTTGACCCGGTTCCACACCATTTTCACCGCGCTGTTGATTCTTGGCGGTCTGGCGGTCTGGGCGTTATTTGGCGGGGCTGTTTCCCGGATGACGGCGATCAATTTCGCCCGTGAAGAGCGAATCGGGCCTTTCAATGCCCTTAAGTTCAGCGCCGGCAAATTTGTACATTTGTTTTCCGCTCCGCTGCTGCCGATCTTTATTATTATTCTGCTTGCGATTATGATCTGGGTGCCCAGTTGGCTGGTAGCCATTCCCCGTCTGGGCGAAATTATCGGCGCTTTCATCTTCCCGTTAGCGATGGTGGCCGGTTTCCTCATAGCCTTGATCGCCATTGGCCTGATCGGCGGCTTTAACTTCATGACACCCACCATTGTTGTGGAAGGCTCGGATGGTTTTGACGCCATCAGCCGCTCTTTCAGTTATGTCTTTGCCCGGCCGTGGCATTTCATTTTTTACAGCGCAATCGGTTTTATTTACGGCGGATTATGTTATCTGTTTGTCAGGGTGTTTGCTATTCTGATGCTCTATTCGGTTCGAATTGCCTGTGGTACGGCGATTAATTTTGATAAGACAAGCGAGTTCATTACTCAGGGTAAACTCAATGCTATGTTCCCCGCTCCTTCCTGGGAAGCGTTGCATGGCGGCGGGTCCAGCATTAATTGGACCGCCCTGAACGCGACCGAATGTTTCGGGGCTTTTTTCATCATGATCTGGATTGGCCTGGTGGTGGCCGCGGTATTGGGTTTCTTGTGCAGTTTTTACTTTTCCGTGAATACGATCATATACTTTCTGCTGAGAAAGCATGTCGATTCGACGGATTATGAAGATGTTTTTGTCGAAGAAGATATGGACAGCCTACTGGTCGAGGAACTCAGCGAGGAAGAAAAGCCCGCTTCCGAACAAGCCCCGCAACACCAGGGTGACCAGGCCCCGCCTCCATCAGATTCGAAAGAGTCCGAATCCATTCCGCTGGAACAATCATCGGATGATTCCCCGGAGGAAAAATCTTCCGAACAACCGGCCCAAGAAGAATCCCGATCAGAAGATGCAGAGCAGAATGATCACGGACAACCCGGTCCGGAAGAAAAAGAAGATGAAAATAAAAGAGAAGAATAATATCTGATAACGCCGTTCTAGGCAGCAGGCCAGCGAAGTTTCTTATCGATAAAAAACGGCTTAAGTCAAGACAAAGAAATGTGTTACGTCATAAGATGAACGTAAAACTATGTTTGAAAAAGCGTAAAATCTGATATGGATTTTATGCTTGTTCCGACTGAAAATACCCGTTGTGTCGGAACGTTATTATGTGCGGAT
>CAYZXY010000004.1:63328-90644 GCA_964482555.1 uncultured Pirellulales bacterium
TATGCTTGTTCCGACTGAAAATACCCGTTGTGTCGGAACGTTATTATGTGCGGATAAAAAGCTTACGCTTGGCCCTGCCGGGAGCTTTCTACTCAATTGGGTATATAATACGACACGCGTCCTTACCCGGTCAGGTGAGGACGTTTTTTTTACAGTTGCAGTTTGACTTCACTGGATTTAAAACCATAGAATGTTAGAAGAATAATTAACCTTTAATTGCCTGAGCTGTAACATAAAATATGGTTTATATCAAATGAATCTGAACGTTCCCGCCAGGGCCAACCGTAAGTGTTTTTTTCCACACATAAGTTGAAACAAAACGGGAAAATTCAATCGGTACGAGTAGAAAATTAATATGTGTCGCAAATACGCCATCTGAAATACCATGAAACTAAAACCGAAACCACATATCGAAGGTAAAACCGGTGTTATTGTTTTTATTCCTTTTTGCCTGATCGTGATTGTTCTGACAATTTATTTCGTCAGTCAGGCGACAAAACAAAAGGAAATCATAGAAAGCTCGCAAGACGAGACCTCTGCCAACGAATTAGTACGCCCAAGTCTGGTAGCCGGCGTTAAGAAAGTCAAGCCGGGCGAAAGCTTTACTGCGGGGATGATGCTGGAAATGGTCCCTCAATGGCATGTCTATTGGCAGAATCCC
This sequence comes from uncultured Pirellulales bacterium, assembly GCA_964482555.1. Classification (GTDB taxonomy): domain Bacteria; phylum Planctomycetota; class Phycisphaerae; order Sedimentisphaerales; family SM23-30; genus CAYZXY01. The sequence continues at coordinate 63,990 of CAYZXY010000004.1, forward strand.
GGCGATTCCGGCATGGCCACGGAGATTAACTGGCAAGGGCCGCCCGGAAGCCGCATCAAGCCGCTTGAATTTCCCATTCCCAAACGCTTTGTCCAGCCCGGCGACATCATCGGTTACGGTTACGAAGATCAGGTCATGTTTCTGGCCGAGGTACAGATACCAGAGTCTTTCGCTCCCGGTTCCGATTTCAAACTTCGTGCCCAGGTGTCTTGGCTGGCCTGCAAAGAACGTTGTGTTCCTGGTGCCGCTACCGTCGAGATCAAGCTGCCGGTCGATGCGACGACGCAGCCGGACCAGGACAATCGCGCTCTGATAGAATCCTGGCGGAAAAAGGTCCCCGTCCGTGCCGAGCGGGAAAATCTTCCATTTACCTACACCGTGCAAGACGGCATAGAACCGGACCGGCGTACAGGTTCCATGACAATTAACTGCACCTGGCGCAGCGATGTTCATAATGTTACCTGTTTGCCCTTCAGCTCGGATGTCGTATTACTCAAAAATCTGACATGCAGGACCACAAAAAACCAGACGGCCATCGAGTTGAATTATTCTCTGATGGGACAGTTGAATGCGATGAAAACTCCACCGAAGCTGCTGATCACCTATGACAAAGATAAAACCCGGCAAGCCGTTATCTTGCCATTAATCCATATAACGCCTGGAGAAAAACTATGAACGGACGATTAGCAGGAAAAACAGCCGTCATTACTGGCGGTAACAGCGGCATCGGTCTGGCCACCGCCCGTCTGTTCAAAACCGAAGGCGCAAAACTGGTCATCATGGGCCGTAATGCGGAAACTCTTGAGCAAAGCCGCAGCGAGCTTGGAAATGATACTGTGGTCGTGCAAGGGAATGTCAGCATACTCTCAGACCTTGATAAACTGTATGAACAAGTAAAATCCAGTGTCGGACAGATCGACGTGTTGGTCGTCAATGCCGGCATTGTCAAGCTGGCCCCGGTTAAGATCATCGATGAAGAATATTTCGACGCCATCTGTGACACCAATTTCAAAGGCGCTTTTTTCACCGTTCAGAAAGCCATACCGCTGCTGAACAAAGGGGCCTCGGTCATTCTGGTTACCTCGGTACTGAACCAGATGGGCCGTCAAAATTTTTCCGTTTACAGTGCCACCAAAGCGGCCCTTCGCTCTCTGGCCCGCTCGTTTGCTGCGGAACTCGTCAATCGAAAAATTCGGGTCAATGCCCTTTCACCAGGCCCTATCGATACGCCCATATATTCTCGTCTGGGCTTGTCCGACACCGAACTCGAAAATATGTCCAAAAGCATTGCCGCTCAAGTGCCGCTGCGGCGTTTTGGAACTTCGGAAGAAATGGCCAAAGCCGCGGTCTTTCTGGCCTGTGATGATTCCAGTTATGTCGTCGGTACCGAACTCATCGCCGACGGCGGTTTTTCCCAGTTGTAAACGTAATTTGAAAACTCATTTATTTTAAAGGAGATCCATTATGAAAAGTAAATCCTTAATTACTCTTGCTGCCATGCTGATATTGCCTCTGGCTCTTGTCTCGTGTGAGAAAAAAGAAGAAACCCCAACAACACCGCCGACACCCGAAAACAACTCCGAGGAAACCGGCCTGAGTAAGATGGGTGAATCCATGAAAGACGCGGCTAAAGATGTCGAAAAGGACATGAAGGAAACCGCTAAAGAAGTAAAAGAATCTGTGAAAGGCGCTGCCAGTGAGATGGAAAAGACCGCTGAGAATATGGTCGGTCAGATGGTTGATTCATTCTCAGCCGTCGATCATACAGGCAAGAGCATTAAACTCTCTGATTATCAGGATAAGATCGTTGTCCTTGAATGGATTAACCCCCAGTGCCCTTACGTCGAACGTCACTACAAAGCTGATACAATGGAGAAGCTCGCCAGAGAGTATAAGGATAAGGGCGTCGTCTGGTTGGCGGTTAACAGCACCAATTTCCAGAACGCTTCATTTAACTCAGACTGGCATGATAAGCAGAATTTGCCTTATCCCATTCTCGTCGATCAAAGTGGTACCCTGGGTAATCTCTTCGACGCCAAAACCACACCCCACATGTTTATCATCAATAAAGACGGTAAGCTGGTTTACGAAGGTGCCATTGACGATGACCCGCGCGGCAATAAAGGCGATGCCGCGACCAATTATGTCAAGCAGGCTCTTGATGAACTGCTGGCCGGCAAGAAAGTCAGCGTTAATGAAACCAAGCCTTACGGGTGTTCGGTAAAATACCCCAATTAATATCCGTGATGAGACACATACCCCATCTGGCTGAAAACGGCATGATGTCCGGTTTTACCGACGTTATGCCGTTTATGGTGTTTCACCGAACAGCGTCAGGCCCGAGGCCTTGAAAATCCTGATATCGATAAGCTGACCGATAAGTTTCGGGTCGGCATTGAACACCACGATATGATCGCCTGAAGTTCGGCCGGTCAGTTGCGGGAGCTGCACTGTGTCCTCGTGGGCACTGGCGTTGAGTTGCGGGCTTTTGCTGTAGCCTTCCACCAGGATTTGCACTCTGGTACCGATGAACGTCTGGTTATCTTCCCGGGAAATACGGTTCTGCAGATCCAGCAACCGCTGATTCCGCTCCTGTTTAACCTCCAGCGGCACATCGTCCGGCAGACGTTCATCCGCCTTTGTCCCCGGCCGCGGCGAATACTTGAAGATGAAACAGTTCTTATACCGCACCTTTTCCATCAATGCTGCCGTTGCCAGAAAATCGTCTTCCGTCTCACCTGGAAATCCCACGATAAAATCGCCCGCCACCGCAAAACCCGGCACTGTCTCGCGAGCGGTCTGGATCAATTCGAGGTATTCATCTGCCGTATAATGCCGATTCATCGCTTTTAATATCCGGTCCGAGCCCGACTGGGCACAGATATGCAGATAGGAACACACCGATCGTAAATCACGCATCGCTTCGAGAATCTGCCGGTCAAAATCATGCGGGTAACTTGTCACAAAACGCAGCCGCTTGAGCCCTTCGATCTTGTCCAGATCTTCCAGCACCTCCGCCAGCCCCAGGGTACTGCCGTTGGCCGTATATCGGTATTTGTTCACCGCCTGTCCCAGCAGTGTAATCTCCAGCACACCTGCATCCACGAGCCGCCGGACCTCATCGTGAATATGCGACAGGGGCCGCGACACTTCCCGCCCGCGCACGTAGGGCACAATGCAATAGCTGCAGAAATTGTCGCATCCGCGCATGATGCGCACATACGCCTGCGATTGTTTTTGTCGGCCTGCCGGCGAGCGGTCCGCGTCGAGCTGGTCGAGACTTTCGTTTTCCGCCGGGTCATTCAGAGCCGTCAGACGGTTAAGTGTGCGATTTTGCCGGACCCGTTCAATGAAATCACCCAGCCGGTGCAGCTGCCCCGGACCGCAGACGATGTCCACCTGCTGATAGTTGTCGAGCATATCCTGTCCCAGCCGCTGGGCCATGCAGCCGATAACCGCCAGCACCAGGTTCTTCTCCCGCTGATGCCGTTTGCGGAGCTGCCCGATTTTACTGATGACCTTTTCCTCGGCATGCTGCCGCACCGAACATGTATTGAAAATAATCACATCCGCTTCATCAGCTTGCCCGGCCTGCTCGTAGCCCAGATTCCGGAGTTCGTTCTCGACCAGTTCCGAGTCGAGCTTGTTCATCTGGCAGCCCATTGTTTCGATATAAAATGTTGCACTCATAGTAATAAATTATAGCGAGCGACCAGGAAAAATGGAAGTTTGAACCGCAGTCTCGGTCATTTGCCTGTAGAATCATGCGTGGTAAGCTTTAATGACGAGCGGTTCTATGCCTTATCCGGAACCACCTGGCTGCCGGCGTTATCGGGAATCCAGCCCTGATCGCCGTTGGCCAGTTCGATGCGCCACCATAGCGCCCGCTGTTCCCGTACTTGAAATTCCGTACCGCTGTGCAGCGTAAAGCTGGGCTCATAATTTAAACCGTCCCCGCGACGGGCGACAACCTCTTCCGCGGTAATCACGCCGGCCCGGTCAGTCTTCATCTCTTGCATTTCGGCCGCGACCGACCCTGCGAAAATTGTTGCGATGAGCAGAAAACTTACGGCCAATCCCATCTGGCTGCCGCCTTTTCGGCGAATCAGCCGTAATGTGAACAGGCTCCAGGACATCGCCCAGAAAATACAGATAAGGACGAACCGGGTACGCAGATTCAGATCATAATGCCAGAAGAATAGCGTCTGCATAAGTTTTTTTTGCGGCATGACCGGTACATGATCCACACGTTTTTCCATCGCTGCCTGCAGATTTGTTTTCAAGTTCGCGGCAAATTCGAGATCGTTTGATTCAAACCGCTCGGCCCGGCGAAAATTCAAGATCGCCCGTCCCACATCACCTTTAAACAAATACGCGTTTCCCAGATTGTAATAGATATACGGATTGGCGATTTCCCCCTCCTCCAGGATCGTTTTGTATCGCAGGATGGCTTCATCATACAATTCGTTCGCCCGGCCCCAGTCGTTCGGAGCCGCTTCGTTCGCCTGGCGGAACAGGAAACCGGCTTCGTCCGCCAGAGCGGCCAGATCTTTCTGGCCCATGACGGCTTGTAGCGGCAGGCAAAAAGTCAGGATTATGAATAATATTAGGAGATTCTTTGTCATATTATTTACTGCTTTTTATATGTTTCTCGATGTTTTTGATCAGTGTTTTTACCTGCTCCGCATCAATAACAGTTCGCATCGCATTGCTGCCGGCATACCGGCTGTTTTCGCATTGCTCGAACAGTCCGCAGAATTCGTCAACCATTACTGGTTCCCGGCAGTGTGCTTGCAACAACTCTCGGCAGTCCCGCTGGGTGAGCGACTGGGCGGCCTTGTTGAAGCGGTCGCCAATGTATTGACGGAGGATTTCCAGCATATCTTCATGAATGGTAGCGCTTTGCGACGTCAGGCGGTTGAGATTTTGCATGGCTTTTCTCGCGGCACCGCTGCTCTGTCGGGCCAGTTGTTTTTCCGGTGAGTCGGTGGTCACGATGCGCCAGATACCGGTACAGAGGAACAGGGCAAACGGTCCGGCTGAAATGATGAGATATGCCGGCGAAGTTAACGCTTCAGCGGGCGAGAAGGAGGTATTTTTCAATAACTTACTCTGGTCGTAAACATTAGCGGCAACACCTTGGCGGACGGCCTCGATTTCACTGCTCACTTTCCGGGTACTGCCGCCGATGGACTGGTCCAGGGTGATGACTTTGTTCGGCGCGACCTCCAGAGCAATGGGCTCGCTGGAAACGGTGATGTATTTATCCTGATCGACGTCGAAATAGGTCAAAGGGATCGGTGGAATTTCCCCGACCTGGTCGTTTTTAGCACGAATGGTTTGTGTAAATAATTTATGCCGGTCGTCAATTTTTGGACTGGCCTGCTCCGCGGCGATCTTGAAATGGTCGGTCACGCCGGGTATGGCGGCGAGATCGGGCATATTGACCCGTTCCAACAGGTCGCCTTCAATGGTGATGTTCAGTGTAATGGGATCGCCCACATGAACTTTCGTTGGGGTGGCCTCGGTCTTGATTTTATAACGACCGACCAGACCATTGAAATAGGGCGGTCGTCCTTCCCTGGGCAGCGGCTTGACGGTAATGGTAATGGGATCAGCTTCGGCGATAAAACGCTTGAGGTTTTTGGGTTGTCGATCAAAGGGGTCGAAGAAACCACGCGAACGTCCTGTCTGCCGGGCCATATCTGCAACACATACGACTTTCGGGGCTTCAAAGGTATGCGGGCCGGCAAATTGCGGGATGATAATCCGCTGAGCGGTTACTTTCAGGCAGTTGTAATTGTTGTAAGTTGCAGTGCTCTGATAGGCGAGGTTATTTACCTCGTTAATCGCAATTTCCGCCGCTTTCGCTCCGGTAACGGGTTCTGTTGGTTCATCGGTGATGAGAAAAGCCGGGTTTTCCTTAAAAGCCGGCACATTTAAACTGTATTTCTCCAGCCGGTTAGCCAGACTGGCTTCAATATACCAGTGGATAGTCACGATAATGGGCTGACCGACAAATGCGGTCTTTTCTGAAACCTTTATTTTCAGACCCAGCCGGTCGGTGGCGTCGGGCGTCAGGACAGTTATGGGTACTTCGTTGGTGTGATAAGTTTTGTTATTGATTTTGACTGGAACAGAAGGGATGGTTTGTCGGCCATTTTTTGTTGCGGTCAAGGAAAAGTTCATGATGATTTTTCGAGTCGTCTGGTTGTTGACAATGCGAGTCTGGGAACTTTGTCCCTCAAAGCTCGGCGACCAGCCCTCCAGGGCAGTGGTTTCCACCGTGCCGGCTTGATTTGAGTTAACTAGGTGAATCTGATAGACAAACGGCTCCCCGACATATATTTCAGCCTGTGCCGCCGCTGCGACCTGTATTTCCTGAGCGTTCAGGGGGATGGTGCAGAGGTAAATGCAAATAAAAAACAATTTTAACGTTAAAAATTTCATAAAGCTATCCAGCTATACAAATATCCTGGGTTACATTCCATCACAACGTTGTTTACCAGTCTTTGCCGCTTGTGGAGAAACGGCCGCCGGGTTGAGCCCTCCGGGCTCGTTTCTTTTGCAATTCCCGTTCATCTTCAAGGATTTCCCTGGCGGTGGCGTCCGGCACGACGGCCTGTTGTATCTCCTTTTGCGGGTCGGTGCCGGATTGCTGATCCTGCTGTTGTTGTTGATTATCCTGATTTTCCTGTTGGTTTTGTTGCTGCTGCTGGTCTTGCGGTGATTTCTTTTTCGGAAAGGCTTCCAGTGCCCGCTTCAGGGTCTCCCAGGACTGATACTGTTCTCCGGCGGCTCTGGGCGTCAGGCCCTGGTTCATATAGCGGGCGGCTTCATCCTGATGCGTTATCGATGCCGGTAGTTCTTTGTTCACCGTTGCGAGGATCTCCATGGTCTTTATGGCACAAGGGTCCTGAATCGGCAGTGGTTGGCCCTGTTCATCCCTCTGGCTCTGCATCTGTTCGAGCAACAGCCGCGATTCCTGCAGCACAGCGCCGGTTTTTTCCTTCAGGTCGTTCTGCTCGCCTGCGACTCGCAGCAGGCGGGTTTTTTCCACCGTGGTCGGCCGGTTCGGATCGGCCATGTTTTGCATCAACTGGGCCGTCTGACCAAGCAATTCCATTTGTTCGTCCGGGAGTTCCTTGAGTTTTTCGAAGAGGTCCTTTTCTTTCTGCTCCATTTCCTTGCGCTTCTGAAGCGTGTCCATGATATGTTTCATCTGCAAACGCACCACGGCGATATTTTTACGGGCATCCTTGTCGTCCGGCTCAAGGTCCAGAACCTTACGGTAATAAGAAACGCTGTGCTCGAATTGCTCCAGCGTTGTTTCCAGGTTGCTGTCTTTGTGCTTCATGCCTTTGCGATAGTGGCAGTTGCCCAGATTAAATTTTGCCCGTTTGACCAGGTCCATATCTTTGCTGTCTGCCGACACCTGCCGATAGAGTTCCATCGCCTGATCGTAATCGTCCATCTGGTAGAAACAGTTCGCCCGGTTATAATCGAGCAGGGTTTGATCCTGCGTTTCAGCTTTGGCCTGATCGTAGGCTTCCAGCGCCTGCGAGTAGTTCTCCTGCCGGTAATACTCATTGCCCAGAGTTATTTTCTCCCGCAGAACGTCGGCGGAAAGATCCGCCTGAAAGCAAATGATAGTCGCTGTTAGCATATATGTCAAAATTATACGGTACATAACTTCTTCTCACAAACTATCTCGCCTTTACCCATCAACGCGTTAACTCGAAACTTTTTTCCGTTCGCTGATGACAGACTCGGCCATGACGGCCATAAGCGCCAGCGCCAGGAAAATCTGGAACTTTTCATCATAGCGCATGACCGTGGTGGACTCCAGTTTCTTTTCTTCAGCGTCGGCATTTAGTTTCTGGTAGATTTTATCCAGCTCAATCGTCCCGGTCCCGACGGGAAAATAGCGGCCGTTGGCGTTCATGGCGATTTCCCGCAGGGTATCCCCGCCGAGTTTCGACCAGACTTCCTGTCCCTGGTATTTCAAAAAGATCTTTTTGCCGTCCGGTCCGGTAATCGGAATGCGTTTGCCCTCTTTCTCATCGCCCAGGCCGATAGCGAAAATACGAATGCCTTCCTCGCCCGCTTTTGCCGCGGCATCCTCCGGGAAGCTGTCGTGATCGTCGCCGTCGGTAATCAGGATGATGTCCTTGAAATCCCGCGCCGTCTTATCGAAAACCTCATTGGTCGCCATACGAATGGCGTCGCCGATGTTCGTGCCGCGCATTCCGACGCTCTGGATATCGATATCGGCCAGGGCCAGCCGGGCAAAACCGTAATCCTGCGTGAGCGGGCACTTCAGCATGCTCTTGCCGGCAAAGGTGATGATGCCGATCCGGTCGCCGTCGAGCACGTTGATCAGGTCGTTGATGAAAATCTTCGCCCGCTCCAGCCGGTTGGGCGCCAGATCCTCGGCCAGCATACTGCGCGAAACGTCCAGCAACACCACGACATCGCGACCCTTGCGTTCGATCCGCTCGGGTTTGGGGTTCCAGCCCGGTTGCGCCAACGCCAGCACGATCGCCACCACTGCCAGCAGCAGCAGAGACCACTTGAGCAACTGCCGCCGGAAGCTGACATTCCTGTTTATGTGCTTGAGCATGTCACTGGCGGCGAATTGCTCCAGCAGCTTCTTCTTGCGATAAAAGCTCCAGGCAATCAGCCCGATCAGCGCCAGCACCAGCCACAACAGCCACAACGCTTCGTAATATGCCAGTCGAAACGATTCCATTATTGTGTTATCTTTCTATTGTTCTTCAAAATTCAGATTTCGAATTTATTACGCCATTCGCATTTCGTGCTTCGAATTTTCCGGCTCTGCCGGTTTAAGGTATTTTCCTGAATATCGTACAACCCAGAATCATCTCCAGCCCCAGCGCAATCATTGCCGCCAGGGCCCACGGGCCGAATTTTTCTTCGAAGCGGCTGTACTGTATTGATTCGATTTCACTGGTTTCCAGTTCGTCGATTTTTTCCATGATCTTGAGCAGGCTCTCCGGGTCGGTGGCCCGCTGATAGAATCCGCCGGTGTATTTCGCGATCTCATACAGCAGCCGCTCGTCAAGCTCGGCACCGGCCGGCCATTTCCTTTCGCCAAACGGCGTCTGCCGGATGACATAATCATCCGGTCCGCCGATGCCGATGGTATAGATCCTGATGCCCCAGTCTTTAGCCAGCCTGACCGCCTCGCCGGGGGTGTATTTGGCCTGGTCGGCCGGAACGGTATTGCGACCGTCGGTCAGCAGTACGATCGCCTTGCTCTGGATATCGAATTCCGGTCTGGCCTCTTCGCCGCCGGCTTCCGCCGCAGCCCTGATCTTGCGGTTACGATTCGTAATATCCTCTTCCGCCACTTTCAGCCGGGCCGCTGCCCGGGCGATGGCGTCGCCGATATTCGTGGCGTTTTCCTCACTCTCATCCGGGACAACCTCCGTCTTCTTCAGGAACCCCAGCAGGGCATCATGAGCGTGCACCAGCGGGCAGACCGTGTCGGCATAACGTGCGAATGTGATCATGCCCAGCAGGTCGTTCCGGCGCCCCTGCATGCCTTCGCCGCCCAGGATAAAGTCTTCCAGTACGTCCTTGACCACCTCCAGCCGTGTCTTCTCCTGGCCGCGATAATTCATTATCGCCTGCATACTGCCGGACCGGTCAACCACCAGTTCCATCGCCACGCCTTTGGTCGAAACCCTCTCGATTGTGGTCCCCTCACGCGGCCGCGCCATCGCCGCTACCAGCAGCACGATACAAACCGTCCGCAGCGCCAGGGGCAGCCAGTGCAAGCGTAACCGCAACGACGGCCGCAGCTTCTTCACCTCGCGCAGCGAAGAAAACCGTACCGATGCCTTCGCTTTCCGCCGCCGGTTCAGATAGATCATCAACGGCGCCAAAAGCAGCAGACTGAATAGCTCTGGGGACTCAATATGCACTATGCACTCCTTGCTGTTGCGGGCTGCGATTCCTGCACCTGTCCGGTTACATCGACCTGTTTTTCCGCAATTTTTGTCGCCTCGATGAAGTTTTTCGTCAGGTCGAACGTTCTCTGGATTTCCTTAACTGTCGGGCCGTAAAGGCCGAATTTCACCTTGTCGCAAAGCGTCAAAAATTCTTCCAGCATCTGCTGTTGCTCCCGGGTGAGTATGTCGGTCTGCCGGATTTCACCGAGAAACTCTTCCGTCGTCCGCTCGGGTGCTCGCAGCCGGAACCGATGTTCGATATACCAGCGGAGGATATTGCTGATACGCTCGAAAAATTCCCTGGTTCGCCCTTCGTCGATGAGGTTTTCAGCCGAAAGCCGCCGCAGCCGCTCGTAGGCGAGTTCGTGGGCCGCGAGCATGATTTTGATCTCCTTGCGGCCGCGGTTCTTGTGTATCAGGAAAAAGGCCATCGCCGCCATCAGCAATCCCGCCGGTATGAGCAGTAGCAGATACCATTGCCGGTCGCTTTCTCTGCGCGGCTGGGCGACATCCCGGATACCGCTGATTTCCAGATCGGCATGATCCTCATCCACAAGGCTGTTCACCTTGACCGGCATCGCTTCCGAGATAAGCTCGAACGTCTCCTCGGGCCGCGCGCCGAAGGCAGGCGGCAGACAGGGATCCTCAGCCTGCTTCGCCTGATCTTTTTTGTAAAAAATGATCGGCAAAGCGGGTATGTTATAAGTCCCCGAAACAATCGGCTCCAGCCGTGCCCGTTTGCGATAGCGGATTTTATCTCCCGGCAGCAGTTTCTCAGGCAGCGTCCGGTAATCCAGCACGCCCCAGCTTTCTTCACCGGCCATGAACGCCGCCATCGACGGCAGTTCAACCTCATAGCCCTCGTCAATAACCGCTTCGAATTCGACCCATATCGTATCGGCGATCGTGATCTCGTCTTTCTCCAGCCTGACCGTCACCGTCAACGGCCCGCGCTCGAAATGCTCTTCAACCGCGAAATCGAGTTCGGCTGCCGTCTTTTGCTGCCGCTGCTCCTGTTTACAGCCGGTCGCGACAAACGACATAATCACAAATACCAAAGCCATCCGCATGGTGCGGTTTGTTAATAATGTATTCTCTGACAAATTCTTCATGAAATTTTCGTGAACATTAATGCTTATTCGTGGCTAATTTTCTTCATCTATTTCAAACGCTTCCTGATGAATCACAATGTCATATTTATTCATAAGCTCACGCGTCAGTTCCTGCTGCAGTTCCAACTGCTTTTGTGAATAAACTGTGGAGTATATCTGGTTTTGCACCTCATCGAGCGACTGCTGTCGGGCCTCGTTGTGCTGTACGATCTTGATCACGTGCCAGAGGCCGTTTTCTTCCACCGGCCCCAGAACCTCTCCCGTTTCGCCGGCAAACAGCTTCGCCGTTATTTCAGCATTTTCAGAGAGTCCGGGCACTTCCCGCCCCTGGCCAATGGTTTGCCGCGTGCCAATCTCTTCCCCGTTTTTCAACTTCTCAACGGCGTTCATGGCCGCGGCTTCGTTTTCGAAAGCCGCGTGCCGGATTTGCGCCTCCGGCGGCGTCAGATATTCCGACTGATGGGCGTTGTAGTAGTTTTCCAGGTCGCTTTCGGTGATGGTGATTTTGCCGGCGATGTCCTTGTTGAGCAGGGCCTGTGCGAGAATCTGCCGGCGGTTCTTTCTGATCTGTGCCTTGACGCTCGTGTTTTCATCCAGTTCCTGCGTGAGCGCTTCCCGCTGCAGGGCTTCTTCCATCATCTGGCTTTGCAGGAATTGCCGCCGCCGCTGAGGTTGCGAAAGCTGCTCCGTCATCGCTTTCTTGCGAGCCATGTACTGTTCCGGCGGCAGAAACGCGGCCATCTGCTGCAATTGTAAGTCGATCTCCCGGCCGATCATTTCATCAAGTTCGGCCATGCTGATTGTTCGCGGGCCGATCTCCGCAACGATCTCCTCGCCCGTCTCACTGGGTTCATCCGTCGTGCGGGCCATGATTTCATAACGCAGCGCGGCAAACTCGCCCGCTTGCTCGAACGCTTCCTTGATCCGCAGGTTGATCTTTCGACGCAACTCCGGCACCCTGGCCGCCAGTTCACTGCGATAAAAATAGCTGATCGCCTCTTCCGGCTCGTCGCCCTTGAGCAGCTCATCGCCGATGCGGAACAGCGTCTGAGCTTTCTCTGGGGCATTGAGGTTTGCATTTTCGTAATACTGCTGCCAGGCCCGGGCCGCCTGCGTGTGCAGGTTGCGGGCTTCGAGCTTGCCGGCAAGTTCCTTGAATTGTTCCGCGGTCTTGTCGGAGGCGCCGCCGATAATGCCGGACTGCTTCATGCCCAGAATAAACCACAGATTCACCGCCGTCAATATCAACACCACCACGAGTATAATAATGCCGCCGGCATTAAAACCGCCTTTGTTTTTCTTCTCCGGTAATGAAAAGTCAAGTCCTTCCGCCATGTGTCTGCTCCAGTTTTCGTATCGAAGGCTAAACGCCCTCAAGCATTCAACCCTCTTCCTTTTTACTTCGTTTACTCAATTATTTTCTCTTCTCCCGCATCCGGAAAAATCGTATTAATTCCTGCGTATAGGGTATGTCGCTGGTGATATTGATGCAATCCACGCCGACCGAGCGGAACATGTTTTTCAGCCTGAATTCGTTCGCTTCGGCGTTTTCGGCATATCGCTCTCGAATAGCCTTACTGCCGGTATCAATCAGGATAACCTCGCCCGTTTCCGCATCCTCCAGTTCGATCAATCCTACCGCCGGCAGGCTCGCTTCTCGCCGGTCACGTATCACCACGCTGATCAAGTCGTGTCGTTTGTTAATCAGACTGAGCGGCTTGCGGATATCGCCAGCGATAAAATCCGAAACCAGAAAAACCGTCGCTTTCTTTTTGATCACCCGCCCCAGATAATCCAGCGCCACTGTGATATCCGTCTGAGCGTGCGGCTGATCGCCGTTATGCTTTTGATAGAGCAGCTCCCGAATCACGCGTAGCACATGCTGGGCGCCCTTTTTCGGAGGGATGAACCGCTCGATCCGGTCGCTGAAGGTAATCAGTCCAACCTTGTCGTTGTTCTTGATCGCCGAAAACGCCAGTGCCGCACAGATTTCCGCCGCCAGTTCGTTCTTGAGCTTGCCGACCGTTCCGAACGCGCCCGATGCGCTCAGATCAACCACCAGCATCACCGTCAACTCGCGCTCTTCTACGTACCGCTTAATATACGGCTTGTTCATCCGCGCCGTCACGTTCCAGTCGATCGTCCGCACATCGTCCCCTGGCGCATACTCCCGCACCTCGTCAAACTGCATCCCCCGGCCCTTGAACGTACTCTCATACTCACCGGCGAACACTTCGTTAACCGTCCGGTTCGTATATATCTGTATCCGCCGTATCTCTTTTAGTATCTCTTGTGGAATCATTTAGTTATATTACAAATAAAGTAAACGTTCACCGAAATTACAGTTAAAATTTTGGCATAACTGTTCGTATCGTGGTCAAAGTCCCATCAGGGACAACTCAGTTTTAAAAGAGGCACTTTTCACTTTTTTCATTGTTATTCTATATTCGTTCCGATTGAAATATCCCGTTTATCGGAACGTAATTATGTGTGAATAAGAAGCATACATCTGGCCCTGCCCGGATTTCTACCCGATTGCATATACTGTCCGTTTTTATTCGTCGCATCCGTGTCATCCGTGTGCTATTGTTTTCTTACGGCACTTCAATGTTATCGAATATCGTCTTCAGTAAATCCTCGCTCGTCTGCTCTTCCGCTTCTGCTTCATAACTGACGATCACCCGGTGCCGCAGCACATCCATCCCGATACTCTTAACGTCCTGCGGCGTCACATAACCCCGCCGCTGAATGAACGCATATGCCTTCGCCGCCACGGTCAGGAAGATCGTCGCCCGCGGGCTGGCCCCGAACGAAATCAAATCCTCCAGGCTGCACAAACCATATTCGCACGGATTTCGCGTCGCATCGATCAGGTTCACAATGTAGTCCTTGATCTTTTCATCGATGTAGATGTCGTCGACCAGTTGCCGAACCTGCAGGATTTCATCCGGCGTGATCACCGGCTCGATCTTGAAAGTGCGGTCGGTTTTGGCCATCCGGTCGAGAATCTGCCGCTCTTCAGCCTTGGTCGGATAGTCGATTTTCAGCTTCAGCATGAAACGGTCCAACTGCGCTTCCGGCAGCGGGTAGGTTCCCTCCTGCTCGATCGGATTCTGTGTTGCCAGCACCATGAACGGCTCCTGCATGTGGAACGTTTCATCCCCTATCGTTACCTGGTGTTCCTGCATCGCTTCCAGCAAGGCGCTCTGAACTTTTGCCGGCGCCCGGTTGATTTCATCTGCCAGGATAATATTCGCGAAAATCGGACCTTTTTTGACCGTGAAATCTCCGCTTTGCGGCTGGTAAATCTGTGTTCCCACCAGATCCGCCGGCAGCAGATCGGGAGTAAACTGCAATCGCTGAAAACTCGCCTTGATTGCCTGCGCCATTGTGGTCACTGTCAATGTTTTCGCCAGTCCCGGCACACCCTCAATTAGAACATGGCCGTTGCTCAACAACCCCACCAGCAACCGCTCCAGCATGTACCGCTGCCCGACTATCACTTTCTCCAGCTGCCCCAGCAGCCTTTCGATAAATTCGCTTTTCTCTTCCACGCGACTGGCGATCTGATTTACATCTACTACCATAAACTCTCCTTCAGTTGCGGTCTTAAAGCAATCCCTGCAAACGCAACCAATAATGTCACAGTTTTTTTAACTTGTTTCGTTGGAATATACCGGCTTTGTCCAAACGTAAATATCAGCGGGCAAAGCCTTTAAGTCTGAACCTGGCGGGAATTCTCATACCTTTTGAGGGTAAGCCCCGCAGGAACGATTGAAATAGCATCATTATTAAGGAAATTATAAAAACCACGTGAACGGTTACCTGATTTCTAACCTATATCAATGATGTTTCTTCTACCAGATTTCATACATTTTTTAAGTAAAATCTTTATTTTATTGAAATGTGGGCATATTGTCTTGTAAACGAATAGATTATGGCTTTCGAGTGTTATGATTGACAGTATAGATTGTAAGTGTTTTTAATTCAGGAGATTATAAATGTTTTCGATTACAAGGACCGCTTCTCAGACTCACAACCGTCGTGTACGCATGCCGAAAATTCATGAACATGAGGGCAGTCAGATGCCGCACCCGGCTGCACGGGCACCGCGGATTTTTGCCGATTCCGCTATGATTGACGATATTCGACCGCTTTTCGAAGCAGGAATCATAAATGGTGTTACCACAAACCCTACATTATTGAAAAAAGCTGGTGCCTCTAACTGGAATGAAGCCAAAAAAATCATGGTCGAAATTCTGGAGCTTTTGCATCCATATCCTGTCAGTCTTGAGCTTACCGAGCTGACTCCTGATGCCATGATCAAACAGGCCCAAGAACTGGCCCCACTCGGCGAAAATTCCGTAATTAAAGTCCCCATAGGTGGTTATAAAGCTATCAATCCCGATTGCGATGCCTATACCGGCCTTAAGGTCCTCCACGCCCTCTGGAAACGTGGCATAAAAACCAACGCCACGCTCATATTTAATTCCACCCAGGCCTTCTGGGCTGCCAATGCCGGCGCCACCTACGTCAGTCCTTTTCTCGGCCGTCTCGCCGATTACGCTTATAAAAACGACCATCCCGAACGTGTCCCCGGCAACAGTCTCTACTGGATTGAAGACCATAAAAACGATCAGAATGACCAGAATGTATTCAATTCGGAATACGTCGCTTCGGGCGGCAACAGGAAAGACATCGGTTCTCGCCTCATCCAGGAAATATCTGTCATCTTCACAAACTATGATATTCACACCGAGATTCTGGCTGCCAGTTTCCGCAACTTCGCCCAGTTGACCGAAGCCCTCCTGGCCGGCGCCGATATCCTCACCGTGCCCACTCATATCCTTGAAAACGTCGCCGATCACCCACTCTCCGATGAAGGTATGATCCGCTTCGTCGATGATTCCAAAGCGTTCGATAAATAAAAAAAGCACCCGTAAGAATACGGATGCTTTTATCGCATCATCCCGCGACTATTTGAAAAACACTATTTTCTGCGGTTGAGACTCAGCACACCGCCCAGACCCAGAAGTATCAGTGTTGCCGGTTCCGGGATAATATAGCTGCCGAATGGTACTGCGGCTTCATGGCCGGCAGCGTCCAGGCCGTCCAGGGCGCCATTGCCGCCGCGATCCCAGTCACCGCTGACCCAGCCGTCATTACCGATACCAGTGCCGTCTTTCCGATACATCCAGCTGTCTTTGTATTCATCACTGGTATTTTCGTACCAGACCTGATCGACGACGTTGTTGCTGCCGTCCAGAATCCGAAAGGCATCGTCGCCGTTGCCGCTGATGTTTCCGGCAGGTACGACGTTCGCAAAATCGCCGGCCGTACCAAATACGCTTTCAAATTGAGCCGGCCCGTCAAACTGAGTGCCGACTAGATAGACAAATTCGTCAGTGAAAATACCCGTAACGCTGAAATTACTGCCGAATGCGCCACCGTTTGCGGACCGTTGAAGTGTATAGTTGGACAAATCTTCAGTCCCGTCGATATACAACTCCAAGGCTTTGGGCGTTCCACCAGACAGATCGCCATCAAGAATTCCCGTAATAATAACAGCAGCATGGGCAGAAGCAGAAAGGTACAAAACGAGGGCAACAAAAGAACATAGGTTTTTCATGGTAATTCCTCCTTAACCTTGGTTAAAAAAACACATTTTCCAGATACATTTTCCTGTAAACTCACACTTCGATACCGTTTGTATTTGACATACAGTATCTTCTTTGAGTTTTAGTATAGTCTGATAATTTTAATGAAACCGTTAATTTTATATTAATTTCTAGGTCTACCTTAACGGGCTTGCTTTTTGTATCTGTTTGTGCTAAAAAAGCATCGATTTTTTTTCAAAATAAAGTTTTATACCTCATAAGATTTGTTTTGTGTGATTTTATTCGATGTGACATTATGGTAAAATGTAATCGTAATCGTGTATAAACCAGGATAAAACAGCTTTCTGTGGAGTTAAACTATATGGCTGGACATTCTCACTGGGCCGGAATTAAACACAAAAAGGCCGCCATTGACGCAAAAAGGGGCAAACTCTGGTCCAAAATCGCACGAACCATCATTGTTGCCGCCCGTTCCGGCGGCGGTGACCCGGAAATGAATCTCGCCTTGCGGTATGCGATCGATAAGGCCAAAGACGCCAATATGCCCAAAGATACGATTGAGAAGGCAATCAAGAAGGGAACCGGCGATCTGGATGGGGCACAATATGAAGAGGTTCTGTATGAAGGTTATGGAGCCAACGGCGTCGCGGTGATGTGCGAGGCATTGACAGATAACCGCAACCGGACGGCATCCGAACTGCGTAAGATTTTTGACAGCAAGGGTGGGTCGCTGGGAGCCAGCGGCTGCGTCTCGTGGATATTCAGCAAGCGGGGATTGTTTGTTGTTGATGCGGCGGCGGTCGATGAAGACGCTCTGATGGTGATTGCCCTGGAGCACGGAGCGGAAGATGTCAACCGGGAAGGCGATCAATTTGAGATCACCTGCAGCGTTGAGGAATACAGCACACTCAAGAAGGCCCTTGAAGATAATGCTATTCCTATCCAGGTTGCCGAACTCTCGCAGATACCTTCCAATATGGTCGAACTCGATGAGGGCAGCGCCCGCAAGGTTCTCAGCATGATGGAGGCGCTGGAAGATCAGGACGATACTCAGAATGTGTATGCCAATTTTGACATTCCCGAAGAAATCATGCTGAAGCTGGAAGGCTGATAACCAAAACGAAAGAAGTTCATGTCAATGATGTATTCTCATTACATGGTGGTGCAGCATAAGCATCTGAATCAGTACGGCAGCGTGTTTGGCGGTCATTTGCTGTCAATTATTGACGAAATGGCTTATATTACCTGTGAGCGGTCCTATCCGGGCAAAAACTTTGTCACTAAAGCGCTGGATGATGTGGTTTTTTATGTGCCGGGACGGCTGGGAGATATTCTCGAAACCCATGCCGGCATCGAGCAGGAAGGGCGTACAAGTCTGCGGGTTCGTGTTAAGGTTTATATCTGCGGCGGGGCTTCGGGGCAACGGCAGCTGTCCTTCGACGGGCTGGTCATTATGGTTTGCGTCGATGATGAGGGACGGCCCAGTCTGTTCAAGCCCGAATGATTGATACCTTATCTTTCGGCACCGAATATTTTTCCTTTTATGTTTAGCATATTTTTTCATAAAATCCAAAAAGCAGTTATTTGCGGCTCCTGTGAACGGTTACTGGTTTTTTATGGGAAATTAATGACAATAGGTTTAAACTGATATATACCCAAAGGGCATGAGGAT
Source organism: uncultured Pirellulales bacterium (assembly GCA_964482555.1). Classification (GTDB taxonomy): domain Bacteria; phylum Planctomycetota; class Phycisphaerae; order Sedimentisphaerales; family SM23-30; genus CAYZXY01. Next base: position 82,369 of record CAYZXY010000004.1, read on the forward strand.
GCCAGCCAAGGCCAATCGTAAACACTTAACCCGCACATAATTACGTCTTGTCCAGGCGGACAGATTCATGTGTGACGAGTATAAAGAAAACCCAGTGAATATTATGGAGCACCGGCATTGATAGAGACATGTTCGTTACAGAGCGGATCGAATGGCAACAGTTTTTATGTGGAGACAGCGGATGTCAAATTATTGGTAGATGCGGGGATCAGTGCCAGGTTGGCCCAGATTCGGCTGTCACTGCATGACCGGGATATTCGCGATGTCGATGCTGTGCTGATCAGCCACAATCATAGTGATCATACCAGGAGCGCCGGGGTGTTTAATCGTCGATTTGCGGTAGATGTGTATGCTACGCGGGGGACATGGAAGGCCTGCCGGAGCAAGATGGGGGCGGTTGGCAAAGTGAATCTGTTCGATCCGGGTGATCGGTTGACTTTTGGCGAGACGGTGATTGAGACGGTGCCGACGCCGCACGACGGTATTGACGGCGTGGCATACATCATCGAAAGCCGCGGCAAACGGCTGGGCGTGTTTACTGATCTGGGGCATTGTTTTAACGGCCTGGACGACCAGCTCGCCCGGCTGCATGGGGTGTATCTCGAGAGCAATTACGATCCCGGTATGCTGGAGGGAGGGGCGTATCCCCAATGGCTCAAGGCCCGGATTCGCGGCGAAGGGGGGCATATCTCGAACGAAGAAGCGGCCTTGTTGACGAAAGAATGCGCGCGAGAATTACAGCTTCTGATCCTGTCACATCTGAGCGAGCACAACAACCGGCCCGATCTGGCGATGATGACAGTACGAGAAATCCTCGGCCGGGATTTTCCCATTGCTCTGGCAGGGCGCGAGGGCGTGTCGAATATGTTCACGATTCAATGAGTTGGCTTCTGCGGCTTCAGTCGCAGAAGCGTAAATGAATTAGCATTGACAGTGTAATCAAACGATGGGGAAGTTGTGCCCAGATCACTGACAATGGGCGCGACGTTTCTGGGATTTTTGAAGGAGTTGCCTGCTTTCTTGCTGTCGGCGGTCAGCAGGATTTCCCGGGTCTCGAAAGCCTCCGGGCCGGCATTCCGCAGAGCGATTCTGATGGGATACACGGTGTCGTCACGATTGACGATTTTTATGATGACCTCGCCGTTTTTCTTCACCAGGTTGGCGTTGACGAACAGCGATTGCTTCATCAGGTCGTCCAGACCGCTGACGCCAATATTCACCTCGCCGACGTGATTGCTGAGCATACGCTGGACGTAATAGGACGGTGTGCCGTAAACGCGGTGGTTGTCGAAGTAAATGGCGTTGGCACCCCATTTCTTGAAGTTCACGTTGCACAGCAGCGGCGCATACACGGCCATAACGACCTTATCGGAATATTTTTCTGAACTGACCAGAAACGCCGCTTCCTTAAGAGCGCCGCCGAGCGTGTCGCTTTTGGCGGAGGCTTCGCCGATGAAAATTTTCACTTCATTCTGGACGTTTCGCGGGTAGTTTTCGGGGCTGTAGCGATCGGCGTTCTCATAGAACCAGTCGTCGCTTTTATAAAAATGTTCATCTACGATTTCGGCCGATGAGCCTTCGGGCATGATGCCGTCCGAATCATAGCTGTGCTGGTTGTTGCCGATCCAGTCGCCGCCCCAGATAACCTGTATGTAGGGATAACACGCCTTGACGGCGTTATAAATTTTGACGTAGTTATCATGGAAGGGTTTGTGCCAGTTTTCGTTGCCGATTTGAATATAACGCATGTTGAAGGGGGCGGGATGACCGTTGGCGGCGCGCTTGGCGCCCCATGGGGTGGTAACATCGCCGTTGGCGTATTCGATACCGGCAAGGATTTCTTCAATGAGCTGTTCGAGTTCGGCGCCTTCAATGTAGGTTTTGCCGCGGCGTTGCTGAGCAAGCGGGTCGGCGCCGCCCTGAAAGACATAAATCGGCTCTGCACCCAGCTGCTCTGCCCAGACCAGATACTCATGAAAACCGAAACCGGCCGTACAGTGGTAGCCCCAGGGGCATTTTATGCCGGGCGCCGGATGGCCGGGACGCTGTTCGATGGGGCCGATTTCGTTGAGCCATTCGGGAGCCCTGTCGGGATAGGTGCTGGTATAGCTGCCGCCGGGGAAGCGGATGAACGCCGGCGTAAGATCGGCAATCATCTCCGCGATATCCGACCGCAGGCCGTTGGGTTGACCACGCCAGGTCGGCGGAAACAGCGATACGACATCCAGCCAGAGCATGCCCTGGTCGGGTGTAGCGATTTCCAGAGTGAAGACGCCGTCGGTGGCGCTGCCTTCGGCTTTGAGTGTCGCGGTATATTTTTTCCAGCCGGCGCTCAAAGTACTGAATGTGTGGGCGGCGAAGGTCTGTTTTTTATCGCGGGATTGCAGTTTAGCTGTCAGTTTCGAGCCGGTTTCCATCTCGGCTCTGGCGAAAAACGTCAGCGTGTATTCCCGATTTTTCCGGATATTGATACCCCAGTGACCGCTGTTGGTGATGCCGACAGTGCCGCCGTCGCTGATGATGTTGATTTTCAGGGCGCGGGCCTGGGCGTCGTTAAGCTGATTTTTGGCATCCAGCGACATGTAACCATGTGCCGGCTCGACGTTATAAAAGCTCCACTCAGGAATATCCGTGAGCGAGTCTTCGAAGGAGCGGTTCTTGATGAGTTCGGCATAAAGCCCGCCGTCGCCACCGTGGCTGATCTCTTCGTAGAATATGCCGTATTGCGTGTCGTTGATCGGATGCCCCAGGTCGGCGACATCCACGATCAGCGTCGATTCCGCCCGGCTCAGCGAGGTGAAGACAGCGAGAATAAAAATCGCCATGAATGAAACATAACGATATCGATGAAATACGTTTTCATGATTTTGCATGCTTTGAGTCTCCTGTATTTATCGTCTGAAATCTTTCGGTTCGGGCAGTACATTGACCCGGCGGGCCCACTCGAGCCATTTGGCTTCCAGATCTTGCACGATATCAGGCTGGCGCCCGGCGAGATTTTGCGTTTCGGTTCGGTCTTTTTCCATATCGTAGAGTTCCCATTCTCCCGGGGCGAAACCGCCGATGCCGCGTTTGGTGGGCTCGGTGGCGGCGACCAGTTTCCATTGATCCGAACGTATGGCCCGGCTGCGGACATGCTCCCAGCAGAGCGGTTCCTTTCTGTCGCTTTTGGTCTCAGGCAGAAAGACCCTGCCTGCCAGAGAATGAATCTTGTGGCCTTTGAATGTTTCCGGGTAATCCGACTCCGCCAGATGGACACAGGTCGGCATGATATCAATAACATGGCCCACTTCGTGGTTCAGGGTGCCGGGTTGCTTGATTCCGCGCGACCAGTGCGCGATCAGCGGTGTGGCGATGCCGCCTTCGTGCTCCCACCATTTGAACAGGCGAAACGGCGTATTGGACGCGTTTGCCCAGGAAAAGCCGTAGCTGGCTTCCGAGACCGGCTTGCCGATGTTCTCGATCTTGCGGTCGCCTTTGGTGTAACCGAAAGGGCCGTTTTCCGCACAGGCCCCATTGTCCGAGAGAAACAGAATCAACGTATTGTCAAACGATTTCGTGTCTTTCAACGCCGTGATGATACGGCCGATCCCGCGGTCCATGACATCAACCTGAGCCGCGTAAATCGCCATACGGAAATCCATTTCTTCCTTCTTCACTGCGTCGAGCTCCTCCCATGCCGGCGAGAGTTCGAATCGTTCCGAAAGCTGCCATTCGGGCCTGATAATGCCCATCTCGAGTTGTCGGGCGTATCGTTGTTTGCGAATCCGGTCCCAGCCTTCCAGGTAGCGGCCGCGATATTTATTGATGTCCTCCTGTCGGGCATGCAGCGGCCAGTGCGGTGCGGTGTAAGCGACATACATGAAAAACGGTGCGCCGGATTTTTCTTTCGCATGCTGCCGCAAAAATGCGGCGGCCTTGTCGCTGATGGCGTCGGTATAGTAAAAATTCTCCCCCGGCTTGATACTTTCGTTGTCTTCCTGCAGTGTGTGTGGGTCATAATAACTCCCGGCCCCGGCAATCGTACCGAAGAAATGGTCGAAACCGCGCTGCCGCGGCCAATGGTCCTTGTTATTGTTGCCCGTAATGTGCCATTTGCCTACGGCGTATGTCCCATAGCCGGCCGGTTTGAGGACTTCGGCAATGGTGACGCACTGGCGGCCGATCGTGCCGCGATACCCAACTTCACCCTGGTCTCCCGTATAGGTCATGTTGCCCAGGCCCGTCTGATGCGGATACAATCCCGTCAGCAGGCTGGCCCGTGTCGGGCAGCAGCGGCTGGCGTTGTAAAACTGTGTATAGCGGATGCCGTTTTTTGCCAGGGCGTCCAGATGCGGCGCCTCGATTTCGCCGCCGTAACAGCCAATGTCGGAATAGCCCATGTCATCGGCCAGCAGGATGAGGATATGGGGACGCTGGTCATCTGCCTTCGCATGAGCAGTCAACACCAGCACAGTTAAACAGGCAAGTAGATGTTTCATCATGTCTTGTCACCCTCGTTTATGGATGCGGTTTTACAGGTAGCCATTGGGCCAGTTGCTTTTTGATGTGAGCAAACCGGGGATCGGCGGCCAGATTCACTCGTTCCTGTGGATCGCTGCGATGATCGTATAGCTCTTCCGAACCCTCGCGATAGCAGATATAGCGGAAATGGTCTGACCGCACCGAAAAATGGTTATGCCATTGCGTGATCGCCGGACGGTCCCATTCGGCTGTGGGATTTCGCAGCAGTGGTGTCAGGCTTTGCCCCTCAAGTTCCCCACGCGGCGGCTGTCCGGCCAGTGCCAGTAGCGTCGGGTAAATATCCAGCAGGCTGACCGCCCGTGGGCATCGCCCGATTTGAATTTCTGGACCGGCAATGATGAAGGGGACGCGGGTGGATTCTTCCCAGAGAGTAAACTTCTCCCAGTTCTCGCGTTCGCCTAGATGAAAGCCATGATCAGACCATAGTACCACTATGGTATTATCGGCATACGGGCTCGCGTCCAGCGCCGCGATCAACCGGCCGACCTGAGCATCAGCAAAGCTCACGCTGGCGAGATACCCCTGCACCATGCGTTTCCAATAGCCGTTGAATTTCACCCATTCATGCCATTGATGCGGGATAGCGCTGACATTATGGGCAATGGCCGGCGTCCACGATCGCCATCCTTCTGGCTCCTCCGGCAGGACGATCTCATCAAGCGGGTACATCTCAAAATATTTTCTGGGCGCATAAAACGGCACATGCGGCCGGAAGATGCCCGCGGCAATGAAGAACGCTTTGTCGTGACGCTGCTGCAGCTGGCCAATGGCCCAGTCGATAACCTTGCTGTCTTCCATTTCCGCATCAGGCACATCAACCGGCGCACTGTCGAAGAACCAGTGCGGCCCGCGCCATTTTTTCCCATTCCGTCGGCCCGCTGGTGATTCACCCTGGAGAACCGGTCTGGACACCCAGTCGTTTCCCCGCTGATAGCTGGGGTTCGGCCGGACGGGATCGGGCATGGCCTTGATTTTCGAGGGGAAATATTCATCCCATGAGCAGGGATCGTTGTCGCCGTCTCGACCGTCTGGGTAGCGAACCCATTCAAGTGCGTGGAAAATCTTGCCGCCCCCGGCGACATGATAGTCCGACTGCCGGAAATGCTGCGGCAGCGTGACGGCATCTTTCAGGACCGGCGAGTTCCGCCATCGCATATTGTTGCTCATGACGCCGGACGTGGCTGGGCTGATGCCGGTGAGCAAACTGACCCGCGAGGCGTTGCAGACCGGGGCCGAACAATGAGCGTTGGTGAAGGCCATGCCGCGAGCGGCCAGTCTGTCGATGTTTGGTGTGTGGACCTTGCCCGGACAACCATCCAGGTATCCAGTCCAGTCGTTCAGATCGTCAATGGCGATGAAGAGAATGTTGGGTCGGTCAATAGCTGCCGGCGCCGGAGCGGGATTCAGAAAAACGATAACAAAAAGACTTAAAGATAAGAGGATGAAAACCCCATTCCGATAATTTTTTTGAAAGGCGCAATTTGCCATCGTTACTCTCCAATTCGACTTAGCCGTAACCAAAACATAGAACGCAGGAATTGTATCGAGGGCGTCCTGCCCTTGGATAATAAGCTTTGCTGCAGGCGAGAAACCTTCTCAGGCCCGAAGGACCGTCTTCCTGCGGTCTGGGGCAATGCCCCCCGGGGTCAAAACGTATGGTTTGTCCAGAATTTGACCTTTAGTTATCAATATCCTTATCCATGACGTTCGTGCAGTCGATAAAATTCTTCCTGGCGACCCTTTTCTTTTCGGTATTTCTTTCGAACACATCCCGCAGCAGAATTTCATCACAGGTATCAAAGATCATGCTGTATCTGGCGTCGGGTTTTTCCGCTTCCATCATGACATTATTAAACGTGATGTCATTTACAAACCGCACATAAAAACCATACGCCGGGCAAGGGTTTTTGTCGTCACAGAAATGGTGCGGTTCCGGATAGTGCGTGCCGGTACCGATCTTTATTCGTTTGCCCTCTTCATCCTCAATGAAGTTGCCTTCTTTATCCCGCTTAGGGAACCACTCCGCGTCGTTCATCGGAATAACGTTGTCCTTCATCTCTTCCGTTCCGCCCCCGGCAGTCATCACCCGGTAATTGCTGATACTCACGCCGTCTATGCGATGCTCATCATTAAGGCCCAGAATCAGCGACGCGAAATTCCTGCTGGAATATTCCGACTGGATGACCAGGATGTTGCTGATATTGATGTTTTCGATCGTAGTAATGGGCTGGTCCTCAACGACCGTTCGTTGCCGGCCGCCCAGCCGGATGAAAATCGGCGAGTTCGTGCAGTTCCGCATGACGATATTACTGAAATTGATGTTTTCAATTTTGCCGCCGTCCACACCTTCGATACAGAAACCGCGCGAATTATCAAAAACGCAATTGGTTACGGTAATATTTTTGAAGCCGCCGGACGATTCCGTCCCCAGCTTGATCCGACCGGTTCCATGCGTAACGGAATAACCGATGCCTGTTTCGCGGTTTTGCCATTGTTTCTGGGTATAGGTTTTCGCGTAAACGCTGCCAAAATCGTATCCGCTGAGCGTGCAGTCGGAAATCGTGATATTTTCGCTCGGCTGTTGGTAGCCCAGAGACGACGGGCTCTTGATACAGATGCCGTCATCGCACATCGAATTGATCGTGCAGCCGGTCACCTTGATATTCCGGCAGCCGTCCAGATTCATGCCGTCGCGATTGGTATCGATCATCAGATCCTGAATAAGGCAGTTTTCGCAGCCGGACATGATAATCGCAAAGTGCCCGCCCTGCAGAATCGTAATGTCCTTGATTTTGACATCGCTGCATTCCTTAAAAGCGAACGTTTTATCCGCATCCCCTTTGGGAAATTTACTCGGGACATAATTATCTAAATCGACATCCTTGTTAAAGGGATCCGGCCGGCCCGAATCCGGACCGCTGTTGGTGATGCCGCCATACCCCTGGGTAAAGCAGCGGATGATGCCGTCGCCTTCAATCGTAATGTGCCGTTCGCCAATCGCCCACAACACCGTCGGCTTCCAGTGGACCCGACCAAAGTCTTCCGTCTGATACATTTTGTTGCCAGTATCATGCTCCCAGGGCGTATAGGCCTTGATGCCGTTTTTCGCCGCCTGCAAAAGGCAACCATTTTCCAGATAAAGCGTTACATAGCTTTTTAGTTCGATCGAACCAATTAGAAATTTCCCTGCCGGGACATACACCGTCCCGCCGCCTGCCTCATGCGCAGCCATGATCGCTTTATTAATGGCAAAATGGGAAAACTTCTCCGGATTGTCCGCCGGCGTCCATTCCTTCATTTCCTCCAGCGACGCATCGGAAATATCATACGCCCCATAATCTTTCACATTGTAAACCGACCTGGGCGAAGTCCCGCCGGCCAACAAGCTGTCTGCCGCTGTGAATAAGAGCGTTATTAAAATCAGTAGAAATATTTGTTTAGTGACAGTTCTGGACATGTGCGTCTCCTGAATAATGGGAACGATAAAAGGTATTTTTCAGCAGTGGAGTACTAATAACTCAGCCGTGTTTCCTTAGTATCACATGTTAACGCCTTGTCCAGAATTTTCAACCAAAAATGAACACGATTGTAATCCTTTAAAAGAGAATAATTTATGGCAAATAAACCCTTGGGCACACCTTGTATCAAGCCTATTTCATACACTATTTCAATTTCTGCGTGCGTCCTGAAAGGGTAGATGTTATAGTGAGCCAGGAATCGATCATTTTGAGCAGGAGAACAACATGCAATTT
>CAYZXY010000005.1:0-78223 GCA_964482555.1 uncultured Pirellulales bacterium
TAAAGGGTTTCGGGTTTGGTATATTCTTTGTGTGTATCTGTTATGCGAAACTTAAGGAGTATCATTAACCATGAAAACAATAAACATTGGCACTGGTAAGGTGACCCTTAAGCTGGGCGAGGAAACGACATTGTTCCTGATAGCCGGGCCGTGTGTGATTGAAAGTCGGGATTTGTGTTTTACGGTGGCGGAGTTTATGAAGACACTTACGGAACGTCTCGATATTCCTTATATATTCAAAGCCAGCTTCGATAAGGCCAACCGCAGCAGCGTCGAGAGTTTTCGCGGGCCGGGCATAGAAGAAGGCCTGCGGATTCTGGAAGCCATTCGCAGGGAGTTCGCGGTGCCGGTGTTATCGGACCTGCATCTGCCGGAACAGGCGGAGCCTTGCGCGGAAGTGCTGGATGTGCTGCAGATTCCGGCGTTTTTATCGCGCCAGACGGATCTGGTCGAAGCCGTCGCCCGTACGCAGAAATGCATCAATATCAAAAAAGCCCAGTTCATGGCGCCCTGGGACATGAAAAATGTCGCAGAGAAGGTCCGAACTCAGGGGAACGAAAACATCCTTCTGACCGAACGGGGCAGCAGTTTCGGCTACAATCAGCTCATTTGCGATATGAGTTCGATCGCATTGATGGGCAAGCTGGGCTGGCCGGTTATTATTGACGCTACCCATGCGACCCAGCAACCCGGCGGGCTGGGCAACGCTTCGGGTGGCTCACCGGAGATGGCTCATGTTCTGGCCCGGGCGGCGGTCGCGGCGGGGGCGGACGGATTGTTTATCGAAACTCATCCTGATCCCGCGAAAGGTCTCAGCGATGCCGCGAGCATGATACCACTGGATGACGTGGAACGGTTACTGTTGGATTGCCGGGAAATTCACCGTCTTATCCGACAGCCTTGAGGGGGTATTTTTTTTCTGGATATTTTCGGCGGTTTATGGCATAATGGGCCCTCCTGAGTGAGCAGCAATCTGGAGAGTTTTGATGCCGTACCGTTTTATGAATTTGATGGAATTGGCCCGTTTTCTCAACATGGATCAGCGCCGACTGGAGCGTATGGCCAAGAGTGGTGAAATACCCTGCCAGAAAGTTGGCGGTCAGCTCCGCTTCAACCGGGCCGAAGTTACTGAATGGCTCCAGCAGCACATGCCCACGTTGACGGATCGTGTTAAGCTCGCGAGCATGGAGGCGGGTATTTCGGCCCATCGCGAAATTAATCCGGATGAATTGATCGTCAGTTACCTGATACAGCCGCAGGCGGTGGTGCCCGATTTATCGGCCCGGACAAAAAACAGCGTGCTGAAGGAACTGGTCGCGCTGGCCCAGGAAACCGGACGGGTCTGGGATTCTGAATCACTGCTTGACGCCCTGTTGAAACGTGAGGAGCTTTGCAGTACGGCGATGGAAAAAGGTGTGGCGCTGCCTCACCCGCGTCGGCCGTTGCCATATGCCATCGCGGAACCGGTACTCGTTGTCGCCAGGACGACGTCGGGAATTGGTTTCGGAGCCCCCGACGGCCGTCTGACGAGTCTGTTTTTTATGACCAGTTCACAGGATGACCGGCATCATCTGCATATCATAGCCCGGCTCTGTCGGATGCTGCATGACGATCAGTTTGTCGAATCGCTGCATGAAGCGGAGACGGTTGATGAGATGGTCGTGCTGATACAGGAGCGGGAACAGGCCGTGATAGCCGATACATTGTAAGAGCATTAAATCCGTTCGCCGGGTTTGGCGCGGTGTGTGACTTTTAAGGCTTTCTGGCCGCGGAACTGGCCGATTTTTCCGGTAAATTTGCTCAAGCCTTCTACCTGCATGACCAGGTCTTCGATCGCCTCTTTTTTGAGTTTGAGGACATCGCCTTCCTGGAGGTTCATCAGGTCGCTGACTTTGATGGTGGTCTGGCCAAGGAAGGTACGGGTTTTCATTTTGGCTTCGCCGATGTTTTCGATAATATTCTGTTTATGACTTGTCTCTTCGCGTCGTTTGCTGTAGTTGAACCAGTCCTGGCTGGCCAGTCGGCCCATGACCGGTTCTATGACGGTAAAGGGGATGCACAAACTCATCGAGCCTGAACGATTTCCCATTTTGATTTCGAAACCTACGACGATGACAACTTCATTTGGGGCGACGATCTGCACGAGCTGGGGATTGGATTCATGCTGAATCACTTCGAAGGCGACCTCGACGATGTTGTTCCAGGCTTCGGCCAGCGATTCCAGAGCTCGTTCGATAATCCGGCTGGCCAGTCGCTGTTCGATATGGGTCAGGGGTCGCTGGGGGATATAAAGCTCGGCATTGCTGCCGCCGAGCATGCGGTCGATAATGGGATAGATGATCAAGGGGCTGATTTCCAGGCAGATCTGGCCTTCGAGGGGTTCGGCACTGAGCAGGGAAAAGGAGGTGGGCGTCGGCAGGGAATAGGTAAACTCCGCAAACGTAAGCTGCTCTGTACTGCGGCATTTGACTTCGATGATCGTCCGCAGATAGCCGCTCAGGGCGGCCCCAAAATTTCGCGCAAACCGCTCATGCAGCCCCTCAAAGGCCAGCATCTGATCTTTACTGACCCGTTCGGGGCGTTTGAAGTCGTAATTGTGGATTTCATGCGATGTCGCCCCCCCCTCTGACGAGTCCGGCTCGTCGCCGCCATCACCTCCCTCATCAATTTCGCCGCCGGCAACGGCATTTAAAAGGGCATCCACTTCATCCTGATCAAGTACATCAGCCATGGACTACTGTAACTCCTAACCGGGATAATCCGGAAATTCGAAGCACGAAAAGTCAAATATTTTCTGCGCACACATTTCTCATCGCGTTTTGGGTATTATCGGACATATCGCGTGAGAACTTTAATGATATCCCATTAAAAAAAACCTTTCGTGTGAATCTATGCTTCATCCTCTTGAGTGTGGGCGGTCCGGTCGTTTTCCTGGGTGAAAAGTTGTCTGACCGGCAGAGTCAGGGTGAAAATCGCCCCGTGCGGATGGTTATCGTTGACTTCGATCTGGCCGTTGATCCGCTGCACCAGTTCTTTGACGATCGCCAGTCCCAGCCCGGCGCCGGCGTGGGTGCGGGTGACGGAGCCGTCGAGTTGTCGGAATTTTTCGAAGATTTTGTCCCGGTCCTCGTGAGAAATGCCCGGGCCGGTATCGGCTATCTGTACGACAACATGATCGATCGGTTCAGCCGTGGGGGAGGTCTGCCCGGATACTTTGTGAGCATCGTTCGATTCGAGGTCAATGGTGTCATGCTCCATCGGAAACGCCAGGATGCTGACGGTCCCGCCCTCCGGAGTAAACTTGACGGCATTGTCAAAGAGATTGAACAACACCTGCTGCAGTTTGTCGGGATCGGTTTCGATAATGGGAATTGCCTGGGAAATGCGGCAGTTTATTTTCAGTTTTTTCTTATCGGCGAGGGGCCGCATCAGGTTGGTGAGAATCTCGATGATGTCGCGCAGGGAACAGGATGCGAGATTGACCTGCACTTTGCCGGCCTCGATTTTGGCCAGGTCGAGCAGTTCGTTAATAATCCGCAGCAGATGTTTACCCGCATCGAGGACATTGCCGACATAGCGGACGCCTTTATCGTCCTCTCTGTTTTCGGCCTGCTCCTTGAGAATCTCGGCGAAACCGAGAATGGCATTCAGCGGCGTTCGCAGCTCGTGAGAGACATTCGCGAGGAATTCGCTTTTGAGTTTGTTCGATTCGTACAAGGCGACATTTTTGTTTTCCAGTTCGCCCAGTTTCATATCGAGAGCCAGGTTGGTCGCCCGCAGCCGGTCGTGAGCGGTTTTCAGTCGCGAGAGCATCTGATGGAACGCCACGGCCATTTTTTCATACTCGTCGCCGGTTTTGACTTGTTCGGTGATCTCCAGTGCATTTTCCCAGACGATATCCTGTCGGCTGTCGGCATCGTCGTTATCGGAGATCTCGGCCGAGACCTTGTCTGCCGCTTCGCGGAGGCTTCGCACCGGCTGGAGGATAAACCGCTGGGTGATCAGATAGAAGGTAATGATGGCACAGGTCGCGGAAATCAGGCCGCCCATAATGATGAACATACGATTGAACAGCAGTGTGACGCTGGTCTGTCCGGCCGGCATTTTGACATCGATCACGCCGACGAGTTCGCCTTCGATGAAAGCCGGCGGCGTATCGTCGTTGGGCTGTTCCCTGTTTTCGGCGATGGTTACTCGCACGGGATGGCAGCCTTCGGCGGTGCAACTGCTGTCGGAGCGGACGGCAAAGAGATAGCGTGAGGGTTTGTCCCACGGCAGGGATTGGGTCAGTCTGTCGAGAAAGGAATCGATTTCGTTCGGATCTGAATCCGGGTCCAGGGTCGCGGGCATCTGCAGGACGAACATATCTTCTTCATTTTCATGGGTACGGAAATGATTGATGCCCTTGCGGATGAACTTGTCGTCGGGAAACGCTTCTTCGTAATACTGCCGGATGGTTTCTTTGTCGGCCCAGTCCAGATCGGGCAGGTCGATCCAGCGGGTTTGATTTCGCGGGGTCTGCTTCTGGTCAATGGACAGCGGCGGCGACTGGCCGGCCATGCTGTCCGGATCGATGTTCTGGAAATGCCGTTTCAGGACATGCCTGACTTCCGCCTGGGCCAGTTCGACCCGGCCCTGCTCGACCAGCTTGTCCATCCAGCGATAAGGCACGATAAACCCGGCCGTGATAATCAGCAGGACGGCGAAGGCAAAGCCCAGGCGGCATTTGGCCGCCAGGGATAACGATATTCGAAAACGTAAAGCCATGGGCAAAATTATAGCAAAACTTTCCGATTTCGCAAGATGGTCAATACATTCACGTGACCGATTACGCGGTTTTATACTATTCGTTAAATGACACCATTTTAAGGCACCTCTAAACATTTATTTTGGGCTGCAAGCGATCTTTATTCCATCTGGCCTTCGTCATGAAAAACCGTGAATATTCACCAATAGGCCCGATTTTCCATTTCTTGTCAGACGAAAATAATCTTTGCTTTCGCTGCCAAAGGAATTTTTAGAGGCGCCCTTAAGCGTTCCTACGGGACTTAAACGGCCATGCGAATGGTTATGGCGAAATCATACCCAATGGGGTAGAAAGCTCCCGGCAGGGTCGGGCGTAAAGGCTATTCCCGCGCATGGTTACGTTTAGACAAGACGGGTATATTCCATCGGAACGAGTATCTCTCTGTCATTTCCATAAATGTTTACATGGATTAAATGCTACGAGCAGCCAGCGGGCGTCATGTCCAGGCAATGTTTTGCCGCGAAAAGGCACAGGCAGCGTATAACGAATTCATGTCAGTTTTTAGTGCGATTTGGCACATGTTATGGTGATAACATTTCAGGAAAAGGTTTAACAGGGCCTTTTGACCAGCCACTCAAGAATTTTGGGTGTATCTTCTCATACAACATTTTCCGATGGCAAACGTTTAAGCGTGGTTACATGCGGGCTGGATGGCTGCGGTACGTACTTCTACGTGAGTGGTGATTTGTTGTCGCGGTATTGCGTGTAATCGCTACATTCGGCACAATCGATACGTCTCCAGGGGTAAGGTGCCCGGTATTTCAATAATGTCGGAGGGATATCTTTACGATGATAGAAAAGACGGGGGTGTCAAGATTGTATTTTTGTAAATGGATGTTTATACCCAATGGAGCATATGTTCCGATAAAACGGGTATATTCCATCGGAACGCTGATAATTAAAATTACTTGATGGGACAGTTATGAAGATATTAGTCGCAGATGATGATCCGATCAATCTGGAAATCGTTCGGGCCCACCTGAAAGATGGTGAATATACCCCGGTTTGTGTCCAAGACGGCATACAGGCTTTGATGCAGATCGAAAAGAATCCGGATTTGAAGTTGCTGCTGCTGGACTGGATGATGCCTGAGTTTGACGGGCTGGAGGTCTGTGAGTTTCTGCGGCAATACAATGACCGTTTTTTTTACATCATTATACTGACCGCCCTTGATGGGGCCGATAACATCACCAGGGCTCTGGATGCCGGGGCGAACGATTTTCTGACCAAACCGGTAAAAAAAGAGGATCTGCTGCCCCGATTGCGGGTAGGTCGCCGGATGATCGAGATGCAGTCGCAGATAGCCCAATCCCAGAAATTCGAATCGATCGGGCGACTGGCGACAGGACTGGCACATGAGATCAACACGCCCATTCAATATCTCTTAAGTAACGCACAATTTCTGGAACAGGCATTCAACGATTTAACCCGGCTGTTCGACAGAGTGAATACATGGCTGGAGGGGACAGAAGACCAGGCTTGCCATTTGGATCATATTCGTCAGACCATTGAGGAGATAGACCTGACATATCTGCGGAATGAGATTCCGGATATTATTGATCAATCAATGAAGGGCATCAAACACATCACCGATATTGTCCAGTCGATGCAAGTCTTTGCCCATCCAGGCGTGGATCATAAAACAAAAGCAGATATCAATGAAGCCATTAAAAACACTCTGAATATCTGCAGCCATAAATCCAAACATCTGATGGATATTCATCTGGATCTGGAAAAAGATTTGCCGTTTATTCCCTGTAATATTGTGGGGATTAATCAGGTTTTTTTAAATCTTATTGTCAATGCGATGGATGCGATTATGGAGCAGCAGGAACAGAATGCCAGTGAGCGGGGTATCATATATATTTCCACCCGTCACAACGATCATTATGTTGAAATCCGCATCATCGACAACGGGGCGGGAATTCCGCCGGCGGTGAGGGAAAAGGTTTTCGATCCTTTCTTCACAACCAAAGATATCGGCAAGGGCTCCGGTCAGGGATTGAGCATGGCCTATTCGATGGTTGTGAATAAACACCATGGATCGATCGATTTTAATTCCGAACCGGGCCAAGGGACGACATTTGTCGTCCGGTTGCCGCGAAGAGAGCGCGTCGCACCTCTATCTATGGAAACCATGTATAATCAGGTGGTCAATTGAGGGGAGATTTCGGCAGGAACGGAATATGGAACAAAGAGTATTACTGGTAGATGATGAATCATCGGTGACCCGATCGATAAAGAATCTGTTACGCAAGGAAGACTACGAAATTCTTTGCGCTGAATCGGGACATGAAGCGGTCGAGATCGTCGACCGAAATCGGATTGACGTTATCGTTTCAGATGAAAAGATGGCGGGCATGACCGGTTCGATGATGTTAAGCCAGATTCACACCAGCCATCCGGATATCATCAAGATATTGCTGACGGGCAACACCTCGAAAGATACGGCGGTGCGCTGCATCAATGACGCCGACATTTACCGATTTCTGCAAAAACCGTGCAACGGGCTCGATCTGGTGATCACAATCCGAAGAGCGCTGGAATATCGGCAGTTATCTCTGGTGAGCCGGGAGCTGATGCGGTATCATTGCATTCAAACGGGGTTGTTAGAAAATATCATGCTGCGGGTGCCGGAAATTTTCAATGAAGAGAAGTGTCGGGTACAGATCATCACAGAAAAATTATCCGACCTCACCGGCAAGCTGCTGATCAACAAGATGGAGAATGAGTGCGCCCGCACCCATACGTTTCTGGCATTGAAGAAGATGGAGGTGAACCCTGACAAAGACTTGCAGCATGATTCGGCGGCGGTGAAATCGACGGCCCGGCAGAACGATGCCGCGGCTCAGACGGAAAACGCTTCGGCCGGGATTATTCCGGCATGTGAAGCCTCGCCGCAGGATATTCAGGAATTGAAGCCGATTATGCCGCGGTCGGAGGTTCAGTCGCTGCTGGATAACGGGGTGGATCTGAAGGCCTTGTCGCCGACGATCGCACAGCTCTTGCAGATGACACGCAATGCCCGAACGTCCATCGACAGTATCGTCAAGGTGGTTCGGCAGGATTACGCCGTCTCAATGAAAGTGTTGAAGCTGGCCAACAGCGCCGTTTATACGCGCGGAGAACCGGTTGATACGATTATGAAGGCCGTCATGCGGATCGGGCTGGAACAGATTCGTCAGTTGATAATGAATATCAGCGTGATTGATCAATTCAATTCGGTGTATTACGATTCCTGTTTCGATTCGTTTCAATTTTGGGAACATTCCATATCGACAGGATTGATTGCGGCGGAGCTTGCCGAACAGATCGATATCAAAGCAAGCAACATAAACGCCGATGTCGCGTTTACGATGGGCCTGCTGCATGATATCGGCCGGATGGTGTATCTGGAGATATTGGGGCCTAGTTATCTGAATATTATCAAGCTGGCCGATTCCATGCAGATACCGGTGGAACGAGTCGAAAGCCGTATGCTTTTGATTAATCATGCCGACGCAATGGATCGCATCCTGCATAAATGGGGATTCAGCAAGGAGATGACGAATGCGATCGCCCTGCATCAGTTGTCGGTAGGAAATATCCGACGGCTCTGTCCTCGCACCCTGAACGAGGTGACAATGCTGTCGCTGGCTAACCGGCTTTCTCATGCGTTGTTGCTGGGTTCGAGCGGTAACCTGACGATTTATCCGACGGATGAGCATTGTGATGCGTTGCGGCTGCGGTCGAATTCTCTCCGTCAGATTTGCGAACATGTGCCGCCCCAGACCAATGACATCAAGTATTCCCTGTTGATGCATTCGGAACAACAGCCCTGGAACAATATCCGCGAGGGTCTCACAGAAAGCCTGGACCAGAGCATCCGTCCCATATTTATCAGCGCGAAACCGGAATACGACAGTATTGGCATATTCTGTGAGAGCCTGAGCCGTCTGGCATTACAGGATGAGCCAAATTTTGCGGTAGTGCATATTAAATACGGTCGCGATAAAATTTATTTATCGAATCAACTGGCGGAACAAGAAGAAGCCCAAGGGGTTGCCGGACTGCCGTTGATTATTGTTTCGCCCAAGGGGGATATTGTTCTGGATAATACTATTATGCGGGACCGGAAAGTCAAATTATTGCCGTTTCCATTTACGGTCAGGCGATTTATCGGCGAATTGAACAGCCTTTTAAGATATGGTCAGGAAGAGGCTTAATCATAACAATGGATTCCTGATAACTTCGCATCGGCCAACAACACATCTACAAGACTGCGAGACTTGTCACTTTATACCTGAGGGTCTGGGGATTGTATCCTATCGCGATGATGATGGCATTAAAGCAAATGCAGGCAGGATGGCTGCGATACAAATACCCCCATAAGCTTTTTCATCTTCGATGAAAGCGTGTAAGCATGGTACCCCTTCTAACTTCCAGCTTCTGGTGAGCGAATCGTGTCCTGCTTTTCGTTTCCAGATTCGTGTCTCCTTAATGCAAAACAATCTCATCGCTAAGTCATCGAAAGGTCGTTTTTATACCCAAAGGGTATGAGAATTCCCGGCAGGGTCGGGCGTAAAGGCTATTCCCGCGCATGGTTACGTTTAGACAAGACGGGAATGTTCAATCGGAACGAGTATCTTATTTTGCGGCGTAGGGGACAGGGTCTTCAGCTTCGGCGTCGGCGAAGCCCTGCAGTCGAATCCGGCAGGAATCGCAGCGGCCGCAGGCCCGGCCCCGGGGATCGGGATCATAGCAACTGTGGCTCAGGCTGTAATCGAGCCCGAGGTCCAGTCCCTGGCGGATAATCTGAGCCTTGGTCAGGTTGATCAGCGGTGCATGAATACGGAACGTTCCCGCACCGGACACGCCGGCCCGTGTCGCCTGGTTAGCCATTGACTCAAAGGATGCAATAAATTCCGGTCGACAGTCGGGATAGCCGCTGTAATCGACGGCATTGACCCCGATAAATATATCGAACGCCCCCAGCACCTCCGCCCAGCCCAGAGCCAGCGAAAGCAGGATGGAATTGCGGGCGGGGACATAGGTTACGGGGATACCCTGGAGGGATTGCCCGTCTTTGGGGACCTCTATTTCGTCCGTCAGTGCCGAACCGCCAAAAGCCCGCAAATCCAGTGCGATCTCTTTATGGTCTATGACCTTCAGCGCCCTGGCTATTCGCCGGGCCGCCTCTATCTCGCAGGCATGACGCTGACCATACGCTACCGTCAAGCCGTATATCGAATATCCCTGTGATTTGGCTATGTCGGCCGTTGTGTAAGAATCCAGACCGCCGCTGAGCAGGACAACCGCGTCCGGGCCTGCCGTATTGTTTTTTTCTGTTTGTTCGCTTGCCAAAACGGATTCCTTCAGTTAAAATAGATAGTTTATTTGAGTAACGATATTGTTAATGATTGCAACCACATCGGTATAATCCGAGCGCAAGTATATACATCATGCAGAAGGATGACAAGAATATGAGCACTAAAGACATGCTGGAGACCTTTGATAATCCTGAACCGGGACGCGATTTTGAAATCGAAATCAAATGCCCGGAGTTTACCAGTTTATGCCCGAAGACAGGTCAGCCGGATTTTGGTACGATCCTGTTCCGATACACGCCCGATAAATATTGCGTCGAATTGAAGTCTTTGAAG
Organism: uncultured Pirellulales bacterium; assembly: GCA_964482555.1. Lineage (GTDB taxonomy): Bacteria > Planctomycetota > Phycisphaerae > Sedimentisphaerales > SM23-30 > CAYZXY01. Next base: position 10,450 of record CAYZXY010000005.1, read on the forward strand.
CTCTATCTGCAGGGATTTCGCAATCAGGGGATTTTTTACGAAGCGGTGATTAATCGGATTGCGGATGATCTTATTTCTATCTGTCAGCCGAAGAAAATGACGCTGACCGGGGAATTCAATGTTCGAGGCGGCATCACCACCAGCGTTACGATCAAACACCCTGAATATCCCCAAAGGGTATGAGAATTCCTGCCAGGGCCGATCGTAAAGGCGATGCCCGCAAATAGTTACGTTTGTCTAAAACGGGAATTTTCAATCGGAACGAGTGTAATTATATCTGATCGGGTATAACACACGGGGTAGAATCCCTGAAAGTTGCGGTATAAGCGATGGAACACCCTTATTACGGACATGTCGTATCCATATTTCAGATGCGCAAAAAAAAGCGAGAGAAAGATTGGTTTGCCTCTCTCTCTCTCTCGCCCAAAGGAGGAGGAAAATGTCTTGTTCTAAGCGTCATAACAAATATTGCATTTATTACAACACTTACATATTACACTAATTTTGGCGAATTGCAAGCAAAAAAATTAAAAAAATATTTGACACGGGGCCGCCAAAAAACTTTTTTGATAACCTTATTAAAAACAATAAATTACAATTCATTTGCCCACACAGAATCTTTGAAAAATTATTCCTAACACATCTTCGGTGACAAATTCGCCGCTGATTTGTCCGATTTTATCCAGTGCTTCGCGTAATTCCAGCGCTATCAGCTCGGTATTCCCGCCGGAATTCGATGTCAGAAACTCAGCGGCAGCCCTGATATTTCCGGCGGCATCCTGCAGCGCCTGCATCTGACGGGAGGTCAATGCCATCAGGTCATCTCGTCCCGACGAATCGTCCCGCTGATGCAGGGCAACATCAATCAATGCTTTTAATTCATCTAAACCATTGCCATACAGGGCACTTACAAAAATATCCACTTGAGGCCGCCTTGCGGCGATCGTTTCCTTATTTAATAAATCGACCTTATTTCCTACTCTGATGAGCTTTATTTTTGGAGAAATCATATCATAAACAGTCTCATGCGACTGGTTTTCGTCAGAAAAATCCATAACCAGCAGAACCAGATCAGCATTGGCCATCGCCTGCTGCGTTAAATATTGGGCCTTATCGCCCAATGGGTCACTGGTAACACCAATGCCGGCTGAATCAACCAGCAGGCATTCTCCATGGGGCATTGATGTCGGCACCTTTAACAAATCCCGTGTCGCACCGGCCATCACGCTGACGACACTGCGGGAATAGCCCAGGATGGCATTCAAGAGTGAGCTTTTTCCTGAGTTGGGCTGCCCGCACAAGACAACCTCCGGCAGATAATACAACTGCTTCCATGATACGCTTGCCGCTAAAATATTATCCAGTTTGACAAGAACGGACTGTGTCAGCCTGAGCAATTCCGGGCGTGATGCGATTTCGATATCCTCTTCACAGAAATCAATATCCGCTTCAACCGAAGCCAGAATTTCCGCCAGTTCACCCGAAATGTCCCGACAATGCTGATACAGCCCGCCCTCCATCAGCCGTTCGGCGGCTCGAAGCTGGGCATCATTGCGGGCATTGATCAGTTCGGCAACGGCTTCCGCTTCTGTCAGGTCGATTCGTCCGCCGAAAAAGGCCCTGGCCGTAAATTCACCCGGTTCGGCGAGACGAATGCCGTTCTGGAGGAGCGATTTCATGACCATCTCCAGCAAGGCCGGTGCTCCTGGCAGATGGAGTTCAACCATATCCTGCGTTGTGTAACTGTGTTTTTGGCGAAAAATCAAGGCCATCGCCTCACAGTTGAAACCATCAGTCAGCCGGCAAGTTCCCTGTAAAAATGTCCACCCGGGCGTTTGTGATAAATCACCATTTTTGCCGGTTCGAAACACCCTGTCGGCGCCGGCGATGGCATCGGGCCCGCTGATACGGATGATCCCGCGCGCGGCATGGCCGGGGGCAGAACTCACGGCGACGATTGTTTCATTCATGTCAACCATTGAACCGATTATAGCGAACGCACAGTATAAACAAAAGCTATATTCTTCATGCGATGCTCTTGCCCCGATGGCAAGTAATTGATAAAATAGGACAGGATACCCAATCGGATAGAAAGCTCCTGGCAGAGCCGGTCGTAAGCTTTTTATCCGCACATTATTACGTTTCGGCAATACGGGACATAGTCAATCGGAAATCGGAACGAATATACATTTTCTTATGCAGCTAGGATATTTTATCAGTGCCTTTGAGGGATTGCGTCATGTTAAAACAACGTTTAAGTCAAATTGACCGTCATCGTATTATTGGATTTACGCTGGTCGAACTTCTGATCGTTATCAGCATCATCGCACTACTGCTTGCGATTCTGCTTCCCGCTCTGGGTAAAGCCCGCAAACAGGCACAGGCGACGGTTTGTCTGTCGAACTTAAAGCAGATCGGTCTGGTGCTGTACATGTATCACGACGATAACAATGGCTATATTTCACGTGATATAGATCGTGCCGCGTGGTTTCTGGTGTTCATGCCGTATCTGGGGGAGAACAAACCCGATGTCAATGATTATCGGGAGGTTGAAATATATAATTGTCCCGGTTTTCCTAACAGCGGATCGGGAATGCCGAATTCCATTTATGGCTTCTCCGATGGCGTTCCCAATAGTTTGCAAAGCGTGGATTATGTCGTTAATGCCTGGGAAGGGGACGGGATACAGACCAAAGGGCCGACAAAAATCACAAAAATAGACAAACCATCGGACACTGTCTATCTGGCGGATAATGAAAGCGGAATCTGGCGGCCGGTCATTGTTGATAAGCAGCAACTGGAGAACACCAGTTACAGCCTGCTGGATGTCTGGATGAGTTCGCATTTGCCCAATGGCCCTGACGGAAGGAACGCCGACGACAAGCACGCACGGCGCGTCGCCAAGGATCGGCATCGTCAGGGGAGCAATTACCTGTTCATCGACAGCCATGCCGAATATGTCGCCACGGAGAAAGTGACTTATAGAATGTGGGGGCCTCGTTGATCCGCCTTATCGTACCCCGGATTAACCGGAATATCGAATTAAGGGCACCTCTAAACATTCATTTTGGACTGCAAGCGATTTTTTTCCATCTGGCCTTCGTCATGAAAAACCGTGAATAGTCACCCATATGGCCGGTTTTCCATTTTTTGTCAGACGAAAAAAATCTTCGCTTTCGCCGCAAAATTAAATATTAGAGGCGCCCTAATCATGGGCAGGATGCCCATGTCACAAGGGCATGTTTAAACTTTCCTTCGCGGCGCTGAGGATTCGCGCAGGCAGGAGCCTTGTTTACGAGGGAGGACATATTCGCCTCAAAAGCCATTATTAGAGGCACCCTGTTATTTGTGTTTTCGCGCCGTCGGTTTTATGGATGTATGGGGTTGGCAGTTTACGGCAGGTAGTGGCGGATCTGGGCTTCGTTGAAGCCGAGGTAATGACCGAGTTCGTGGATGAGGGTTTTGTAGATTTGTCGGCGGAGCTGGTTTCTGGTGCGGCAGCGCTTCTGGATACTCTGGCGATAGAGGGTGATCTGGCTGGTAACGGGGTGGCCGGCTTTGTGATGATGGCGAGGGATGCCCTGGAAGAGGCCGAGCAGGTTGAGGGGATGGGCGATGTTCATCTTCTGGAGGATGTTATCCGATGGGACATCTTCGACGGCGACGGAGATTTCATCGAGGTAGTCGCGAATGTCCTCGGGTAGAGATCCCATCGCTTCTTCAACATATTGGTCGAATTGGTCGCGTGAAAGTTTCATAGAAAGTCAGTTTCAGTTGCGGATACGATTTTTGATGTATCTCATACAACAACATTTTTCGATTGCGAACGTTTAAGCGTGTTTATACCCAATCGGGTAGAAAGCTCCCGGCAGGGCCAGGCGTAAGCTTTTTATCCACAAATAATTATGTTCCGACAAAACGGGACAATTCAGTCGGAACGAGTATATCACTATGGTGCAGGATCGAAAGCCATTATTAGAGGCACCCTTTAAACAGTTCTCCGCAGCAGTCGCCTCAGCGTCAACCGGTAATGGAAACACAACATGCCGGCATACACTGCCAGACCTATGCCGTACCCGATGATCCAGGCATTATCATCCGTGATGAGTGGGTCGCAAAGGAGGTATCGTATAAAGCCAAATGTCGGCGTGGCGAGCGCCAGGGCCATGAGCAATGCCCGGATAACCGGCGTCAGGTCACGCCACCATCGACGTACGGACCAGTCCAGCGTCCTCTTGACGATAACCATTATCAAGGCAATGCTTACACCTTGTGAAAGGATCAGCGACCAGCAGACGCCGCTTAAGCCCCAGCGACTGTAGAAACCACCGATCGTTACAGCTATAGCAGCCATGCGCAGCAAAGACAGCCATATCATCCAGCGGTGATTGCGTGTCGCATGCAGCAGCGGCGAGAAGAGTCTTATAAATACCACGAGGAAGCCAAACAACGCCAGATGGCGTAACGGCTCTTCGATGCCGACATACCGTTCCGGCAACACCCGCACAATATACCCCGCCAGCAATGCGATTCCGGCAAACAACGGTATCGCTGCCGCTACGATATAGCGAATCATTCTGTTGAAATTGCTGTGCAGCCTTTCTCGTTCATGCTGCACGGTCGCCAGTGCCGGCAGCCCGACATTAATACTGAGCGACGACAGCAGTGCGCACGGCAGCAGGATAGCGGTCAGCGCCAGGCTATAGAGGCCCAGTTCCGCCTCGGGTGCGATTTTACCCAGTATGGCGATATCCAACCGGGCCGCCACAGCATTGATGATTGTGGTAAGAAATATAATTGATCCGAAACTCAGCAGGTCTTTTACGGCCGCCCACAGCAGCCCCGGCGATGGTCGAAAGGCATGAATCATATAACTCAAAGCGCACAAAATCGCGGCCGCTGTGATTTCGCCGATGATAACCCCCATCGGATTCCGCAGATACCAGCTAAAGGCAATGGCCGCGACAGTACCGGCTAACTGTGCGCCACAGTCCATTTTAATGAGGGTATGAAAATGCAGTTTTTTTTGCAGGACGATGGTGCTGATGCTGGTCAGTCCTTCGAATACGAGGATTAAGCCTGCCCAGCGCAGCGGGCCGGTCAATTCGGGATTATGGTAAAACGAAGTCGCCACATAAGGCGCCGTCGCGGTCATTACCGCCGCCAACAGCAGATTCCGGCAGAGTCGGATCCACCATGCCGCGTTGAGATATGGGGCTTGTTCGCCCTGAGGATTCTGGATCAGAGCCTGTGTCAGGCCGGTATCGGAGAATTCCCGCAGGATATTAAGGGCGGCCCACACCAGGGCCAATGTCCCGAACGCTTCCGGCGCCAGCAGCAGTGTAAGAGCCCACATCCGCAACGTCCGGATAACATAAATCAGCGATTTTCCCGCACCGACCCAGCCGCCGGCACGAAGACATCGTGCCCGCAATGAATCTCCGGATGTTGCATTATCAGTCATGGCATATACATCGGCAAACGGGGGAACGGGACTGTAGAACAGAAGGGAGAAAGGGGAATATATATCCAAAGGGCATGAGGCTCCCGCCAGGTCCAGACGTAAATGATTTACTTTTAGATAGTTACGTTTGGGAAAAACGGGAATTTTCAATCGGATCGAGTCTATAAGTCCGAAGGTTGAAAATTTATAAGGATTTCGTTATTGGGATTTGCGATTAAACCGGGTCAGGAGAAACGGGTGGTTCTGGCAGGATTATACGGCTTTCAGATTCTGACAGGCGTGTTTGATGTTTCTGGCTTTTTCGAAATTGCATTGTATCTGAGAGAGCAGTGAATTGATATGGACGGCATCCTGCTGGTTTTCGTGGGTTTCTTTGATACGCAGCGTGGCGATGTTCTGGTTACGGCTTTGCAGACGAATCTGGCGGGTCCATGTTTGGGGTTGATAACCGGTGACCAGGGCCTCCTGGCGGGACCATTGAAATGTTTCGAACTCTGCCGTGCCGTCGAAGGCGCTTTTTTCCAGAACCAGCTCCACGTGTTCCAGTTCCAATTGCTCAAACAGCGGCTTCATGCGTTCCCACATCCCTGTCAGGCGCTGAAGCACGCCAGTCGTTGTAACGTTTTCCTGCACGCTCCGCCCCATCAATTTTCTCAGCAGACGGCGTGGCTCCAGGCATCCCATCTTTACGCCCAGATAAAACAGCAGTCCCGCGAAAACCAGGGCAATCATCCCCACGGCCGGTCCCTGCATATACCAGCACATGATTCCCATCATGCCGCAGCACAGCGTTGCCGTCCAGAGGATGAAGGATATGCGTGCCGCATCGTGTCCCCGGGCTCGCAGTCGGTGATGAATATGTCCGTGATCGCCATGAGTGGGCGACTGGCCGTGGCTGATTCGTCGCAAAATAGCCAGCAAAGTGTCCATGACCGGCACCGCGAGCAAAAATCCTGCCGCCGGCAGGGCAAACCGGCCGTCTGTCGTCGTGATTTCCAGAGTCAGCATTCCGAGTACCAGTCCGACAAGCTGTGATCCGTTGTCGCCGAGGAAGATCAGTGCCGGGCGAAAATTGAAGAGCAGCACGCCGCCCAGGCTGCCGGCCATCGCCAGCGCCGCCATGGCGGCTCCAAACTGGTTGGTCATGAAGGCCAGGGCCGCCAGCAGCAGCGATGTAACCATACCGATGCCCGATGCCAGTCCGTCGGCGCCGTCGATAAAATTAAAGGCGTTGCAGCTACCCACCAGCCAGAAGAACATAAACGGCACGGACAAGACTCCCAGCGAGAAGCTGAACACGTCAAAAAATACGCACTCTTTTACATGAAATATGCCCGAATAGAGAATCATCAGCGCCGCGATGACCTGGAAAATCAGTTTGTTGCGTGGGATGATATGAAAGAGGTCGTCTTTGATTCCCATTACCAGCACCAGCAGGCAGCCGACCGGAATCCATGCCCATCGCCATTCGAAATGGAGCCATCCGATCAGCCCTTCCGTCAATCCGCGACCGGTGATGGGCAGCAGGGTCAAGCCGCAGACCACACCCAGAAACAGCGCGACACCACCGAGCGTCGCCGTAGGCTGCTTATGGTCTTTCAGTTCGCCCTGGGGCTTGTCCATCGCACCGATTCGCCAGCTGAGTCGGATCATCCACGACGTTAAAATCGTGCCTGTTGTCAGGGAGGTGATCAGAATGCAAAACCCGGTGATTAACGCGACTTCTCTTTCTATCATCATCGTACTTCTATGTCAAAGGTGAACGGCTGATTGGGTATAGTTCCTTCTGTGCCGGACCGGGCTATTATTACCGGGCCGCGAAATGCTCACTTCTTGTAGAGGCTGTTGTGGTATCCACATTCGCCAGGGGGATATTCTCGATGCGGCCGATGCTCAGCGCACCGCAATGTTCGATCTTCTCGACGATGTCGGTCTGCTGTCCGGCAAACTGCCGATCATTCAGCGGTACTACAAACATCGCTTTGCCGGTCGCCTGGAGCAGATTGCAGGTCAGTTGGCTGTACAGGTTGCCGGTATCGTAAATCACCCAGTCAAACCGTCGGGCCAGTTTGTGATCCAGTTCGATCATGGCATTGGTTGTTGTCTGATGCAGCCATTTATCTTCGTTATAACTGTTGATCACGCTGAGGTTCATGACATCGGTCGATTGAATGGCTTCGTCGAGCAGCCGCGGATCGGCCAGCGTCGCACTGACGTCCGGTTTGTCGGTATCGGTCCGGAAGACGCGATAGAGCGCCGCGTCCTGCGGGTTCATGTCCACCAAGAGCACCTTGCGTCCCGATTGCGCCAGCAGCAGCGCGAGATTCACGGCACAGGTTGTCTTGCCGCTTTGCCGGCCGAGACTGGTCATCGCTACGCTCTGCTGGGTATCGCCAAACCGGCTCAACAGCCGGGCGGCAATGTCACGGAATGCCGACGCCTGTTCGCATCGCTGGTCGGTCTGTACGATGCGACATCGAGCCGCAAAGGCATTGTCATCACGGTTCGCACCTCCGAGTTCAATTCGCCCGACCCGCCCCAGCGTTGACGTTGCCTTTGCAGCCCATGCCTTCTCCATTGTCCCTGCCAGTGAAACAGCTTCGGCCGGCGGTCCCATCCAGTACGGTATGGGCCACCCGGGCCATTGTCCCTCAGTGGCTGTATTGAATCCGGCAAACGGCCAGTCGGCGTGCTGCCGGGATTCAGACAATTTATCCGCCGTCGTTACGAACACGATACTCAGAATCAGTCCCAGTATCAGAATCGCCGCCGCACGGTGTTCCTTGTTCAAGCCTGATGGACGGGTAGGGACCTGAGCCGCGTCCACCAGTTCCACCCGTTGTTCATTCATGTTTTTATCCAGCGTGTAGGCCTGCAGGCGGCTGTCGTAATCGTTTTTTAACCGATACAGAGCTTCAAGTTCATTTACCGATTTGGCGTAATTCTGATATTTCTGTGTCAAATCGATGCTGTAGCGTTTTTGTTCATCGAGCATTTCCTGTTTGACTTTTTCCTGCTCTTTGATGGCTTCGATTCTTTCCAGTAAATGATGATACGTTGACTGCATATAAACCAGGCGTTTTTCCTGCAGCATCTGTTCGAGGTCCGCGAGTCTGGTCCGGGTCTCGCTCAGAAGCTTATGGCCGGGCAGATACACCTGCCGCAGACGTTTTTCTTCCTGTCGCAAAGTTTGCAATTGCTCAGAAAGCTGATGGATGGTTTTGTCGTTTTCGATTTTTTCGGCCAGTTCATCAGTGGGTATGATTTGGCGTTCGCCCGTCAGTGCCATCCGTAAATCTTCAGCTTCATCTGTAAGCTTCAGCGTTTCCATCCGTCCGGTTTCGATCTCGTCTTCGAGCTTCAGGATACGGGCCCTGGCCTCCGTGACAAAGCGCTGATCGTAGGCCTTGTGGTTTTTCATGCGAAAATCGGTAAGTTGTTTTTCTTTTTCCTTGATCTGTTCGTTAATGCTGGCAATCTGCTGCTCGATTTTCTGGGCGATCCGTATGTTTTCCTGGTCCTGACTATCTTTGTTAATGCTGGTATAGACTTCGACGGCCGCATTGGCGATTTTCGCCGCGTCTTCCGGCGTTTCGCCCACGCCGATGACATTAATCAGGTTGGAGCCCGATAATGGGCGTATCCGCAGCTGGTCCCGCAGTTTTTCCAGAACGGCCGGATCAACCGTCGTCTCCTTCGCGGCCATGCCGATACGGCGGGCGGTCTCCGAGAGTACTATGTGCGACTTGAACATCTCGCACTGGGTTCGTATTTGCGGATTATTCATGCCCGGTATTTTACTGTAGCCGCTGCCCTGAGCCTCGTTCGAGACGATTTGAATTTGGGATACCGCTTCGAACCGCGGCGTACTGTAATACAGCGACGCCAGCGCCAGGGCGTTGACAATAACCAGGCAGCCGATCAACTGCCAGCGACGCCGCAGCATGATGTCCATGATGCCGCCGGAAGATTTTCCGGCCTGTCGGTCCGGTTGCTGTTCGCTGCGCTTGAGATTGTTTTTATTACCGTTCATAACGTTGCCTGTTTCTTTACAAAGTGATGTCTTTCCTTGCGGAATGTTTCTGTCTCAGGTCAGTAACCTCTTGAGGGAAGCCCGGCATTTCCGGTCGCATCGTATGTCATATTGACGCCGGCCTGCGTACCGCGAACGAATATCTGGCGAATACCATCGAGGATTGCCTTGCCTGGATCCTGAGGGATGTAAATCGTATCGTTACGTGCCACCAGGAAGTTGTCCTTTTTACCCTTGCGAATTTCATTCAGGTTGACGATGATCTCCTTTTCCTGGCCATCGCTGTTGCGGCGGATGATTTTGCATTTTTTGTCAGCCGCCACATCCGTCAGGCCTCCGGCGGTGGTGACCGCCTGCAAGATGGTCATCGGCTGACGAAACACTTTCGAGCCGGGCTGCCAGACTTCGCCGTCAATATAGAAGTAGCCGTCATTGGACGACCTGACCTTGACCACGTCGCCGGCGAATATCGGCGGATTTACCTGTCCGCTCTCTTCTTCCGCGAACAGTTTGCTGATGGGCACCAGTTCGCGCGTTGTCCGGTTTTGTTCCCCTACAGAAAACATCTGTACGCCCATCCGACCGGAGGGGTCGTACGCCCCGCGTAAAATCTCGATCTCCGGCGACGGGTTCTCCATCAATCCGCCGGCGTCGGCGATCACGTCCAGTAATGTCGTCGCATCGGACTGCAGTCTCAAGGCTCCGGGCCGTTTGACATGCCCCAGCACCATGACCTGCTTGTTCTGGTATTCTTCTATGTGTACGGCCACCACCGGCTCGCGAATATATTCGCTGGCCAGCCGGCTGATGATCGTTTCGCGTACCTGATCGACGGTTTTGCCTTGAACGCTGACACGATTTAAAACCGGCAGGTTGATCTCGCCATTATGATCCACGGCAACCCGCAGCTTCTCCGTGCGTTCTGGATTCAGCAGTTGCTCGATCTGCACTTGCAGGACATCGCCCGGTCCGATATGGTATTCCCGGCTCGTCGTGAAACCGACTTCCGGGCTCTGCTGCGTTTTAACCCGCGGCGGTTGCGGCGCGGCCGGTTTTTCGGGTGCCGGCTTTACAGGGGGCTGGGCGGCCAACTGTTTTTTCTGAGCGGGAGAGTCCGTCCGGGTTTGCGGTTGCGGCTGACGGCCCTGGCGAAACGACACCTGCGATGGCGTGGCTGGATTCTGTCGGGCTATCTTATAGACGCGTTTCTGCGAGGGCTGTACGCCGCAGCCGGCCCAGCTCAGTAATCCGAGTCCTATAACCAGCAGCGTCAGTATCCCTTGTCGATAGAATGTGTTCATAATTTTCATCGCACTTGTCTTTCCGAATTTTGATTCCAATCTGTTCTTTTGTACCTCTGTACGATGTCCCCCCTGCTAATGATTTCTAACATGGCCTTGTATCGGCCGGGCTTGAGTCTGTCGTGAGGAAAATAATTATTACGCGTTCTGGCTTTTCTGTAAGACTTGAAGAAAAATTAGGATTCAGGCTGGGTATTATTATTCTCGGGTTTGTAACGATTATCAGGTTTCCACCCGCCGCCAAAGAGTGTCTTTAAAAGATGCCGCCTCGCAATACTTCTTATAAAACGCATGTAAAAGTCCATTAAAGCCCACATAAGCATCATATAACCTCGTAGAAAACCGCCAGAACGGCTGTGTATTTTATACACCGTACCTGGTGCGGCCCGGTTATGAGGCCGACTTGTTATCTGGAGGAATCGGCGCAAAAGAAAATGGTATTTTTAGCGTTTTTCGAAAGGTGTTTGTCCGATAATTTCAATTGTGATGCGGTTATCGGGGGATGATTTCAGGCAGGATATGCCCGGTGGGAAGTGCTCCGGCATGGTCTCGGCTAGGTCGTCGACCGGAGCTGACGCCGCGGCGAAGGTCCGAGAAGGGGTCCGTCGGTTTTGAATCGGCTATTCGCGCCAGGCGGCTTTGCGAACGACGGCGGGAGGCAGTACGAATTTGTCCACGTTGGCTCTGACGAGACCGATAAGACGGTTGCTGGCCGGGAACCATCGCACATCGTCCGTTTTCATTTCAAAAGGCCAGTCATGTGTTTTCGGGGTGGTTTTCGTTTGCGGGCGGGATTCGTTTCTTAAGGATTTATTTTTATAAGGCTGCAACTCTATTCTCCTCGTGCTTGCAATCATGTTTGCCTGGCAGTTCGGCCCATTTTTAGCCTGAGCTTTATCTTTCTAGTGCGTATATCGGTTTTAAACTCCTTTGGCTTTGCCCGCATTGCATGAGTTTTTAAAAATCGGAGATATTGTCTGTCAATTTGTAACGATCCCGCCGCCTGCATCGAAAATAGCAAACGTTCTCCGTTTTATTTCCGTTTAAGAATAGTCAGCAGCAGCAGCAGTCCCGTCAGAATCGTACAGGTTTTCGCAAAGACATCGCCCATCCGGCTGTACAGGCTTACCCGTTCGTCGATCAATACCCGATCGGTCAGATACCCCACACCGACTGCCCGCCGGGCCGGTTGGGCCGCCAGGGTTCCGGCCATAGCTTCGGTATTGACCGAGCCGTCAGGATTGATATGGGCGCTGATGCCGGTATTCACCGACCGTACCACACTGACGCGGTTTTCGACCGCACGGAACTTGCAAATCACCAGGTGCTGCATCAACTCGGAACTGGCCTTGTATCCCAGAATCTCGCCCCCTGTGACAAACCAGCCGTCGTTGCTGATGTTCAGCAGAAAATCCACTTTCTTGCCTGTTTCCTTTTCATGCACCAATTTCCGACACACCCGCGCAAAGACATCCTCATAACAAATCGCCACGGAAAACCGCCGCTTTACGCCCTCGCGGTCCTCGAACTCAAACACTGTCGGTTTGTCGCCTGCGTCAATCGAATATTCATAATCATACGGCGAGAACGTGTTCAGTAAACGGTAGAGCGCCGGAAAACTTTTCTTGAACGGCACCACCTCGCCAAACGGCACCAGATGCATCTTGCTGTAATATTCGGGATACTGACTGCCGTGCGGCAAATATAAAAACGCACTGTTATAATGCTCCAGTTTTTCGTCGGTCGCTAATTTCGAGGGTGCTCCGATCAGCAGCGGTGTCCCGCGCCGGGCCAGCTCCTGCAGTTCATGATGATACACGGCGCTTTCTGAAATGAACCCTTCCGCTCCGCGCCGTTTCTCCTGCTCCGATAATGTATCGTCGTTGACCATTTCGTAATTTCTGAACATATCTTTCATCGCCGGCATAAGCTCTTCGAGCGAAATCGTCAGAAACTCTGGATTGATTGCCCGCGATACCATTGTCTCCGGCCAGACAATCAGGTCTTCCCTCGTCTCATCCATCAAGGCATTGCGGGTGATCTCCCGGTGCCTGATGAAAATTTCTTCATCTGTAATCTCGCTGCCGCGGACCGTTTGCGGTATGCATTCCTGTATCGCCGTTACCACCGGGCCTTCGACGGGTTTATACTGATTGTTACGAAATTGCCCATAGGACGCCACGCCCAGAACCACAATCGCCGTCAGCAGCACCAGCGGCCCGGCGCTCAAAAAAACGGGCTTACCTGTGTTTTGTCCCTGCCGTAATGGGCGCAGCAGCAGATCGCATATCAGTCCGTTTACCATCGCCAGCAGAAAGGTCAGACCGTAAACCCCCACCACATCCGCAATCTGGATCAGGTTCAGGCTCTCATGCTGACTGTGCCCCAGGTAAAACCACGGAAATCCCGTCATCACCACCGACCGCAGATATTCCTGTCCCACCCAGATCACCGGCAGGACGAGCGTAAACGGCCACCGCCGCTTCAGATAATTATCCTGGACCAACCATGCGTACAGCACATAATACAGGCTCAGGTAAAAGCATAACGCCAGCCATCCCGGCCATGTTACCCAGATCAGCCAGTATAAGCTCGCCAGATAATACAAAAAACCCGCGACAAAATTGATCAGCAAAAGGGGCCATAGCTTCTTCGCCCCGCATGCCGCAATCGTCCAGGGAACCAGGACCGCCCATCCCAGAAAAGACCACCCAATCGGTTCCTGCACCGCCCCCAGCATGATAAAACTCGCCAGAGCCAGAATAATCACCATCAGCCAGCCGACCTGAAACCGGCGTTTCATCGGGTCGGCAGCCATATTGATTACAAAAGGCCCATTTTGTTCGTTTGTCGCTGTATCCATACCCTCGACATTATAATTCAGGCATGTCCATCCTGTCGAATACAATTTCTACGGGGTAATGCCAAGAAAGTTTCGCTTTAATGTATGGGTCCTTTTTGATTTGGTCTAAGGATTACCTCGGGTGGCTCTTTGAGGGGGGCGGGTTATCGGAACCTGGCCGACTTCGTTTATACCCAAAGGGTATGAGAATTTCCGCCAGGGCCAGTCGTAAAGGCTATGCCCGCACATAGTTACGTTTGGACAAAGGTGAATTTTCAATCGGAACGAGTCTAATTGGCGGCGAGGCGTTGACTGGAAGGGGGCGAAAGGTTATGATACCCGTCTTCGCGCACATTTATGTGAATGTGTTCGCAAGCTGAAGCGTCGGCATCGTGTGTCGGCCAGTCAGAATATTGTCAAGCGGTCATTTGTGCCGCAGGTGTCATTGCGAGGGCCGGCAGCCCTTTTTTGGAACTGGATGGGCCTGATGTCCCATCATGTAAACATCGCGGGCCGTCCGCCCGCACACATAAGGAACCTGGAGATGCTCAAACGTACACATCACTGCAACGAGTTGCGGGCTTCGGATATCGACAGCGAAACGGTTTTATGCGGCTGGGTGCAGTCGTATCGGGATCATGGGGGGCTGGTGTTTATCGACCTGCGCGACCGCAATGGTCTGACGCAGCTGGTGTTCAATCCGGAGACCAATGCCGAGTCGCATGAACAGTCGCGTCATATTCGTAATGAATGGGTCATTGGTGTGAGAGGTAAGGTGATTCCGCGTGCCGAGGGTATGACGAATCCGAAACTGGCGACCGGCGCAATTGAGGTGGATGTTTTTGATCTGGAGTTGTTCAATAAATCGCAGACGCCGCCGTTCGAAATCGACACAAACCAGACCATCAACGAGGAGCTGCGTCTGAAATACCGTTATATCGACCTGCGTCGTCAGGACATGCAGCATATCATGCGGGTACGAAACCATGCGACGCGGATTATTCGGGATTATCACCAGGAGCATGGTTTTTATGAGATCGAGACGCCGATGCTCGGCAAGAGCACGCCGGAAGGGGCGCGGGATTTTCTGGTGCCTTCGCGGTTGATGCCAGGGGCGTTTTATGCCTTGCCGCAGTCGCCGCAGTTATTTAAGCAGATTCTGATGATTAGCGGTATGGACCGGTATTTCCAGGTGGCCCGTTGTTTCCGGGATGAAGATCCGCGGGCGGACCGGCAGGTGGAGTTTACCCAGATCGACGTCGAGATGAGCTTTATCGACATGGACGATATTATCTCCATTACCGAAGGGTGTTTCGCGAGGGTCTGGAAGGAGATTCTCGGCGTGGATATTGATCTGCCGATGCGGCGGATGCCCTATCAGGAGGCGTTGGACGATTATGGTATTGACCGTCCGGACCTGCGGTTCGATATGAAACTGCGCAATATTTCGGATATTGCCGAACATTGTGAGTTCAAGGTGTTTACCGGGACGATGCAGTCCGGCGGCATGGTCAAGGGGCTGTGTGCCGCGGGCGCGGGCAGCTATTCGCGGAGCGATATTGAAAAGACGCTGACGGATTTTGTAGGCGACTACGGGGCCAAAGGGCTGGCGTGGTTCAAGGTGACCGAAGCCGAAGCCGGCAGTGGGGCGGAGCTGAGCAGCAACATCGCCAAGTTTTTCTCGGACGAGCAGCGTCAGGAACTGATCCGCCGGTTCGAGGCCCGGCCGGGCGATTTGATCCTGATGGTGGCGGATAAGGAAAACATTGTGAACAAGTCGCTTGCGCCGCTGCGCTGCAAGCTGGGCAAGGATCTGGGTCTGGCGAAAGAGGGCGACTACAGTTTCGTCTGGGTGGTGGATTTTCCGCTGATGGAATACAATCCGGATGAGCATCGCTGGGATTCGCTGCATCATCCTTTTACGGCGCCGCTGTCCGAGGATATTGACAAGCTCAACGATGATCCGGGCAAGGTGCGTTCGCAGGCATATGATATTGTGCTCAACGGCAATGAAATGGCCGGGGGCAGCGTTCGTATCCATCAGCCGGAGGTGCAGGCGAAGATCTTCGAACTGCTGGGCATTGATGCCGCCACGGCCGCGGAGCGGTTCGGCTTTTTCCTCAAGGCGTTGTCTTATGGTACGCCGCCGCACGGCGGTATCGCCTGGGGGCTGGACCGGCTGATCATGCTGCTGGCGGGTACGGACAATATCCGCGACGTGATCGCGTTTCCCAAAACCCAGCGCGGTCAGTGCCTGCTGACCGACGGCCCGGCCGGCGTTGATCCGAAGCAACTGGAAGAACTCCACGTCGCGATCGTGGAAAAGGGGCCGAAGAAGGGGTAATGCGTTGCTAAGGATGAGGCGGCATGCTTACGCGGACACCATGAATGAAAGCAGGTGTCCCTGATTATGCCATCATCAGCATTTCGCGGTAGAGGCGTGCCGCGGTGGCGACCTGTTCGAAGGAGATGGCCTCGTCGCGGGTATGGGCCCGGGCGAGTTGGCCGGGGCCGAGAATCACGGGCCGGCAGTCGGCCTGCCGCAGCAGGTTCGCGTCGGAGTGGCTCTTGAACGTACCCGGTCGCCACGGCATATCCCGGTTGGCATACGCCTGCTTGAGCAGCTCATACAATCGCCCCTCTTCCGGCAAACGATAGCCCGGCGCCAGCGTCGGGAAATCCACTTCATAACTCGTTACGCTCCCGATCGAAAGACATTCATCCGCCACAATACGCAACAGTTCGGCGAGATGGTTCGTATCTTCCGACGGCTTGATGTGGAAATCGACCCAGGTTTCGCAGCTGCCGGGCACGGCGAAGCCCGCCTCTGAGCTGTGTACCGAACGTATGTTCATTACTGCCTCCGGGTATTCCACCTCCATCATGCCGCCCAGGCGCAGCAGCATCCGCAGCAGATGAAAGATCGCGTTATGCTCCCGGCCGGCCATCGACGCATGCCGTCGCCGTCCGAATGCCCGCACCAGCATTTCCAGATAGCCGTAATGTCCCAGGCATGGCGACAGATCGGTCGGCTCTGCCACTACCGCCCACGGAAACCGCATCGCCTCCAGCAGCGCCGCGGTACCATCGCCCGCTTCCTCTTCACCCACCACCAGAAACATCGCCGTATTCTCGGGCAGCTTTCCGTTCTCGCGCACCGATACAAACGCTTCGATCATCGCCGCGCAGCCGCCCTTCATGTCCGCCGATCCGAGTCCGTAAATCTGCCCGTTTCGTTCCTCGAATTCAAATCGTTCAATGTCGAACGCTGGCACCGTATCAATATGCCCGATAAACGCGATTTCCGGCGGTCCGTCCCCGCACAAGACCTCGACATTCCGTCGGCCTTCGCTCACCTCCCGCAATGTTACCGGCAGCCCTTTTTCATGTAAATATCCCGAAAGATACTCGGTGATCTGCCCTTCCTTGCCGGTTGGACTGTAGATATCTACCATATCGCGAAACAGTTCCCGCAGGCGCGTTTCCTGAATATCATTTATCATTTAGGTTTTCCTTGTTGTCAAGGTTCAGGCTCATATACACATGATCGATCGGATTGGAGAATCCCTTCTTCTTGAAAAACCGTATCGCCCCTTCGTTGTCCAACTGGGTATCGACCATCATTATGCGCACGCCGCTCCGGGCCATCAGTTCTCGAAACTTATCGAACAGCAGGCTGGCGATGCCCTGGCGGCCGTAGGCCTCTTCGACGCCCAGCCAGACCAGGTGGCCGTAGTTCCATGCCGTGCCGGCCTTTTCGATCATTGTGCCCAGGGCAAACCCGACAACGGTATCCGCCACCTCCGCCACCAGCATGAAATCCGGCTCGGAATTAAACATACCCGTTACTTCATACTCGTCCCATGTCCGGTAGAGGTTCGAGACCTCCTGCGGCCGGAACAGTTTCTCTCCCAGATGAAAGATCGCCGCCAGATCGTCAATCGTCACCGGCCGAATCTTCACTTCCAACGGTCTGTCATCGCTGAATTCCGTCATGATGGTTCCATAAATACCCAATTTTGGGTAGAAAGCTCCTGGCAGTGCCAGGCGTAAGTATTTTATCCGCAGATAATTACGTTCCGACAAAACGGGTATTTTCAATCGGAACGAGTATATAACTGTTCACAAGGTCTGTGTTCCATTTTGCGTTATTATACTGCTTGCGATTGAGTATTTTCTCCGGCGGCTCTTCGTGCTCCTCCGTGAAAAAACGCGGTACTCGCTTCGCGGTTATTTCTTCTCAATCTTCACCGTCCGTGTATGTTCCAGCACAAACTCCAGGTTTTCCAGCATCGTGTTGACATCTTTGTCATTGAGGCCCATGATGTCTTTGCACGCTTCGCCGATCGCCGGCAGATATTTCTCGATATAGCTGCGTTTGAGGGCTTCTTCCTTCTGCCGTTTCACCCCGCGGAGGTAGCGGCCCAGCCGCCGGCCGCATTCGCCCAGCGCCAGCTTGATTTCTTTGATGATCTCCGGATAATGGGCCACAGCCTCCTTGCTCTCCGAGGTAAACGGCACCCAGACGGACGCGATATGCACGATCACCGTCACTGGCCCGGCCGGCAGCGCCCCGCGGCTCTGCGACAGCCCGTAGTTTCGCCAGTTTGTCTGCATGATCGACTTGAAGATCGCGCATCCCGACTGCTGATACAGCAGCGGCACCCGGTTCGCGAAGCGTAATATCCGCATCAGTTCCTGTCCCTCATTGTCCTTGTCGTTGCCGTTCTCGTCGAGCTCGTCGCCGTTCTCGTCGAGCTTCTTGGCCTTATAGCCGGTGCCCCCGTACGACAGCGCCACCTCGATAATGAACGGGTTCCCCCGGTACACCGCCGGCGACCGCGAGCATACCGTATAAAATTCGCCCTGGACCACGGACTCCAGTCCCTTCTGCAGTTCCTCCTCCCCGATCGGTATCACGCTGGTCGTGCTCGGCGCCATGATCTTCGTCTGGTTGATCGCTTCATACAGTTTTTCCGCCTGCGCGTGGGAGAGCTTCGATGGTCGGAACCGCGTCGAGATTTTCGCCTTGTCCAGAATTTCCTGGCCTACCTTTGCGCTCACCCGCGAAAACTCATTGCATAAAAATCCCGTCATCGTCTTTTGGGGAGTATCTTTTGCCATCTTGATCAGGATCCCCAGCTCGATCCCGTAGGGATGCGGCTTCACCGACCGCGGCACATCCACTACATCCTGTACCGTCCGCTCATAGAGTTTGACCAGCCCGTCCGGCATGCTAAACTTGATCTGGGCATGCGGATTGGTGATGGCGGTCTGGGCCAGATATTCATCCACGCTCTGCCGGCCTCGCTGGTAGCGACCTTCGAGTTCGATCTCTACCCGCGTTCCGCTTTTGGCGTCCCACTCGATCTCCTCGTCCTTGATGATCTCGGGTCGGTTCAGCTTTGTATCGATGCGCAGTTCATAATGATGCGCTCTGGCCCGCGGGCCGGTCTTGCTATTGATCTTAACATTCTTGCCTGTTGTCAGCAGCCCGTACATCCCCGCTGCTGAGATTCCGATCCCCTGCTGGCCGCGCGACATTTTATGGGCATGAAACTTACTGCCGTAAAGCAGCCGGCCAAAGATGTTGGGAATCTGGGCCTTGAGGATGCCGGGACCGTTGTCCTGCACCCACATGATGAACCGGCTTTCGCCCGTCTGTTTGATTCCGACCTCCAGCTCCGGCAGAATCTCCGCTTCCTCGCAGGCGTCCAGCGAGTTGTCCACCGCTTCCTTGACGGCGGTGAGCAGGGCCTTGCTGGGATTATCGAAACCGAGCAGGTGCCGGTTCTTGGCGAAGAATTCACTGATGCTGATTTCGCGCTGGCGGCCCGACATTTCTGTGGCCCGGGCTTCGATCATATCGTCGTGAATATGAACGGATTTCTTGCGAGTTTTATTGGTTTCAGGGGTTTTTCCTGATGTTTTTTTGGTCTTTTTTGTCGTTTTTTTCTTTGCTGCTGTTTTTATGTTTGCCATATTTTCCGTGATTTTTTCTGAAATATCCTCATCAAATACAAAACTGAGCTGGCTTGGGGCTTGCGATGTCATTACTTTTGCCATAAGGTCTCCTTACCAGCGGGCGCGTTGGGCATAAAGCCGACTGACAGGGCCTGTTTGACACAACAGGCCCCATAAAACGCTTACAATAAACCAGTTAGAGCCTCATCATACTTTGTCGCTCAGGCCGCGACAAGAAAATTATTTCGTGACTATTATCGGACGAAGCCCCGGAATTGCGCAAGAAAAAACCCATCAGCCCAAGATGGATACTGATGGGAATAATAACTACATATTATTATATATCTGAACTTTTTATAAAGTTCTCTTCATTATATTATTCTCATCGAAAAATTCTGGTCGCTACTTTAATAATATATCCTAAGGGTATGAGAATTCCCGCCAGGGCCAAATTATTCAGCGGCCGGGCCGACCTGGCTGGTTTCTTTTTCAGCGGTTTCGCTGGTTTGATGTTTTGTGTTCGGAGCTTTGAGCATCAGGGCGATTCCCGCGGCGACGAGGCAGGCGATACCGCACGGGATGAAGGCCCAAATCCATAATGCGCGATCGCCCATATAGCCGCCCAGCAGTGGTCCAACTGTTCCGCCGACACCATAAGCCATGAACACCCAGGGATAATTGGTTCCAATGTTTTTGTTGCCAAAGTAATCGGCGGTGGCGGCGGGGAACAAGGCGAAGTTGCCGCCGAAATTAAACCCGATAATAGCGGCGCCGAGATATAGGCCCAGTTCATAACTGCCTATGAAATAAAACAATATCATCATTATTCCTTGCGAAGCGGACATGATGACGATGGCGTTCTTGCGCCCTGTTATTTCGGAGATAGTTCCCCAGGCGATGCGGCCGATGCCATTCATTATGGCATAAAAAAGGCCCATGGCCGTACCAGCCATGATGCCGGCTTTATCGGGTGCGACCCCTTTTGCCGTTAAAGCGTCCACGCCGAAAAGTTTAATGATACCGATAACCATTAATCCAGCCATCGCACCGGCTGTAAAAATGATAAATAATGACCAGAACTGGCTGGTTTTCACCATTTCCGCTTCGGTGAAATTAATGCCGCCGGTGGTGGATGCTCTGGAAACATCGGGCTGCCAGGCAGGCGGCGTCCAGCCGTCCGGAGGATTGATCATCAAAAAACCGCCGATGATGACAATCACGGCAAAGAGAATGCCATACAGTTTGAAAACATCGCTGACGCCCCAGCCCATGCCGTAAAGTCCTTCCCAGCCAGGTGTTAAATCCAAAGGACCGAAAACAAAGCCATTGGTTAACTTAATCCAGATCAGCGCTCCGAAACCGAAACCGGCAACAGCCAGGCCGGTTATCAATCCCTTTTTGTCGGGGAACCATTTAACCAGTACCGCTATCGGGCAGACGTAACCTAAACCGATGCCTGCTCCTCCCAGAATACCGATACCTATCAATATGCCGTAAAAATTGCCATTGGAAAAGCCGGCTATAAGGTAACCGGCTCCCAGAACCAGCCCGCCGACAATGGAGACTATTTTAGGGCCGACCTTTTTTTGCCAGCGTCCGGCGATAAAGGCCATAACGACGGCAAAGGTCAATAAACCGGTGAAAAACGGAATCTGGGTTTGGAGTTTTGAGAAATTGTAAGGTTCGGCAGCAAGTTTATTCGTAAATGCTGACCAGGCGTAAATCGCCCCCAGGCATAGTTGTATCAGGATCGCTCCCCCTACAACAAACCATCGATTCATGACTTTATGTGTGTTTGTAGATTCTGTCATGCCAAACTCCTTAGTTTAAGTTTACCAATCAGTTAACGCTGCGAAATACCTTGTCCGATTGATGTGAATCCAAAGCCTATATTAGAAACAAAAACTGAGCGAGGCTCAAGGGTAATTGTGAAAAAATGAACAATAAGAATTTAAACGTGTTCCAATTGAAAAAACCTGTTTTGTCGGAACGTCATTATTTGCGGATAAAAAGCTTACGCCCGGTCCTGGGGGGAGCTTTGTAGCCCATGGGGTATCGTTCTATTATTTTTCAGTGGTTTACCTGTAATAAAGTGTAAAAAATGAGGCGTAACTGTTGGAGTTGCGACTCTTATTATGGGATTAAATGTGCTTTCCGGCATGTGTTATCAAGTTTTTCCGCATGCCTGTTTTAAGGCAGATAAAATCACTGCAATATCTATGCGCGAGAGCATGATGCTCCCGGAATTAATACTCAAAGGGTATGAGAATTCCCGGCAGGGTCAGTCGTAAAGGCTATGGCCTCGCATAGTTACGTTTGGACAATACGGGAAATATCAATCGGAACGAGTCTATTACTTGAGGAATTTTTCGATGCGGTCGATGCCTTTTTCGATTTGTTCCATGCTGGTGGCGAAGCTCATGCGGATGTTGTTGTCGCAGCCGAAGCCGATGCCCGGCACGCAGGCTACGCGGGCCTCTTCGAGAAGCCGGTTGCAGAATTCGACGCTGCCGGGAACGCCTAATTTGTCGTAAGTTTCGCTGACATCGGGAAATGCGTAAAAAGCGCCTGTTGGTCTGGGGCAGGTGATGCCAGCGACGGCGTTGAGTCGGTCGGCAATGTAACGAGCCCTTTTAGCGAATTCGGCGTGCATGCGTTTAATGTCTTCCTTGCCGTTTTTCAGGGCTTCGATGGAAGCCAATTGGCAGAAAGTGGCCGGTCCGGAGGTCATGTGCGACTGCATGCCGCCGATGGCTTTGGCAACATTTTCCGGAGCCGCGACGTAGCCCACCCGCCAGCCGGTCATGGAATAGGCCTTGCTGAGGCCATTGATCGTGATGGTTTGTTCATATAAATCGGGGCAGACGGCGGCAAAACTGCGAAATTCCATGTCGCCGTAGATCAGGTATTCGTAGATTTCGTCGGAGATGATGCCGACATTTGTTCCTTTAAGGACTTCGCCCAGGGCTTTGAGTTCGTCGGGGGAGTAGCAGAAGCCGCCGGGATTGCTTGGCGAATTGAGAATCAGCAGGGCGCTTTTGTCGGTGATGGCATTTTTCAGGACATCCGGCGTCAGTTTGTAGTCGTGGTCGGCGCTAGTCTCGACGATTTTGGGCGTACCGCCAACCAGGTTGACCATTTCCGGGTAGCTTACCCAGTAAGGTGTGGGAATCAGCACGTCATCACCGG
Source organism: uncultured Pirellulales bacterium (assembly GCA_964482555.1). GTDB lineage: Bacteria > Planctomycetota > Phycisphaerae > Sedimentisphaerales > SM23-30 > CAYZXY01. The sequence continues at coordinate 33,243 of CAYZXY010000005.1, forward strand.
GATCGACGACGGCATGGATGGCTTCATAAACAGCGTGTTTGGCCCCGACGGTAACGACGATCTGGGAGGGTTTGTAATCCAGGCCATTTTCTTCATTGAGTTTGCGCGCAATTTCCTGTCGCAGGTCCATGTTGCCGGCGGCAGGGGAGTATTTTGTCGCGCCCTGATCGAGGGCGGTTTTGGCGGATTGTTTGATGAAATCCGGGGTATCGAAATCCGGCTCTCCGGCGCCGAAACTGACGACGTCAACGCCCTCCGCCTTGAGTTGTTTGGCCCGGGCGGTAACGGCCATGGTAACTGACGGCTGGACGGATTGAGCAGTTTTACTGACTTTCACGGGAAATCCTTTCCTTGAATTAAGGTTTTGAGTCACATTTACGACTGGCATACCCAAAGGGTAGGAGAATTCCCGCCAGGGCCAGTCGTACAGGCTTTGCCCGCACATAGTTACGTTTGGACAAAACGAGGATTTTCAATCGGAGCGAGTATAAAAGCTGCAATATTAATACTGGTTTCCGCGATATATTGCAACCGTTTTTTGTAAAACACTTTTATCTGTATGGCGTTGCCGGGTTTAGGGTTCAAAGCGAAAGAGGTTATTTGAAATGGCTGCGTCCGATAAGGAGGGCGATTGTATGAAATACGGGATTTTGCCGATATACGAAATGGAATTATACCAGAAGTGTTATTCATTAATCGAGTATAAGTCATGGCGTTGACCGAACAGATATACAGTGCATTGCAGGCTTCAAAGAATCCCGCGGCGGATGAGGTTCTGACGCTGGGATTACGCTGGGCGGAGCCGGCATATAAAAAGCGGCTTCTGGAGACGGCGATCAGGCGAGATTCGCAGCAATCGCTGCAGGCGTTGATCGCCACGTATCATAAACTGCCCCAATCGCTGCGTGAACAGATACACTGCCAGTGTCGGAAGCTGTTTATCGCCCTGCGGCGGAGTTGCCATCAAACCGGAGCCCAGACGCGATTGAATGTATTGCATATCATTCAGCATTGCCGGCTGTTTGGCCTGGCGGATGCGGTGGTGGTGCTGCTGCATGACAAGCAATCGCAGGTGTCGCGGCTGGCGGGAGAGACGCTGCTGGAGATGACAAGGGATTATGTCCGGCAAAACGCGGATAAAATGGAGCCCTTGCACAACAGGCAAACCGAAACCGGTTCCGCGTCGCAAACGAAGAGCGCTTACGATTATCTGTTCGGGGCTTTGCGCTCGGGGCTGGAGCAATACGGGAAGACGCACCGGTCACAGGAAGCGATTGTGGCGGCCATGATTTTTGCCGATGCGACTCAGAGTCATTTCTGGCTGCATCATTGTGAGCCCTATCAGGCGTCAGGCGTGGCCGTGCGGAAGACGCTGGAGGAAACGGGTAATCCGGAACTGGCCAACTTTCTGCTCAGTGCCCTGGCGAACCGGTCGCTGCGGCCGCTGGCGGTACGAAAGCTGGGTAAACGGCTCGCGCCGGAGATGGTTCAGGGGCTGGCCCGCAGTTTCGGGCAGTCTGGGCGGTCCGGCGTAAGTGAAGGATTGCGTCGGATACGACAGCCGGCCTGGCTCGATCATCAGCATCTGCCCCTGGAAGAGCTCAGTGGTGAAGACCAAATATTGCTGCTGGAATTTATACGTCATCTGGGTTGTGAGCCTGATACGTTCGCGAAGTATCTTGATGATGCAATGAACAGTTTGCGGGATCCGGTTCTGGAAAAGGTGATCGATATATTGGGGGAGATGCCGGCGGTTTGTGCCGAAAAGATGCTGGAACGCGCGTTGCAGTCGGGGAGCGAGATTGTATCGTTGAAGGCGCTGCAGGGTCTGATGCGGCAGAAATCATCGCGTCTGCCGAAGCTGCTGGTGGGGCAGTTGAGATCGCCGCATGCGCGGTTGCGGGAGATTGCCCGCAAATATTATCAGAAAATCGCGTTCAATTCCTTCTGGCGGAATTACTACAAGCTGACGCATCAGGAGCGGATCGCGGCAGGTCGTGCGGTCATGAAACTGGACCCGCAATCGCCATCGCGCTGGCGGCAACTGGCCATGTCCGGCAATCCGGAGACGCGATTGCAGGCGGTTTTGATGGCGCGGGAACTGGGGCAGGGCTGTTATTGTCTGGATGTTTTCGAGCGTCTGCTGCATGACAGCGACAGCCGGGTACGGAGTTGTGCGATAGCCGGGATAGGCGAGATAAGGCAATTGAAACGGAAAAAAGTGGAGGAGCATCTGGTGCGGGCGCTGGACGATCCGGATTGGCGGGTCAAGGCGAACGCGGTTGAAGCCCTGGAAAAGCGTGACCGGGAAGATCTTGCCGCGGAAGTGGCTGTGCACATGTACAGCCCGAACAGCCGCTTGCGTGCCAATGCGATCAAAGCGATGCTGAACTGGAGGGCGGAGTCGGCCCGGCGTGCCGTTGAGGAGATGCTGGTTGACCCGCGGCCGGACCATCGCCGCAGCGCTGGTTGGCTGCTCGGGAAGTTTGCCGATTCAGGCGAGGGTCAAAACATGAAGCAGAAAGAGAAGGTGAGTCATGAGCTGGCTGTCAGCGTATAATATATTTTCAGACGGGTTCATCCGGGTCGCGGTTTTGGTCGCGGAGTCGGGTACTGGGGGTGAGTTGCCGCCGCATTTACAGTCGATTAAGGATTCGTTTTCATCCAGCGAGATGCATCCGGCCGCGATTCTGCTGGTTATACTGGCCCCAACGGTTGCGGTACTGATTCATTATGTTTATCGGATTGCGGGGGAGGCGCTGCGACGGCAGCCGTATCCTGCGGCCCGGCCGGAAAAACTGTTTGATGAGATATTACGAGAGACGCCGCTGCCGGACGGCGATAAGTATCTTTTGAATGAGATGGTGAAGGGGGCACGGTTGAAACAACCGGCGTTTTGCCTGTTGAGCCCGTCGCTGATGTATCGGACGCGGCAGCTCTGGATGGAGGAAAAAGGCGGCAAAGTCAGTCCGGATAAATATCAGCGGATCGGTGCCATTTGCGAGGAGATATTCGGACCGGAATCGCCGCCGAAACCGTCACGGATTAAACTGATGGCGAAATGAAAGGATTGAGTTTGATGCGTTGATGGCAGCCGGGCATCTCAAATCTGCCAATGGGCGTGCAATTTTACGGGGAAAATGTCTGCGGTGCCATTATACCCGATGGGGCAGAAAGCTCCTGCCAGGGCCGGACATAAGTTTTATGTCCGCACATAAATTATGTTCCGACAAAACGGGCACTTTCAATCGGAACGAGTATATTTCATCAGGTTTTGGCTATGGGATCGACTTCGAGGTCGTAGCGTTTCATTTTCTTGTAAAGGGTGGTGCGGTTGATCTGGAGCATTTCCGCGGCGAGCTGGCGGTTCCAGTTGTTGCGTCGCAGGGCCATTTCAATGATGCGTTTTTCGGGCTCTTCGAGAGCCTCTTTCAGGGACATGGGTCGGAACTCGACCTCCTTGCCGGTTTCGACCGTTTCGATGATTGAAGGCGGCAGGTCGGACACTTCGATACGATTGGATTTACTGAGCACGACGGCCCGTTCGACGATGTTTTCCAGTTCGCGCACGTTGCCGGGCCAGCGGTAGTTTTCCAGCACTCTGACGGCATCGTCGGAAAACCCGGTTTTATCCTTGCCGTGCTTGATGCACATGTCTTTGAGGAATTTCTCCGCCAGCAGCGGGACGTCGGTAATCCGTTCCTGCAACGAAGGCAGATCGATATTGACGACGTTGATGCGGTAATACAGGTCTTCGCGGAAACGACCTTGCTCGACCTCTTTTATCAGATCGACGTTGGTGGCCAACACAACCCGGACATCGACGGTTTTGGTTTCGTTGCTGCCGACGGGCTCGAACTGCCGTTCCTGCAGGACCCGCAGCAGTTTGACCTGGAGGCTCAACGGCGCGGAATTGATTTCATCGAGAAACAACGTGCCGCCGTTCGCGGCCATGAACTTGCCTTCCTTGTCATTAACGGCGCCGGTGAACGAGCCTCTGACGTGACCGAAAAGCTCGCTTTCCAGCAGTGTTTCCGGCAGCGCCCCGCAACTGACCTCGACGCAGGGTTTGTCGCATCGGTCGGAGCGATGATGTATCGCCCGGGCGATAAGGCTTTTGCCGGTTCCGCTCTGGCCGGTGATCAGGACGGTCGCTTTGCTGTCGGCGACGGCCTCGATGAGATCGAAAATTTTGAGCATCTTATAATCGTGGCCAATGATGTTTTCCAGGCCGTATTTGTGTCGTAGCTGATTTCTCAGGTTGCGGTTTTCCAGGAGGAGTGCCTGCTGTTCGAGAGCCCGGTTGACAATGAGGCGGATTTCGTCATCGACGATCGGCTTGGTGAGATAGTCATAGGCGCCCATTTTGATGGCTTCGACGGCGCTTTCGATGGTGCCGTAACCGGTGATGACGATCGTGACGATTTCGGGGTAGCGTTTGCGGATCAGCCGCAGGAGTTCGAACCCGTCGGTTTCGGGCATATTAACGTCGGTGATGACCAGGTTGAAGTCCTGTTTTTCCAGTTCTTTGAGGGCGTTTTTGAAGCTGCCGGCCCCGAAGGCCTGGTAGCCTTCCAGTTTGAGAAACTCGCAAAGCGAATCGCGGATAATCGGGTCGTCATCGACAATTAAAAGTTTTTTCTCCGCCATAAGTCTGTGTCACTCCTGCTTTCGTTTAACGGGCTGCTGCCGGGTTTGTTTCGGTGCGATGTTTATTTCCGGTTGAGGCTGGTGCGGGCCAGCGGTATTTTGATGGAGAACAGGGCGCCGCCGTCGGGATGATTGGCGGCGTTGATCTGGCCGTCGTAACGTTCGATAATATCGCGGCAGATGGCCAGGCCCAGGCCGGTGCCTTTGCCGGGGTCTTTCGTGGTGAAGAAGGGCTCGAAGAGTTTGTTCGCCGTTTCTTCGGTGAGGCCGGGGCCGTTGTCCTGAAATTCGATGATCAGGTAATGGTCGTCGCGACCGGTACGGATAGTCAGGCGGCCGTCGGTTTCCATGGCATCGACGGCATTTTTAATGAGATTGCAAAAAACCTGGAAAAGATTGCCGCTGCGGATGTTGGGTATGTCCGGGGTGTACTCGCGTATGACCTGGATGCGGGCCTGCTGTACATGGCTGTCCATGGCCTTGAGCGACTCATCGATGATTTTGGCGACGTTGGCTTCCTCGAAGGCTGAATAGGTGCTGCGGGAAAATTCCAGCAGTTCGCTGACGATTTGTACCATACGCTGCAGTCCTTTGCGCGATTCGTTCAGATAGCGGGCGGCGTTTTCATCTTCGTTTTTCTCCGCCAGCCGCATGGCGAGATTGATATACCGCATGATGCCGTCGAGGGGATTGTTGAGCTCGTGAGCGACGCGGGCGGCCAGTTTGCCGACAGCCGCGAGCCGTTCGGCAAAGGCCAGGTCTTTTTCCATCATCACTTTGCCGGTGACATCCTCGATCAATACGATACCTCCGAGGATTGCGCCGCCGGCTTCTTCCAGCAATGGCGTGCAAATAATATGCAGCACACGCGTAGCGCCGTCGGGGGAGGTGTAGTAGATGTTTTCGAAGGTGTGCGGTTCGGTGACCTGCAGGGCTTGCTGGATGTTGTCGTGCCATTCCTGCCGCAGTGAATCTTTATGATCGTCGGAATAGATACCTTGACTGAGTGCCTTGGCGATGTTGCCGGATGCGACCAGCATGTTTTCCGCTGCCGGGTTGATGTCGGTAATATCGAGCTGGCGGTCGAAAGCCACTACACCCAGCGGCATGACATTGATGAGATGCTGGGCCATGCGGCCGAAACGTAAATCCCGGTCAAGAGCCTGTTTTTCTGCTGAATCGTGCTGCGTTTTTTGGTCTCGTGTCGGCATAAGAAACATGTAAGGATATTATACCCAATTGGGTAGAAAGCTCTCGGCAGGGCCGGGCTTAAGCTTTTTATCCGCAGATAATTACGTTTCGACAAAAGGGTATTTTCAAGCGGAACGCGTATACAAACTGAATTCCCTCTCCCAAAGCCCGGCGGGGCTATCGTCCGATGATGACTCTGCCATAAAGCTTTACTATTTATATTGATACAATTATTTTGCCGGGATGTCAAGCGGTTTGTTGCGATTTGACAACATTATTCCGCGTAAATGCTTATAAAAAACAACGCTGCGTTTGGGGATGTTCTGGTCAGGCGAGATGGGGGGTTTGTGCCGGTTATGACGGTTAGTGCCTGCTGTGTTTTTGCAACATTCAAGCGATAGTGCGGCGGGATTGGTCACTGTTTTTGCTGAATGTCAACGTCAACAATCTGAAATTGTCCCAACGTGTTAATGGTATCGAAATAATCTGTCATGTTTCCGTTGCCAAAGCCCAGGATGATATGGCCGCAGCTATAGCCGCGCGGCGCGCCGGTGGCGTCGAGGCCGATCCATGTGTCGCCCACGTAGGCCCGAGCCCAGGCATGCGGGCCGAAAATGCCATCTTTGCCATATTCTTGCCACGGGACATACACCACACCAAAGACCACCTGAGCCGGAATACCGACCGCCCGACAAAGGGCCGCGGTCAATACCGCGTGCTCGGAGCAGTCGCCTTCCTGCGATTGCATGACTTCCAGGGCCGAGGCGTAGCCGACGGAGAGATTTTTTTCGCGGATGTGTCGGCTGACGAAACGCTCGATGTTTCTCACTGCCGGGCCGGCGTGGACGGCATCGCCGATCGCCTGGCGGGCCATTTGTTTTAATTTTGGATTGTCGGTCTGGAGGTACGGGGCTGGCTTCATGGCGGCTCTGATGTCTTGAGCTTGTGCGTTGCAGGGGAATGTAATCCCTGCGGGAATCACCGGGGGCGTTACGGTGACCATATACGTGCAGGGGTCGGGATGGAGGATGTGCTGACTGTCGGTTTCAGGGAAATTCAGCGGGGCGGCAGACCTGGATTTGATGGTATAGGTAATAGATTTGATTTTGTCGAGATTATTCAGGGGTTTGGGCGAGCGGATAATGAACTGATTGAAGAACTCGGCCGGTCTGACATCCTCCGCGAGGGCATAGCTTTTATCGCAGGCCAGCATTTCCATCTGGATTCCCATGACGTTCATTTTAAATTTTTGTACATCGCCATCTTCGTTGACATACGAATAATTGGTAATGCCGCCGCCGAGATTTTTTATTTCCGTGATGACTTCATGCAGCCAGGTAATCCGGCCCAGCAGGTCGATTTTTAGCTTCGGTCCCACCTGGACATGTACTGGCATAACATCCAGGGTTGTGGGGCTGAAGATGTTCATGTCATATTCCGTTCCTGCCTTGAGTCCTTTTTTCATCATATATTGCGACGCCCCTTCTTCGAGCAGGGCACCTTCGGGCCATAGCATGGTTTGGGTCTGGGAACTGCCGGCGGATTCGGTGGTGATGTTGATCGTTTTACCGTTTTTGATCTCGCCCCGGATAGACATTCTCATGCCGCTGAGTTCCTGGATGCTGGTGAAGCCGAGCGGCTTGCCGTCGGTGGTTTCCGTACAGGATTCGATCGTCGTTATCTTGATGGGGATGCCCATGCGGGATATGGACAGCAGTGTTTTAATGCGGTGGGTGACCCGGTCGTCCTCTTCGGTGCGTGTGAGGACCATGTGGCCGCTTTTCTGCTGATTAATCATGACGGCATAATAGTGGGTTTCGACGGATTTGTCTTTTTCAGCGAATAACGGCAACCCCATCAGGCCAACCAGAACCATTGTGAAAAGAACCTGTTTTACACATCCGCTTTTATTTAAATGATGGCGATTGATACGCATTATTGAATTCCTTTCCTTTGTTCATTTTTTTATGTTTCAATGTATACCCAAAGGGTATGAGAAATCCCGTCAGGGCCAGCCGTAAAGGCTATGCCCGCACATAGTTACGTTTAGGGCACCTCTAAAAATTCATTTTGGGCTGCAAGCGATCTTTTTTCCTTCTGACCTTCGTCATGAAAAAACCGTGAATATTCACTAATATGCCCGGTTTTTCATTTTTTGTCAGACGAAAAAATCTTCGCTTTCGCCTCGAAAGCCATTATTAGAGGCCCCCTTTAGCCAAAACGGTAATTATTCATCGGAGCGAGTATATTAATCCTTCCTCCAGAAACCGGGCACGAACAGGCATAAAATCACCATGATTTCGAGTCGGCCCAGGATCATTAACAGGGTGAGCAGCAGTTTTCCCGGTGCGGTAAAGAAGGCGTAATTGGCCATGGGGCCGACCATATTCAGTCCCGGCCCGATGTTGTTCAGCGTGGCGATGACGGCGGTAAAGGCGGTATCCAGGTCCAGATGTTTTTCGGGAGCGACGCCGGCCTCGTTATGTAAAATCATAAGGAAAAAAGTCGCAATGAAAAAGATGACCAGGGCCAAGCCGATATAGGCCGAGACATTCCGCCGGACATCATCATCAAGAATCTGTCCGCCCATCTTGAACGGCCGGATACGGCTGGGGCGAAACATATATTCAACTTCCATGAGGATGACCCGGAAGAAGAGTATGAAGCGGATCACTTTGATCCCGCCGCCGGTCGAGCCGGCGGAGCCGCCCACGAACATCAGCATGGTCAGCAGCCAGCGGGAAAAGCTCGGCCACTGGTTGAAATCGTCCGTGCCGTAACCGGTGGTGGTCATGATCGAGACCGATTGAAAGCCGGCCGAACGCAGCGCCCGGCCGAAGGTATAGGATTCGGAGCGGTTGACCACCAGGTCGATGGTTAAAAACAAGGTCGCCAGAAACAGCAGGAACACGTAAACGCGGAATTCTTTATTGCGAAACACGTCGCGCACCCGGCCCTGGATGAGAGACGCGTATAAATTGAAGTTCGTTCCCGCCAGCAGCATGAACACGATAATGGTGATTTCATAGCCCAGATTATTATATTGGCCGATACTGGCGTTTTTGGTACTGAATCCGCCCGTGGCCATGGTCCCGAACGTATGACACAGCGACTCGAAAATATCCATTCCCTGGACGGACAGACAGACGACCTCGATCAGCGAAATTGCCATGTAAATTTTCCAGAGCAGCAGGGCTGTCTGCCGGATGCGCGGTCGGATCGATTCGGTAATCGGGCCGGGCACCTCGGAGCTGACCAGGAATTTCGCACCTGAGCCGGTCTGCCCCAGAATGGCGACAAACAGAACGATAATCCCCATGCCGCCCAGCCAGTGGGTCAGGCTGCGCCAGAATAATACCGCCCGGGGCAGCAGCTCCGGTTCAGGGAAGATACTGGCTCCTGTCGTCGTAAAACCGCTGACGCTTTCAAAAATCGCCGCGGCGATGATATCAAAGTGATTGTCATACAGGCCCTCAAGTACACCTGAAAAAACATAAGGCAGCGCCCCCAGCAATCCGCAGAGTATCCAGCCCAGCCCCACCACCGCGATTGCTTCCTTGCGATACATCTGGTCCTCGCGGCTGACCTGTCTGGTTAACAGAAAAAAAACGCCTCCCAGGAGAAAGCAGACGCCGACCGACATAAAAAAGGCGGGAAACACGGCTGCTTCTCCGCCGGTTTGCCGATCCATAAATCCCCAGATCAGCGAACTGCTCATGCACACGCCGACCAGAAGTACCAGAATCGCTAATTGTCTGATGACAAGTTTAAAGTTCAAATGCTACCTGCACCTTCCATTTGCGGATGGATGAATACTGCTCAATACCGAATTAATATTGTATTCACATCCGGGGTTTTTGCAATGTTTTGCGGCGTGCGATTTCGCCTTGATGATAAATTAAAGAATACTTGATGTACATAGTGAAATGTGTATATTACCTGCATGGGAAGGCTTTATGATAGAATAAACTGAAGGATCAATATGTACCCAAAGGATATGAAAATACCCGCCAGGGCCGACAGTAATTATTTTATCCGCAAATGATTACGTTTTGATAAAACGGGAAAATCAATCGGAACGAGTCTAACATGCATAATGCAATAGCAGGTACAAACAAGCACCTCAGTTTTGGGCACACCACCTTAGCAGTCGTTCTTTTCATTTTCATATCATTGTTTAATTTGACGGCATTTGGCGATGCGGACGTAGCGGCGGGGGCCGATAATACTCGTAACGAGCAGATTGACAGGCAAGATATGGGCCGTGCCGGCGATGTCGCCGGTCATGCTGAGCATGACGTGCTAGCCGGTGAGGGGGGACATGGCGAAGATCATATGCCCGCGGGGTACAAGATACCGCCGCTCTGGGCGGTCATACCATTTGCGGTTTTACTACTGTGTATAGCCATTCTGCCGTTGATCGAATTGACGGAAATCTGGTGGGAACATAACAAAAACAGGTTATTGGTCGCGGTCATACTTTCTGTGATTGTATTGTTTTATTACTGGTTTGTTCATCCCGGCGTGGTCGATCATCACACGCATGAACTGAAAAGCGGTTTTTCGGCGGTCTTACAGGTTTTAAATCATGCGATACTGGCGGAATATATTCCATTTATCGTCCTGCTTTTCAGTCTTTATGTTATCAGCGGGGGGATTCAGCTCAAGGGCGATATGCCGACTAATCCTTTGACCAATACGGTTTTTCTGGGGGTGGGTGCCGGGATCGCCAGTTTTATCGGAACGACCGGGGCGGGGATGCTGCTGATTCGTCCGGTTTTGCAAGCTAACCGAGAACGGAAACATGTGAAACATACGGTCATTTTCTTTATCTTTCTGGTCTGTAATGTCGGCGGCAGTCTGCTGCCGATCGGCGATCCGCCTTTGTTTCTGGGGTATTTGAGGGGGGTGCCGTTTATCTGGACGCTGGGATTGTGGCCGCAATGGCTGGCGATGGTTCTTGTTCTGCTGGTCATTTATTATGTCTGGGATACGATTGTCTATCAAAAAGAGACGATCAAGGGTGTCGTCAGTAAAGACGTTGAGGTTCAGCCGCTGCAACTGCGGGGAACGATCAATTTTCTCTGGTTGATTGGCGTGGTGCTGTCGGTGGCGCTGCTGGTTCCGGGTAAGCCGTTTCTGGGTCAAAATGATCGGTTTATCGTGCCGGATTTTTTGCGGGAAGGGATGCAGTTGATTTTCGTGGTTCTTTCTCTGGTAACCACGCCGAGGGGCGTGCGACTGGAGAACAAGTTCAATTATGTCGCGATCGGAGAGGTGGCGGCGCTGTTTTCAGGGATTTTTATCACGATGCAGGTGCCGGTCGAGATTTTGAACGCCAGGGGCCCGGACCTGGGTCTGACCGAACCGTGGCAGTTTTTCTGGGCGACCGGACTGCTTAGCAGTCTCCTGGATAACGCTCCGACTTATGTGGTTTTTTTTGAGACGGCCAAGACCCTGCCGGCGCCTGAGGGCGTAGCTCTGGTAGCCCAGGTCGCGCCGCAGCTTCTGGTTGCGATTTCGCTGGGGGCAGTTTTTATGGGGGCCAATACCTATATCGGGAACGGCCCCAACTTTATGGTTAAGAGTATCGCCGAGCAGAATGGTGTGAAAATGCCCAGCTTTTTTGGTTATATGTTATACAGCTTTTCGATTTTGATGCCTGTATTTATTGTGCTGACGGTTGTAATGAAATTCATTCTGGGACGCTGGAACATCTTTTAAACCCAAAGGGTATGAGGGTTCCCGCCAGGGACAGACGTAAAAGCTTTTTCTGCATGTAGTTACGTTTTGGCAAAACGGGAATTATCCTTCGGAACGCGTCTAGATATCTTTCGGCGGAAGCACCATTCAGAGAGTCTCCGGTTGCGGATCAGCCACAGACTTCCCCCCCAAAACTGCTGGTTGCAATGTTGGATTTAATTTTATAAGATAGAGATTCAGTTCCTGCATATTTGTGAGACGTTTTTTCTGGGCCAACCTGGGATTATGGAAAGGATATACTGGTGACGGACGAGTATCTGTTAGTACAGGATTTGCTGAAGAAGTACAATATCTCCATCAGTCAGGTGGCTGCCCGGTGCGGCATGGCGGATTCGACACTTTACGAATACACCGGCGGCCGGCGGAAGTACATACCTTTATGCGTCTGGCGGGCGTTGTTTGAATTGACGGAGGATATCCGGATTCTGGAATTGGTTACCGGGATTGTCGAGACGTTTGTTGTGCCGGTGCCGAAAAAATGCGATTCGCAGTTTGATGGCGAAACGCTGAAGAATCTGATTGAAAAGCGCAAGAAAGACATCGAATGCGAAACGGCCATTCTGGATATTCTGGCGGACGGGAAAATCGACCATAATGACTGGCAGGCCATTGAGCATTACAAGAAGGCCTATCCGGAAGCCCTGAAACTGGCCGCCCAGATTTATTACACGATTATCAAAAAGTTTGAAAACGGCGAGAAAAAGATAGAAGTCTCTTAAAGACAAAGGGATGCGCCAAGAAGCGATTAAAATTCGAAGCACGAAATTCGAATTGTGAACTAAATCTCAAATTTGAAATCATAAGGGCACCTCTAAAAATTCATATTGGGCTGCAAGCGTTTTTTCGAGAAAAAGAGTAATACCCAAGGGTGTGAGTTATCTTGCCCGTTTTTCTGTTTCGATATTCACTTTTCGAACATTATTTTCATATATTGATCAGGGGTTCATGTCTGCCATTATGGCATAGTTTTATTGCGCAATGTCAGCAGAAACAAAGGTTTGTGGGCTTTAACTAGTTGTCAATAAAGGATATAGTTGTTTGGCATGAATGTTGCTCTAAATGATAACAGATGTATTTTACATCAAAAACTGGATGATTTATCAATGAAATGCCTGGTCTTGCCCGGAGAATGGGTATAGATATATGTTTGAAGGGAGTAACAATGCGATTGGATAAATTTACGGTGAAAGCCCAGGAGGCGATCGGATACGCACAGGAAATCGCCATAAGTCATAATCATGGGACCTTGACGCCGCTGCATCTGCTGGCGGGTCTGCTCAAGGGGGATGAAGGCGGTATAGTCGTGCCGATATTGCAGAAGACAGGTTGCAATGTCGATCAGATTCGCTCCATCGTAGAGAGTGAGCTGAAGCGTCTGCCCAGTGTCAGCGGCGGCGGTAATCAACTCGCCGGCGACAGCGCTTTGAACCAGGTCATGATCCAGGCCAACAAAGAGGCCGACCGGATGAAGGATGACTATATCAGTTCGGAGCATTTACTATTGGCGCTGCTGGAGGTAAAGAGCGCGGCCAAAGAAGTTCTGACGGTTAATGCCGTGTATAAGAAGGAAATCGTGCAGGCGATGAAAGCCATGCGCGGCGGGCAGCATGCCGCCGATGCCAACGCCGAGAGTAAGTATCAGGCACTAGAGCGTTACGGCATCGATCTGATTGATCTGGCCCGCCAGGGTAAGCTCGATCCGGTCATTGGCCGGGATGAGGAGATTCGTCGGTGTATGCAGGTTCTGAGCCGCCGGACGAAGAATAATCCCGTGCTGATCGGTGAACCGGGCGTGGGTAAGACCGCGATTGTCGAAGGGCTCGCCCAGCGGATCGTCAACGGCGATGTCCCCACCACGTTGAAAGACAAGCGGCTGATCGGGCTGGATATGGGTTTGCTGATCGCCGGGGCGAAATTCCGGGGAGAATTTGAGGAACGGCTTAAAGCGGTTCTGAAAGAAGTCACGGAATCTGACGGCCAGGTGGTTCTGTTTATAGATGAACTGCATCTGGTTGTCGGAATGGGCAAGACGGACGGGGCGATGGACGCGGGTAATCTGCTCAAGCCGGCATTGGCCCGGGGGCAGCTGCGTTGTATCGGCGCGACCACGCTGGATGAGTACCGCAAGCATATCGAAAAAGACGCCGCCCTCGAACGTCGGTTCCAGCCTATCATAGTTCAGGAGCCGACTGTTGAGGATACCATTGCTATTTTGCGCGGTCTTAAGCACCGTTACGATACCCACCATGGCGTGCGAATTACGGATAATGCCCTGGTTGCGGCCGCGACATTGAGTAATCGTTATATTACCGCCCGGTTTCTGCCGGACAAGGCGATTGATCTGGTTGACGAGGCGGCATCCCGACTGCGTATCGAAAATGATTCTCTGCCGGGAGAGTTGGACGAGCTGCGGCGTCGAATCATGCAGCTGCAGATCGAACGCGAGGCGCTCAGGAAAGAAAGTGACGAAGCTTCCCGGGATCGTCTGGAAAAACTTGAAAAGCAGCTTGCCGACTTGCAGGAAAGCGACCGTGAACTGACAGCGCGCTGGGAAAAGGAGACGGGCCTGCTGCACAGGATCAAGGATATTCAGGAGCAGATTTCACAGGCACAGACCGATCTGGAAGAAGCCCAGCGCGAGGGCGACCTCGAGACCGCGGCCCGTCTGCGTTATGGAACCATTGCCGAACTGGAAAAGGAACTCCAGCAAAGTCAGCAGGCCGCCGAACATGAAATGAACGGCAACAGTCTGGTCAAGGAAGAAGTGACCGATGATGAGATTGCCGCGGTTGTCGCCCGGTGGACCGGTATCCCTGTGCAGCGGCTGATCACCGGAGAGCAGGAAAAGCTGTTGAAAATGGAAGAGAAAATTCGGCAGCGAGTCGTTGGTCAGGACGAAGCGGTGCAGGCGGTCAGTGATGCCATTCGCCGGGCCCGTGCGGGACTGGGCGATCCGAATCGGCCGGTCGGCAGTTTCATTTTTCTCGGTCCGACCGGCGTGGGTAAGACCGAATTGTCGCGGGCGCTGGCCGATTACCTGTTTGATGACGAGAACGCGATGGTCCGTATCGACATGAGCGAATTCATGGAGCAGCACAGCGTCGCCCGGTTGATCGGTGCCCCGCCCGGTTATGTCGGCTATGAGGAAGGCGGCCGTCTGACCGAAGCTGTCCGGCGTCGTCCATACTGCGTCATTCTGCTGGACGAGATTGAAAAAGCCCATAGGGATGTGTTCAACGTGCTGTTGCAGGTTTTGGACGATGGCCGGCTGACGGACGGCAAAGGGCGCACGGTGGATTTTAAGAACACGGTGGTGATCATGACCAGTAATATCGCCGGGGCTGAAATCCAGAAAATGGCCCAGGAAGACCGGTCCGACTGGGAGATCGAGGCCCATGTGAACGATGCTCTGAAGCGCATTTTTCGCCCCGAGTTCCTCAATCGGGTTGATGAAACGCTGGTGTTCCATCCGCTCGGGCAAGAGCATCTGCGCGGCATTATTGACATTCAGCTGCGGCATCTTCATAAACGGTTGCGCGAGCGTAAGCTGGATATGGAGGTTACCGAGGCGGCGAAAGACCTGCTGCTGGAAGAAGGCTACGATCCGACGTTTGGCGCCCGGCCGCTCAAACGGACTATACAACAAAAGCTCGAGAATCCGCTGGCCCAGTTGATTCTGGCGGGTAGATTCAGCGACGGCGACACCATCGTCATCGACGCCGAAGGTCATAATTTCAGCTTTATAAAAAAGAGTGAAACGGCGGCCGTGATATGATATAATGGCGGCGAAAAGTATTGGCACAGTGCGGATAAGCCACAAACAAATTAACCACCAAGACTCGAAGCCGCGAAGTTAATCGCGAAGATTTTTACTTTACCGCGCATAAACGCCATCAAAGCTGTTTTATACCCAAAGGGTATGAGGATGCCTGTCTGGGGCAATCGTAAACGCTTTATCCGCACATGATTATGTGTTGTCCTGGGCGGCAGCAAGACGGCCCCTGGTGCCTTTTAATTCCCGCACTTTACGTGTGGGACTATGGTGGGTAAGGCCCACCCCGCTATTTCCGTGAACGCTTATGTTCTATTTAAAGTTTTATGAGTTTTTGACACTCGACAGGTTGACGTCGTGACTGAAAAAGAAGCACGGTCCCAGTGGTGGTTGTTTCGCATCATTGCCGGTATTTTGGCGATGGTCAGCCTGGCGCTGCTGGTGCTGGCCGGGCAGCTGACGCCGGCCGATGCCGGTTATGGTACGCATGAACAACTGGGCATGAGCCCGTGTGGTTTTCTGGAGCGGACGGATTATCCCTGTCCGACATGCGGTATGACCACCGCATTCACCTTTGTCGTTCATGGCAAACTGCCGGCGGCTTTCGCGACCCAGCCGGCGGGGGCCCTGCTGGCGGTCTTGTGTGTCTTTCTGGCAATTGGCGGGGCTTATGTGGCCCTGGTTGACCGGGATTACAGCGGACTGATTTTTTATCTCGATCAGCATCTGGTGAAAATACTCTATCTGATGTTGGGTGTGCTGCTGGCGGGCTGGGGTTTGAAATGTTTAATGGTTTACTTTGGTGCGGCGGCGGGTTAGGCTAGTATGCGTGGAACCTTGCGCACAATGGCAGTGAAATGTATACCCAAAGTGTATGAGAATTCCCGCCAGGGCCAGCCGTAAAGGCTTTGTCCGCACATAATTAGGTTCCGACAAAACGGGTATTTTACATCGGAACGCGTTTGAAACGACGAATCTGGAAATTCCGGTTACACCGGATTCCCAATGCCTTCCCATAATGGAGTTTTGATGAAAAAGCTGATTTTGCTGCCGGTAATGTTGTGGCTGTGCGGCTGTAATATGCTCGAATGGCCGGCCTATGTTTTATTCGGAAAAAAGAACGAAACCGTTCAGGCCGAATATACCGGTCTCAAGGGTAAGAAAACGGCGATTCTGGTCTCGTCCGGGCCGGGCATCAATTATGAATACCCGTATGCCCGAACCAACATTGCCCTGGCGGTCGCCCAGATGACCGAAAAGCATGTTAAAAAGGTCGAGTTTATCGAGCAGGAAAAAGTCGAAACCTATCAACTGGAAAATCTGGATTGGGTCGCCCGGCCGAAAACGTCCGTCGCGGCCGAACTCGACGCGGAGCGGATCATCTATCTTGACCTGTATCAATATACCATGACCGAGCCCGGCAGCGTCAATCTCCTGCAGGGCCAGATTCGTGCGGGCGTCAGCATATATGCCGCCGATGCGGAGAAGCCGAATCTGCCGGTCTATACGACGGAGGTCGGTGTGTCCTGGCCGGAGCATGGCGCTGAACCGGCCGGCGGTGAGGCCCTCTCGCGCATCCAGCTCCAGAGTATTGTACGTTTTGCCGACGCCTTGAGTAAAAAATTCTACGACCACCAGGTCCCGGCAAAGTAAAGCCCACCCCTGACCGTTGGGAAAATTCGCGGATTAATCCTTAGAAATTACGTTTCGACAAAACGGGTATTTTCAATCGGAACGCGTACTCGGAGCTGGTCAATGATCAGGAAATATGACGATGATGCATATTCCCTCTTCATCCATTCAAACGCCAAACGTCTATTTTCTCACTTATACCCCGGATGCTCATCCGTATCATATTTCTGAACGGCATCCTGCAAGTCCACCCCGTTAATATTCGCCAGGGTACACAGCCAGGCGAACACATCCCCAAACTCCTCGACTTTATTCTCCTGATCGTCTCGCGCCAGTGCCGTGGCCAGCTCGCCCACTTCCTCGATAAACCACATAAACGTTCCCGGTGTGCCCCGCTGGGAATCCTTTTCGTAATACTTCTCCCTGATCAGTTCCTGGAACTCTCGTATGGTCATATCATCTCCTTTACTTGTTTACTAATCACCTCAATCGCCTCCTCGATCATTGTCGCGTCCACCATCAGATTCGTTACCGCGCGTATGCGGTTCGGCCCCAGCGCCATCATCAGAACGCCTTTTGCCTTGAGCATTTCTGTCAGAGCCGCCGCCGGTCCGTCCGTGGTGAAAAAGACGATATTTGTCTCCACGCTCGCCGGGTCCAGCGTCATGCCCGGCAGAGCGGCCAGCCCTTCGGCCAGTCGTTTCGCGTTTGCGTGGTCTTGCTGGAGGCGGGCGCGGTTGTTCTCCAGCGCAAACATCGCTCCCGCGGCAATAATGCCCACCTGCCGCATCCCGCCGCCAAACATCTTGCGAAACCGCCGGGCCCTCGCCATCAGTTCTGTCGAACCCGCCAGCGCCGAACCGACCGGCGCCCCGAGCCCCTTGGAAAAACAGACGCTGATCGTATCGAAAAATTGCCCATACTCCTTCTCCGGAATTCCTGTCGCGGCTGTCGCATTCCATAACCGCGCCCCATCCAGATGCATCCGCAGGCCCGCTTCATTTGCCGTTTTCGCTACGGCCGCCATCTCCTCCAGCGGCCAGATCGTCCCGCCGCCGCGGTTATGCGTGTTTTCCAGAACAGCCAGCCTGGTCGGTGGAAAATGCAGATTTCGCGGCCGCAGGGCAGCGCGAAACTGCTCCGGAGTGAACAGACCCCGCTCACCGTTAATCAGCCGGCACATCACGCCGCTCAATCCGGCGGGCCCGCCTGCTTCGTAAAAATAGATATGCGACTCCGATTCCATAACGATTTCATCCCCCGGCTCCGTATGCAGGCGGATCGCGACCTGATTTGTCATCGTCCCCGACGGCATATACACCGCGGCCTCCTGGCCCAATATCGCTGCGACCCGCTCCTCAAGCCGTGTAATCGTCGGATCGTCCCCCAGCACATCATCGCCCACTTCCGCTTCCGCCATCGCCTGCCGCATCGCCGCGGACGGTTTCGTCACAGTATCGCTGCGTAAATCAATCATATATCACCTCGGAATGCGTCCTGTCACATAACTGGTTTTGTACCGCTTCCAATTGAGTATTTACGTGTTCTCCCTGCTTGTGTATAAACTGCTCGCGTGGTTTGTTCAGATTACTTTACTTCCGCAAACAGCATTTCCCGCAGCTCCATGACTTTGTTGACGGCCTCGGCCAGGGGTATGGTCTGGCGGTCGTCCTCGCGGCGGAGTTTGATTTCGACGCTGCCGTCGGTCAGGCCTTTTTTACCGACGTTGACGCGGATCGGGATGCCGATCAGGTCGGCGTCTTTAAATTTGACGCCGCCGCGCATGACGCGGTCGTCCAGTAAGACGTCGACGCCCTGCGTCTGCAATTCATCGTAAAGTTTTTTCGCGGTCCCGGCGACCTCCTCCTCATCCTGGTTCACCGACACGATCAACACCTCGTATGGCGCGATGCTGATCGGCCAGACGATGCCGTCCTTGTCGTAAGCGACTTCAATTGCCGAGGCGACGATGCGGTTGATGCCGATGCCGTAACAGCCCATCAGGCAGGGCTTCTGCTTGCCGTCTTCATCGAGGAAATTGCAGCCGAGTTTTCTGGCGTATTTGTCGCCGAGCTTGAAGACCTGGCCGACCTCGATGCCGTTTTTGAAGGTCAGTTTCTTGCCCTGATAAGTATCGCCCTCGTCGGCGTTGCGGATATCGACCACGACGACCTTCTCGCCCTCCAGCGGGAAATCCCTCCCCGGCACGACGTTCTTCGTATGGTAATCCGTCCTGTTCGCCCCGGCAATACCGATCGGCAGGGCCGCGACCGCATGATCGACGAGCAGCTTGCTCACACGGTTGTTCAAGCCGACCGGCCCGGCGAAACCAACTGCCGCCCCGGTGACTTTATGTATCGTCTCCGGCTCGGCCAGTTCGATATGTTTGCCGTTCATGATCTGGGTGAGCTTTTCCGGGTTGGCTACATGATCTCCGCGCAGCAAGGCCGCCACGACTTCCATCTCATCCCCATCGCCGCATTCATATATGAGCGTTTTGATCATCTGTCTGGGCGTGGTTTTTAGAAACTCGCAGACCGCCTCGATGCTGCCGACTTCGGGCGTATGAACATCCTCTGTCGCGGGGGGATTCTCCAGCGTCGTCTGCGGCTCGACCGGGTCGACCGGCGCCTTTTCGATATTCGCCGCGTAGCTGTCGTCCTCGGTCTGCACGATGATATCCTCGCCCGTATTGCATGGCACCGTAAACTGGTGCGAGCCGGAACCGCCCATCTCGCCGGTCTCGGCCTCGACGATAACATAAGGAACGCCGCACCGCTCGAAAATCCGGCCATAGGCGTTATACATCTTCATATAGCTTTCGTGCAGCATTTGCGGATTCGCGTCGAAGCTGTACGCGTCTTTCATGATGAACTCGCGCGACCGCAGCACGCCGAACCGCGGCCGGAACTCATCGCGAAATTTGAAGCTGATCTGATAGAGGTTGAACGGCAGCTGTTTGTAGGAGTTGATCTCCTGGGCCCCGATGAAGGTCATGACTTCCTCCGCCGTCGGCGAGAGCACGCTCCATCGTTCCTGGCGGTCCTGCAATTTTGCCAGCGTCTCACCATAGGCGATATCGCGTCCTGTCTTCTGCCACAGCTCCAGCGGCTGCACCGAGGGCATCAGCGTATCGAGCGCCCCCGCGGCGTTCATCTCCTCGCGTACGATCTGCATCACCTTCAGCAGACACCGCTGTCCCAGCGGCAGATACGCGTAGGTTCCACTGGCGATCCGGCGAATCATCCCCGAACGAATCATCAACTGATGGCTGGGCACTTCCGCGTCAGCCGGTATTTCCTTCACGGTCGGAATAAAACTCTTGCTCCACAACATGCTGGGGTTCCTTAATTAAATAGTTTCAAACATCATTTAATGCGCTGTGAGCATTTTACGGTCAGTTAACCACAGTGTAAATAACGAATTACGGAATCCTGATTGTGAAATAAGCTCAGCCAAAACAAATTCGAGACAGGTTTCTCATTGAACATTATGACACATAACGCATTTTTTGAAAAGAAGTTATAAACATATATGAAAATGA
Organism: uncultured Pirellulales bacterium; assembly: GCA_964482555.1. Taxonomy (GTDB): domain Bacteria; phylum Planctomycetota; class Phycisphaerae; order Sedimentisphaerales; family SM23-30; genus CAYZXY01. The sequence goes on from CAYZXY010000005.1 coordinate 53,795, forward strand.
ATTAACTTTATATTGAAAAAATTTCGGCGAAGGTTACTATTTGCTTGAGATCGCAATTTGCTAAGGTTATTGTGGTTTTAATTCTGGCATAATTAGTTTCTGTTGCGGAGAGATTTTATGATGTATCTCATACACTATTTTCGATTGCAAACGCTGAAGCGTGGTTAAAAGCAGTCAGGATGTCTGCGGTACCTGTTATCGCAACAAGAACTAATGAACGGAATTTTTAACAACTGAATGAAAGCAATAATGTGAATGGTGGGCGTTGAATTCTATCTTTTTACTATTGCTACAGTTATGGTTTTTCATTTTCGGATTTCGGCAGGCATGTTGCGAAACAGGAATGTTTCATGCAACGGGACACTTTGGGCGTTATACCCCATCCAGATGGAAGAACCGTGGCTCAGCCCGGATAAATGGAAACGTCCGGCTGTTCCTGGCAGGACAGCCTGGATTTTGATGAGCATCTTTAGAATCGTATGCTGATAAGAATACCTCAATCCCTTATATGCCCAATTGGGTAGAGAGCTTCGTGCAGGGTCGGTCGCAGACTTTTTATCAGCACAAAATTGCGTTCCGACCAAACGGGTATTTTCAATCAGAGCGAGTATGCACTACAAAGAAAGATGTTGATATTATCCATGTTTGCATGGACATCGTCTTCGCTCCGTTTTGGGGCGCCGGGTTCGATGCCCATCCTCAACCAGAACACTCTGGGCGATCTGTTTGACTATTTGGAGCAGGACCGCGTAAATTTATGGATGGATGTGCAGGAAGTCTCCATCGTCAAGCTGTTTATATTTGAAGCGGCTCAGTTTTTCCTGAAAGGAAATATATAATGGCGAAAAAGCGTAACGGCGACAATGGGCGGGCCAAAACTTTGGGCCCAATTTCTGATCTGGAACGTCATCTGCCGACCGACTGGTGGCAGACGCTGTTCAACTCTTTGTATCTGAAAACCGACGGCGACGTCGTCGAAAATGATCGTAATACGTCCACAGACATCGATCTGCTCGTTCAGGCCACAGGTATTTCTCATTCCGATAGGATTCTGGATTTATGCTGTGGGCAGGGACGTCATTGTATTGAACTGGCTCGGCGGGGTTTTCGTCATATTACCGGACTGGACCGTTCCCGTTATCTGATCCGTCTGGCCAAAAAGCGGGCCCGTTATGATAATCTTGCCATAGCCTTTCATGAAGGAGATGCCCGTAAATTTCGCTTTCCGGAAAACTCTTTTCAATGCGTCGCCATTATGGGCAACTCATTTGGATATTTCGAAAGTGAGGAAGATGACATTGCCGTTCTGGAAGCCGTCAAGCATGTCTTGTGCTCGGGCGGCATTATGGCCATGGACCTGGTTGACGGCGACTGGATGCGCCAGCATTATGAACGTCGGTCCTGGGAGTGGATCGATGCGACCCATTTTGTTTGCCGGGAACGTTCGCTGGCCTCGGATAATTTACGGCTTATTTCCCGTGAAGTCATCGTTCACTCCGAGAAGGGGGTGATTGCCGACCAGTTTTATGCCGAACGGCTTTACGACCGCCGTCGCATCATAGAACTGCTAGAAAGCCTCAAATTCATTACTATTCGCATCCACTCCGAGCTGAGCGTCGAGTCGCATCGCAACCAGGATCTGGGTATGATGGCTCACAGGATATTTCTTACGGCAACCGCACCGCACAAAGTCCGCAAAATCCGCAAGAAAGGCCCGATGTTTACCCATATTACCGTTTTAATGGGCGACCCACGCCTGCCGGATGATGTTAAACTGGGCGGTCAGTTCAATCCTGAAGATTATGAAACGATTTCCCGTCTGAAGAACTCACTCGCGGAATTGTCCGATTACTCATTTGAATATCTGGACAACCATGCCTCCCTGATGAATCAGTTAAAAGGTAATCCTCCGCAGTTCGTTTTCAATTTGTGTGATGAAGGTTACAACAATGACGCTTTTATGGAACTGCATGTGCCGGCGCTGCTGGAAATGCTTCGCATACCCTACTCCGGCGCCGGTCCGGCCGCTTTGGGTTTGTGCTATAACAAATCGATTATCCGTTCGGTCGCCGATTCGATGGAAATTCCGGTGCCGCTTGAGACTTACTTCAATACGGACGATAGCGCGGCCACCATTCCTTCGGTTTTTCCGGCCCTGGTCAAGCCGAATTATGGGGATTCCAGCATCGGTATCACACAGAATGCCGTCGTAACCCATTCTGAAGAGTTGATGGCCTATATCACCCGTCTCAAGGAAAACCTTCCCGGACGACCATTGCTGATCGAGGAGTTTCTTTCTGGCAAAGAATATACCGTCGGCGTTATCGGCAATCCCGGGCTGAGCTATAAAATTCTGCCGCCGCTGGAGGTCGATTACAGCGATCTGCCTATCGGTCTGCCGCATATCCTGGGATATGAATCCAAGTGGGTGCCAGACTCTCCCTACTGGAACCGCATCACTTACAAACGAGCCCAACTGGATGATGAAACCCAGTCGAAATTATTCGATCATGTCAATGCACTTTTTGAGCGTTGCGGGTGCCGGGATTATGCCCGTTTAGACTTTCGCGCCGATGAGCATGGGGTCATCAAGCTTCTGGAAGTCAACCCGAATCCCGGGTGGTGCTGGGATGGCAAGCTGAACATTATGGCCGGGTTGGCGGGTTTGAAATACGCCGACCTTCTTAACTTGATACTGGACGCGGCTCAGGAAAGACTCACCGTAGCCGGACCGGCGGTCTGAGAGGGCAGTTTCGAAGATGCGATTGCGTCTCCGCTAGAGGATCACTGCATAGATATGATACTGGTTATATACCCCATTGGTTTGGAAGCTCCGGTCCGGTTGTACGTGAATTATCCGCACAAAATCAGGTGCTGATAAAAGGGGCCATTGCAATCGGAACAAGTATAAAAGCAGGCGAGTTCCAATCACCCGATATGTTCAATGATAGCGGCCATTTCGGTGCTGATGAGTGTGAGGTAGTCCAGGTCCTGGTGGGAATAGGGTTCATGGTCAATGCCGTTATCGATATAGATAACGCCATAGGCGCCGGCGGGGGCGATGATTGGTGTAATCATCGCGGAGCGCAGATACTGCAAATCATCGCGATTGGAGTCGCCGGGATTGGCTAAGTCGAAAAAATTCGGCAGCAGAATATACGTTTCATCCCGAATGGCCTGTTTGATGAGATGTCTGCCTGCCAGTTGTTCCAGCACTACCGCGGAGCCGGACCTCGCGATGCCGCGATAACAGGTCAGCGGCCCTTCCGCCGACTCACGCAAACCGCTCCAGACATGATAAGCGTTAAATTGCTCCATTAAAGTCGCGGTCAATACGTTTACGAGTTCGTCCTGGTCGCTGATCTGGGCCATGACAAAATTCAAACGGTAAAAATGCTTCAGATGGCGGGCGTTGATACGGAGATTCTGGCTTTCACGAAAGGTTTTCTGATATATCGACGGGACATTGACCTGCTGGCCCATTACGGTATCGCCCAGATCGATTGGATCGTCATCTTTCGCGGAAATGAATTTCTCCGTTTCGAAATGAACTTCGATCGTGAAATCGGAGATATTGATATTGTCTCCTTCATGCAGCGACATTTTGGTGACGGGTCGGCCGTTGACTTTGGTTTTATTGGCCGACTCGAGATCCTGCACCATCCAGTTGCCGTTCGTGGCCGTATAGATGACGGCATGCTGACGTGAGACGCTGGTGTCGGGCAAAAAGACCTGACATTGCGGTTTTCTGCCGACATAAATTGGCCCATCATCAAACCTCAGGTCATTGACCAGAGAGTATCCACGCTTTATCAACAGTCTCATGACCCAACTCCTGAATGAATACGTTAGCCGATGTGATCGAACGATCAGCGTTTTGACAAGGATAAGCGTATCATATAAAAGGTTTTGTGTCAATATGATGTCATGATTATTCCCGGAGAATTTTTTGAAAATTGACAAAGTTTCCCGCTTTTTATATTTTTAGTTCCTGAATTGCGGATAATGACGAAGAATGACAAATTCAGAGAGGATTTATTTATGAATGACTTAATAAAACTGGCTCGTGAGCTGGGTAGAAAAATGGCCGAACATGAGCGAGCACAGCTTCTTTGGAAGGCCCAAAGGGCGGTTAATGAAGACACAGAGGCCATCGCCCTGCTCGAAGACTATCAGAAGCAGGCGGAAAAAATCCAGAAACTGGAAAATGAAAATAAACCCATCGAAGTAGAAGACAAACACAAGCTGCGTGAAATCGAAGAAAACATCAGCCTGAATGACAAGCTCCGGGAACTGACGCGCCGGCAGGTGGATTTTGTCGAAATGACCCGTAAAGTCAAGCAGACTATCGACGCCGAACTGCTGCCGGAGCAAAAAAATCAGGCGGCTGCTGAGGTGAAGCCCGCGAGTTGAAGGATTCATAAACGTTCACAAGGTTGTTGACGAAGGATGCCGCCAGCGGCCTGGTGGATTTTATTTCCATATATACGTGAAGGCTTATTAAAATTTTTAATGTTGAGATTCAACAATTTGGCGGACATCATTCAATTCAAAATCGTATTCTCGATGTAAACGCCCCAGCTTTTCATCCGGGCTGACATTTTCGGGCAGGGCGAGTTTTTCTTTGAGTTCATTAACGCTCAGGTTGGCGGCCCGGGCCGCTTCTGCAAGAGTATGACTGCCGGCGATATGAAGGGGGAATTCGCTAAGTTGTTCATTATCAGCAGCTTGAGGGCGATTGTTGTTTTGCGTTTTCGGTCTGTTGACATTGTTGTCCGCAATGATTACAGCGCCGACAGTCAATGCGGTTATCAGAATCAAAAAGCCGATGCCCCAGATGGTGTTGCGATTATGAGGGCTTTTTCGGCGGCTGAAAAAGCTTCGTAATGTGGCGCAAACCCACGTCCAATGCAGCCAGACATGGGCCAGCATCAGTACGATGAATGTGTAGGAGAGGTATTTGTGAATGGCGCCGATATCATGGCGGTCCTGTCCCCAGAGACTCAATGCCAGTTCCCCGCTGCTGGGCGGGAGGATTTCCGCGATGATGATTCCCGTGATGAGCATAAACCATAAAACCACAAATGAGACCAGGTTTATCCAGAAATTAAGCGTATTCCGTTTCATGGCGAACTCCTTCTTGTCGGGCCAATCTGTCATCACACCTGCTATTGTAACGGACAATCTCCTGATATTATTGCGGATTTATACCCAATTGGGTAGAAAGCTCTGGCAGGGCTGGGTGTAAGTTTATTATCCGCAAATAATTACGTTGCGAAAAAACGGGAATTTTTAATCGGAACGCATATATTCATGGGCAGGATGCCCATGTTACAAGAGGTGCCCTATATAAAAAAAGCCGCTAAAGTCGACTAAAACTTTAACGGCCCGGCGGCAATGCTCCGCATTCATTGCCAATCAAGGAAAATATCAATAAGATCCCTGCCGAAGCAAGGGGTCAAAGGTTATTTAATCTGAATTTTGTGGGTTTTGTGTTTCTCGGCCTTATCGAGCCGGACCTTCAAAACTCCATCAGTGTACGTTGCTTCGATTTTTTCACCGTAGACATCCAGCGGGAGGCGGATCGACCTGGACCACTGGCCGTGAGAGCGTTCGCGGATGTAGTAATTTCCCTGTTTATCTTCATTTTCTTCGGCGCGTCTGGCCAGCAGGTTTAAAACGCCATTTTCCAGGGTGACATCAATGTCTTCCCGCCTGCAGCCCGGCAGTTCAACGACGACATTAAGGCTGTGCTCATTTTCATAGACGTCCAGACTGCCGAAGCTGTTGGCCATGGTGAAGGCTTCACTGCCGGCGATATCTTGGAAAAGCTTATCGAAGCTGCTCCATTTGTTGCGATAGCTGAATGGGTCCAAAGATTTTTCAAGCTGTTGTAATACGGGTAACATAATCGTGCTCCTTTCGAAATTTTCTGGATATTTATTTCGTTGCTTCGTTTGCATCTTTCAGAGCGGCCACTCTATGATATCTCATTGTCAATTATGAGGTTAGCTCAGCAACCAATTTGTCGGCATTTTGACGCATCATTTATTTGGTGCACATTTTTAGTTGGAGCAAAGTGCGTGCCAGAAAATTAACATATTCTTAACCATCTATTAATAATACATTTACAAAGAATGTCTATTTTAGTTAACAATATAAAACAACGGTGTTCACCGATGATTTCTGTCAGTGTGGCAGCTTTTGTTGGAAAGTGTGCCATTTAGCCTGACACATTATTCGATTTTATCCGACAGAGGGAAGATATATCCCATCGGGTAGAAAGCTCCGGGCAGAGCCAGGCGTAAGCTTTTTATCCGCAGATGATTACGTTTTGACAAAACGGGATATGTCCCTCGGGAAGCGTACACAGGACTGCGAGGTGCGTGTCGCAGGTATTTTTCTTGTCGGATTATCAGTATTATGGTACAAGGAAGTAATACCCCATCGGGTAGAAAGCTTCGGGTAGAGCCAGGCGTAAGCTTTTTATCCGCAGACAATTACGTTCCTGGGAACCGGTTAATTTCCCTCGGAACGGGTATACTTCGACAGCAGGATGGCATACCTCTGATAAAAAGCCGTTCAGTGTGGCGGTCAACAAGCATTATCAGATAACTATAAAGAAAATAGAGGGTCAGGATGCCATGACAGTTAATCTTTCCGCATTGGATTGTCATGTTCTGGTGTTGAACAAGCATTATATGGCTATCCGCGTCGTGAATGTGAGGCGGGCGATTTCGTTGTTATCCCGGGAATTGGCTGAAGTCATTGACCATGAAGAAGGTCATTTCAGTAACTATGATTTCCACAGTTGGCTGGAAGTTTCCGAAGTGAAGCGTCGTTTTGAGCCGCATGCGCATGACTGGCTGCATACGGTTAAGATCAGCGTAGCGGTGCCGCGTATTATCCGGCTGCTGTTTTACGATCGTCTGCCGAAACGGCAGGTGACTTTGAACCGCCGGAATATCTATGCCCGCGACGGCAGTACCTGTCAATATTGCGGTAAACGTTTTCCTTCCAGTGATTTAAGTCTCGATCACGTTGTGCCGCGGAATCTGGGCGGGGGAGCAAGCTGGGAAAACCTCGTCTGTGCCTGCTTGAAATGCAATGTCAAGAAAGGCGGCCGGACGCCCGAACAGGCTCACATGAAACTGATCCAGAAACCGATTAAGCCCAAACGCTCGCCGGTGCTGACGATCAATCTCAGCGACGGGCGATATCATTCGTGGAAGCAGTTCCTGGACCATGCCTACTGGTCGGTGGAGTTGAAATAGGACGAAATGTATTGAGGGCTTACAGCCCTCTTTTTTTTATCAGGCATTCGTCATGAAAAACCGTTTATATTTACCAATATGCCCGGTTTTCAATTTTATGTCAGACGAAAAAAATCTTCGCTTTCGCCTTAAAAGCAATTATTAGAGGCGTCCTAATCATGGGCAGGATGCCCATGTTACAAGAGGTCCATGTCGCAAGGGCATGCTTAAATCGTTCATATTATGCTTGCCGAGCGCGGGTATTTCATTAAAATCAATGCGTTATGCATACGCAAGCGGAGACAAGGCGTTATCTGGCCCGGATGGATACCCGTGCGGTAGGGCATTTATATACCGATTGCCTGGTGATAGGGGGCGGTTCAGCGGGTTTGCGTGCGGCTTTGGCGGCGGCGGAAGCCGGGACGGTGCTGGTGCTGGTTAAGGATGTGCTGCCGGAGAGCAATTCGTATTATGCTCAGGGCGGGATTGCGGCGGTCTTGCGGGCGGAGGATGATTTCGAGTCTCATATTCAGGATACGCTCAAAACCGGCTGCGGGCTGTGCGACCGGGATGTGGTGGAGATGGTCGTCAGGCAGGGGCCGGGGCATATTCACGATCTGCTGGAATGGGGGACTCCGTTCGATATGGATGGTGAGTCGTTGGCGACGGGCCGGGAAGGCGGGCACAGTCAGTCGCGGGTGGCGCATGCGTTAGGTGATGCGACGGGGCGTGCCATTTCGACCTGTCTGAGCGTGAAGGCCAAGCGGCATGCTAATATTAAGATATTCGAGCATTGTTTTTGTATCGATCTGCTGACGGACGAGGATCGTTGCCTGGGGGCATTGACCTGGCATCCTAAATACGGTTTTCAGTGTATATGGTCGCATCGAACGATCTTGGCTTCGGGCGGGGCCGGGCGTCTCTGGCGGGAGACGAGCAACCCTGACGGGGCGACGGGGGACGGGCTGGCGATTGCCTGGCGTGCGGGGGCGGTTTTGTCGGATTTGGAGTTCATGCAGTTTCATCCCACGACGCTGTATATCGCGGGGGCATCGCGCATGCTGATAACCGAGGCGTTGCGCGGGGCCGGCGGTTTACTGGTGGACGGCAAGGGGCGTCGTTTCATGCAGGATTATCATGAGATGGGCGAACTGGCGCCGCGGGATGTCGTCAGCCGGGCGATTTTCGATTATGTCATCAAGACGGGGGCGACGAATGTCTATCTGGACGTTCGGCATCTGGGCGCGGCTTGGATGAGGGATCACTTTCCTACGATCAGCCAGGTATGTGCGTCGTTTGATATCGATGTGGAGAAGAATCTGATCCCGGTGCGTCCCAGTGCTCATTACATGATCGGCGGGATTAAAACGGACACCGACGGCCGGACGTCTATCGCGCATCTGTACGCCTGCGGCGAGGCGGCGTCAACGGGCCTGCACGGCAGCAACCGCCTGGCGAGTAACTCGCTGCTGGAGAGTCTGGTTTTCGGGAAGGTTTGCGGCGAGCATGCGGCGCATGAGATTGCGGCGTTGAGGCATATCGATCCTGAAAGCCGGCGGATTGTGTATGAAATCGACAGATCGCAGCGGACGAAGATGGATATTCCCGATGTGACGAACTCATTGCGGGCGGTGATGTGGCGGAATGTGGGTGTGGCCCGGAACGAGGAGCGGCTGACCGAGACGGTGGAGATTATCGACTTCTGGCGGCGGTATGTGATGGATAAAGTGTTCGATGGGCCGATGGAGTGGCAGTGTCAGAATATGCTGACGGTATGCCGGCTGGTGTCGCAGGTGGCGCTGGATCGGCGGGAGACGCGGGGTGTGCATTTTCGCAGCGATTACCCGGAACGAGATGATACACAGTTTAATAAGCATTTTGAGTACGTGGCAGAGAAAGCGTAATTTCTGGCAACCTGCTGTCGATGGAGTTTTCGCTTACGCGGCTCTTGAGCAAGAACTATACTCGTTCCGATTGAAAATTCCCGTTTTGTCAAAACGTAACTATCTGCGGGCAAAGCCTTTACGACTGGCCCTGGCGGGAATTCTCATACCCTTTGGGTATAATTACAGAGACGACAGGAAAAGCAGATGTCACTCATTGGTTTAATTGGAATGGCGGTTGGCCTGGCCATGGATGCCACAGCCGTGGCCATCGCCACCAGCGTCATGCTTGGGCGCGTCAATGGCCGGCAGGTTTTTCGTTTTGCTTTCCATTTTGGCCTGTTTCAGGCGGCGATGCCGGTTGTGGGATGGTTTGCAGGCCGGGGTCTGAGTGAGTATATCGAAAGCTGGGACCACTGGGTGGCCTTCGCACTCCTGGCCATAATCGGCGGTAAGGCGATGGTCGATGTTTATCGTGATGGCGGCGAGGCTGACGGGAGCGTGCCCGACCCCACGCGAGGGATCAGCCTGATTGTCCTCTCTGTGGCAACGAGTATCGACGCGCTGGCGGTGGGACTGAGCCTTGCTTTTTTGCAGGTCGCCATCTGGTATCCGGCCGCGGTCATCGGTATCATCACGGCGGGGCTGACCGTCTGCGGTATGCTCCTTGGTTCTCGTGCAGGAAAACGATTCGGACTGCGTGTGCGCGTCCTTGGCGGAGTCATACTCATTGCAATTGGGTTCAAAATACTCGTGGAGCATACCTTGATGTCGTAGCAGAGGATGCGTTGGTCGACGAGTGGTGAAAAGATGTATACCCAATTGGGTAGAAAGCTCCCGGCAGAGTCGGGCGTAAGCTTTTTATCCGCAGATCATTACGTTCCGACAAAACGGGTATTTTCAATCGGAACGAGTATAAATGCATGAGGACCGCGAGTACAAATTGCGTAAAAAAGGCGTTCCCTTCTGGAAACGCCTGCATCGTTACGTTTTTATAAACGATTGTCGCTTAATCCATAATGCGTCCGGGCCGTGTCCAGGTCCACTGGCCGGCCAGAATTTCGAAATCAAGCAGATTTACCGTGCCGTCGTGATTGACGTCAGCCGGATTGTTTTCGATATGAACCTCGAAGTAAAAAGGAGACGAGCAATTCAGGTGCTGGAATTCCGTCCCAGTATAGTCAATTTCCACCACCGTCTCCATGAATACACCGATGATGTCGCCGATACGAGCCGTAAAGCTGCCGGTTTCATAGTTGTTATAATCACTTGTGCAAATGACGTTGGAATAAGTCCAGATTTCTTCCTGAGCGGTCGGCATCCCATTGACCGGCTGTGAGGGATTCAGAGCGATAGCGAAATGATCGGCCCCATTCAACCCCTGGATTTTAGCCGTACATCCCGCTCCCGATATAGTGATATAAGGCATCCAGGAAAAATCGATCGTGACCTGATCCCCCGGCATTTCGCCCGGTTCGGTACTGACGACTTCAAAGAAAAACCCGCTGTTGGGGTCCGCGTCCCGGGTCGCCAGGGCGCCGATGCAGTTGACCTCTGCTCCCGAAATATTACTGTAGCAATTGGCGCTGACGTTGACGTGAAAATCCGTTGACCATATTCCGCATTGTTCAAAGCTGTTGAAGCTGGCGTAGGTGTTGGCTAATGTGCTGGTAAAGTTTCCGACGAACTCACTGAATACCTCTATGCTCTGGGTTTGCACATCCTGCGATTCTTCCAGGATCGCTCCGTCCCCATCGCTTCCCTGAATCTTTGTCTTGCCCTGCATGCCTCCGCCGACCTGCTGTAGAGTGGCCGCTTCCGAAACGATGGCGCCGAAATATACGCAAAACAGAAATACACCCGCAATGACTTGGCTTTTTTGCATCTTCATTCTCCTTACTCTCTCCTTACTTAACTTTCCAGGCTGTTCATTCAATGCACGAAACTATATTTTACATCTCCGGCCCTTTTCGCTGCAATAGATTTACTGCCGGGGAACTTTAAATAATGTCGTTTTCTGCACGCAAATTTCTAATTGTACCGGATAAGCGGAAATTAACGATTAAGGGGCTCTCAAAAAATTCATTTTGGGCGGCAAGCGATCTTTTTACCTTCTGGCCTTCGTCATGAAAAACCGGGAATAGTCACCAATCTGTAAGGTTTTCCATTTCTTGTCAGAGGAATAAATCTTCGTTTTCGCCGCAAAAGCAATTGAGGCACCTTAATCATGGGCAAGATGCCCATGTCACAAGGGCAGGCAGGAGTCTTTTTTACGGGGGTTGACATATCCGGATGAGGTTGCTATATATCTGGCTCGTGAGTTTAATACCCAAAGGGTATGAAAGTTCCCGCCAGGGCCAGACGTAAAGGCTTTGCCCGCACCATTACGTTTTTGCTGGGAGGACAGATTCATGTGTGACGGGTATAGTTAAACAATAACCACGGACAACGAGAACAGGATTTATGGCGCCCTTAATCATTAGCATCAGTGGACTTAGAGGCATTATCGGCGAGAGTTTAACCCCGCAGGTGGCGGCGGAATACGGCATGGCGTTCGGGACATTCCTGGTCAGCGGGCATCAGAAAGAATCGCCGCCGAAGGTGTGCATCGGGCGTGACAGCCGGCCTTCGGGGCCGATGGTGGCCGCGGCGTTGAGCGGGGGATTGATGGCTGCCGGCTGCGATATTGTCGATATCGGTATCGTGACGACGCCCGGGACGGCCCTGATGATTCGTCATCTGGGCTGTGACGGCGGCGTGGTTCTGACCGCTTCGCATAATCCTGTTGAATGGAACGGCATCAAGCTTCTCCGGCATGACGGCATCGCCTTCCCGGCCGAGCAGGCCAGGCAGATACAGCAGATGTATTACGACCAGCAGTTTCGGTTGATGGATTCACTGCATGTGGGCAGCGCGGCGATGGATTCGCGGGCGCATGCCGTCCATATCGATACGGTATTGCGGATTTGCGATAAGAACCTGATCGCCTCAAAGCGGTTTAAGGTCGTTCTGGACAGCGTCAACGGCGCCGGCTGCGTGGCGACGGCACAACTGCTCTCGGAGCTTGGGTGCGAACTGGTACATATTAACGACCGTCCGACAGGGATTTTTGCCCATACGCCCGAGCCGACGGCGGAGAATCTGGCCGATCTGGGTCCGGTGGTGACGAAGAACAAGGCCGTTGTCGGTTTTGCCCAGGATCCTGACGCCGACCGTCTGGCGGTTCTGGATGAACACGGCGTCTATGTCGGCGAAGAATACACCCTGGCCCTGGCGGCGAAGTACATGTTCAGCAAGAGAAAGGGCAAGGCGGCCGCGAATCTGTCCACTTCGCGGATGATAGATGCGATTGCGGAAGCGGCCGGATGCAGCGTGATTCGTACGCCGGTAGGGGAGGCGCATGTGGCCAATACGATGATTGCGGAGGAATGTGTGATTGGCGGGGAGGGCAACGGCGGTGTAATTGATCTGCGAGTTGTGCCGGTTCGGGACAGCCTGGTGGGGATTGCGATGATCCTGCAACTGATGGCTGAGACTGGCAAGACGATCAGTCCGCTTGTTAGCGAAATCCCATCCTATCACATGCATAAGAGCAAGTTTCCCATTGAGCCGGGTCAGGCGCAGGCGATTCTCGACAAGGTTGTCGGGCATTATGAGTCGCTGGCGGCCGGCGACATCCGCATCGACACCCGCGACGGCATCCGCATCGACCTGCCCGAAGGCTGGGTCCAATTGCGGGCCAGCAATACCGAACCAATCATGCGGCTGATGGCCGAATCCGACAGCCCGGCAACAACGCAAAGACTGGTCGATGAAGTGCAGGGATTGATTCCGCGGAGCTAAGAGGAAGGTATGCTCAATCCGGGTAAACCCGGAATGTAACGCAGGTATCCTGTTTGTATAAGGTTAATGGTTATCATTGTCATTTTTTTGCTATTTTGTGCAGATTTTACTCATAAAAGATTACAGACCCCAGTTGCAATCACTTCATATGATGAGCTATTTATACCCAATTGGTCAGAAAGCTTCGGGCCGGGCGTAAGTGTATTATCCACACAAAATAACGTTCTGACAAAACGTGTAATTTCAATCAGAACGAGGTTGATTGCGATACAGTTGGATTGGCAGATTGAGTTTAAATATCTGCCTGGATGACATGCGGCATGGGGGGATGTACGGGCGGGGGATTTTATAACTACTTATTATAGAATTGTTTACGATGTGATTCTTTATGTCTGGCACGGGATTTGCTCAGGGTGTATTGTTATGATTTTTTGTTTATATCGCTCTTGAGAATAAGGGAGTATGGCCATGTCGAAAATTATTGGTATTGATTTAGGTACGACCAATTCGGTGGTATCTGTCCTGGAAGGAACGACCCCGAAGGTTTTGATTAATTCGCAGGGCGCCCGATTGACGCCGTCTGTTGTGGCCTTTACGGATAAAGGCGAGCGTCTGGTCGGTCAGATAGCCCGGCACCAACAGGTGACCAATCCGACGAACACGATATTTTCTATCAAGCGCTTTATGGGCCGACGTCATAAAGAGGTCTCGGCCGAGGAAAAGATCGTGCCTTATAAGATCGTCGGCGATCAGGATGAATTGGTGAAGGTGGAAATTAAGGGCAAGCAATATACGCCGCCGGAAATATCCGCGATGATCCTGCAGGATCTGAAAAAGACTGCCGAGGACTATCTGGGTGAAAAGGTGGACCGTGCCGTCATTACGGTGCCGGCGTATTTTAACGATTCGCAGCGTCAGGCGACCAAGGACGCCGGCGAGATTGCTGGTTTGAAGGTGGAGCGTATCATCAATGAGCCGACCGCGGCCGCCCTGGCTTACGGGATGGAGAAGAAGGCTAACGAAAAAATAGCGGTCTTTGATTTTGGCGGCGGTACGTTCGATATCTCCATACTGGACATCGGCGATAATGTTTTTGAAGTGCTCAGTACCAACGGTGATACTCACCTGGGCGGTGACGATATTGATGAACTGCTGATCGACTATATTGCCGATGAGTTTAAGAAGAATGAAGGCATTGATCTGCGGAAAGACGCCATGGCCCTGCAGCGTTTGAAAGAGGCGGCGGAAAAGGCCAAGTGCGAATTGAGCTCTTCGCTGGAAACGAATGTGAATCTGCCCTTTATAACGGCCGATCAGTCGGGTCCGAAGCATTTGCAGATGAGCATCAACCGCAGTACGTTTGAAAAACTGATCGAAGATGTTCTGCGCCGTTTGCGGATTCCCTGTCAAAAGGCGTTGGAAGACGCCCGGCTGTCCACTTCTGAAATAGCCGAAGTTGTGCTGGTGGGCGGTTCGACGCGAATTCCGAAGGTTCAGGAACTGGCGAAGGAGATCTTCGCCCGTGAGCCCAACAGGAGCATCAATCCTGATGAAGTGGTCGCTGTGGGCGCCGCCATTCAGGGGGGTGTGCTTTCGGGCGATGTGAAGGATATTCTTCTGCTGGATGTGACGCCGCTGTCGCTGGGCGTTGAAACCCTGGGCAGCGTGATGACCAAGCTGATCGAAAAGAACACCACGATTCCGACCTCCAAAAAGGAAGTATTTAGTACCGCGGCCGACAGCCAGACAACGGTCGATATCCATGTTCTGCAGGGCGAGCGTGAGTTTGCCACGGACAATCGGACACTGGGCCGTTTCCAGTTGACGGGTATTCCGCCGGCCCCGCGCGGAATGCCGCAGATTGAAGTGTCATTCGATATTGACGCCAACGGCATTTTGAACGTGTCGGCGAAAGATACCGCCACCGGCAAAGAGCAGTCTATCGAAATCAAGGGTACTTCCGGTCTGAGCGAAGAAGAAATCGAAAAGATGAAGAAGGACGCCGAGTCGCATGCCGAAGATGATAAGAAGCGCCGTGAACTGGTCGATCTGAAGAACCAGGCGGACCAGGCCATCTATCAGACGGAAAATGTTTTGAAAGAGCATGGCGAAAAAGTTCCCGCTGATGAACGCGGCAAAGTGGAATCGGCTCTGAACAACCTCAAGCAGGCCAAGGAAAATGATGACGCCGACGCGATTAAGAAGGCGATGGAAAACGTTACCACCGCCAGTCAGACGCTGGGCAAGATCATGTACGAACAGGCTGCACAGCAGCACGGCGCCGCCGCGGCAGGAGCGGCCGGCGGGGGGCACCCGTCATCCGAAGGCGAAGCCGGCGGTGACAGCGGCAAAAAAGACGATGATGTCATCGACGCCGAATTCGAAGTGAAAGATAATTAATCTTTGCGGCCGCGAGACGATCCGGCCTTGACAGGCTGCGACGATTCATATACTATATCCTGGCAGAACCGCCCTCGAGAGCAGAGGGCGGTTTATTTTATGCCCCATTAGGTAGAAAGCTCCGGGCAGGGCCTGGCGTAAGCTTTTTATCCGCAGATAATTGCGTTCCGACACAATGGGTATTTTCAATCGGAACGAATACACAGCGTGATTTATTGGTGATATTAACCGTGTCTTTCGCTTAATGAACTTTATATGGAACCTATCGACCCTCAAACTCAGGCAAGTCGCGATTTCGCCGTGGAAATAGCGCAACTGGCTCACGACCGGCATTGTACCGATATTGTCATACTCGAACTGGTGGACCGCAGCCCTATTGCCCGGCATTTCATCGTAGCGACCGGTACCAGCAGCCAGCAGATAAAATCCGTTGCCCAGGAAATCTCGAAACTGGGTAAAGATAACGGCAATCCCCCTTTTGCCAACGCCGGCATCCAGCAGGGTCGCTGGGCGATCGTGGACTTTGTGGATGTGGTTGTGCATATTTTCGACAACGAGTATCGCAATTTTTACGATCTGGAAATGCTCTGGGGTGATGCCCCGCGGGTGGAGTGGGTGCCGGAAAATCCGCCCGCCAATGACGGCTATCACTGACGTTACGGCATCTCTTGCGACCAGGTGCCGATGACGATTGCAAGCTGATTGGAACGAAAGCCTTTTATCGGTTGGTATTCCCAGTTGATTCCTGATTTTATCTGTACGTTTTTATGGAGCATCATATCATTATGGGAAATGACGGCGCCTTCGATGTTTGCTTGAGAGCTTAATTGCAGTTTGCCCACAGTATAAACCAGTCCACGGATAAGGTTGGGGTAGGTGTCTGTTTCGGTACCATAACCGGCTTCATCCGAAAGCGACAGGTCAGCATTTATTGAATTTTCCTTGATTATATTCTGGCTGACAATCTCGAAATCGCCGTTAACGATCAGGGCCGGATAATCCGGTCTGGCGGGTTCCCAGTTGATACACTGTTCAATGCGGCTGTCATGTCTGGCATTCATAATTAACAGCGTGCCGACAATCCGGCATTCTTTAATGACGATGCGTTCGCCACCGCAATTGATTTTATACAAACCGTCAGGATTGGTTGGTCCATAGGGGTTGTGCGTGGGGCTGATCAGTTTTCTTTCTATTTGTTGTTGATAAGGAATGAGTGTGGCTTTGGGGAGATAATAATCAAGTACATCCGAAGGTTGAGGAAATTCCAGCGTTGACGCATTCTGAGTTTTGGAGCCTGATATTTCGGCAGATCCATAAATTTTATCGCTGGCTTCCACGTTTCCTTTGATAATCACAAATGGATTGCTAAAGTGAACATCGTCGCCGGCATATACATCGCCATTGATTTCGGGCGTATCATAGAAAAACATGTCTTTTTTGGAGGCTGCGGCATATTTCAGAATCGACAAGAGTCCATTTTGCGCTTCAACTGACAGTGTTCGCGATATATCGTTGATACTGGCCGTACAAGACAGAATAACCGGATCTTCGTTGTTGTTTGACAAATCGTTGTCGATGGGGTCGATGCCTTTGACCGTATAGGTAGCATCGCCGGCCTGAATGTTATTTAACCAGACGCCGCTGGTGAGGACATCCCGCCAGTCGCTGTAATGGCTCGTAAAATACAAGGCATGGCGTATGCCGAGTTCTGAATGGATACAGGACTGGTCGATGCCGGTGCTGGTGCGGGAAGACCGGCGAAGCTGCATGACCAGCCGGCACAAACCCAGGGTGATGCCCACCAGCAGCAATGCCGCCGCCAGGGTCAATATGTAGATACTGCCATGTCGTTTTTTTTTCTTTATCATTACGTATGTTTTCCGCGGTCAGGTCCACCATCATTGTCGTCAAATTACGCGAGCGACTTAATGGGGAAAACCGACCGGCAATCTTATTATGGGACGCGAACGCGGGGAGAGCCTCACGTATCGATTATCCACAAAAACGCTGGAAAAATACGTGGGAGAGGGTATCATGTGTTCTTTGTACTCGTTACGTTTGGACAAAACGGGATTTTAATCGGACCGAGACTGAAAGACTAACAAAGAATGCAGGCAATTATGAAACCGATCGCGACAATATTGGAGAAACGGATTTCAGATGTCATGGCCGGGGTTGTCGGGCAGCCGGGGCCGGCCGTAGTCAAACCGACCCAGGACCCGCAATTCGGCGATTATCAGGTCAACGGCGTGATGGGACTGGCGAAAAAACTCAAAACCAACCCGCGCGAACTGGCACAGCAGATTGTCGAAAAACTGGATGTATCGGATATCTGCGAGACACCGGAAATCGCCGGGCCGGGTTTTATCAATTTGCGGCTCAAAACCGTCTGGCTGGAAGAGCGTTTGCTGGAGGCGCTGCCGGACGAGCAGCGGGTGGGCATCGAACCGCAGGCCGATCCGCCGGTGACGGTTGTGGATTTTTCGGCACCCAATATCGCCAAGCAGATGCACGTCGGTCATCTGCGGAGTACGATCATTGGCGATGTTATCGCCCGTATTCTGGAGTTCTGGTATGGCGACGCCGCTAAAGTCATCCGGCAGAACCATGTCGGCGACTGGGGCACACAGTTCGGGATGCTGATTACCCAGCTGCGCCGGTATCCTGACGCCATTCATGAAGATGAAACGAGTATTGCGGATCTGGAAGCGTTATACCGCGAGGCCAAGGTCAATTTCGATAATGATGCGGCTTTCAGGGATGAAGCCTATCAAGCCGTGGTCGCCCTGCATAACGGGGATGCCGATACGCTGAACGCCTGGAAGCGTATTGTTGAAAAGTCGCTGTTGTATTGCGACGACATCTACCGGCAGTTGCATGTCGAACTGGACGATTCGCATGTCCGGGGTGAGAGTTTTTATAATGACAGGCTGCCGGATGTTATTTCCGGGCTTGATGCAGGGGGCATGCTTACCAAGTCCGACGGCGCTCAATGCGTATTTATGGACGCGTTCAAGAATAAAGACGGTGAGCCGCTGCCGATGATTGTCCAGAAAAGCGATGGGGCGTATTTGTACGCCACGACCGATCTGGCGGCGTTGCGGTTTCGGGTGAATGAACTGGGGGCTAAACGTCTTATTTATGTGACCGATGCCCGCCAGAAGCTGCATTTTGATATGCTGTTCACCTGTGTCCGGCAGGCCGGCTGGGCGGATGAGTCGGTCCGGCTCGACCATGTCCCATTCGGCACGGTTCTGGGCCCCGACAACCGGCCTCTCAAAACCCGCTCCGGCGAAAACATCAAGCTCAAAGATCTGCTCAACGAAGCGGAGGTTCGGGCCCGCAAGATCGTCGAGGAGAAAAATCCCGAACTGGACGACGCGGCCAAGGCCGATGTCGCTCAGGCTGTCGGCATTGGCGCCGTCAAATATGCCGACCTGTCGAATAATCTGGTCAGTGATTATGTTTTTGACTGGAACCGGATGCTGGCCATGGAGGGCAACACCGCGCCGTATCTTCAGTATGCGTTTGCGCGTATCCGGAGCATTTTTCGCAAGGGGGAGGTCGATCGCGACGATCTGCTGGCCTCAGGTCATACCATCAAGCTTTCTCAATCCGAAGAGGCGGCGCTGGCAAAGCTGCTACTCCGCTACAGCGAAGTGCTGGAAAGCGTCGTCCGCGACCTGCGCCCGCATTTGCTGACGAACTATCTGTTTGATCTGGCCCAGGCCTTCAGCGGTTTTTACACCAACTGCCCCGTGCTGAAGGCGGATGAGCCGGTTCGTGCCGGTCGGTTGCTCCTGTGCGACCTGACGGCGCGGACTATCCGGCATGGATTGCATTTACTGGGCATAAAAACAATTGAACAAATGTAGTTGACAAGCCCTGGCGAATTGTTAAAATTTATCTCTTATCCGTTGCGGATGTGGCGGAACTGGCAGACGCGCAGGCTTCAGGTGCCTGTGGGCATTAGCCCGTGGAGGTTCGAATCCTCTCATCCGCATTTTAACCTCTTATTTCGTAATGATTTAAGGGGTTATTTTTTTGAGGGGAGATTTTATGGTTGTTTATGGGACCAATGGCGATTATTGCTTTGCATGTTTTGGGTTGAAACAGGAGTTGACAAAACCTTGACATATTTTATACCCAACGGGCCTGCCTGCCGGCAGACAGGTAATTTCAATCGGAACGCGTATAATATATGTCAAGGAATACCCCACTCAAGTCGAGAGCTTTAAACGAGTCGTTGTTTTTATCCCTCCAATTTTTGATATGTCTATTATTGTTTTAAAATATCCAATACTGTATCTATTGATGTGGCGGCTGATGTGGCGCCGTGATTGAAGCCGTTCATCAGTCCCAGAATGCCATAGGCCAGGGCGATGCCGCAGCCGAAGCTCATGAAGGTGCCGATGATGATGTATTCTGCCTGCATGCGGTCTTCGCGGTCCTTGATTTCCCCGAACCGCATGATTGATTTTGCCGCGATTAAAAAACCGATCCCCGCCTGCAATTTAACCAGAACCAACAGCAGAATCAGCAATCTTTCCAGTATGCCGATGAGTTGGCCGCCATTGCGGAATCCTTCCGCCATCGCCGGCATTATTCGTCCGGCCCTTACCGCCTCTTCCTGCTGTTGTTTGAGCTGGGCCAGCAGCGGCCGAACGCCATAGCCGATCACGATGCTGGCCACTTTCGTAATCACAATCACGCCCGTCAATAAGACGATAAGCTGTAAATATGCCATGCCCCACAAATCAACCCAGGAAATAAACGGCTCTGTTTGCCTTGCTTGAGGGTGAGGGTACAAATTCAGTATTACCCACGTCAGAGCAGACAATAACACCAGATGGGCCGCCTGGTCGCCCAGAAAAATGTAAAAATTATCCCGCTTAATCCGCAGTTTGATCCCGTCGATGATGAAATGCTGCAGGATAACCATAACCGGTATGACCCACATCGTCCATGCGCCGCATATCAGGTAGGTCACCAGCCCGACAACAAGACAATGAACCCTCAGCCAGCCTCTATGTTTTTTTTTCTTTTGAACCAACCAGTTCGTTTGCAGCAAAAAATCCCCGATAATATGCCCGCACACCAGGCAAATAAACAGATGCCAGAACAAACCATTCATAAGAGCCTCCATTTGCATCGCCATTATAGTCAGTTATACCCAATTGGGTAGAAAGCTCCGGGCATAAGCTTTTTATTCGCAGATAATTACGTTCCGACAAAACGGGCCTGCCTGCCGGCAGAAGGTATTTTCAATCGGAACGAGTATATATAGCAGACATAATATCATTTTTTTATTATGCTTGTTCTTTTTAATAAAATGAGCTGTTTATTATTAAAACAGCGTATTAAGGTTGTTTTATAGTATGCCATCTAAATCGAACGCAAATAAAGCAGTCTATATAGGGTGCAAATGTTTAAAGCATTCATTATAGACTGCTATTTATTGTTTATGCCAGGCCATGCTTTTTCCCAGGTTATAAGACCCTGTTCTATGGCATCCCACTCGGCGGTGTCCAGATGCTGAGTAATGACCTGCCGGACCGGTTTTTCATCATCTGAAGCGGCAATTTGTTCGTGGGTCAGGCCCCTCATGGCTCCCGCTACCGCGAAGGCCTGGCGGTTGGTCCAGTCGCTGGCGATGGTATCGATTAGCAGCAAAATGGTTTGCAGACATTCAATTACTGGGCACACCTCCGGGGTGTTCAGGCAGGCCCGCTGTTTTCGTTTCATGCTGTCCAGCCCTTTGCCCGAGAGTTCAAATGCCTGTCCGCTGCCAAGTGTTACGCGATCGTCCGGCAGCATATCAATCGTTCCTACTCCAATCGCCATGCGGGTATCAAACTGCTTTGAAGTCATTTTCCCCTTAAGGGCCGCCCTGTAAAACAGACTGCATCGCATTGATTTTGCCGGTTCGTTCACCAGCATCTGCCAGCTATCGCCGCGAAATATATCCACATCGACGGGCACGAATTCCCCAAACACTTTACGCAACTCATCCGAAGCCCACCGCATTAACGCCGGCAGCTTTTCTCGCTCCTCAGGAGGTAACTGACTTGATTTGACAATATCCCCCGTCACGACTGCATATGATTTATCCTTAACTATTTTCATAGAAAAGCCTTACAGAAATGAACACTTTCCCTCGCTTTATCAGAACTTACCATGCCGATGGTCTGCTCAGATTTATTGTGCAACGCGGGGCAGATCGAGCTGCCGGGAGGCGTTGAGCAGTTGGGCATAAAGCTCATCCAGCGACTGGCTGACGACGCGGGCGTTACCGACGGTACTCATGAAATTGGTATCGCCATCCCAGCGAGGAACGATATGCATGTGCACATGGTCCGGCAACCCTGCCCCAGCGCAACGATTGATGTTAATGCCTACATTGTAGCCATGGGGCTGGATTACATTGGACAGCAGGGTTTGTGTATCCCGGCACAACAGCATCATTTCCAGCATCGTCGCTTCATTCAGTTCATTCAGATTGGGCACATGTGCCCGCGGGGCGATCAGCATGTGTCCGCCGGTATAGGGGTAGCGGTTGAACAGCATAATGCACTGGTCCGTCCGCCACAGTACGAGATTGACCTTGTCCTGTTTGGGATTGTCCAGGTAGTGGCAGAGAAAGCAGGTTTTTTGCCAGAGGGCTTTCTCGTCCTCATTTTTCTCTTCACTGAAAGATTTAAGATAATCGTATCGCCAGGGCGCCCATAAATTATCGTGCATAACAATCTCCCCGAAAGCCGCTTATGTTCGTCCCACCGGCGTTGTGAGCTCTTCGTAAGCCGACAACAGGGTGTTCGTCATAAACATTTCCATATTGCCGATGGTTGATTCTTCCCACAGTTGTTCGGTCAGTTCTTTGCTGTAGGTCTGCCAGCGCTGCTGTCTGATCATCTCCTTGATCTTTTCCTGCGATTGGGAAAAAGGGACTATTCGTTCCGGGCGTTTTTCCAGCAGCTTGCCGATAAAATAGCGGTTTTCGCCATCGACGATAGCCGTTATTTCATTGATGTCCAGGTTTTCCATTGCCTTAACGACAGGTTGATAATGATCCCGCAAGGCATTGGGATTGTAAAGCGGCCACATGCCGCCGTCTTTTTTGCGGAATCCGTCAGAATATTCCATCGCGGCATCGGCGAAATCTTTACCGGCCTTGATTTCTTGCAGAGCCTTTTCCGCAATCCGGCGGGCCTGGGTCGGTCCTCCGTTTTCATCCTTGAAAATATCGATCAACTGAAACCGGATCTGCGGCGGCTCATAAAACTCGTCTTTTTTGTGATTGCGGTAATATTGCAGCATGTCGCTGCGGGTGATCGTCTGGGTCGGCATAAAATGAAACTGCTGAAACGCCTCAACGTAAATCTGGCGTTTGGTCCGTTCCAGGCGCTCTTCAAGGCTGTAGCCTTCTTCAGCGAGTTTCGCCCTCAGTCTGGCTTCGCTGCCCTCATATTCGGCGATGAGCTCCTTTTTCTTTATGTTCAGGGCCCGTTCGATCGCCTCTTCGGGGATTTCCCGCTTCTTGAGTTCTTTTTTAGCGTATTGATATTGCAATACTTCATAGACCTGCTTGAGCGCGAGTTGCTGCACCAGGCTGGCGTATTCCTGAACAAATTCATTCCGGCTCAGATTGCGGGCCTTATCTCCCACGGACTCGCGGAGCTGAGCGATAATCTGGGCCGACGTGATTGCGTCATCATTGATCGGCAGGGTATAGCCTTTGTGAATGACCTGGGATTCTACTGCGGCCGCGACATTCTGAGCCGTAACGGGAGCGGCGATAAATAAGTAACTTATTGTCAGTAAAAGTATTACGCAATATTTACCTGCGGTTTGTTGTTTCATGCCGTCTATCATAACTGATACCGTCCTCTAATTCAATCTCTATTCAGCAGACACCGTACGCCGTTTCAATTTCAATATAAACAATTTTTTCTGGAACCTGGCCTTGAACCTATCGTCAAAAGAAGCAGAAACACAAGACAAACAGTAGTATTTCTTCTACTCTCCTTAAACCTGGAAAGCATGGGGGCCGCGGTGGCTCTCATGCTTTTTGTATTAACTGGCTCGTTGTTGGTTTTATCATCTGCTATAAACGAACAAAACCCAGAAGCGGCCCATTTCCAGACATTCCTGAACATGCGTTTGTGCCGTTATTTTATGAAACGCTCGTTAAGAATATTGTCCGGCTTTCGGCTTTCAAGCTATTCCAGGGCTTCATTAATATTATCCTGTTCCCACCGGTCGAGTTGGGAACGGGTTGTGATGTGAGTCAAAAATAATCCCTCGAGCTCATTGGGATCAAGAGGCGTGGCTCCTTGTGGGTGATCGAATTTCATTATTTGGTTTCCCATAATGATTTCGGCATGGTTTCAACGATTTCATCGATGGGAGCGTTCAGAGCTCTGGCTTTCCCGGTTTCGCTCAATTCCTGTTTTTCCAGACGCATCATCTGATTGCTGCGTTCCATGCGTTTTCTTGCTACCCGTTCAGCTTGTTTTCTAACGATAGACTCCAGATTGTCTCTGGGAACAATAGCATAAACAAAAACACAGTCCAGCGCTTCGGCTGTCTTTTGCATGGTGTTGAGGGTGACTTTACCCGGTACTTCATCTTGCTCGATGCGGGCGATACGCTGCTGATTGACACCTAAGCGATTTGCGAGTTGTTTGCCGGTCATACCAAGTGTGCCTCTGATGGCCCGTATCCATCCTTTTTGGGGAACGGCAACGGCCTTGAGCGGTTTGAAGTGATTCAAGGCTTCATCCAGTTGTTCTCTGGCCAGTCTTATTTGTTTGCCGTTCATAAGATCACCTGTAACTCAAAACATTAAATACTATATATGTGTTGTATATATCGGATATTTTACTATTTATATATAGTATTACAATAATTTTTTACAATATATTTATAGTATATTTCGGACAGGATTTTTTCATGCAAAAAAAGCATGGGGTTTTGGGCTCCCATGCTTTTATAGCTAACTTGTTTTTGGCGGATACAATTTATGGCAATGGTTTAAGCGTGGTTGAATG